>JBBAPX010000004.1:0-269245 GCA_040400575.1 Rhodoferax sp.
CATTGCTGGCGTCAGGACCTAAACCTGGTGCGTCTACCAATTTCGCCACCCGCGCAAAAAAATTCAGCAAGCCGCCGCGCCCTGCGCAACACCCTCAAAGTGCTGGCCGGCGCGGCCGATCGCTGGAAATCGGTTAGCCGACCATTTTAGCCTGCATGCCCACCGGCTCGCGCTGCACCCTGAACCATGCGGCGTACATGGCGGGCAAAGCCAGCAAAGTCAAGGCTGTCGCCACAATAAGGCCGCCCATGATGGCCACCGCCATCGGGCCCCAGAACACCGAGCGCGACAAGGGAATCATGGCCAACACGGCAGCGGCCGCCGTCAGCACAATAGGCCGCAAGCGGCGTACCGCCGACTCGACAATAGCGTCCCAAGCAGGCACACCGTTGGCCCGGTCTTGTTCGATCTGGTCGATCAAAATCACCGAATTACGCTGAATCATGCCCATCAAGGCAATCACGCCCAGCAAAGCCACAAAGCCAAAGGGGCGCCCAAAACTGAGCAAGGCGGCGGCGACGCCTGCAATACCCAGCGGGCCGGTGAGGAACACCAAGAGCGAGCGGCTAAAACTGTGCAGTTGCAGCATCAGGAGCGTGAAGGTGATGAACAGCATGATGGGAATGCCCGCCGCGATGGAGCTGGAGCCCTTGCTGCTCTCCTCTACCGCGCCAGCGACCTGAATGCGATAAGCCCCCTGCCCTTGGGCCGCCCAGCTGGTCTCTAGCTGGCGCAGTTCAGGCGCCAACTGCCCAGTCACGGTAGCGCCTTGCAGACCCTCGGCAATATCGCCCTGCACGGTAATCGCATAATCGCGCCCCTCGCGCCACAGCACGCCTGGCTCCCAGATAAAGGTCGGCTTGGCAATTTGCGTCAGCGGAATGGACTTACCGCTGGCCGTGGGCACATAGGCGTTGCCAATATCGGAAATCGCATTGCGTTCAGACAGTGGCTGACGCAGCACGATGTCGATCAACTTGTCGCCCTCGCGGAACTGGCCCACCGTGCTGCCAGAGAGCAGGGTGCGAGACGCCTGGGCAATCGACTGGCTGCTCACCCCCAAGGCGCGGGCCTTGGCTTGGTCCACATCCAGACGAATCACCTTGACGGGCTCGTTCCAGTTGTCGTTGACACCACGCATATTGGGGTTGGCCCGCATCTGCGCTTTGACTTCGTTGGCGCGCAGCCGTAACTGGGCGGCGTCCGGCCCGATCACGCGGAACTGCACCGGGTAGGCCACGGGCGGGCCATTTGGCAAAATCTTCACGCGCGCCCGCACCTCAGGAAACTCCTGGGCCATCAGGGTCGGGAGCTGCATACGCAGGCTTTCACGCCGCTTTAAATCTACGGGCAGCACAATAAATTGCGATACATTGGACTGCTGAAATATCGCATCCAAAGGCAAATAAAAACGCGGCACGCCCGAGCCGATCCAGGTTGCCACATTGACGACGCCGCTCTCTTGCATCAGCCGCGTCTCGATGCGCCGGCTGACTTCTTCATTGGTGGCAATCGAGGTGCCCTCGGCAAACCACACATCCATCATCACTTCCGGCCGGCTCGAATCCGGGAAAAACTGTTGCTGTACGCGACCCATGCCGAAGATACCCAGTGCAAATATCAGCAGCATCACCCCAATCGTCGTCCAACGATGCGCCACACACCAGTTCACCATGCGCCTAAATGCGTTGTAAAACGGGGTGTCAAACACCTCGTCGTGTTGCGCTGGGTCAGCATTGCTCTTGGCCTTGAGTAATACCGTGCCCAGGTAAGGGACGAAGTAAACCGAAACCAGCCAGCTCACCAGCAACGCCAGCACCGTGACGCCGAAAATGGCAAAGGTGTATTCGCCGACCGTGGAACGGGCTATACCGATGGGCAAAAACCCAACGGCGGTAATCAACGTACCGGTCAACATGGGCATGGCGGTAATTTCGTAAGCGAAGGTGGCAGCGCGCACCTTGTCATAGCCCTCCTCGATTTTGCGCACCATCATTTCCACTGCAATGATGGCGTCGTCCACCAAGAGTCCTAGCGCGATGATGAGCGAACCCAACGATATTTTGTGCAGGCCAATGCCCCAGTAATACATGCCCAAAAAGGTGACAGACAGCACCAGCGGAATCGTGATCGCCACCACCAGCCCGGGGCGAACGTCGACGTAATAGCGGCGATACCAGGACTGCGTACCCGGCCGTTTGTGCAGCCCCAGCGCAATAAAGCTGACCAGTAGCACGATAACGATCGCCTCGATCAGTACGCTGATAAATTCATTCACTGATTTCGCCACCGCCGTCGGCTGGTCCTGCACTTCCACCAGACTGATGCCCACAGGCAAAGCCGCTCCAATGCGCGCGGTGCTCGCTTTTAAGGCCTTACCCAGGGCAATAATGTCGCCGCCTTTGGTCATAGACACGCCAATAGCAATGACCTGTTGGCCTTGAAAGCGGACTTTGACGCCAGCAGGATCGATGTAGCCGCGCTTAATCTCTGCGATATCACCCAGGCGCAGCTGGTTACCTGAACTGCCGCGTATGGGCATGGCACGCAATTGCTGTTCGGCTTGGAATGCGCCACTTACCCGCACCTGCACCACATCGAGCGGGGTTTGCATCGTGCCTGCGCCTTCCATGGCGTTTTGCTGTGCGAGCTGGGCCAAAACCTGGTTCATGTCCAGCCCAAGCTGTGACAAGCGACCTTGCGACAATTCGATGTAGAGCTTCTCCTCCTGCACGCCAAACAATTCCACTTTGTTGACGTCGGGAACGCGCAGCAATTGCTGGCGCACCGAATCGGCCTGCTCTTTCAATTCGGCAGGCGAAAACCCTTGGGCCTGCAGCGCATAAATCACACCATAGACATCGCCAAATTCATCGTTAAAGAAAGGACCATTGACGCCCCCAGGCAAGCTGGTGCGCATGTCGCCCACCTTTTTGCGTACGGCATACCAAAGATCGGGCACCTCACCGGAACGCGTCGAGTCTTTAAGCTGGAAAAAGATCGTGGTCTCGCCGGGCTTGGAAAAGCTGCGAATCTTGTCGGCTCCGGGCACTTCTTGCAAAGTGCGCTCAATCTTGTCCGTCACCTGTTCGGCCATTTGGCTGGCTGTGGCGCCTGGCCAAAAAGCCCGGATCACCATCACCCGGAAAGTAAAGGGCGGATCTTCATCCTGCCCCAGTTGGAAGTAGGCGGCGGCGCCCAGCAGCATCAAAACCAGCATCAAATAGCGCGTCAGCGCCGCGTGGTCTAGTGCCCAACGGGACAGATTGAAACCGGGCTTGGGGGTGTCCTGTTGCATCGGGCCGCTCACTGTGCTGGAACCGAGGATGTTGCGGCGGCCGCAGCAGCTTGCTTGGACTGGTAAATCGTCACTTTTTGTCCCGGATTAAGGACGTGGACGCCTACGCTGACCACCTGCATGCCAGGCTCTAGGCCCTGGGAGACGACCACTTCATTGCCATCGGCAGTGGAAATGACAATAGGCTGCAGACGCACCGTCATGCTGGCTTTTTCCAGCACCCACACGGCGGCTTTTTCGCCGTCATGCTGTAGCGCACTGGTCGGCAGTTTGATGACCGACGGACCCGAGCGGTCCAGCGCCTTGGGAGCTACGGTCACGGTAGAGCCCAAAGGCCAAGTTTCGGAACCATTTAATCCCACTTTTACGGTAAATGTCCGCGTGACCGGATCGGCGCTAGCGGCCACTTCGCGCACGATGGCGCTGGCGCTTTTTTGCTCCGCCCAAGCCTGCACCAGCACTTGCGAGCCGACTTTGAGCTTGCCAACTTTGTCCTCCGGCACGGCAAACACCACATCGCGCAGGCCATCCTGGGCGATGCGCAAGATGGGTGTGCCAGCAGCCAGCACCTGGCCCGGCTCGGCATCGACCGAGGTCACCACACCGGCAACATCCGCCACTAAATTGGCGTAAGCGGTCTGGTTACCCAATGCGGCCAATTGCGCTTGCGCCTGGTCCACCTGCGCCTGGGCAGCTTTGAGGGCGGTGTCGCGCCGCTCAAATTCGGCCGCGCTGATGAAATTTTGCTCGCGCAAGTCCTTGTAGCGCTTGGCGTCCGCCGAGGCCAAATCCCGGTTGGTGGTGGCAGCAGCCAGTTGCGCGCGGGCGCCATCAGCGGCGAGTTTGAAGTCCTGCGGGTCCAGTTGCGCCAGCAGCTCTCCGGCTTTTACCTGCTGTCCCATCTCTACATGGCGGCGCAGCAATTTGCCACCCACGCGAAAGCCCAGGCGTGACTCCACGCGCGAGCGCACTTCACCGGCATATTCCGCGCCCGACTGCATCGCGTCCAAGCCCACAGTTAGGACTTTCACCGCCCGCACCGGCTCCTCGGCGGGTACGGGTTTGGAGCAAGCCTGCAATAAGAGGCAAGCCACTAGGACAAGCCGGGTGGGCCAGGAAAGGAGGAAATTCATGGTGTGGAGCACTAAAGAGGGAGGGGGAAACGCATCCAAAGCACTTAACCTTTTGAAAAAGGCCAACGCAATGAATTATTAATGACTGACTGGTTAGTAAATTATACTGGCCTACCCTAGGACTAGCGCAAAAAGCCTGCACATTGGGGGGAGTTGGCGCTGGCGCCTAGGCACCAGGGCGCACCGCTGGCAGCCGGCTCTCTGCTGCCCAAGGCACAATCTGCGCCTATGCCGCCCGCTGCCAGACCCGACCCAGCGCCCATTGCGCACTACGAGAACTTCCCGGTCGCCTCTTGGCTCTGCCCGCCGCATTTGCGAGCACCGATCGCGGCGGTCTACCACTTTGCCCGCACTGCCGACGATCTAGCGGACGAAGGACCGGCCAGCCCCGAACAACGGCTGGCCGACTTGGCGGCTTACCGTCAGGCCTTGCGCCAAGCCTGCCAAGGCCCTATGCCCGCCCAAGGAGCAGACGCCGGTCGCTGGCCCCAGGTTTTTGGCCCCTTAGCCCGCGCGCTTGCCGAATTTGCGCTGCCGGCGCATTTGTTACATGCGCTTTTGGATGCTTTTGAACACGATGTGCGCCTGACGCAAAGCGGCGGGGGCTACCCCAATACGGACGCCTTGTTAGCCTATTGCGCCAACTCAGCCAACCCCGTGGGGCGGTTGTTGCTGCATTTGTACGGTGTGCAGGACGCGTTATCACTGGAACGCAGCGACGCGATTTGCACCGCCTTACAGCTGATCAACTTCTGGCAGGACCCAAGCCGGGATTTGCCCATAGGCCGTAACTATTTTCCGGGCGATGCCTGCGCCAGCACTGGCTTTGACGCCCGACCCTGGATACAAAAGGCTATTGCACCGCCGCAGCTACCTAGCCCCAGGGCCTTAGCAAGCGCCAATGCCGTGGTGCACCTGTGCGCTGCCGATGCCCGAGCCCGCATGGAGCAGGGTCAAGCCCTGGTGCACCGGATACCGGGCCGCGCCGGTTGGGAACTGCGCCTGGTGGTTCAAGGGGGCTTGCGTGTGCTCGACAAGATCGACGCCCTGGGCGGCGCGGTATTGCACACCCGTCCACGCTTGCGCTGGTGGGACGCGCCGCGCATGGCCTGGCGCGCGCTCTGTATGTAAGTTGCCACGGCGCAGGTGGCTTTGCACGGGCCCGCCCAAGGCCCTGGCGCTGCGTACAGGCGACAATAGGGCATGACTCCCGCCCAGTATGTACAGGAAAAGGCGGCCGCCTCGGGCAGCAGCTTTTATTACGCCTTTTTGTTTTTGCCACCGCCGCGGCGTGCGGCCATCACCGCCTTTTATGCGTTTTGCCGCGAAGTCGACGACGTGGTCGATGATGCGGTGGACCCTGGCGTCGCTGCTACCAAATTGGCGTGGTGGCTGAGCGAGGTGTCCAAGGCCTATAGCGGCCAACCGTCCCACCCGGTGATGAAGGCCTTGATGCCCCTGGCTCCGGTTTACGGCATCACCCAAGAGCACTTGCACAGCGTCATTCAGGGGTGCCAGATGGATCTGGAGCAGACCCGCTACCTGGACTTCCCCAACCTCCAACGCTACTGCCATTTGGTGGCCGGTGTTGTGGGTGAAGTGGCAGCGCAGATATTTGGCCAAGGCGAGGCCCAAACCACGGTCTATGCCCATACCCTGGGCCAGGCACTGCAACTGACCAACATCATCCGGGATGTAGGCGAAGACGCCCAACGCGGAAGAATTTATATACCCGTCAATGAATTACAACGTTTTGACGTGAAAGCACACGAAGTATTAAAACGCGTCCCTTCAACCCGTTTTAGCGCCTTGATGGCCTTTCAGGCCGAACGCGCCCACGGCTTGTATGAGCAGGCACTCAGCCTGCTGCCGCCACAAGACCGGGGCAACCAAAAGCCCGGCCTGATGATGGCCAGCATTTACCGCCGCCTGCTGCGTGAAATTGAGCGTGAGGGCTTCCCAGTGCTGGAGCGGCGGGTTCGCCTCACACCCCTGCACAAATTTTGGCTGGCCTGGAAAGTCCAAGCGCTGGGGCGTTTATGAAGCGCTACCGTGTCTGCGTGGTGGGCGCTGGCTGGAGCGGCCTAGCCGCCGCTATCCATGCGGTGCAGGCGGGACATCAGGTCACGGTACTGGAAGCCAGCCGCTCCCTGGGTGGCCGGGCGCGCGCGCTACCCGCCAGTGCGGATGGCCTGCTGCCCGATGGCAGCGCCACCACCCTGGACAACGGCCAACACATATTGCTAGGTGCCTACCGCGAAACCCTGGATCTGATGCGTACCGTCGGCGTGGACCCGGCGCAGACCTTGCTGCGCTTGCCCCTGGGCCTGCGCTTTGCCGATGGCGACGGCTTGCAGTTGCCCGATTGGCCGCAACCTTGGAATTTGATGGCCGGACTACTGATGGCGCGCGGGTGGAATATGGCCGACAAAAGGTCTTTGGTACGGGCCTTGCGGCTATGGCGAAAAAACCAATTCCAGTGCAGCGCCCAAACCAGTGTCGCCGAGCTCTGTCAGGGCATTAACAGCACGGTGGTGGAGGACCTGATTGCCCCCTTGTGCATTTCGGCCCTCAACACACCACCGCAACTGGCCAGCGGACAGGTTTTTTTAACGGTGCTGCACGACAGCCTGTTTGCCAAGCCACGCCAGAAAAAAAAGGTAGCACTTACCCGATTGGAGGATTCGGGTCAGGTCCAACTGCCGAAAGCCGCTGCGGCAGACGCTACACCGTGGCGCGCAAAGGGTTCGGATTTGCTGCTGCCCACCGTGGATCTCAGCACCTTGTTTCCCCAGGCGGCGGCCGCCTGGCTCAGCCACCACGGTGCCAGCGTGTATGTAGGCCGGCGCGCCGCCTGCCCGCAATGGAGCGGTGGGCAGTGGCAAATCGACGGCGAAGCTTTTGACCGGGTGATCTGGGCCACTGCCCCGCAGCACGCGGTGCAGGCCTTTAGCGACTACCTGCCGCTGGCACCCAAAAATCTGGGCTTGCATTTGCAACGCTGGCTGCGCCCTGCCAAAGCCATGAAATACCAGTCCATCGCCACGGTTTATGCACACGCGCCGGGGCTGGTCTTGCCCCGCCCCATGCTGGCGCTGCGCAGCAGCCCGCTGGCACCCGCGCAATTTGCGTTTGACCGGGGCCAACTCGGCGGCCCGGCGGGCCTGCTAGCGCTGGTGGTCAGCGCGCCCCAAGGTGAGTATGAGCAGTTGGAAGCCATGGTGCTGGCCCAGGCGCAGGAACAGCTCGAGGACTGGCTCGATGGCAAAGCCTTAAGCGCCATCCGCACCGTGGTGGAAAAACAGGCCACCTTCTCTTGCGCGGCCCGTATGGTGCGCCCGCCGCAGCAGGTCGCCCCCGGGCTCATGGCCTGCGGAGATTATCTGTACAAGCCCTACCCCGCAACCTTGGAAGGTGCCGTACGCAGCGGCATCATGGCGGCCCTGGCCTTGGTCGAGACGGAGGGTTTTGTCTGGAAGGACTAGATGCCTGCGTGCAATTAGTCCTGCCGGGCGCCTCACACCCCCAGCGCATGGCATAAAACATCCAAGCTAGGCACGGATAAATGGGGAGTCCGTGCATGCTGCCAGCTCGCGCCCTGGCGATTGACCCATACACTTTGCATGCCAGCGTCCAACGCCGCCAGCACATCCAACAATGCGTCGTCGCCCACATGCAGCACCTCCTCGGGTTTGCAAGCCAGAGCGCTGGCTGCTGCATCAAAAATAGCTTTGTGCGGCTTGGGCAGGCCCACGGTGTGCGCGCCCACACTGCCCACAAACCAATGCCCGATACCCACCAAGTGGACGTCGGCATTGCCATTGGTCAGGGCAAGCAGGGGAAAACGCCCCGCCAAGCGGGCCAGGGCCCCAGCGCAATCGGCGTACAAATCCACCTGCTGGCGCGCCGCGTAAAACACCGCAAATGCCTCTTGCGCCAAAGCAGGGGACTCGCCGCAACGTTGCAAGGCCAGTTCGATCATTCCCAAGCGCAGCGCACTCATATCGTGGGCGCTGGCCGCTTGCGCTTGAATTACCGCGTCGCGCAATTGCGAGCGCTGCAACGGCTCGGCCATCAAGGCCGCAGTCAATGGCGCCTGCGGGCGCAAATAGCCTTGCATCTGGATTTCAGCCCGGGCGATAGTGGGCCACACCGGCCACAAAGTGTCGTCCAGGTCCAAGGAAATAGCGCGGATTTGGGTGGCATCAAGCATAGGTGCGCGAGAATACTGCATGCCTTTTCAAAAAGAACCCCCTTTTTCCCACGGACAAGCCGCGCACACAGCGGTGCTGTATTGCAATTTGGGAACCCCCGACGCTCCCACTGCGTCCGCCGTACGCCGCTATCTGGCCGAGTTTCTTAGCGACCACCGCGTGGTAGAAATCCCCCGCCTAGTCTGGATGCTGATATTGCACGGGATTATTTTGCGCTTTCGCCCGGCCAAGTCGGCGGCTAAATACGCGAGCATCTGGACGCCTGAAGGCTCGCCACTCAAAATTTGGACCGAAAAACAAGCCGGCTTGCTAGAGCATCGCTTGCGCGCACTGGGCTTGCACGTGCGGGTGCGCTGGGCCATGCGCTACGGCAGCCAGTCCATCCCCTCACAGCTAGACGCGCTCAAGGCCGAAGGCGTTACCCGCGTGCTGCTGCTACCGGCTTACCCCCAGTATTCCGCGACCACCACCGCCAGCCTGTTTGACGCGGTTTATGCATGGGCCGCAGGCACCCGCGCTATTCCTGAGCTACGGTTTATCAACCACTACCACGACCATCCCGCCTATATCGCCGCCTTACAGGCCGGGGTAGAGGCCTATTGGCAAGACCATGGCCGCCCGGATGTGCTGGTCATGAGTTTTCATGGCGTGCCCGAACGCACCCTGCATTTGGGCGACCATTACCACTGCGAATGCTTCAAAACCGCGCGTCTGCTGGCCGACGGCCTGGGACTTCGCAAAGACCAGTACAAAGTCACCTTCCAAAGCCGCTTGGGGCGGGCCAAGTGGCTGGAGCCCTATACCGAGCCAACGTTGATCGCCATGGGGCAGTCCGGTGTCGGGCGGGTCGATGTCATTTGTCCCGGCTTTACCAGCGACTGCCTGGAGACGCTGGAAGAAATCAATATGGAAGCGCGCCACGCTTTTTTGGACGCGGGCGGCAAAGCCTTTCACTACATCACCTGCCTAAACGATGGCGCGCCGGGCATAGACGCGCTGGCGGCGGTGGCCCACCAGCATCTGGGCGGCTGGCCCGTGGAAATGCCGCCCGATGCTCCGGCCTTGGAACAATCGCGCCAGGCCGCATTGGCTTTGGGCGCGTCAAACTAAGGGCGCCTGGGCGCGATGGCCATCATCCTGGCCCCGATGGAGGGCTTGCTCGACTTTGTATTGCGCGATGTGCTCACCCGCGTCGGTGGCATAGACCGTTGTGTGTCCGAGTTCATCCGAGTCACCGACACCTTGCTACCCGAGCGCGTGTTTGTCCGTGTCGTGCCTGAGTTACTCCAGGGCGGGCGCACAGCCGCTGGCGTCCCGGTGCGCCCGCAGTTGCTGGGCTCAGACCCAGCCTGCCTGGCCGATAACGCAGCACGGGTGGCGGGTATGGGCGCTGATGGCGTGGACCTCAATTTCGGTTGTCCGGCCAAAGTGGTCAACCGACACGGTGGCGGTGCCGCGCTTTTGCAAGACCCTGATCTTTTATTTGCAATTGTGAAAGCCGTGCGTGCGGCAGTGCCAGCGCAGCAAATGGTGTCGGCAAAAATGCGTCTGGGCTTTTCTGACGACAGCCGTGCCGAGGAATGCGCGCTGGCTTTGCAGGAAGGTGGCGCCGGTGAAATCGTGGTGCATGCGCGCACCCGCGCCGACGGCTACCGCCCGCCGGCCTACTGGCACCGCATTGCCGACATTCGCGCACGGGTGCGCATACCGCTGATTGCGAATGGCGAAATATGGAGCCCCTCGGATGCACAGCAGTGCCGCCTGGAATCGGGCTGCGACACGCTGATGCTGGGGCGCGGCATGGTCAGCAATCCGGGCCTGGCGCTGGAGATACGCGCTGCGTCGGCGCAGCACGGCCCGCATGCGCCCGGTTTGGACTGGCCCGGCGTACAAACGCATTTAGGGCATTTCTGGCATTTGGTGCGTTCGCGCCTAGAGGCGCGCCAACAAGCCGGAAGGCTCAAGCAGTGGCTCAATTTTTTGCGCCGCCATTACCCCCCGGCGCAGCAGGCCTATGAGCGCCTGAAAACCGAAATCGATGTGCGCGTATTCGATGCCTGGGTGAACGCGCAGCCCCTGAGCGCAGCACAGGCTTTGCGCTAAATCACAACGATATAAAGGGACTCGTCCATGGACAGTGTGCGCATCGACAAATGGCTATGGGCAGCGCGCTTTTTCAAAACCCGCTCGCTGGCGACCGACGAGGTCAACAAAGGCCATGTGCAGATCGCCAAGCAAAACATCAAACCTTCGCGCGAAGTGCGAGTGGGCGACCTTCTTACGGTGTGGCAGGCCAAAATTCCGCGCACCATCACCGTCAAGGGCCTGAGCGCGGTTCGCGGCCCGGCGCCGGTGGCGCAGGCCTTGTACGAGGAAAGCGCAGATAGCATCAGCGCGCGGCTGGTTATGCAAGAACACCGGCGTCTGCACCCTGAACCGGCCGATGCCCTGGGCCATGGCCGCCCTACCAAGCGGGACCGGCGCGACCTGCAAAAAGGCCTGGATGCACGCTGGAGCGCGTCCATCGACGATTAATTCTTAAAGGCTACAGCGGCTTGCGGCGATAATGAGCCATCGCCTTGCAGCGCCTGCATCAAGGCCCGCACACGCTGGACAATCCGAAAGCTATTCGATGACCGCCTCCCACCTCTCCCCCGTCTCTATCTCACCGGTGCAAGACATTGTGGCCGACATGCGTTTGGGCAAAATCGTCATTCTGATCGATGAAGAAGACCGCGAAAATGAGGGCGATCTGGTGCTCGCCGCAGACCATGTGAGCGCCGAGGCAATTAATTTCATGGCGCGCTTTGGGCGCGGCCTCATTTGCCTAACCCTAACCCGCGCCCATTGCGAGCGCCTGCAACTACCGCCCATGGCGGTGCGCAACGGCACCAAACACGCCACTGCCTTTACCGTGTCGATTGAAGCCGCAGAAGGCGTGAGCACCGGCATTTCCGCCGCCGACCGCGCCTGCACGGTACGCGCTGCGGTGGCCAAAAATGCCATGCCGCAAGACCTGGTGCAGCCAGGCCATATTTTTCCGCTACAAGCGGTCGATGGCGGCGTGCTGATGCGCGCTGGCCATACCGAAGCCGGTTGCGATTTGGCCGCCATGGCCGGCTGCACACCCGCATCGGTAATTTGCGAAATCATGAAGGACGACGGCACCATGGCGCGTCTGCCGGACTTGCAGTTGTTTGCCGCCGAGCATGGCCTCAAAATCGGGACCATTGCCGACCTTATTGCCCACCGCAGCCGCGTGGAGTCGCTGGTCCAGCGCAAGGCCAGCCGGCCATTGCAGACCGCCTTTGGCAGTTTTGAGGCGCATGCCTTTCAAGACTCCACCGGCCAGGGCGTGCATTTAGCGCTGGTGCAAGGCCAGTGGGATCCCAGCGAGGCGGTAGCGGTGCGGGTGCACGAGCCCCTGTCGGTACTCGATGCGCTGGAAGCCGGGCGCACCTTGCATTCTTGGAGCGTGGACGCCAGCCTGGCGTTTTTGGCGCGTGAGGGTAAGGGGGTGCTAGTGCTGCTCAATTGCGGCGAAACCGGCGAGCAGTTGTTGGCCCAGTTTGAAGGCACCGCGCGCCCCGCCCAAGCGCCCGAACGCGGTCGCATGGACTTGCGCACATATGGCATCGGCGCCCAGATACTGCGCTTGTGCGGTGTGCAAAAAATGCGCCTTATGGGCAGCCCACGTCGCATGCCCAGCATGGCCGGCTATGGCCTGGAAACCGTGGGCTACTTGAACGCCCCCGCCCCCTGATTTTTTTGAACCGGAAAGAAACCCATGTTTGGTGCTGACAAAGGCAATATCGACAACCAAGACCAACGTTTGCAAGGCAAAGGCCTGCGTGTCGGTATCGTGCAAGCGCGCTTTAACCATGAGGTGACAAATGCACTGAGCAGCGCCTGCAAGCAGGAGTTACTGGCGCTGGGTGTGGCCGAGCGCGACATCCAGCAGGTCACTGTCCCCGGCGCCCTGGAAGTGCCGGTCGCCTTACAAGCCCTTGCAGAGACGTCCAGATTTGATGCCTTGATTGCCATCGGCTGCATCATCCGGGGTGAGACCTACCACTTTGAATTGGTAGCTAATGAATCGAGCGCCGGGGTGACGCGCATTGCACTGGATTATCAAATTCCGATTGCCAACGCCATACTCACCACCGAAAACCAGAGCCAAGCCGTTGCGCGCCAGTCGGTCAAAGGCAGCGACGCGGCACGCGTAGCCATTGAAATGGCCAATTTGTTGGAAAAAATTTGATGGCCGACACCGACACCCCTACTTCGGGGCAAACACAGGACGCGCAACCCAAACTAAGCAGCACTGGCGGGCGTAAAACTGCCACCAAAAACAAGCGCAGCCGGGCACGCGAGTTTGCGCTGCAAGGCCTGTACCAAAGCCTGGTGGGTAAGAACCTGCCCGCAGATATCGATGTGTTCACCCGCGACCTGTCCGGCTTTTCGAAAGCCGATGCACTGCATTTTGACGCCTTGCTGCATGGCTGCATCGGGCAGGCAGCCCAGGCCGACGCGCTGATCAGCACCCGCTTAGATAGGCCGCTGAGCGAGATCTCGCCGATCGAGCGTGTGGTGCTCTGGATCGGCGTCTATGAAATGCAGCATTGCCCGGACGTACCGTGGCGCGTGGTGCTCAATGAATGTGTGGAGTTGGCCAAAGAATTTGGCGGTACGGACGGCCATAAATACGTCAATGCGGTGCTCAATGGCCTGGCCCCCGAATTGCGCGCCCTCGAAGTGCAGGCAGACCGGGCAGCGCGCCACCCTGCCTGAGCCCTCCCAGTCCATGCAAATTTCTCGCCGGGCCCAAGCCATTGAACCTTTTTATGTCATGGAAGTGGCTAAGGCCGCCTCTGCGCTGGCACAGCAGGTACAAGGCAGCACGCGGCCCATGGTATTTCTCAACATCGGCGAGCCCGATTTCACCGCACCACCACTGGTGCAAGAGGCTGCGCAGCGCGCTATCAGCGCTGGCAAGAGCCAGTACACCCAAGCCACCGGATTGCCCGCGCTGCGTGAGCGCATCAGCCACTGGTACCGTCAGCGCTTCGGGCTGGATATTGCAGCAAGCCGCATCGTCGTAACCGCCGGTGCTTCAGCCGCACTCCAAATGGCCTGCCTGGCGCTGCTCGATGCCGACGACGAAGTGCTGATGCCTGACCCCAGCTACCCCTGCAACCGGCATTTCGTTAGCGCAGCCGATGCGCGCGCGGTCTTGTTGCCAACTACTGCTGCACAGCGCTTTCAACTCAGCGCCGATCAAGTGCAACAAGCCTGGGGCCCGAAAACACGCGGCGTCTTGCTGGCCTCGCCCTCCAATCCCACCGGCAGTTCTATCGATCCGGCGGAGATGGCGCGTATCCACCAGGTGGTGCAGTCGCGCGGCGGCATCACGCTGGTCGACGAAATTTACCTGCCGCTGAGCTATGACGCACATTTCGGTGTCAGCGCCCTGGCCTTGGACGACTCGGTCATCAGCATCAACAGTTTTAGCAAATACTTCAATATGACCGGCTGGCGCCTGGGCTGGATGGTGTTGCCTGCGGCCCTGGTGCCGGTGATCGAACGGCTGGCGCAAAACCTGTTTATCTGCCCCAGTACGATTGCCCAGCACGCTGCGCTGGCCTGCTTTGAAGAGGAAAGTATCGCGTTGTATGAAAGCCGCCGTCAGGCTTTTGCACAGCGGCGCGATTATTTTGTACCGGCGCTCAACGCGCTGGGACTGAGCGTGCCGGTGATGCCAGACGGCGCTTTTTACGCCTGGGCCGATTGCACCAATGCCTGTGCGCACTTAGGGCTCAAAGACAGCTGGGATTTTTCTTTTACCGTGATGGAGCGCGCCCATGTCGCCATCACGCCGGGGCGCGATTTCGGCCCCGCCCACGGCGCGCAATTTGTACGTTTTTCTACCGCCAGTTCTATGGAACAATTGCATACCGCTATTGAGCGGCTGCGGGCCATGCTGGCCAGATAATGCGCGCTTTGTCGCAGGCGTTTTTCACCTACAAGGCCTCTCTATGAATCAGGACCTCGATATTCTTCAACTCGTGTTGCACGCAAGCTTGGTGGTGCAGTTGGTGATGCTCTTATTGATGCTGGTCTCCATTGCCAGTTGGTCGGCCATCTTCCGAAAAATATTTGCACTGCAGCGCGTCAAATCACTCAACGAAGTGTTTGAGCGTGAGTTTTGGTCCGGCTCAAGCCTCAACGAGCTCTACACCACGGCGGCCAGCAAAGGCGTCAACTCCGGCCCGATGGAACGCATCTTTGCCAGCGGCATGCGGGAATTTCAAAAATTGCGCGAGCGCCGTGTCAATGACGTCGCCACTTTGATGGACGGCGCCCGCCGTGCCATGCGCGCCAGTTTCCAGCGCGAGATGGACGAAGTAGAAAGCAATTTATCTTTTCTGGCCTCCGTGGGTTCGGTATCCCCTTATGTGGGCCTGTTCGGCACGGTATGGGGCATCATGCACGCCTTTACCGGCCTGGCCGCTTTGCAGCAAGTCACACTGGCCTCCGTGGCGCCGGGTATTGCCGAGGCGCTGGTGGCCACCGCGATTGGGCTGTTTGCCGCGATTCCGGCGGTCATTGCCTACAACCGCTTCGCGCGCGACCTGGAGCGCATAGCGATTAGCCACGAAACGTTTATCGAAGAGTTTTCCAACATCCTGCAGCGCAATGTCAGCGCGCAGGCTACTACCAGCGCGCCGCGTTAATCCCATGATGCTGCCTTTGCACGCAGGACAGGAGTAGCCCATGCCCGCAGTCAGTTCCCGGGGTCGCGGCAGACGCACCATCAGCGAACCCAATATGGTTCCCTTTATCGATGTGATGTTGGTGCTATTGATCATCTTTATGGTCACTGCGCCCCTGATTTCGCCGAGCGTGGTGGACCTGCCCAGCGTCGGCAGTGCCGCCAAGCAGCCCGATGTAGTTATTCAGATCATCGTAGGTAAAGACACCACCCTGAAAATCAAAGGCCAGGGTGCTGCCACTGCCGTCACCCTAGACAACCTGGCCGGCGCGGTGCGCAAAGCCCAAGCAGCCCATCCGCCCAATACGAGCGCAGTGGTGATCAGCGCGGACAAAAGCGTGCAGTATGAACGGGTGGTCAAGGTCATGGATACCTTGCAGCGTGCAGGCATTGCGCGCATCGGCTTGTCGGTGCAACTGGCACCCTGAACAGCATGGCCACGGCCCAGGCACACAGCGATTTTTTGCCGCCACCTGCTCCGGGTTCGGGCCGGGCCTTGGTGCTCGCGCTGATTGCACATGGCTTGTTGGTGCTAGCCCTGACGTATGCCGTGCCCTGGCGCCTGCAAACGCAAAGTGCCACCTTCAGTGCCGAACTGTGGGCACCCTTGCCGATGGAAGCCGCACCGGCCCCTGAACCGCCGGCGCCGGAAGTGGAAAGCATCGTCGCGCCGCCTGCCCCGGCACCCGCACCAGTACGCGCCGCGCCGCCCCCCAGCCCCAAGCGGGACGCAGACATTGCCACCGCTGAACGCAAAGCGCAAGAAAAAAAGCAAGTTGAACGTGAAAAAGTGGTGCAGGAAAAAAAGAAACAGGAGGAGCGCCGCCAGACTGAAAAGCGCGAACTGGAGCAGCGCAAAGATGAAGCACTGCAAGCCGAGGAGTCCAAGCGGCGTAAGGAGCTTGACGCCGCCAAGGCGCAAGATGCCAAGCGCATCAAAGAAATTGAAGCGGCCCAAGCCGCCGAAAAAGTACGCCTGAAAGACCAGGAGATCGCCAAGCAGCAGGAAGCCGATCGTCTGCGCGAAGAGCAGGCGCAAAGCGACAAGCGGCGCAAAGAGCACACTGAGCGGACTCGCAAAATGGCCGATGTTGTCGCTGGAACTGGCAACCCTAATTCCAGTGGCACCGCCGCGCAAAGCGCTGGCCCTAGCGCCAAGTACGGCGCAAAGGTCGAAGCTGCCATTCGGCCTAATATTTCCGACATCAAGGGATTGAGCGCCAGCCTGACCGCGGAATACGATGTCTATACCGATGCCAGTGGCAAAATCATGAGCGCCAAAATCCGCAAGCGCAGCGGCGACGCCTACTGGGACGACGCAGCGCTTAGCGCGATTTTAAAAACCGAAAAACTGCCTTTTGACGAGAACGGGCGTGTGCCCTCGCCTATGATCATCAGCCTGCGCCCGCGCGACTGATTCCACCGCAAGCCAGGGCGCGCTGTCTTTATTCGTAGGCCACGACCGCACGCCCCTGGTCGGCATGGGCGCGCCAGCGGGCCAGTGCCGCATCGCTAGGGTAAAAGCGGGCCGTATCGCCCAATTGCAGCTCGGCGCAGGCGCCTTCGGCCGGCAGGCCATGAGGTTCGCCGTCCGCAGGGCATTCCAGCACAAAGCGCACTGCCAGGCCGCGCACCAATTCGCCCTGCTCGCTCATTTCGCGCTTGGCAGGAAACTCGCGTAGCAACTGGGCAACATCGGGCGCACGGCCGTCAGCTTTCACGGCGACGCGCAAATAGCGCCCGAAGCGGCAACGCGCCTGCTCCAAGTCCCACATCTGGGTAATCGTCAATTGCATGCCGCCGGAGAAGCGATCGGCCTGCACTTTGCCCATGGCGATGACCAGTGCATCTTCTTTGAACCAGTGCTTGTGGGCGTTGATCAGCGCCTCTTCGGCACGCGCCTCTATGGCGCCAGACTTATCGTCCAGTTTGAACAGCGCCAGTTTGCCGCGCTGCCCATTGATGATGCGCATATCGGTGACGATGCCCGCCAGTAACTGCGGCTCGCGGGTTTCTAGCAACTCCTCAATTGGTCGCTTGGCAAAACGGCGCACCTCCTGCGCCACCTCGTCAAACAAATGGCCGGACAAATAAAAGCCGATAGCCGCTTTTTCATGGGTGAGCCGCTCTTTCACACCCCAGGGCAAAGCCGCCACCAATTCGGGCTCTTGGGTGCTGGAGCCATGGGCATCGCCGTCGCCCAGGTCAAACAGTCCGACCTGGAGCACATTGGCGCTGGCGGCTGCTGAAAATTCGAAGGCCCGGTCGGTCGAGGCCAGTAGGCAGGCGCGATTGAGTTCCAAGGTGTCAAAAGCACCCGCTTTGATAAGTGCTTCAACGCAGCGCTTGTTGATACGGCTGCGTTCGACGCGGCGGCAAAAATCAAACAAACTGGTAAATGGCCCGGGGTCGCCGGTCGGACCGCGCCCTTCGCGCGCGGCCACGATCGCCTCAATGGCTTGCTGGCCGGTGCCTTTGATGGCGCCCAGCCCATAGCGGATTTCGCGGTTGGAGATGGGTTCGAAGCGGTGTACGCCACGGTTGATATTGGGCGGCTCAAACTGGATGCCCAGGCGCTCGGCATCTTCAAACAAGAGTTTGAGCTTGTCGGTGTTGTCCATCTCCACCGTCATATTGGCGCAGAAAAACTCGGCCGTGTAATGCACCTTGATCCAGGCCGTGTGGTAGGCCAGCAGCGAGTAAGCGGCGGCATGCGACTTGTTGAAACCGTAGCCGGCAAAGCGCTCCATCAAGTCAAAAATTTCGTCCGCTTTTTCCTCGGTGATGTGGTTCTTTGCCGCACCGGCGCGAAAGATGGCGCGATGCTCCGCCATTTCCTCCGCTTTCTTCTTGCCCATGGCGCGGCGCAACATGTCGGCGCCACCCAGAGAGTAGCCTCCCAAAATCTGCGCGGTCTGCATCACCTGTTCCTGATAGACCATGATGCCGTAGGTCTCGGACAGCATCTCGGCCACCAGAGGATGCGGGTACTCAACTTCCTCACGCCCATGCTTACGCGCCACAAAGCTGGGTATCAAATCCATCGGGCCAGGGCGGTACAGTGCGTTGAGCGCAATCAGGTCTTCCAGGCGTGTGGGCTTGGCGTCGCGCAGCATGCCCTGCATGCCACGGCTTTCGAACTGGAACACCGCTTCGGTCTGCCCGGCGGAAAACAGGCGGTACACCGCCTCGTCATCAAGGGGCAAGTCTTCGTAATTGAAGTGCTCCTGGCCTCGGTGCCGGGCCCGGATGAGGTCGCGCGCAATCTCCAAAATCGTGAGCGTGGCCAGGCCCAAGAAGTCAAACTTCACTAGGCCAATGGCCTCGACATCGTCTTTGTCAAACTGGCTCACCGCTGATTCGCTACCAGGCTGCTGGTAAAGCGGGCAAAAATCGGTGAGCTTGCCCGGCGCGATTAGCACGCCGCCGGCGTGCATGCCGACATTGCGCGTCAAGCCTTCCAGTTTGCGCGCCAGTTCCAATAGCGTCTTGACGTCCTCTTCCTGCGCTTCGCGCTGCGCGAGCAGAGGCTCGGC
Organism: Rhodoferax sp.; assembly: GCA_040400575.1. Taxonomy (GTDB): domain Bacteria; phylum Pseudomonadota; class Gammaproteobacteria; order Burkholderiales; family Burkholderiaceae_C; genus Allorhodoferax. The sequence continues at coordinate 18,954 of JBBAPX010000004.1, forward strand.
TTCGCTGGCATAAATGGTTTTGTCGTCTTTTTTGCGATCAGCAGCGGGGGGCGGCAACTGCAGCGTGACCGAGGTACCGGGCTTGTTTGGAATGAGTTTGCTGATGCCATCGCAAAAGTTATAGCCCAGGTCTAGCACGCGGCCCACATCGCGAATTGCAGCGCGCGCGGCCATGGTGCCAAAGGTCACAATTTGGCTCACCGCCGCTTTGCCGTATTTTTCTTTGACGTAGTCAATCACCCGGTCGCGGTTGGTCTGGCAAAAGTCAATGTCAAAGTCAGGCATGGAAACCCGCTCAGGATTGAGGAAGCGCTCAAACAGCAAGTTGTAGCGCAGCGGATCCAGGTCGGTAATTTTGAGCGAATATGCCACTAGCGAACCGGCGCCCGAACCGCGCCCCGGTCCCACCGGGCAGCCATTGGTTTTCGCCCAGTTAATGAAGTCACCCACAATCAAAAAATAGCCCGGAAAGCCCATGGTGATGATGGTTTGCAGCTCAAACTCCAGGCGCTCTTGGTAGCGCGGCATCTCCTGGGCGCGCTGGGTCGCATCCGGATACAGATGCTGCATGCGCTCTTGCAAACCGGCTTGCGAGGCATGGCGGAAGTATTCCTCTGGGCTCATGCGCTCACCATCCACCAAGGGCGTGGGGAAATCGGGCAATTGCGGCTTGCCCAGCACCAGGCTTAAGTTGCAGCGCTTGGCGATTTCCAGTGTGTTGGCCAGCGCGGAGGGTATGTCGGCGAATAGCGCCTGCATTTGCGCGGTGGACTTGAAATACTGCTCGCGCGTAAAGCGGCGGACCCGGCGCGGATTGCTGAGCAACTCGCCGTCGGAAATACACACCCGGGCTTCGTGCGCTTCAAAGTCGTCGGCATGCGCAAACTGCACTGGGTGCGTGGCCACTAGCGGCAAATGCATGCGCGCGGCCAGTTGCACGGCGGCCAGCACATGGGCCTCGTCCTCCGGCCGGCCGGCACGCTGTAACTCCAGGTAAAAGCGATGCGGAAACAGGCTGGACAGTTGCAAAGCGCAATCATGGGCGCGCGCGGGGTCGCCTTGCATCAGCGCCTGGCCCACCGGGCCGGCCTGTGCGCCGCACAGGCAGAGCAAACCCGCGTTGAGTTCCTGCAACCATGCTTTGCGCAGCAGCACTTGCGCTTTGCCGGTGTTTTGGGTGTGGGCCCGCGCCAGCAATTCGGAGAGGTTCAAATAGCCTTGGGCGTTTTGCACCAGCAGCACCATGCGCGAACTCAAAGACGCATCAGCCGCAAAGCCCTCCACCAGCACTTCCGCCCCGATCAGCGGCTTGACGCCCTGACCTCGGCAGGCCCGGTAAAACTTGACGGTGGCAAAGAGATTATTGAAGTCTGCGATAGCCAGCGCCGGCTGGCCATCGGAAGCGGCTAATTGCGCCACCTCATCGACCCGGGTGGTGCCGTCAACGACGGAAAATTCGGTGTGTAGGCGCAGGTGAACGAACATGGCTGCATTGTAGGTAGCGCAATCGCGCTGGGCAGCGTTTGGGCAGATGCGAATCAGTCGCCTGCACCCGGGATCAGGCGACTGATTTTCTACCTAGCTATAATCGTGGGCTTTGCTACTAAGTCCGCCCCACGGGCAGCTCGCTTGGCAGCAACGGGTTACCGCCACCCGGATTTTGGCGAGGTGAGGTTTGGTTGCGCTGACTTGTCAGGCACAGCCGGGCCGTTTCAAAGTATCGGAGTGTCCTTATGGCACGCGTATGTGAAGTCACGGGCAAAGGCCCCATGGTCGGAAACAATGTTTCCCACGCTAACAACAAAACCAAGCGCCGTTTTCTGCCTAATCTGCAGTACCGCCGTTTCTGGGTTGAATCTGAAAACCGCTGGGTGCGTCTGCGTATTTCAAACGCCGGCCTGCGCCTGATAGACAAAAACGGCATTGACGCCGTGCTCGCAGACCTGCGCGCACGCGGCCAGGCATAAGGAGTAACACCATGGCAAGCAAAGGCGGACGCGAAAAAATTAAGCTCGAATCCACAGCGGGCACCGGTCACTTCTATACGACCAGCAAAAATAAAAAAACCATGCCCGAGAAAATGCTGATCAAGAAATTTGATCCCAAAGCACGCAAGCATGTGGACTACAAAGAAACCAAGTTGAAGTAAGTCTTCAATCTGGCAAGAAAAAAAGGCCCGCTATCGCGGGCTTTTTTGCGTCTGAGGTGGACTTCGCAGCCCGTTCTAATCAGGCGGGCAAGGCGCCTACGGCGCCCGATCGCCGCACTTAGGCCAATTGCGTGGAACGCAGTTTGAAGGAAAACTCGCGCAAGGTGGCGATGCCGCTGTCCTCGGCCCGGTGGCACCAGGCTGCTAGATCGGAGGTGAGTTGCTCGCGGGACACGGCCGTGTTGAGCCACATCTGACGCAATTCCTCGCGCATGGTGACCATTTTGTCCAGCGCCGGCGAAGCCGCACGGGCCAGCGCCAACTGCGGGATCGCCGCTGCAGGGATGTTTTCGGCATCGCGATGGGCCCACAATTTAGCCGCTTTGATGGCTGCCGTATCCGCGCTGCGGGCTTTCATGGCGGCGAGCTCCTGGCGTACGGTGGCCTGCATTTGCTTGGCAAAACCGGCCATGATTTCATAGCGGTTGGCAATCAGCGCTTCAAGCGTCTTTTCGTCCGCCACGGGACGCACATCACCGTAGGCGGCTTTGGGCGGCGTTTTCTTTACATGCGCAAGACCGGCGAACTGCAGTATCGAGATATACATCCAGCCAATATCAAACTCATAGGGCTTGACCGAGAGCTTGGCCGAGGTGGGGTAGGTGTGGTGGTTGTTATGCAGTTCCTCGCCGGCAATGATGATGCCCCAAGGGGAGATATTGGTGCTGGCGTCAGGCGACTCAAAGTTACGATAGCCCCAAAAGTGCGCGGCGCCGTTGATGATGCCTGCAGCGGTAATCGGCGTCCAAGCCATTTGCACTGCCCACACCGTCAGGCCCAGGGCGCCAAACAGAGAGAGGTCAATAATCATCATCAAGCCTACGCCCTGCCAAGAGAAGCGGGTGTAGAGATTGCGCTCAATCCAGTCATCCGGCGTGCCGTGCCCGTAGCGCGCTATGGTTTCTTTGTTTTTGGACTCGGCCCGGTATAACTCAGCGCCTTGGAACAGGACTTTGCGGATGCCGTACACCTGCGGGCTATGCGGATCATCGGCCTGCTCGCACTTGGCGTGGTGCTTGCGATGGATCGCTGCCCACTCTTTGGTGACCTGGCCGGTGGTCAACCACAGCCACAAACGGAAAAAATGGGCCACTGCAGGGTGCAGGTCTAGGGCGCGGTGCGCCTGATGGCGATGCAAGAACACAGTCACGCTGATCATGGTGATGTGGGTCAGCGCCAGGGTGAATAAAACAATTTGCCACCAAGCCAAATGCCAGGTCCCATGGCCGAGCCACTCCAAAATGGCGTTGAACATTGCCGAATCGGTCAAAAACATGGATCTGCATCTTTCATTAAGTGAGGCTGTGCATGCGTTGCACACAGCCCTATCAGCCCCCTAGGCAAACACGCTATTGTAAAAAGATGGGGCTGCTTTGTCGCGGTAAAAGGGCTCGGAAGCAAGAAATAGGGGAAATTAAGCATTGAAACCCGCTTTAAGAGACTATTTTTTCTGCCAAACCGCAGCGAAAAAGCCATCGGTCGCATGCCTTTGGGGCCATAAGCGCAGGTATTGACCGCCTTCAGGCCCCCCGGCACACAAACTGGCAGCATCGGCAACCTTGAGCCCAAGCAGGATGTTGACCACGTCCAAAGGCTCAAAACCCGGGTTGGCCGCGCTAAAGGCCTGGGCAATATCTTCATTTTCTTGGGGCAACAAACTACATGTGGCATACACCAAACGCCCGCCCGCCTTTAAAAGCCGCGAAGCACTTTGCAAAATCGACGCCTGTAAGACCGCCATTTCCTGCACCGACTGCGGGCTTTGGCGCCATTTCAGGTCTGGATTTCGGCGCAGCGTGCCCAGGCCCGAACAAGGCGCATCGACCAGCACGCGGTCGATCTTGCCCGACAAGCGCTTGACCCGGTCATCGCGCTCATGGGCAATGGCCGCCGGATGCACATTGGATAAACCACTGCGCGCCATGCGCGGCTTGAAGGAGTCTAGTCGGTGTGCCGAGGTGTCAAAGGCATACAGACGCCCTGTGCTGCGCATGCAGGCGCCTATGGCCAGGGTCTTGCCGCCGGCACCAGCACAAAAATCCACCACCATCTCGCTGCGCTTGGCATCGAGCAGCATGGCCAAAATTTGCGAGCCTTCGTCCTGTACTTCAAAGTCGCCGCGCAAAAAAGCTTCGTGCTTGTTCAGCGCCGGCTTGCCCGCAATGCGCAAACCCCAAGGCGAATACGGCGTAGGCAGGGCCTTGATGCCCGAAGCAGCCAGCGCTTTTTGCACATCGGCCCGCTTGGCTTTGAAGTCGTTCACGCGCAAATCTAAGCCCGCACCCTGGTTCATTTGCTCCACCAGGGGCCAGAAGTCCCCTCCCAATTGGTCTTTCAGGGGTTGCACCAGCCATTCAGGCAAGTTATGCCGGTGGCGCTCCATCAAATCGTCCGGTTTGACTTTTTCACAGGCATCCAGCCAGTTTTTTTCCTGGTCTGTCAACGCGCTGCGCAGAAAGTCGCCCGGCCCGTAAAAGCCCAAAATCGCCAGACGCCGCTCTTTCGGGCCGCTGCCCGAGGGCGCCAGGTGGTCAAACAAGAGCTTTTTACGCAACACGGTATAGACGGTTTCGGCCATGGTGGCGCGTTCGCGCGGCCCCAGGCCTTTGTGGTCTCTGAAAAACCGCGACACCGTGGCGTCGGCCGGATGTTCAAATCGCAAGGTTAGCCGCACCAATTCAGCGCAGGCGTCTAGTAAAGCTTTTGGATGCATAAGCAGCACATTGTCCCATGCAAGATGAAGACCTTCCCCCTTTGATCCAGACACCGCCCGGCCTGTACCGCCATTACAAAGGCGGCATGTACGCGGTGTTGGCAACCACACGCCATAGCGAAAGCCTGGAGCCCATGACTTTGTACCGCGCCCTTTATGGCGCCCATGGGCTGTGGGTGCGGCCGGCGGCTATGTTTGACGAGATGGTGCTCTGGGAAGGCGCGCAGCAACGCCGCTTTACCCGCATCGGCGCCTTGCCAGCGGGCGCCTTGGACTTGGCTAGTTAATCCCGGCCGCTAAAAGCCCGCGCACCGCGCGTGGGTAAATTAGGTGTTCAGTGCTGAGCACGCGCGCCGCCAGGCTTTGCGCGTCGTCTTCGGGCAGCACCGGCACCACCGATTGTTCCAAGATGGTGCCCTCGTCCAACACCTCGGTCACGCGGTGCACTGTGGCACCGGCAAATTTGCAACCGGCAGCAATCGCCCGTTGGTGGGTGTGCAGCCCGGTAAACGCGGGCAGCAGCGAGGGATGGATGTTGATCAAACGCCCGGCGTGCGCTTGTACAAAAGCCGGCGTCAAGATGCGCATAAAGCCTGCCAGCAAGACCAGAGGCAGCCGGCCTGTACCCGCATACGAGGCGATGGCCTGCGCCAATGCGGCATCAAATTGCGCGCGATCGGGAAACTGGGCATGGGCAATCGTTTGGGTAGCAATGCCATGCTGCTGCGCCCAGCGCAAGCCTGCGGCGTCGGCCCGGTTGCTAATAACTGCGGCAATATGCGCGCCGTAACGCGCAGCCCAGTCTTCCCGCTGCGCCGCGCGAACCAAGGCGGCCATATTGGAGCCGCCGCCGGAAATCAAAATCACAATCGCTTGCATAAGTGGCCGATTATCCGGCGCAGAGTATGCACGGCAAATACCCACGCAACCCCAGCCCATGTCGCAACACCGACAGATAAAAACGAACGATCGTGCTAAAAAGGCGCTACGGGCAAACTGCCCCTACTGATAGACCACCTGGAAGACCACCTGGAGACGCCTTTATGGATTTGGCATTTACCCCCGAAGAGCTGGGTTTTCGCGAAGAGATACGCGCCTGGGTGCACGCCCATCTGCCGCAGGACATTGCCCACAAAGTCCACAACGCCCTGCAACTGACGCGGGACGATATGCAGCGCTGGGGCCAAATTTTGGGCAAAAAAGGCTGGCTGGGCCACGCTTGGTCCAAGGAATTTGGCGGTCCGGGCTGGAATGCGATCCAAAAACATTTGTTCGAAGAAGAATGCGCCTTAGCCGGTGCGCCGCGCGTGGTGCCCTTTGGGCCGGTGATGGTCGCACCCGTCATCATGGCTTTTGGCAATGCCGAGCAACAACAGCGTTTTTTGCCGGGCATTGCCAGTGGCGAGGTGTGGTGGAGCCAGGGCTATAGCGAACCAGGATCGGGTTCGGACCTGGCCTCTCTCAAAACCCGCGCCGAGCGGGTGGGCGACCACTACCTAGTCAACGGCCAAAAAACCTGGACTACTTTAGGCCAGTACGGCGAATGGATTTTCTGCCTGGTGCGCACTGCGACCGAAGGCAAACCGCAAAACGGCATCAGCTTTTTGCTCATCGACATGAAGTCGCCCGGCGTCACCGTGCGGCCCATCATCCTCTTGGACGGCTCGGCTGAAGTGAACGAGGTATTTTTTGACAACGTGCAAGTGCCGGCGGAAAACCTCATCGGCGAGGAAAACAAGGGCTGGAGTTACGCCAAATACCTGCTAGCCCACGAGCGCACCAATATTGCGGACGTCAACCGCGCCAAACGCGAACTCGAGCGCCTCAAACGCATCGCTAAAACTGAGGGCGTCTACGAAGACAGTCGCTTCCGCGACGAAATCGCCAAGCTCGAAGTGGATGTGGTGGCCTTAGAGATGATGGTGCTGCGCGTGCTGTCCGCAGAAAAGGCCGGCAAACAGTCGCTCGATATTGCGGGATTGCTAAAAATCCGCGGCAGCGAAATTCAGCAGCGCTACAGCGAACTGATGATGCTGGCAGCCGGGCCCTTCGCCCTGCCCTTGATCCGCGAGGCCATGGAAGCGGGCTGGCAGGGCGACCATGTCGGGCATGCGCATTGCGCGCCGTTGGCATCGACTTATTTCAATTTGCGTAAAACCACGATTTACGGCGGCAGCAACGAAGTGCAGCGCAATATCGTCTCGCAATTTGTGCTGGGCTAACTGGCCGCAGCCACCAAAGGAAACACACCATGGATTTCGATTTTTCTGACGACCAAGAACAACTGCGCGACGCGGTACGCAAATGGGTAGACAAGGCCTACAGCTTTGATCGTCGCCGCAGCATTGAGCAGGCCGGTGGCTTTGACCGTGGCGCCTGGAATGAACTGGCAGAGCTAGGCCTGTGCGGACTGTATGTCAGCGAAGATGACGGCGGCATGGGCATGGGCCCGGTCGAGGGCATGGTCGTGATGGAAGAGCTAGGACGCGGCATCGTGCTCGAACCGCTGGCGCAAGCGCTGGGTTGCGGCGCGGTTTTGTCAGGCTATGCCGACGCGCAGACCAAGGCGCAGTGGCTACCCAAGCTGTGCAGTGGTGAGGCCTTGGTGGTCCTGGCCTCCCAGGAACACGGCAATCGCTACCGACTAGACGCCTCGGCCTGCACCGCCACGTTGCTTGGCAGCAGCTACCAGCTCAGCGGCACCAAAAGCCTGGTACCCGCCGGTGACCAGGCGGATGCGTTTTTGCTATCGGCCAAGCTTGACGGCGCATTGGCCCTGTTTTTGGTGGAGCGGCAGGCTAGCGGGGTGCAAACGCGTGGCTATGGCACGCAAGACGGCGGGCGGGCCGCCGAACTGCAAATGCACAATGCGCCAGCCACCCTGGTCACCCGCCAGGGCCTTGCTGCGCTAGAACATGCCGTGGACATTGGCATCGCCGCCCTGTGCGCCCAAGCAGTGGGCGCCATGGACAAGACCTTGGCCCTGACGGCTGAGTACATGAACACGCGCAAACAATTTGGCGCCACTTTGTCCAGCTTCCAGGCCCTGCGGCACCGGGTGGCGGACATGAAGATGCAAGTGGAGCTAGGCCGCTCTATGAGCTACTACGCCAGCCTCAAACTCAATGCGCCGGCACCGGAGCGCCGCGCCGCGATGGCCCGCGCCAAGTACCAGATCGGCCAGTCGGTACGCTACGTTGGCCAGCAGGCCGTGCAATTGCACGGGGGTATCGGCGTGACCAATGAGTACATGGTCAGCCACTACTTCAAGGCCATGACCCAAATGGAAATGAGCTACGGCGACAGTATGCACCAGCTCGGTGAAGTGGCGACGCGTATGCAGGACAGCGCCGGCGTGTTCGCCTAAGGCCGCAGAACGCACGCAGCCTGCGGTATACCGGGTGCGCGCCGCCCCAAAAGTCCAATCGATAAGCAAGGGTGCGGCTGCGGCTGCCTGCTGACAGCCAAATCGTTTGCGGCCACCCGGCTCGGGAAGAGTAAATGTGCCTCCATGTTCTGCAGCCCCGCAGACATGGCGCGGCCATACAGTGCAGATAAGATGCTCGCGTTGCGCGTTGCCATCTTGCGCCGTACTAGGCTCTATCGATCCAGTGCCTTCGAGTAACTTTTGCCCTCACTTAAAAATGAAAAAAACGCGTTCAAATTCGTTGCGAAACGCCAGCCTTTGTTTCAGCATGTCGGTGATCTTGCTAAGCGCTTGCGGCAAAAAAGAGGAGGTGCCTGCGGGTGCAGTTACCACTGGCAACAGCACAAGCGCAACGTCCGCCAGCGCGGCTGCGTCGGCGCCTGCTGCACCGGCCAGCGGGGCATCTGCTGCGGCAACACCGATGCCCCCGGTCACCGTCAGCACCGTGGCCGTAGAGCAAAAAGATTTAGCCGTGCGCTTGCGGGCTTCGGGCGTGGTATCGCCCATTAACAGCGTGGATGTGAAGGCGCAAACCAATTCCATCATCGCCAAAGTGCATGTGCGTGACGGGCAATTCGTAAAGAATGGTGATTTGTTGTTTACCCTGGACGCCCGCACCGAAGATGCCAACCTAGTCAAAGCCCAGGCCCAGTTAGCCAAGGACAGCGCCTCACTGGCCGATGCCCAACGACAACTTAAGCGCACGCAGGAATTAGCCGCGCAAAACTTTATTGCCCAGGGCCAGGTGGATACGGCAAAGGCCAATGTAGAAGTGTGGACGGCCACGGTCAACGCGGACAATGCGGCTATCGACGGCGCCCGCGTAGCCCAATCCTATGCCCGCATCTTGGCACCGCAATCGGGCCGTATCGGCACCGTCCATGTTTCCAATGGCGCCACGGTGCAGGCCAACGTAACCAGCCTGCTCACCATTACCCAAGTCAACCCGATTGCCGTCACCTTCACCCTGCCCCAGCGCAATATCTCGGACGCCCTGGGCGCCCTTAAGGCCGGTGGCGCGCCGGTCACTGCCACGCTGGCAGACAACGGCGGCAGCTTCAAAGGCAAACTGCAATTCGTAGATAGCCAAATTGACGCCGCCTCCGGCTCGGTCAAGGCCAAGGCGTATTTCAGGAACGACGAGGAAAAACTCTGGCCCGGTGCGTTTGTCGAGGTGCAGCAAACTCTGCGTGAAATCAAGGAAGCCCTGGTGATTCCGCAGGGCGCGGTAATTTACAGCGCGCGCGGCCCCTTTGTCTATGCGGTCGAAAGCGGCAAAGCAGTGGTACGGCCCATCAAAATAGTGCAGGCGCAAGGTGCCGAAATTGCGGTGACCGGGGTCAGCCTGGGCGAGTCGATTGTTGTGGAAGGTAAACAAAACATACGCCCCGGTGGCCCGGTGGTAGAGCGCAGCAAAGACGCTGCGAAAGACCCCAAGGCGGCAGCCAGCAGCCCTGAATCGCCCGCATCCAAAGCGAGCGCGCCATGAATTTTTCGGAGATTTTTATCCGCCGACCGGTGATGACGGTGCTCTTAAATCTGAGCATTTTTATGGCCGGCGTAATCGGTTTGCGCAGCATCCCGGTGGCCGCCCTACCCAGCTATGACACGCCGGTGATCAATGTGTCAGCCTCGCTGCCCGGTGCCAACCCGGACACCATGGCTACTTCCGTAGCCTTGCCGCTAGAAAAGCAGTTCCAAACCGTACCTGGCCTCAAAACCATTAGTTCCACCAGCACCCTGGGCCAGACCAACCTGACCTTGGAGTTTGAAGAAGGCCGCAATATCGATGCCGCCGCCGTCGATGTGCAGGCTGCCTTGCTGCGTGCCCAGCGCAATTTGCCGCAGGACATGACCAATCCGCCGTCGTATCGCAAAGTCAACCCGGCCGACGCACCTATTCTTTTTCTGACCCTGACCGCGCCTTCGCTCTCGCCTCAGGAATTGCAAGACTACGCGGAGCATCTGATTTCGCCCACCATGTCCACCATCGCCGGTGTGGCGCAGGTCAATATTTACGGTGCCAAGCGCTTCGCAGTGCGGGTGCGCGTGAGGCCTGAAGCCCTGGCCAGCATGAATATCGGTCTGGACGAAGTCAGTGCCGCGCTACGTGCGGCTAATGTGAATACGCCAGTAGGCACCTTGGACGGCCCGACGCAGACCCTGGTCTTGCAAGCCAATAAGCAGCTGAGTACCGCGCGCGAGTTCGCCAACCTGATCATCAGCAACAAGGGCGGCAATCCGGTGCGCCTGCGCGATGTAGCCAAGGTCGAGGACAGCGTGGAGAACATGCGTACCTGGGCCACCTTTAATGGCGAGAATGCCATCACGATTGCAGTGCAACGACAACCGGGAGCCAACACCGTCAAAGTGGTGGACACCATACGCGCCGCCTTGCCCAATTTGCAGTCACAAATGCCCGGCTCGGTGGTCATGACGCCGATCAACGACCGCTCCATCTCGGTGCGCGATGCGCTGCATGATGTCTCGCTTACCATGGCCGGTACCGTAGCCTTGGTGGTGCTGGTGATATTTTTGTTCCTGCGCCGCTTTGTGGCCACGGCCATCCCCACGCTTTCTCTGCCGATTTCACTGATGGGTGCTATCGCCCTGCTGTGGGGCATGAGTTACAGCCTGGACAATATTTCTCTGCTAGGTCTGACCCTGGCCGTGGGCCTGGTGGTGGACGATGCCATCGTGGTGCTGGAGAACATCATCCGCCATGTGGAAAAGGGCGAAGCGCCCTTTCGTGCAGCCATTCAAGGTTCGCGGGAAGTGGGCTTCACTATTGTGTCGATTTCTACCTCACTGGTTGCCGTCTTTATTCCTATATTTTTTATGCCGGGCGTCATCGGTCTGCTGTTTCACGAATTCGCGGTCGTGGTCAGTCTGGCTATTTTGGTGTCCGCCTTTGTGTCTCTGACCCTGGTACCCATGTTGGCCAGCCGCTTTTTGAAAGCAGAATCGCAGCAGGCCAAACCAGGCGCGCTGATACGCATGTTTGAACGTGGTTTTGATAATTTGCTGGCTGCGTACACCCGCATGCTCAACCTGTCACTGCGCTGGCGTAAAACCGTATTGCTGGTCGCCTTTGCCACTTTTTTTGGTACCGTGTACCTCGTCAACATCATCCCCAAAGGTTTTTTCCCGGAAGAGGACATCGGGCAAATCACGGTCACCACAGAAGCCAACGAAGACATCTCCTTTGCCGCCATGATCAAACTGCAAGAGCGCGCCGCCAACATCATCCGCAACGACGAAAACGTGGATGCGGTGAACTCCTTTATTGGCGGTAGTGGTGGCCAAAATTCGGGCCGTATGTTTGTCACGCTCAAATCTTCTTCGAAGCGCCTGCCCGCAAAAAAAGTCATTGAGAATTTACGTAAAAAACTGCGCACTATCGCTGGTTTGAATGTCTTCATGCGCCCGATTCAAAACTTGCAATTGGGTGGCCGTACCAGCAAGGCCCAGTTTCAGTACGTGCTGCAAAGTGTGCGCGCCGATGAGCTGAACACCTGGGCCGGTAAGTTACAAGAAAAATTGCGCGCCGACCCCTTGTTTCGTGACGTCACCAGTGATGCGCAATTCCGCGCCCTACAAGCGCAGCTCAAAATCGACCGCGATAGGGCCAATAGCCTGGGCGTCAGTATGGAGGCAGTGCGCTCCGCCCTGTTCAGCGCCTTTGGCGAACGCCAGGTGTCCACTATCTACCTGCCCACCGACAGCTACCAAGTCATTATGGAAGTGGCACCAGAAGCCAAACAAGATGAGCAGGCTCTCTCCGGTATCTATGTTCGCTCCAGTACCGGCGCGCTGGTACCGATTAGCAACTTCACCACCGTCGAACGCATGATGGGGCCCACGGCGATCAACCACGTTGGGCAGCTGCAAGCGGTCACTATTTCCTTTAATCTGGCACCCGGCGCAGCCTTGGGCGATGCGACCACCAAAATCGACCGGGCGCGTGACGCGATTGAATTGCCATCGTCCATCATTACGTCGTACGGCGGCGACGCAGCGGTCTTTAAAAGCTCGCAAGGCGGGCAAGTCGTTCTGGTCGTGGCAGCCTTGTTGGTGATTTATGTCTTATTGGGTGTGCTGTACGAAAGCTATATCCATCCACTCACGATTCTTGCAGGTTTGCCCTCAGCGGCCATGGGCGCGCTGGCAACCTTAATGCTATTTGGCGAAGATCTGACATTGATCGCCACCATTGGCGTGTTGCTGCTGATTGGTATCGTCAAGAAAAATGCCATCATGATGATTGACTTTGCCATTCAAGCCCAGCGCGACCAAGGCATGAGCCCAGAAGAAGCCATTCACGCCGCCTGCCTGATGCGCTTTCGCCCCATCATGATGACCTCGCTGGCCGCCCTATTCGGTGCTTTGCCCATCGCCCTGGGCGTTGGGGCGGGGGCGGAGTTGCGCCAGCCGCTGGGCCTGGCCGTGGTCGGCGGACTGGTGTTTTCCCAAGCCATCACCCTGTTCATTACACCGGTGATTTATCTGGCCATGAACCGTTTTAGCGGCACCGGCCCGATTACCGGCCCGGCGCTGGATGTTTCCTGATGCGGCTTAGTCACACCTGTATGCATAAGGCCTAGCGCCAGAAATGGCGGTCACGGTGGCGATGACCCCAAGGAATCACCACCGTCGGCGCAAACACGGGGCGGTAGCTAGCAACCGGGTAATAGACACTAGGCGCTGGCACGCTGATGTAAGTAACGCTAGGCTGGGTGTACACCGGGTTGGATGAGGAAATCACGGCCGTTTGTGCCGGCGCCTGTGACATCATCCCGTTGACCGGCGCAATTTGCAAAGCAATCGTAGCGCCAGGGTCCTGAGCCATTTGCACACTGTATTGTTTGCCTGCGAATTCGTACAGGACCTGGTAGCCGCTGGTGCGGTTTTCCATAAAATTTTGCATAATGCAACGCTCCACATTCTGGACGCGCTCACCACCGGGGCCCTCCACCCGGTCGCCAATCACCGCGCCACCCACCATGCCGATGGCCGTGGCAGCCGCACGCTCCGCGCCGCGCCCGCCCACCGAATTACCGATCGCCGCTCCGGCCAGCGCGCCCAAGAAAGCGCCGGCGCCACTGCTGGGTTGCTGGTAACTGATTTGCTCGGTATGGCACACCCGTTGCGGTATGGCCACCTGCTGGATGATGGGCGTCGAGGACAAGACCCGACCCACGTCTTGGGCCCAGCCCACGCCTGCAGCGCACAGGGCCAATAGGCTTACAAACCACGTTTTCATAGTTATCTCCTTGCGGCTAAGCAGCCAGTTTGCACTCTATGCCGGGCACAGCACGGACGGTGACATCTGCTTAACGGCGGGGCCATGCTGCCGGTTGACAGGCTTTACACGACAGCCCTACAAGACGGCACAGCCGCAGGTCATTCAGGCGCAACGATAATCGCCTAGGCGCAAGGCAGTCGTTGGACCAGGCCCAGACGCCCGAGGCCGCCACCCAACACCCAAGACAATTGAATTCAGACCCCCTTACCCCATTTGCCAGCATCCCCCACCGCGCACCGGCATTGTTCTGGCGCATGGTGTTCGCCCTGGCCGCCTTGGCAATGGTGCCTACCGTTTGGCCCAGCTTGGACCTGCAGCTAGCGGCCTGGTTTGCCGGGCCGGGCACCGATCAGCACATCATTCAATGGTGGTGGGTGGAACTGATCAATCGCTATGTACCCATTTTTTTTCGCGGCGTGGTCCTGGTGGCGCTGGTCGGCTGGATAGCGGCCAGCCTGCGCCCGGCTTACCGCCAATGGCGCCTAGCCCTGGCTTTCGTGGTGCTGTCAGGCGCACTCGGGCCGGGTTTGCTGGTCAATAGTGGCTTCAAAGAGCATTGGGCACGTTCGCGCCCCTACGAAGTGCAAAACTTTGGCGGTACAGCACAATTTACCCGTGCCGGCCTGATCACCGACCAATGCAATAACAATTGTTCTTTCGTGAGCGGCCATGTAGCCTGCGGCTTTTTCTTTGCATCGCTGATGTTGCTATCGCCACGCAAGCGCAAGCGATGGCTGGTGACCGGCTTGGGCGCCGCTGCCTTCATTGGCTTTGCCCGCATGGCCGATATGGCGCACTGGCTGAGCGACGTGCTCTGGGCCGGACCTATCACCTTGCTGTGCAGCTGGGTGATCTGGCGCGCACTCTTGTGGGCGTACACACCTAGGCAGGGTGCTGCGGATACCGGGGACAGCCCACCGCCCTGAGGCCACCAAGCAAGTAAGCAGGCTCAAGCCTCAGGTGCTGCGCTGAGGCAAGCCTGCCGCCAAACCGTCGAGCACGCTAGGGTAACGCAGCACCAGCCGCAACTCCTGCTTGATGCGCCGGTTGTCCATGCGCCGCGACTCGCCCAAAAAACTCATTTGCATGGGTGACAAGACATGCTCCAAGGCTGCGCGTGCCAAGCGCGGCGCAGGCGGCAAGCCATAAAGGGCCGCAGCACCATCCATGTAGTCGCCCATTTTCATGACTGCATCGTCGTTGACGTTATAGATACCCTGCGCGCGTCCGCGCCACAAGGCCAACACACAGGCGCGCGCTAAGTCGTCGGCATGGATGTGGTTGGTATAGACGTCCTCCTCAGACACCAGTACCGGCGTGCTTTTTTGCAATCGCGCCAGCGGCGTGCCACCCTCCCGGTCGGGCGCGTAAATACCGGGGATGCGCAGCACGCGCGTCTGCGCTCCGGTGGCGCGCCCGAAATGGCGTACACGGCTTTCCGCATCCACGCGCCGCTTGGCGCGCTCGGTTTGGGGCTGCAAGGGGTGCAATTCGGATACGGATTGCCCCTGGCAATCGCCATAAACGCCGGTCGTGGACCCATACACCAGGGCTACCGGCGCGAGCCGCAAGCGCAAGGCTTGCAGCACGTGGGCGCTACGCACATCCCGGCTGCCGCTGGGCGCAGGCGGCGCCAAATGCAGTACGCGCTGGCCCAAAGCGGCTAGGCGGCGTAGGCTGCGCGCGTCGTCTAAATTGCCCAAAAGCGGCGTGATGCCCGCCGCGCGCAAGGGTGCCAGGCGCGCCGCTTGCGAGGTGAGCGCCAGCACCCGCACACGCGGCGCGAGCAAGCGGGCCACACGCAAGCCCACGTCACCGCAGCCGACAATGAGCACACGGCTGCGCCGAAAGCGTGCAGGTAAGGCGCCTAAGGGGCTTTGGTTTGAAGGCAAAATCGGGGCTTTATCTCGTTGTAAACCCCAAGGATAACCATAACAATGAATGCCAGCGCCGCCTCTTTTGCCATCTCGGTTCAGCCCAGCGGCATTCAGTTTCAAGCCCAAGCAGGCGAAAGCCTGCTCGCCGCCGGTATCCGCCAAGGTATCGGCCTGCCCTACGGCTGCAAAGACGGCGCTTGCGGTTCCTGCAAATGCAAATTGGTATCCGGCCAGGTGCAGCAGAGCGATTTCCAGCGCAAAGCGCTGAGCGAAGAGGAAGAGGGGCAGGGTTTTGTGCTTACTTGCAGCGCCCACGCACTGAGCGATATCACGCTGGAGTCGCGCCAGGTGACGCCTGCCGGTGCACTGCCGGTGAAAAAAATGCCTACCCGCGTGAGCAGCCTGGTACGCAAAACCGACGACGTGATAGTCATGCAACTGCAACTACCGGCCAATGACACATTTGTGTACCGCGCGGGGCAGTATGTCGAGTTCATTTTGCGTGACGGTGCGCGCCGTTCTTACTCCATGGCCAATGCGCCCAGCCACGGTGCAGGCGTAGAGTTGCATATCCGCCATATGCCCGGCGGCCGTTTTACCGATTTGGTATTTGGTTCGATGAAGGAAAAAGATATATTGCGCATCGAAGGGCCCATGGGCTCATTTTTCCTGCGCGAAGAATCGGAAAAACCGATGGTATTTCTGGCCTCGGGCACCGGTTTCGCGCCGCTCAAGGCCTTGCTAGAGCATATGCAGCACTGCGGTATCACGCGCCCAGTCACACTCTACTGGGGCGGGCGCCGGCCTGCCGATTTGTACATGGACGATTGGGTGCAAGCGCAGTGTGCCGCTATGCCTAATGTGCACTACGTGCCCGTGGTGTCCGATGCCCTGCCTGAAGATGCCTGGCAAGGCCGCACTGGTTTTGTCCACCTGGCGGTGCTGGAAGATTTTGCCGACTTGTCCGGCTACCAGGTCTATGCTTGCGGCGCGCCGGTGGTGGTGGACTCTGCCAAGCGCGACTTTTGTGCGCAGGCCGGTTTGCCCGCTGAAGAGTTTTTTGCCGACGCCTTTACTTCACAGGCGGATAAGCATTAGGCGGTTCAGCGCTGCCATCCCCTCGCACCGCGGCGGGTCGTTGGCTCAGCACCACAGAAAAAATAACGACCAGGGCACCGGTCTGGGCCATGGGAGTCATCACCTCGGCCAGATAAATCCAAGCAAATAATGCGGCAAATACCGGCTCCATCGCATAAATAATGGCCGCCTGTTCCGCCGACACATGGGTCTGCGCCAGGGCCTGCAAAAAGAAGGTGGCTGCCGAAGCCAAGGCGCCTAAAAACAGCAGGCCGAGCAGGACTTCGAGATTGATCACTTCGGGCAGGCTAAGCACCCGCGCAGGCCCGCTATCGAGCAGCATCCACACCAGCCCCATAGCCGCCATACACCAGACTTGGGCCGAGGCCAATTGCACCGCCTTGTGCAGGCGAGCACGCGCCGACATACCCATGGTGTAGACCGCGTAGGCCAATGCCGCCAGCAAGGTGGCGACATCAGCCCACAAGTGGGCCTCGCCGTCGTAAGACATCATGCCTATGCCCAAACAGGCCAGTGCCGCCGCAACAAAAATCACCCAACTTGGTCGTCCGCCCAGCAACAAGCCCAACACAGGCACCATCAGCACATTGAGGCTGGTGAGGAAAGCGCTGCGATTAGACGCTATGAACTGCAAGCCGTAGGCCTGCGCCGCCATGGAAACTAGCGCCAGGGCGCCTAGCCAGAAACCATCGCGCCAGGCAGCAAAGCTGATGCCACGCACAAAAGGCAGCATGCAAAACGCTGCAATGCAAAAACGCAAAGTGGTAATTTCTACGCCAGTGAGCAGACCGGTGGCTACTTTGAGCACCGGAAAGGTCATGCCCCACACCACTGTCACCAGCAGCAAGATCAAGGGGTAGCGGTAATGCATGCGTTCTAGCCCCTGCGGCGCCTACTCGCCCAGATACGCAGCACGCACTTTCGGGTCGTTGAGCATGTGTTTGGCGTCTCCGTGCATCGTGATGATGCCCGACTCCATCACATAGCCGCGATTGGCTATGGACAAAGCACGGCTGGCGTTTTGCTCTACCAAGAACACCGTCACGCCCTGTGCAAATACGTCTTGCACCACTTCAAAAATCTTGTCCACCATCAAAGGCGACAAGCCCATGGAGGGTTCGTCCAGCAGCAGCACTTTGGGTCGGCTCATCAAGGCACGGCCCATGGCCAGCATTTGCTGCTCGCCACCGGACATGGTGCCGGCTAATTGCGTACGCCGCTCTTTAAGCCGCGGGAAGATAGCAAACATTTTTTCAATATCGTCCTCGATGCCCTGTTTGTCATTGCGGATGTAGGCGCCCATGTACAGGTTTTCCATGATGGACATACGCGTGAACACGCCACGCCCTTCGGGCACCATGGCCAGTCCTTGCTTGACCAGGTCCCAGGGGCCTTGGCCGCGGATGCTTTTGCCCATATAGACAATGTCTCCCCCGGCTAATGGCAGGGTGCCAGTTATGGCCTTCATCGTGGTGGTTTTGCCCGCACCGTTAGAGCCAATCAGGGTTACCAATTCGCCTTCGCGGACTTCGAAATCCACCCCCTTTACGGCCTGGATGCCGCCATAGGCGACTTGCAGTCCGCTCACTTGGAGCAATGTGTTGCTGGTCATATGCTTTCCTTCTAGGCTGGCACACGCCACCCCGGTAGATGAAGAGGGTTTAGTGGCCGCTGGTGCCCAGGTAGGCTTCGATCACTTTGCTGTCTTTTTGTACCTCGGCCGGCGTGCCGTCGGCAATTTGCTTGCCGTAGTCCAGCACGGTGACGCGATCGCACAAACCCATCACCAGCTTAACGTCATGCTCAATGAGCAAAATCGTGCGCTGGTCATTGCGAATGCGGTCAATCAGTTCGCGCAGCATGATTTTTTCGGTGGCGTTCATGCCCGCTGCCGGTTCGTCCAGCGCGATGAGTTGCGGGTCGGTCGCCAACGCACGGGCGATTTCCAAGCGGCGTTGGTCGCCATAGCTCAGGGTGCGGGCCTTGTAATCGGCGAACTTGCCGATGCCCACATAGTCCAACAGTTCCTGCGCGCGCTGGGCAATCTGTGCCTCTTCAGCTTTGAAGCCAGCGGTGCGAAAAATAGCGCCTAACAGACCCGAATGGGTGCGCACATGGCGGCCCACCATCACGTTTTCCAATGCCGTCATTTCGGCAAACAAGCGAATGTTTTGGAAGGTGCGGGCAATACCCGCTTTGGCCACAGTATGCACCGCGGTCGGTTGGTAGGCCTTGCCGGCCAATGCAAAGCTGCCACTGTCAGGCGTGTACAAACCAGTCAGCACGTTAAAGAAAGTGGTCTTGCCCGCGCCATTAGGTCCAATCAGGCCATAGACCTGACCGCGCTCAATCGTGATGCCGACACCGCTCAAGGCTTGCAGGCCGCCAAAGCGCTTGGACACGCCGGCGACTTGTAAAACAATGTCTTTGGGCGAGGATGTTGCTGCTGTCATATGCATCCCCTTCTTATGCTTTAGGCGCGTTGGCCAATGATTTACCGTGTTCGGGCGAGGGCCACAGGCCGCGCGGGCGCATCAGCATGATGGTCACCATGGCCAGGGCAATGAGTAACTGGCGCAAGATGGACGCATCTAGGCGCCCGTCAGTCATGGTTTGCAAGGGGCCGGCCACATAGCGCAAGACTTCGGGCAACGCCGAGAGCAGCACCGCACCCAAAATCACGCCGGGCAAATGCCCAATGCCGCCCAGCACTACCATGGCCACAATCATCACCGACTCCATCAGGCTAAAGGACTCGGGCGAAATAAAGCCTTGAAAAGACGCAAACATAGCGCCGGACACGCCGCCAAAGGTAGCGCCCATGCCAAAGGCGGCAAGCTTGAGATTACGGGTGTTGATGCCCATGGCCTTGGCTGCGATTTCGTCTTCGCGTATCGCCATCCAGGCCCGGCCTATGCGCGATTGCTCTAGGCGGTGCGAGATCAAAATACTGATCAAGACCAGCGCGAGGAACAAGTAGTAATACAGCGACACCGAGGCGAACTCGATACCCCCAAGCACTATTTTTTTACCAATATTTATTCCGAAAAATTGCAGTGAATCAATTTGCCCTATGCCTTTGGGACCGTTGGTGATATTGACCGGGTTGTCCATATTGTTCAAGAACACCCGGATAATTTCACCAAAGCCCAGCGTCACAATGGCCAGGTAATCGCCACGCAGGCGCAGCGTAGGCGCACCTAGCAACACGCCGAAGATGCCGGCCAGGCCTGCGGCCAATATCAGCACCAGCCAAATCGGGGTATGCATACCCGCAGGATAAGCAGCGGCCAACCAGGCAAAGGTTTCAATCAGGTGCGGCGAGTTAAGCAGGCCATAGCTATAAGCGCCAATCGCAAAAAATGCGACGTAACCCAGGTCTAGCAAACCGGCATAGCCGACCACGATATTGAGCCCCAAGGCTAGCAGCACATAGAGCAATGCCATATCGGCAATCCGCACCCAGGCATTGCCAAAACTTTGCAAAACCAGGGGCAAGACCAGCAGGAGTGCCGCAATCAGCGCATAACGGATAAAAGTTTTTTGTGTCATGGCTATCTTCCCTTCAAGCCCGGTCTGCCACGCGCTCGCCCAGCAATCCCGAGGGGCGCAGGGTCAAGACGATGATGAGCACCACAAAGGCAAAGATGTCCGAGTAATGGCTGCCCAGCACACCGCCGGTCCAGTCGCCGATATAGCCTGCGCCAATCGATTCAATCAAGCCCAGCAAAATCGCCCCTACCACCGCGCCAGCCAGATTACCGATGCCGCCAAAGACCGCTGCAGTAAAGGCTTTGAGGCCTGGCAAAAAGCCCATGGCGTGTTGCGCCGTGCCGTAGTTGGAGGCGTACATCACACCAGCAATCGCAGCCAATACCGCGCCGATCACAAAAGTGGCCGAAATCACCACATCGGGTTTGACCCCCATCAGACCGGCCACGCGCGGGTTTTCTGCGGTGGCGCGCATGGCACGCCCGAGCTTGGTGAAATTGACCAGCCAGGTCAGCAGCGCCAGGGACACCGCCGTGAACGCCAAGATCATGACCTGCGTGGGCGTGATCACCGCGCCCAAAATATGGAAGGGTTCGGCAGGCAGCAAAGTCGGGTAGGACTTGAAGTTGGGCTTCCAGATAATCATGGCCAGGGTCTGCAAGAGGATGGACATGCCAATGGCGGTAATCAAGGGGGCTAATTTGGGGCTATTACGCAAGGGACGGTAAGCGATTTTTTCAATGATGAAATTGAGTACCGCAGCCACCAGGCAAGCCACCACCAGGGCGATCAACAAAATTACATAGCCGGGCCAGTCAGGCTGCGCTAGGCGCAGCACGCCGATCACGGTCCAGCTGGTCAGTGCGCCGACCATCATCACTTCGCCGTGGGCGAAATTAATCAGGTTGATGATGCCGTACACCATGGTGTAACCCAGAGCAATGAGCGCGTACATGCTGCCCAGCACCAGGCCATTAATGACCTGTTGTACAAAAATATCCATAGATAACTCCGAAGTTGGATGGCCGGGCCAGATGCGAACCCGGGTGCGCGCTAAGCGTTTGATGGCAACAAACCGGTCATTGCAGCGCAGAACTGCAGGCCGATTGCCGCATCGCGAGATTCTAGCCATGTGGCCTGCCGTACCGCCGCTTCTATGGCTCGGGGTTTACCCGTCTTTGACAAATGCCAATAGCTGCGTAAAACAGGCTTTAAGCTGGTCCTTTGGCCGCCGCATTGTGCGCGCGCAATTCACGCAATTTTTCTGCAATGCGAATTTCCAATCCGCGCTCGACGGGCTGATAAAACTGCAGGTCTTGCATGCCCTCCGGCAAATAGCGCTCGCCCGCCGCAAAAGCGCCTTCCTCATCGTGGGCATAGCGGTAGCTTTTTCCGTAGTCCAGATCTTTCATCAAGGCGGTGGGCGCATTGCGCAAATGCAGTGGTACCGGGCGTGTGCCCTCTTTTTTGACCAGCGCTTTGACTGCCTTGAAAGCCTTGTACACCGCATTGGACTTCGGTGCCATCGCCAAATAGACCACGCATTGGGCCAGTGTCAACTCGCCTTCGGGGCTGCCTAAGCGTTCATACACGTCCGCCGCATCGAGTGCCATGCGCAGGGCGCGCGGATCGGCCAGGCCGATGTCTTCGCTGGCCATGCGTATCAATCGCCGCGCCAGATACCGGGGTTCGGCACCCCCATCGAGCATGCGCACAAACCAATACAGAGCGGCGTCCGGGTCCGAGCCGCGCACGGATTTATGCAAAGCCGAAATCGTGTCGTAAAACTGTTCGCCGCCCTTGTCGTAGCGACGCATGCGTTCGCCCAGCACCTTGAGTAACCAGGCCTCATCAATCTGCGCACGCTTTTCCTGCTGTGCAGCGGCGGCCAAAGTCTCCAAGGTATTGAGCAAGCGGCGCGCATCGCCATCGGCATAGCCCACCAGGCGCTGCGCGGCGGCATCGTCCAGTGCAGGCACCGCGTCGAGCGCACGCGCTTTGGCAATCAATTGCGCCAGCGCCGCTTCACCCAAGGCTTGCAAGACATACACCGCTGCCCGCGACAACAGCGCCGAGTTCACTTCGAAGGACGGGTTTTCGGTAGTGGCGCCAATAAAGGTAAACAAACCGCTTTCCACATGCGGCAAAAAAGCATCCTGCTGGCTTTTGTTAAAGCGGTGTACTTCATCCACAAACACCAGAGTGCGTCGCTGGCTTAGGCCATCGCGCGACAGTTGCGCCCGCTCCACCGCCTCGCGGATTTCCTTGATGCCGCCCAGCACCGCGCTGATGCTGATGAAGTCGGCGTCAAAAGCATCGGCCATCAAACGCGCAATCGTGGTTTTTCCGGTACCCGGCGGGCCCCACAAAATACAGCTGTGCGGCGTGCCCGATTCAAAAGCCAGCCGCAGCGCCATGCCCTCGCCCAGCACCTGCTCCTGCCCAACGACCTCGGCTAAGGTGCGCGGACGCAGGCGCTCAGCCAAGGGGGTGTGGGAGGATGGTTTGGTGGACATGCGCAGATTGGCACATAAATGAAACAGGCTGGCTCAGTAGGTGTCGGACTAAGGGGGTGTGGCGGCGCCGATTACGGCAGCTACAGCGTTTGAGTGTAGAGGAGGCACTGGCACGTTTAGCCCGCATCCTGGCCTGGCGCATCACTCTCGATCATTGGCTGGAACCATTTGCACCGCCTCAACCAATTGGGCCTCCAACAGAGCGACTGCAGGCGCCAAAGTGCCCGGCGCCCGGTGCAAAGCAATCTCTATCTCCGGTAAGCGCGGCAATTGCTGCTCATCGCCCAGCACTCGCCACTGAGCAGGCACCATGCTTTGCGCCACTACGGTCAGTGCCAGCCCGCCCGATACCGCAATCATGCCGCCGGCAAAGCTCTGGCTGGTATAGGCAATACGCCAGGGCATAGCGGCAGCATCCAGCGCCGCCAAAGCATGCTCGCGAAACACACAGCCCTCGGGAAACAGCGCCAAAGGCAAAGGCGTCTCCTGGTGTGCCAGGTGCTGGCGCGAACCGGCCCAGACCAAGCGCTCGGTACGCAAGACCTTGCCGCGCCGACGCTCTGGTTGGCGGGTGATGATGGCCACATCCAGATCGCCCGCTTCCACGCGGTCGAGCAGGGCACCGCTTAAGGCACCAATCACTTCCAGTTGCACACGCGGATAGGCGTGGGCAAAGTGCGTAAGTACACCCGGTAAGAACTGATGGGCATAGTCATCGGGCATGCCCAGACGGACATGGCCCACGGCATGGGGTTGGTTCATGGCGACCAGGGCTTCCTCATTGAGCCGGATCATGCGCCGCGCGAAGTCCAGCAGCACTTCACCCTCTTCAGTCAAGCGGATCTTGCGCTTATCGCGCTGCAACAAGGCATGGCCGGTTAGGTCTTCCAGTTTGCGCAATTGCATGCTCACCGCCGACTGCGTGCGGCACAGATAGACCGCTGCGCGCGTGAAGCTGCCGCTATCGACCACCGCGGTAAAAGCCTGCAGCAGGGCCAAGTCCAGGTATTTCAGCATTACAGCCTCTTTTATCAAGATTCTTGATACCTAGCATAACAATTATTCGTTTGCGTTCATATTGGCTAGCGCCTACATTGGCCTGGCGCGTCCTTGCGGATGCGAAGTGATGCACTGCAATCCACCTACCTTAGAGGAGACCTTCGCCATGTTCCATTCCACTGACACCCCCCTGGCGCTGGACCGCCGCCAACTCCTTAGCGGCGCTGCTGCTTTGGGCTTGGCCGGTTCGCTGATCGCCCTGCCCGCCCAGGCCCAATCCACCCCAAAAAAAGGCGGCACGCTGCGCCTGGGCATGGAAGGCGGCTCCGCCTCCGACAGCCTGGACCCACGTACCTATGCCGACTCGATTCCGATCAGCTACAGCCTGATGTTTTGGAACCAATTGGTGGAAATCGATGCCAAGGGGAACGCCACGCCCGAACTGGCAGAGAGCTGGGAGTCCAAACCCGGCGCCGCCGAATGGATTTTTAATATCCGCAAAGGGATTACTTTCACCTCTGGCAAAACGCTGGATGCCGATGATGTGATCTACTCCATCAATATGCACCGCGGCGAAACCAAATCGCCGGCCAAAGGCATTCTGGAGCCGATCACCGACATCAAAAAACTCGGCTCGCACCAAATTCAGATCGCCATGAAATCGGGCAATGCCGATTTGCCTTTTGTGCTGTCGGACTACCACCTGCTAATCGTTCCCAACGGTACGACCGACTTTTCCAAGCCCGACGGCACCGGCGCTTACACCCTGGTGGAGTGGACGCCTGGCGTGCGCATCCTGGCCAAGCGTAAGCCGGGCAATTACTGGAAAACCGGGCGGGGCAACTTTGACAACATCGAGCTGCGCTACATCGGCGATTCGGCCATCCGCACGCAGGCGCTGCTCACCGGCCAGGTCGATGCGGTCAACCGCCTCAACCCCAAAACCGTGGCCCTGCTGTCCAAAAACAAAGACATCAACATCACACGCACCAAGGGTACCGGCAACCGCTACGGCTTTGTCGCCTTGCTCGATACCGACCCCTACAAAAGCCATGACCTGATGTTGGCCTTGAAATACGGCATCGACCGGCAAAAAATTATTGATAACGTGTTCTCTGGTTACGCCTCTATGGGCAACGACCAGACCGTGGGCCCAGCGGACCGCTTTTACAACGCAGCGCTCAAAGCCAAAAGCTTTGACGCGGATAAGGCCGCTTTCCACTTCAAGAAAGCTGGCGTCAGTATGCCGCTGGAAGTGCAGGTCTCCGATGGTTGCTACTCGGGGGCCGTAGATTCGGGCGTCATGTACCAAGAGTCGCTGAAGAAAGCCGGCATCAATATCGAAGTCAAGCGCGTCTCGGGCGACGGCTACTGGGACAACGTCTGGATGAAAGCGCCTTTTTGCTCGGTGTTCTGGGGCAACCGCCCCACCGCCGACTTGCAAATCTCCACCCAGTTCCTGGGCGGTGGCGCCTGGAACGACACCCACTTCAAGAGCGCTGCCATGGACAAACTGGTCATCGCCGCGCGTATCGAACTCAACGAAGCCAAACGCCGCGAGATGTACGCCGAATCGCAGCGCATTATTTCGGAAGATGCCGGCATGGTGTGCTTTGCCGTGGGCGACCAAATGGATGGCGGCAGCAAAAAACTCATGGGCCTAGATTCGCATGCGCGGTACGACATGAACGACAACCGCTTGGCCGAAAAAGGCTGGTTCGCTTAAGCCAAGCCAAGTCACCTTCTTCCAGCGCAGCACCTTGCCAAGGGGCAGTTGCCGCGCTGGCTGCAATGCATAGTTATCTTGGGGAAACCATTTTGGAAATCGGATTTATCGGCCTCGGGAATATGGGCTCAGCCTCAGCCCGCAACATCGCCCGTGGCGGCCACACCTTGGTGGTACACGACATCAACCGCGACGCAGCCAATACTTTTTTAGCGCAAGGTGCGCAATGGGCGGACACGCCCGCCCAGGTCATGGACGCGGCAGACATCGTATTTACCATGGTGTTTGGCCCAGCCGATATTGAACAGGTCGTACGCGGCAGCCACGGTTTCTTGAGCACCGACTGCAAGGGCAAGGCCTGGATTGACATGACCACCAGCAGCCCGCAATTGATGCGCGAATTAGGCGCTGCCTTTGAGGCCGCAGGTGGACTGCCGGTGGACTCGCCGGTCACTGGCTCCATCGACTCGGCCATCCGTGGCGACATGATTTTGTTTGTCGGCGGCAGCGAGGCCGCCATTGCCTTGGTACGCCCCGTTCTGGAGTTGGTCGGTGTCATTCGGCGCGTGGGTGCTTATGGCAACGGCTATGTAGCCAAGTTGGTGAACAACCAGCTGTGGCTGATACACGCCGCCGCCATCGGCGAGGCCATGGTCACGGCCAAGCTGGCCGGGCTGGAGCCTGCGGTATGGTGGGCCGCGATGAAGGGCGGCGCTGCCGAAAGCTTTGTCATGCAGCACGACGTGCCCTCAATCTTTGCCGGCCATTACGACCCCTCGTTTCGCCTGGAGTTGTGCCTTAAAGACCTGGGCCTGATTGCCGACTTGGTAGCCCAAACCGGCACCCGCAATGAACTCACCAGTGCCACCCACCAACGCTTTGCCGAGGCCCAATCGCGCTACGGCAAAGACGCTGGTGAAATGACGGTATGCAAAGTGCTGGAAGATGATGCGGGCGTTGACTTGCGCGTCGCTGGCGACTGGACGCCCCCCTGGGAAGTGCGCCACCCATCGGAAGCCTGACAAACTAGACCTGCCGCATTAAGGCTTCGCCAAGGTCGCCAAAAAGGCAATAGCTGGCGCAGCGATGGCTTGCGGCACGTCCATGTGGGCGGCTGAACTTTCCACGTACACACTTTTGCGATGGGTCGGCAAGCGGTCGTCGATGTAGCGCGCGCCCTGGCCCCATCGGGGTATCGGGTCTTGGCTTGTCCCAGCATAAAACACGGGAATAGGAGTCCGCACCAGGGCCGCTGATTCGGACATATTCGCCAGGCCCTGAGGTTCATAGAACGATAGATAAACCGCCGCGCTACTAAGAATTTGACGCCTGCGGTCGCCACTATTGAAATCGGTGAATTCAAAATCGCGCGATTCGCCCAGCCCGCTCTCACGCCGCTCCCGAGCCGCCTTCAAGAAAGCCTGGGTTTGACCCGCCCGGTATTGCACTTCGGGCACATGCCCAGGCGCAAAAATCATCAACGCGTCAACATCGCCATACCGGGCCAGGTACGCAATGGCGGCGTTAGCGCCAAGACTGTGCCCCGCAAGCACTACCGTTTGGGCCCCCTCGGCGCGCAGCTGAATAACCAAAGCGTGTACTTCTTGCAATGCGCTAGGGTAGTCCACATCGTACAAGCGATCACGGCTCCAAGTCATCACGGGTGAAACCACCCGCGCACCCGCAGCCTCGAACGAGGCTGCCAATGGACCGGGCGGCTTACCCCACTTTCCGTGCAGGGCAATGACAGCGGTACTACTGCTGATCCTGGTGGGGACTTTTTCCTGGTCTTGTCCAAAAGCTGAAAGGCACAGAATTTGCCAAGCAATAAACAATGATGTCCAAAGTTTTTGCATGAAGGGGATGCCTACTGACGCAACACATCCACGCCAGCTGGTGGCTTGAACTGGAACAGGGCGTTGTCCAGCGCCGGGTTCGCTTCGAACTGGGTAAATTGCATGAGCGAACGCTGGCCGAAACTGTCCAGTATTTCCAGGGTTGCCAGGGTCGCGCCTTTGAAACCGATGCGCACGGTCTGCAAGCCGCCGTCTTTCGATCGCGGGCGCGCCAGCACCCATTCCTGGCCTTCGGAAGCGGCTGCACTACTGAGTTCAAACTCCGCTTCCATGGCGCGCAAATCCGTGGCCGATGCAATCAGCGCTGCCGGGGTAGCGCCCAGTGCTTGCGCCTGTTTGCGCGCCGTGGCTTGGGCCAGATCGACGTCGTACAACCACAGGGTCTGACCATCGGCCACAATGACTTGCTCCAGTGGTTTCTTGAAAACAAAACGAAACCGGTTGGGCCTGATGAACTCAAAGCTTCCACTGCTATTGCGCACCCGCGCCGTTTGCCCTTCTTTAGGCGGCGAAGTCACTTGCTGTACAAACTGGGCGCGACCACTGCGGGTGTTTTTGATAAACACTTCCAGGGCTTCCAGGCCGGTGGCTTGCGCGGTCAGCGCAAGCATCGCCAGTAGACCTACGACGGTGCGCAACAGGGCTTGGCAGGACATCCGCACCGCGCGCTTAGGCAAGGGTGGCAGCGCTTTAGGACGCACGCGCGGGCACCAATATTTCGCGCTGGCCGCTGGAACTCATGGAACTGACCAGGCCAGCGTTTTCCATATCCTCCACCAAGCGCGCAGCGCGGTTGTAGCCGATTTTCAGGTGGCGCTGCACCAGCGAAATGCTGGCCTTGCGGTTCTTCAAAACCACTTCCACCGCTTGGTCGTACAGCGGGTCTTTTTCACCACCGCTATCGCCGTCCAGCGACTCTTCGCCATCAACGGTGCCGCCTTCGAGCAAGCCTTCGACATAGTTGGGCTCACCGCCCTGCTCTTTGAGGTACTTCACCACCCGGTGCACTTCTTCGTCGCTGACAAAGGCGCCGTGTACGCGAATCGGCAAGCCCGTGCCACTGGGCATATACAGCATGTCGCCCATACCCAGCAAAGCCTCGGCGCCCATTTGGTCCAAAATCGTGCGGCTGTCAATTTTGCTGCTGACCTGGAAAGCAATACGGGTAGGAATATTGGCCTTTATGAGGCCGGTAATCACGTCCACGCTGGGGCGCTGGGTGGCCAAAATCAAATGGATACCGGCGGCGCGCGCTTTTTGCGCTAAGCGGGCAATCAGCTCTTCGATTTTTTTGCCCACCACCATCATGAGGTCGGCCAACTCGTCGATCACCACCACAATGTGCGGCAGGCGATCCAGCGGCTCCGGGTCTTCGGGGGTCAGACTGAAAGGGTTGTATACAAAAGTACCCTGGGCCTTTGCTTCGTCTATTTTGGCGTTAAAGCCAGCCAAATTGCGCACGCCCATTTTGCTCATCAGCTTGTAGCGTTTTTCCATTTCGCCCACACACCAGTTCAGGCCGTGCGCGGCCTGGCGCATATCGGTGACCACGGGCGCGAGCAAATGCGGAATACCTTCATAGACCGACATTTCTAGCATCTTGGGGTCTATCATGAGCAGGCGCACATCCCGCGCTTCGGCCTTGTACAACAGGCTCAAAATCATGGCATTGATGCCCACTGACTTGCCCGAACCGGTGGTACCGGCCACTAGCACATGCGGCATCTTGGCCAGGTCGGCGACGATGGGGTTGCCCACAATATCTTTACCCAAGCCCATGGTCAGCATGGACTTGCCTTCGTTATACACCTGTGAGCCCAAAATTTCGGACAGACGGATGGATTGGCGTTTAGCGTTGGGCAACTCCAGGGCCATATAGTTTTTGCCCGGAATGGTCTCCACCACCCGGATCGAGACCAGGCTCAGACTGCGCGCGAGGTCTTTGGCCAGGCCCACAATTTGCGAACCCTTCACGCCGGTGGCCGGCTCGATTTCATAGCGCGTAATCACCGGTCCAGGCTGGGCCAGTACCACGCGCACTTCCACGCCAAAGTCCTTGAGCTTTTTCTCAATCATGCGGCTGGTCATTTCCAGCGTTTCGTTGGACACGGTTTCCTGGCGCAGCAATGCCTCATCGAGCAAGGCCACCTGCGGCAGCTTGCTATCGGGCATGTCGGCAAACAAAGGCTTTTGCCGCTCTTTGGCCACCCGAGTGCTTTTGGGCACTTCCACCATGCGTTGCGTCTCGACCGGTGCGCGGGGCTCGGCAAATACCGTGGGTGCCATCAGGGGCGCTATGTCCGGTGCATCATCCTGGGCTTGCGCACCCATTGCCGAGACGTCCATGGGCGGCCCCTCGGGATGCAAAGACACCTCGCGCTCGCGCAAAGCCTGCTGGCCCATTTCCAGGTCCTGCGCCAAAGCACGTCGCTCGTGGAAAGACTCCCAGCGCGCGTCCAGCCAGCTGCCAATAGCCTCTGCACTATGCAACCAGGAAAACCGGAAAGCCCAGGAACATCCCAGCAGACCCGCACCGATGGCCAGCAGGCCCGAACCCACAAAGCCCAGCGCGCCCACCGCTTGGGTACCCAGGATAAAACCCAAAACGCCTCCGCTGTGTCCCGGCAGATGCGCCTCCAGGCGGTACAAGCGGGTGTACTCCAAAACCGTGCTCGAAACCAGCAGCAAACCCAGGCCGACCCACAAGACTACCTGCGGATGGCGTTGCCACAAGGGGCTGCCCGCGTCCAGCTTGGCGTAGGGCAAAACGCCATCCTGCCCCTTCAATCGCCGCATCGCCAGGCGAGCCCAGCCCAAACTCGCCAGCGCCAGACACCACCAGACCGAGTAGCCCAGCAAAAAATACCCCATATCGGCGAGCAAGGCCCCCAGGTGGCCGGCCCGGTTCAGGGCCGCGCCACCGGCGCCCGAGGTGGTCCAGGCCGCATCCTGAGGCGCATAGCTGGCAAAAGCGAGGAACAAGAAGGCCAGCACAAAAAACCCGAAAAACAAGACGATTTCACTGGCAAAACGGGCCCATCCGGAGGGCTCGGGGATTTCGTCAAGCGTGTCCGCGTGGAGCGTGTGCAGTGAATATGTCATGGGTTCTGTGAAATAGCCTTTTCCGCAGGGCGGACGCTGCAAGGCGCAAGCTTAACCCACACGGGCAAGCGGGACGCCGCGCCCGCCTTCGTAAAATAGCGTCTCGCACGGCTTGCCGAGCCAGCTTTTTGCAAGTCTCTCCAGGCCATCGCCTGGCCACTTGCGTCCTCTTTCTCACTACGACCGCACTACGCCACCACCTCTATGACCTCTGCACCACACGCCCGCGTCCTGATTTTGGGCTCCGGCCCCGCCGGCTATACCGCCGCCGTCTATGCGGCCCGCGCCAACCTCAACCCGGTACTGATCACCGGCATGGCCCAGGGCGGCCAACTGATGACCACCACCGACGTGGACAACTGGCCCGCCGACGCCCAGGGAGTCCAAGGCCCGGAACTGATGCAGCGCTTTTTGGAACACGCCGAGCGCTTTAAGACCGAGGTGATTTTTGACCATATCAGCAGCGTGGACCTGAGCCAGCGCCCTTTCACCCTCCAAGGCGATGACAAAAGCTATACCTGCGACGCGCTCATCATCGCTACCGGTGCCTCGGCCAAATACCTGGGCCTGCCTTCGGAAACCACGTTTATGGGCCGTGGCGTTTCCGGCTGCGCCACCTGCGACGGCTTTTTCTACCGCGACCAGGTGTGCTGCGTAGTCGGCGGTGGCAACACCGCAGTGGAAGAGGCACTCTACCTTTCCAATATCGCCAGCAAGGTGTATTTGGTACACCGGCGCGACAAATTCAAAGCCGAGCCGATCTTGGTGGACAAGCTGATGGAAAAAGTAGCCGCCGGCAAAATCGAACTAAAGACCTTCCAAACCCTGGACGAAGTGCTAGGCGATGCCTCCGGCGTCACTGGTATCCGCTTACGCAGTACCGCCGATGGCAGCACCCAAGACCTGGCGCTGCAGGGTTGCTTTATTGCCATTGGCCACTCGCCCAATACCGATATCTTCCAGGGCAAGTTAGCCATGGAAAACGGCTACATCGTGACACAAGGCGGCCTCAAAGGCTTTGCCACCATGACCAGTGTGCCCGGCGTGTTTGCTGCGGGCGACGTGCAAGACCATGTGTACCGCCAGGCCATCACCAGCGCCGGCACGGGTTGCATGGCGGCACTCGATGCCCAGCGCTTCCTAGAGCAAGAATAAGCCCGGTGGGATAATCCAGCCCCATGACGATTACCTATAAAGACGCCGCCGGCATCGCCGGCATGCGGGTCGCGGGCCAGCTGGCCTCCGAGGTGCTGGACTACCTGACGCCCTTTGTGCAAGCCGGTGTCACCACCAATGCCCTGGACCAACTGGCACACGACTACATCGTCGATGTGCAAGGCGGCATCCCGGCACCGCTTAATTACAAGGGCGGCGGCAACACCCCCTACCCCAAATCCATCTGCACTTCGGTCAACCACCAGGTCTGCCATGGCATCCCCAATGACAAGGCGCTGAAAAAAGGCGATATTGTCAACATCGACGTCACCGTCATTAAAGACGGCTGGCACGGCGACACCAGCCGGATGTTCATGGTGGGTGAAGTCTCCATAGCGGCCAAACGCCTGTGCGCCATCACCTACGACGCAATGTGGCACGGCATCAAAATGGTGCGTCCCGGCATCCACTTGGGCGATATTGGATTTGCTATTCAAAAGTTTGCAGAAGAACAGGGCTTTAGCGTGGTGCGCGAGTTTTGCGGCCACGGCATCGGTCGTGTATTCCATGAGGAACCGCAAGTGCTGCACTACGGACGCCCCGGCACGCTAGAAAAACTGGTGGAAGGCATGACCTTCACCATCGAGCCCATGATCAATGCCGGGCGCAAAGAGATCAAAGACGGCCCGGAAAAAGACGGCTGGACCATCGTGACCCAGGACCGCTCCTTGTCGGCCCAATGGGAACACACGGTGCTGGTTACGCCCACCGGCTATGAGGTGCTGACCCTGTCGGCGGGCAGCCCAGCCACACCGTCCTTTGTGACTGCCGCGCAGTCGCAGAGCGCCTGATAGCGGCGGCCAACTGGACAGCGCTTGCCATGAGCGAATTGCAGGCCCTGCGCGCCACCTACCGCAGTGGCAAAGAGGCTTTGCTGGCGCGTGTGCAGTCCCCCGGCTTTTCAGCCCGCAGCGTACACAAGCTATTGCGCCAACTGGCAGCCCAAACTGACCGCTTACTGATCCAACTCTGGAACCAGGCGGGTTTGGATGCGCCCTGTGCACTTTTGGCAGTGGGCGGCTACGGCCGGGGCGAATTGTTTCCCTATTCGGACGTGGATGTGCTGGTGCTGCTGCCCGACGCCGCGCGCCCCGCTCCGGATCCGGAACGTGCCCGGCGCATAGAAGGCTTTATCGGCAACTGCTGGGACGCGGGTCTGGAAATCGGCTCCAGCGTGCGCACCCTGTCCGAATGCCTGGCTGAAGCGGCCAAAGACGTGACGGTACAAACCGCCTTGTTAGAGAGCCGGTGTATCACCGGCGATCAGGCGCTGGCATCAGTCTTCAAATCGGCTTTCATGGCGGCGCTGGATCCGCACGCGTTTTTTATCGCCAAGACCCTGGAGCTGCGCCAGCGCCACACCAAATTCGAAGACACCCCCTACGCGCTGGAGCCCAATTGTAAAGAGTCTCCCGGCGGAATTCGCGATTTACAAGCCATTATTTGGGTGGCCAAAGCCGCGCAATTGGGCAGTAACTGGCAGGAGCTGCAGGCCAACGGTTTAGCCACGGCCCTGGAAATTCAGCATATTGAGCGCAACCAGGCGCTGCTGTTTTTGATCCGGGTGCGCCTACACCTGGCTGCGCACCGCCGCGAAGACCGGCTGGTATTTGACCTCCAAACCACGGTGGCACACAGCTTTGGCTACACGCCTACCGGCGGCGAAGGCCGGGTCTTGGCACGCGCCAGCGAAGCGCTGATGAAGCGCTACTACTGGGCCGCCAAAGCCGTCACCCAACTGAACCAGATTCTGCTGATGAATATTGAGGAGCGGCTCAACCCCTCGACCCACAGCCTGCGCCCTATCAACGCGCGCTTTAACGACAAGGCGGGTATGCTCGATGTGGCCAGCGACGATGTCTACCACCGCCAGCCACATGCAATTTTGGAAACCTTTTTGCTTTACCAGCAAACCGTGGGCATCAAAGGCTTGTCGTCACGCACGCTGCGCGCACTCTACAACGCGCGCGCGCTCATGGACAGCGGCTTTCGACGTGACCCGGTCAACCGCGCCACCTTCAGCCAAATATTGATGCAGCCCCAAGGCATCACCCACGCCATGCGTTTGATGAACCAGACTTCGGTACTGGGCCGCTACCTTTGGGTGTTTAGGCGCATCGTCGGACAAATGCAGCACGACCTGTTCCATGTCTACACAGTGGATCAGCACATTCTGACGGTGCTGCGCAATGTCCGGCGGTTTTTTGTGGTGGAACATGCACACGAATACCCGCTGTGCTCGCAACTGGCTGCGGGCTGGGATAAGCCGTGGGTACTGTACATCGCGGCCCTATTTCACGACATCGCCAAAGGCCGTGGAGGCGACCATTCCGAACTCGGTTGCGTCGAAGCGCGACGCTTTTGCAAGCTGCACGGCATAGGCGTAGAGGACACAGCCTTGATCGAGTTTTTGGTAGCCCAGCACCTGACCATGAGCCGAGTGGCGCAAAAGTCTGACCTGAGCGATGTGGAGGTGATTGCCCAGTTTGCCACGCGTGTGGGCAATGAGCGCAATCTGACCGCCCTGTATTTGCTCACCGTAGCCGATATTCGCGGCACGTCGCCCAAAGTCTGGAATGCCTGGAAAGGCAAATTACTGGAGGACCTGTACCGTTACAGCGCACGCGCACTAGGCGGGCGCGCACCCGATGCACAGGCCGAGGTCGAAAGCCGTAAGCGCGAAGCGCTGGTCATGCTCGCCTTACACGCGCTGCCGTTTGATGCGCACAAAGCCCTGTGGGACACCCTGGATGTGAGCTACTTCATGCGCCACGATGCAGCCGCCATTGCTTGGCACGCCAAACAGCTTTCGCGCCACGTAGATGCCCAAACACCCATCGTGCGTGCCCGCCGCTCCGCCGTGGGCGAGGGCCTGCAGGTACTGGTCTACACGCGCGACCAGGCAGATTTATTCGCCCGGATTTGCGGCTATTTCGACCAGGCCTCTTTCAGCGTAGTCGATGCCCGCATCCACACCACACAGCGCGCTTACGCACTGGACACTTTTGAAGTGGTCGCCTCGGCGGGTATGGAGGAACATTACCAAGCGCTGACCAATATGATTGAGGCCGATCTGGCGCAGGCGATTGCGCTAGCCGGGCCACTACCCGCACCCAGAAAAGGGCGGGTATCGCGCCGGGTCAAAAGCTTTCCGATTGCTCCGCGGGTCACCTTGCGCCCCGATGAAAAAGCGCAAAACTGGTTGCTCAACATTTCTGCCAGCGACCGCCTGGGTCTGCTCTACTCCATTGCCCGCGTGTTGGCGCAGCACCATATCGTGGTGCAACTGGCCAAAGTTGCTACCTTGGGCGAGCGCGTGGAAGATACTTTTTTGGTTCACGGCGCGCCTTTGCAGCACAATAAAACCCAGATTGCCATCGAGACGGAGTTACTCGAAGCGCTGGCGTCCTGACTCTGTAAGGACGGGACGGCACATAGAAGCGGCTTGACAAAGCTTATTTATTTCACAGAAGGCACCGCTATGCAAACCCCTTTTCCCCTTACGCACGGCGCGCTGACCCGTCGCCACCTGATGGCCGCGGGCGCCTCCAGCGCCATCAGCTCCAGCCTGCCGGTCCATGCGCAAAGCAAAACCGTGTTGCGTATTTCATCGCCTGCAGTGCCAGACGACTGGCACGCCAAGATGTGGGGCGTGTTCAAAGACCAATTGGACAAAAGCGCACCGGGCGAGTTTGATGTGCAGATCCATCTGAACGCTAGTCTTTTCAAACAAGGCGCCGAGCCCGCTGCCATGGCACGCGGAAACCTGGAACTGACGACGGTCTCAGCCGCCGACATTGCCAAGATAGTGCCCGAGTTTTCCATCTTCACCGCCGGCTATGTAGTGCGTGACCCGGCCCAGCAGCAAAAGATTTTTAACGGGCCCATCGGTGCCGAACTCTTCAAAAGTTTGTCCGACAAAATGGACATCAGCGCTTTGTCCACCTGCTATTTGGGCACGCGCCAGCTCAATCTGCGCGAAGTGCGCACAGTCCGTATGCCCTCTGACCTCAAAGGCATCAAGTTGCGTATGCCCGGCTCCAAAGACTGGTTGTTTTTGGGCGAAGCACTGGGCGCTACGGCAACGCCGCTGGCCTTTGGAGAGGTGTACATGGGCCTCAAATCCGGGACGATTGACGCCCAGGACAACCCACTTCCCACCGTGAAAGCCGCTAAGTTTTATGAAGTCACCAAACAAATCGTACTGACCAGCCATTTGGTCGATGGGTTGTTTATCGCCATTTCCAACAAAGCCCTACAAGCACTTAGCCCGGCGCAGCGCAGCAAGGTGCAATCGGCAGCGCAAGCGGCAGCGGCATTCAACAATGAAAACCGCCTGAAAGAAGAATCGCAATTGGTGGAGTTTTTCAAAAAAGAAGGCTTGCAGGTCAGCACGCCCGATCTCGCTGCCTTTCACAAAACCGTGCAAGCGGCCTACCAGAGCGCCGATTACGGCAAGACCTGGCCGGCCGGTCTTTTGGAGCGCATCAATGCGGTGCGCTAAGGCCTTGGCCACAATATGAAGGCCTGGCCGCTGAAGGTCGCGCAGGCGCTGGGCGGCTTCTTGTTTTTCGCCCTGTTTGTAGTCTTCGTGGTGCAAATCACCGCGCGCTTTGTTTTCAATAAACCCCTGGCCTGGAGCGACGAAGCTGCCGTCATTTTGTATGTCTGGATCATTTTGTGGGCCGCAGCCACCATGGTGCCGCAGCGCGAGCATGTGGCTTTTGACTTGGTTTGGAATGTGGCCAATGCACGCTGGCGCCGCATCTTGCAAATCCTGGGCAATGCACTGGTCGGTGGGCTGGCGCTAGTC
Source organism: Rhodoferax sp. (assembly GCA_040400575.1). Lineage (GTDB taxonomy): Bacteria > Pseudomonadota > Gammaproteobacteria > Burkholderiales > Burkholderiaceae_C > Allorhodoferax. The sequence continues at coordinate 55,302 of JBBAPX010000004.1, forward strand.
GCGCTACCGGCTAGCTGGGACTATGTGCGCTTTATGGCGCGCGAGGGCACTCCTGTACTGGGCGTGCCGCTGATGGCGGTCTACCTGCCCTTTATCGTCTTGCTGCTTTCCATGGTGGTGCGCAGCCTGGGGCATATCGTGCAGGCGCTGCGCGGCCCCGTGAATGGCGAAAGCGGCGATAAAGGCGATAACGGCGTGTCAACACCATGAGTCAGCCGTTGATACTGTTGGTGGCCGTGATGGTAAGCAGCATGCTTATGCGCATGCCCATAGGCTTTGGGATGTTGGCCGGCGGCATCGTCTACCTGCTGGCCAAAGGGCAAGACCTTGGGCTGGTCGCCGAGCAAGTATGCAACGGCCTGTACAACAACTATGTACTGCTCTCGGTGCCTATGTTTGTGTTTGCCGCCAACATCATGAACGCGGGTACGGTGAGCGAACGCATCTTTGATTTCTGCCGCATTCTGGTAGGCCGTATGCGCGGGGGCCTGGCCCAGGTGGACATTGTGGTGAGTGTGATTTTTTCTGGCATGAGCGGCAGCGCGATTGCCGATGCCGCCGGACCGGGCCTGGTCACCATCCGCGAAATGCTCAAAAAGCCCGAGTACACGCCGGGCTTTGCCGGTGCGGTGGTAGTGGCCAGCGCCACGCTAGGCCCCATCATCCCGCCCAGCATCCCGATGGTGATTTACGCCCTAATCTCTGGCACATCGGTCGGCGCTTTATTTTTGGGCGGCGTGGTGCCCGGCGTGTGCATGGCATTGCTGATGATGCTGGTGGTCCATATCATCGCCACGCGGCGCAACATGCCACGCGAAGCGCCAGTGCCTTTGCACGAGTGGCCGCAAATTTTTTTCCGGGGTGCTCTTCCCCTGTCGATGCCACTGGTGTTACTAGGCGGTATTTACAGCGGCGCCTTCACACCTACCGAAGCAGCGGCGGTGGCCGCCTTGCACGCGCTGGTGCTAGCGGCGCTGGTATTTCGCGCCTTAAGCTGGCACAGCTTTTGGGCCGTGGTGCTGGAGTCCACGCGCAGCAGCGCAGTGATTACCCTGATATTGGCCGGCTCCTTCATCCTGAACTACGCCTTCACCGCCGAGGGCGTGCCTCAGGCCATGGCGTCTGGGGTCGAAGGCATGCAGCTTTCACCCCTGCAGTTTTTGCTCTTCGTCAATCTGCTGTTTTTAGTGCTGGGCTGCTTTTTAGATGTATCGGTGCTGTTGCTGGTGTTTGTGCCCATGTTGCTGCCGGCGGTCAACGCGTTGGGTATCGATCTGGTGCACTTTGGCGTGTTGGTCGTGCTCAATATGATGATCGGCCTGATTCACCCGCCCTTTGGCATGCTGCTGTTTGTCATCAAAGCGCTCACTGGCATACCGATTAGCGCGATCATGAAAGAAGGCTGGCCGTTTTTACTGATGCTGCTGGCACTACTTTTGGCCATCACCGTCTTCCCGCAAATCGTGCTCTGGCTGCCCCAGACCATGGGCTATGGCATGCGCTGAGGGCAAGCTTGTCGCCGACTTACTTTTTGTTCAGAGCCGACTGAACTTTGCGGGTGATGCGCCACACGCCCCACAGCACCAGTGGCACCGAGGCCCCCACGGCTACCTCCAGGTTGATGGGCACGCCCGCCGCAATCAGGGCTTTGACGGCGTAATGCAGCAGGCTCACCACGTAATACGAAATAGCCGCGATCGACAAGCCTTCCACCGTGGTTTGCAAGCGCAACTGCAATTCCTGCCCGCGGGTGAGCTTTTCCAGCAATTGCTGGTTTTGTAATTCAGTGGCAATGTCTACCCGGGTGCGCAACAAGGCGCTGGTGCGCGATACACGTTCAGATAAAGTCGCCAGCCGCTGCGCCGTGGCCGCCACCGTGGCTATGGCTGGCGACAAGCGGCGTTGCATAAATTCGCCTACGGTCTGGGTGCCAGGCATCACTTTTTCGCGTAACTCGGCGATGCGCTGCACCACCAGGGTGTGGTAAGCCTGGGTCGCCGAAAACCGGTAACCGTGCAATGCCACGTAGCGCTCCACCCGTGCGGCCAGCGATACCAGTTGGTCCAGCAGTTGCTGATCGCTGGCGGTGTGGCCCTCCAATTGGGCGGTGATATCGGCCAGCAGGGTCTCGGCCTTTGCCAGCTCCGGACCCAGCGCCTTGACCACCGGCAAACCGCGTAGCGCCATCAGTCGGTAGGTTTCCAATTCCAGCAAGCGCTGCGAAATGCGTCCGGCGCGCGCCTGACTCGTTCCCACCGGCGCCACTACCAACATGCGTTCAAAGCCATCGGCACTGATCTTGAATTCGGTATAGGCCGCCGAGTGCCCATGCCCCAATTGCGAAGCCGCGATATCCGAGCCACCTAGCCAACTTTGCGCCAGTTCCATCAAAACGTTACCTTGCTGTAAGTCGCCATGCACCATGGCCATCTGCACGGCGGCCACCGTGGCGCCTGGTATGGCGCGAAGCCATTGCGCCGGTACGGCCAGCGATGCCAGCACCTGGGCGGGCTCGCACACGCAATCCGATGTGGCTAGCGGCTGTACGATGGAATAGCGGGTGAACTCGGTATGGCGCTCCCACTTCAGGGTGTAGTCCTCCAGGTGGATGCGCAAAAAATTGCCCTCCAAACTCTGTGTTGTCAGCGCCGCCTGGCCTGGCAAAGCGCGCAAATGCGCTGCCTCCTGCTCGCGGCTGACATCGGCGTTCAGCACCGCTACAAACGTGACCAGCGCGGGTAGCTGCAAACTGGCCGGCGGGCGGGCGTGGACTTCGTCATGCAGCTGGCGGCGTAAGGCGTCGTCGAGCGGCAGCAAATGCGGGGCGGGGGCCATGGAACTCCTCGGGGTCAGACAGATACAGCTAAGGATACACAAACACAATGGCGGCAAACGAAGGAGCCAGCAGGGACCTCGCCTTACCTAAGGCGCTTTGAACTGCTAGGCGATGCCGACGGTGGCGACACATTCGCATTGGCCCGCAACTTGCTAAACCGAAGCACAAGCGGCAACTTGTAGGCGCCGCTTGCAGGCATCCGCTCGATGGCAGTGACCAAAGTTGGCCCTGTGCAGCGGATAGGTAAGACGTGCAAACGCCTTATAGCCAACGCAGGAGTGCGCCATGGCACAAGGAATTGGAATTCAAAGCATGGGCTGGGAAATCCGCTCAGGCCCTTACGCAGGCAACGCAGGCGAACGCAAGAAAAAGCGTGAGCAGCGCTTGCGCCAATTGATCGCGTCGCTGCAATCGGGCTCCTTGGACGCAGCGCGCCTGGCCTTTAGCGCGGTGGTCAGCCAGGACGAGGACATGGCGCACAACAGCCACATCAGCCACATCGGCGCCGCCCTGCAAAGCAGCAACCTGCCCGGCGCCTGGCGCTGTGCCCAAGACTTGCGGCCCGCCTACCCCTGGGCCTTTATCGCCCCGCCCAAACACCTCAGCCATGCACCGCCGATTGCGAGCCAGCCCCAGGAAGCAAAAAGCTTTACCGACGGTCTGACCGGCCGCCTGTTTGACCTTATCGCCTGAGGCGCCTTCAACGATTTTCACACTGAGCTTGGGAAGGCCTTGGACCGGCCCTCAATCGCTGACCTGCACACCTTTCCAGAAGGCCACCCGGTCACGGATCGAGGCCGCTTCGGGCTTGGGGTCTGGGTAGTACCAGACGCAGTCGGCGTTGAGTTCGCCGTCCACCATCAGCGAGTAGTAATGCGCCTGGCCCTTCCAGGCGCAACTGCTTTTGTGGTTGCTGAACTGCACCAACGCGCGGTTCAAGGCGCTGGCGGGGAAATAGTGGTTGCCCTCGACGATGACGATATCGTCGCTTTGGGCAATCACGGTGTTCTTCCAAATGGCTTTCATAGTGCTACTTTCCAAAATGCGCATGCTGGCCGCCCGTCGGCAGGGGCTTTGGTACCTGAAGGCACCTTGCGGCACCTAGCGAGATAGTATCCTGCCGCACTGCGCCTTACCCCAAGCCCTCATGGAAACCATCCCCCTTTTCCCGCTTTCGCACGGCCTCTACCCCGATGGCCGCCTGGACCTGCAAATCTTTGAAGTGCGCTACCTGGACCTGGTACGCCGCTGCCACCGCGAGCAAATACCCTTTGGCATCGCCTGGATAGAGCAAGGCCAGGAAGTGACGGTGCCGGGCCAGATGCCCAAGCTTTTCAGCTACGGCACCCTGGCCCATATTGACAGCCTGGAAACCGTGCAGGCCGCGCTGCTGCGCATTCGCTGCCATGGCGGACAGCGCTTTGCCCTGCACCGTACGCACGCCGGCCCGCTGGGCGTGTGGCAAGGTGACGTGGAGTACCTGACGCCCGATGCCGCCTTGGACATCCCGCCCGAATTGGAGTACCTAGCCCAGCGCCTGGGCCGGGGCATCGCTATGGCGCAGCAAGACGGGCGCCTGCCAGAGCTGCCCCTGCTACCCCCCTATCGCCTAGACGAATGCGGCTGGGTCGCCAACCGCTGGGCCGAGCTCCTTCCCCTGCCCGCCGCCTACAAGCAAGCCCTGTTGCAAGAGAGTGACCCGCTCGCGCGCTTGCGCGCGATTGACCTCAGCATGGACCGAGAGGATAAGGCTTGACGTACCGACGGGGCTGCGGTGCTATGAAGAATGCCAAAAGCGGCTGCGCACGAAGCCTACATTGCGGCTAGTTCCAGTTCAACCTGTGGTTTTGTATCTGCCGCTGCAGTACCTGTATTGACAGGACCCAGGAAAAGTTGATCCCTTGGCAACTGCTGGCCCGCTAGGTACTCCTTGACCGCTAGCGCACGCTGCAAAGCCAGGTTACGCATATCCTCCTCATCGGCGCTGAGATTGGCCAGTATCAGCGCCTCCATATCCGCCACGGCGATGTCTATGGCCTGTCCTGCCAGGTTGCGCGGCTTAGTGATGTCGGCTCGGCGGTACACCGAGCGCAAAAGTGCCGGCATTTCTTGCGCGCCGAAGTCGATCACCTGCGTCGCATCGCTGCCTTGCGAGCTCGTAAGACGGCGCTTTTCACCGAGCAGCAAACCCTTGAGTTTTTCGCGTTTGGCGGCTTCGCCCTCGGTCTGCAAATGCGCGAAGCCCACCACGGTGAGTCTGAGAGTAGGTCGATCCTGCAAAGCGTGCGCCACCTTGTCCAGGGCTGCGCGGGCCAGATCGCTCAAGCGCGCACTACCAGGCGCAAAGGCTAGGGTGCTGAGTTCGGTGCCACGGCCACCACTGAAGGCCTTGGCAAGCAGACTAAAGGGCGCAGTGATGGCCTTGCCCACCAGGTTGGCGACGGCAGCCCAGAGCACGGTAGTGATGCGAAACTGCGGGTCACTCAGGGAACCGCTGATAGGTAAGTCCAAGTCGATCATGCCATCGCGGTCCGCCAACAAGGCCACCGCCAACTTCACCGGCAGGCTCGCGGACTCGCCCTCCCGCTTGTCGCCAAAGGTCAGCTGCTTGAGCACCAATTTGTTGGTCGCAGTGAGTTGGCCATCCGGCTGTACGGTGTAGTGCAGGTCCACGCTGAGTTTGCCGCGCTCGATGCCATAGCCCGCGTACTTGATGGAATAGGGCGACAAAGGCGGCATCTCCAGATCGCTCGCAAGGGCATTGATATCCAGAGCCAGCGGCTGCGCAAGCGGGTTGAGTTTGCCCCGAATTTCCAATGCGGCAGTGCCCTGCGCCCGGCCACGCAGCTCGAGGTCGGCCAGCGGCAGCACACCTCCTTGGCCTTGGTTGGAAATGCCACTGAGTCTGCCGGTCAAGCCCGTAAGGTCGGCGGTGTAATTGGGCTGTATGAAGCGATCGGAGAATAAAACCCGCCCATTGACCATGGTGATGGGCCCCAGCGCAATCATGGCCGCCGGGTCTGTCGATGCCTCGCTTTGACGGGGTGAGGCCGGCGCAATGTGCACCAGGTCCTGCAAGTTCAAGCGGCCTTGGGGGTTCACGATCAAGCGGGCATAAAAGTCCGACAGCGCTGCTTCACGGACCTGTACCTTGGTGGCAATACCGGGGGCCAGGCTGAACTCGATGCCGGGCACAATCAAGGCCTTCCAGCTCATCAACTCTTCGACCAAATTTGCGGCTCCACGGCCGGAGGTCGTGGCCTTAAAGTCTTCCAGCGCAGCGTCGCCCTTGACGCTCATCTGCGGTCCGTCGGCCAGCGCGGCGTACTGCACCTGGCCTTTAAAACTGGTGTCAGCACGCAGCACCGTCAGGTTCAAGCCGCTGAGGGCATAGGCGGCAAAAGCATGTGCGGGCACATCCAAGGCGTCCACCTCGCCCTGGACTAAGACCGGGTCCCACATCAACGTGCCGGTGTAGCGCAGCTTGCCCGCTTCGGCCTGGCCGGATTTAATATTGGCCGAAACATGCAAAGGCATAGGCGTATTGCCCTGCGGCAGAAAATTTTTGGCTTGTACCTGCAAGCCACTGATCTCCATGCGCACCGGGCGCGCGGGCATGCGGTCTGAAAATACGAGCTGGCCATCCTCGAGCTTGAAATCTCCTACCTGCAGCTTCCAAGGCTGCAAGGACTTGGCCGCATCGACCTGGGAACTTGCAGCGGGCTTGGTCGCCGCTGGCGCCACCCTTGCAGCAGCGCCAGGACCTGCGGTCTTGAGCCAGGCCTCGAACATCCATTGACCCGCTGCATCGCGACGCAAACCGGTGCTGGGCTTGTGCAGCACCACATTGCCGACGTAAGCGCTGCGCGCCTGCTTTTCCAGCCGTATATCGCTTAGCTCCAGCAACTTAAACTGGGGTAAGTCGGCAGAGCTTGGGCCCCTAGAGCTGCCGGTCGCATTGGCTTGGGTAACTGCGGGCACCTTGTCACCGACCAGCGCCACATCGCGCAATGCCAGCTTGTGTGCGACGGCACTTTGGCGCGCGCCGTCCCAGGCGAAGTTCAAATGTGTGGAGGCGTGTCCGCGTACGCTGGGCTCCAGATAGGGTGTGGCATAGCCGGCCACCCAGCCCAGATCGAAGTCAGTGATCTCAAGCTGCGCTTTACCGGCGTCCAAGGTGCCATCGCCGTGCAGACTGATTTGGGCCGTCGGTGCCGCGGCAGCCGAGGTCAAGGCCAGCAGGCGCGTCTTGAGGTCTAGCGTCGCTGCGGATTTCATCGGCCATTGCAGCTTTGAAACCGTGCCCTGTAAGTCGCGCAGGCCCAAGCGGGTGGCCGGCGCAGTGGCAAGATCGGTCCAATCCAGAGTGGCGTCCTTGAGGGTCAAGGTGTCCAGCTGCAGTGCCCAGGGCGCAGTCGCAGGCCTTGCATTGTTTTCTTGGACGCTCACGCCCCCAGAGTCTGCGCTAGTGGCTACCCATGGGCTTTCATTCTTTTGCGCGGGCGCAGGAGGCAAGAAATTGAGCTGACCATCGGCCGCGCGCACCAGTTGGAACTGGGGGGCATTCAGGGTCATAGCCGAAAGCCTGACGCTACGTTCCAGCGGCCGTACATCCAACAATCCCAATTGCAGGCTGTCCGCAAAAAATAGTGGTTTGCCCTGAAGATCTTGCACTTGTAGCTGACCTACTGTGACCGAACCCGAAAGCGCAAGCGCAGTTTGCGGGTTTTGCGAAAAATTCAGGCGCAGGTCGGCATCCACGATAGCACCGTGCGCTTGAACCGGCAGGTCATTGGCTAGGTAGGCCCGGTAGGGCGCAATATCGAGCTGTCTGATCTTGATCTCGGCGTCTGCCTTGAGACTTGGCCCGAACGGGCTAAGGTGGACCTGGGAGTCCAAGCGCCCTCCATTGAGGACAAAGGTCAGGCGCGGCAACACCACGACATCGCGCTCGGAATCCAGGTTGCTCACCTGCGCAAGGCTTATCTGAAGGTCTCGAAGCGTATGCAGGCGCTCTTGACCAACAGCACGGTCGGCGAAATCCATACTGCCGTGATTCACAGTCAGGTTGTGAAGTGCAAACCTTGGTGTCTGTACAGCGGGCGCCTCATCGGCCTGGTTCAGGCGCGATACGATATCGTCGATGTCATAGTGATCCTCACCCAAGCGGGTCAGTCGCGCTTTGGGGCCGTCCACCGTTAGCGCATCGATCACTGGCGCCAACTGGAACAGGGATTGCGCTTGGGCATCCAGATACAGGCGATCGACCGAGAACTGCACACCCTTGCCATCTGCGGTGGCTACCACCAAGTCGCGCACGGTTAGCTCTAGAGACCAAGGCGAAACCGCAACGCTTCCAATGGTGACTTGACGCCCCAGCCAGTCGCTTAGGCGACTCTGGGTCTGACTTTTGACCAGCGGCGGCACCACGATCCAAGCCAGCACCCATAAGGCGAGTAAGCCCCCAAAACACCAGGCCACGACACGCAACCAGCGGCGAGATAGAAGCGCGGGGGTATTCATAGGAGTGGATTCGTGCATTAGCGTGAGGTCGGATAGTAAACAAGCGCTGGGTTCAAGCACCGCGCTGCACACCCACTCCGTGAATTTTTCTGCGCGGATCTGCGTATGCAGAGATGCCGAGAGAGCCGGCCTCGTAAGGGCTTTGCGCCGCTTTAGTGCCACTGGTGTGTGGCACCGCCAGTCAAACTAAAGTTGATCCTACCCGTTTGCTCGCTGAGATTAGCAGGCAATCGGGTGCGTTAGAGAAACACGTGGTCGGGGATCAATGGGTCGGTGAGCGCTTGAGCTGATCCCGGATTTCACGCAGCAGCAAAACATCCTCAGGCGTACTTGCTGGCGCTGGCTCAGCCGGCGCGGCCTCCGCCCGTTTCATACGGTTGATCTGCTTGACCATCAAGAAGATCACGAAGGCCAAGATCAGGAAATTGACTGCCACGGTGATGAAGTTACCGTAGGCAAAAACGGGGATGCCTGCTTTTTTCAGGGCATCGAGCGTGAGTGGCACCGTCTCCGGCACCTGGGCCAGCGCAATAAAGTAGTTGGAAAAGTCCAAGCGGCCAAACACCATAGAGACCAAGGGCATGATTAAGTCCACCACCATGGCATCCACAATTTTCCCAAATGCGGCGCCCACAATCACCCCGATCGCTAAATCAACCACATTGCCTTTTAGCGCAAATTCTCTAAATTCTTTGAGCATCGTTAATCCAATTTAATATAGTTTAAAAATTAAATATAACATAAGAACAATACCGACCCAAATGTGACGGCCAGCACCTGGGTCGAGCAAGTCATGCGGGCAATCCCCCATTGGCACCACCCCTACTCTGGGTTATCTTCGGGGGAATGACACTGGCAATCCCCCTTTTTTTATCCTCATCTACACCACTATTGTTTTTGAGCATCCGCTGGGCGCCAATAATTGGGCGGCTGCCCTGCTGGGTTCTGATGCGCTCCTGGTGGTGTATGGAATGGCCGGGCCCCAGGTGGACGCGGCCCATGTTGAGCTGGCTCAATCGCTTCGACTGAGCCCATTGAGATGACCCATTATTTGAAAATGGCCGTGGTCTTTGCTTTGGCGTGGTGGGTCAACGCATTTTCCCCGGCACTGCTTGCGCACCTGGGCCAGGCCGGCGGCACGGAATCTGCGATTGCCCAGACGCTATGGTGCCTGAGTTTGTTTCTGGTCTTTGGTTGGGCTTGCAGCAAGGCTTCCGAGGGGACAGTTTTCCCCAGCTTCACTTTGCAGTTGCTGGTGGGTATTGTCTTGCACGATGCCTTGGCGCCGCTGTCTTCGGCGCTGACCTTGTCGGTTGTAGTATGTACGGCCCTGGCTGCCATTATTCTCAAATCTGGCGGTGACGAGATCGAACGCAGAGATTTTTCGCGCATCGCTTACCCCACGCTGATGATTGCCGTGGTAGGTTATTTACTGACTTTCATTGTCATGTACTTGCTGCTGATGGGACTGGGCTTGGATGGAAAAACCGCTGCGCTCTTGTCGGCGATTTTGAGTTCAACCGACCCTGCCGCCTTGATACCCACGCTGAAGCAACTCGTTTTCAAATCGCCTTACAAACGCATCTCGAACATAGCCGTTGCTGAAAGCGCCCTCAATGACGCGGTGGGTGCCATCTTCACTGCAGCTATCGCCGCGATGGTTTTATCGGGTGCCACATTGAACAGCGTGGGCGCTCTCACGCAAGGTTTGCTCAGTTCAAAGAACTTACTTTTGCTGGGACAACAATTTTTATTCGGAACCTTGGCGGGTGTTTTGGGTTGGCTTGGTATGTCAATGTTTGAACGATACAGAGCCAAGCGCCACGCATTAGAACAAGCAGAACACAGCTATGACTTTGCTGTGGTGCTAGTGGCGCCTTTGATGACATTTGTGCTGGCCCAAGCCATTCATGGCAATGGTTTTTTAGCCGCTTTTGTGGCGGGTTTGTTGGGTCATTTTAATCAAGGCGCACCGGAGTTCAAAACTTTGTTGCACACCATGGAATCGAAAATTGAAAGTGTGGCCAAGCCCACTATTTTCATGATGGTCGGCCCCTTTGTGTCCTTGTCTGACTTGTCGCAAACCGTTTGGCTGGGTCTGGCCATTTCTGCGGTGTTCATTTTTGTGGCACGACCTGTGGCGGTCATGCTGTCGTTATTACCAACGCAAATTAGTTTCAAGGAGAAATTGTTTTTGTGTGCTGTTCGTGAAACTGGCGTGATACCGGTTGTATTGGCCGTCATCACCGTGGCGCAATTTCCCGAGATGACACAACTCATGTCTTTGACGGCTTGGGTGGTAATTTGGACGCTGACCCTCCTCCCAGCCGTAACCCCTTGGTGGGCGCGTCAGTTGCGCATGACCGAATGAAAAGTTGCGCACAATGGAGATTGAACGATGAATCCTTGCATTTTTGTGGCCTGTCCTGTTTTGGACGCAGTATTGGGCAGTTTGCATCAACATTTGAAGCGCTTGCTGGGCCAGCGCGAAGACCGCTGGCTGTTTGCCGGCACCATCGTGAGCGCAGCCAATGCGGGCACTAGGTCCCAGCGCTTATCATCGTTAATAATTTAGTCAATTCAATTGGATACCTATGAAACGATTATTTCGACTAGCTGAAGGCATCGACGCGCTTAACAATGCGTTGGCCAAAATCGCCATGTGGGCGATTCTTGCCTCTTGCGTTATCAGTTGCGGAAATGCCTTTATCCGTTTCATTTTTAGCAATAGTTCAAACGGGTGGCTAGAGATTCAATGGTACTTATTTGCAACGGCGGTGATGCTGGGCGCCTCTAATGTGTTGCGTCTCAATGAACACGTACGCGTTGACCTGATTTACGGCCAAGTCAGCGCACGGAGAAAAGTTCAAATTGACCTGTTTGGTTTGATCGTATTTTTATTGCCGGTCATGAGTTTGATGATTGCCTTGTCTTGGCCGCTTTTTTACGACAAGTGGGTCATTGGCGAGATGTCGAGCAATGCAGGTGGCCTCTTACGCTGGCCCGTTTGGCTCATGTTGCCACTGGGATTTTTTATGGTTTTGCTTCAGGGTATTTCCGAAATCATTAAGCGAATTGGCTGGTTGCGTAATGAGTATCAGATGGCCATTGTTTACGAAAGGCCATTGCAATGACAGTTGACCAATTTGCCCCCTTGATGTTTCTGGGCTTGATCCTGGTGATGTTGATCGGTTTTCCGGTAGCCTTTTCCTTAGCGGGTCTGGGTCTTTTTTCCGGAATTTTTGCCATCGAAATGGGATGGTTTCCTGCTAATTTTTTGGGTAATCTGCCGGCTAATGTTTTTGGCATTTTGTCCAATGAGTTGTTACTGGCAATACCCTTTTTCACCTTGATGGGCACTTTGCTGGAGAAGTGCGGCTTGGCCGAAGACATGCTCGACTCCATGGGTCAGTTGTTTGGCCCGATGCGCGGAGGCCTTGGCTACTCAGTCATTCTTGTTGGGTTTATTCTGGGGGCCATTACAGGAACCGTTGCGGGACAGGTGATTGCCATGGCCGTGATTTCGCTGCCAGTGATGATCCGTTATGGATACAACATGCGCTACACCACAGGCGTATTAGCTGCTTCCGGAACCATTACCCAACTAGTGCCGCCTTCCTTGGTTTTAGTCGTCATTGCCGATCAACTGGGGCAATCGGTCGGTGACATGTACAAAGGGGCCTGGGGGCCCTCTATTTTGCAGGTGTTATTTTTTGCAATTTACACATTCGCATTGGGCCGTGTTTTCCCGCACCATGTTCCTGGCATTCCCCTAGAGGCCCGTACCCTGCATGGTTGGGCGCTTTGGAAAAAATGCCTTCGCGGTATCGTGCCATCCGCTATCTTGATTTTTGCGGTTTTGGGCAGCATGGGGGGGCTTCCTGGGATAAAAACGGCAATAGCCACCCCCACCGAGGCTGGCGCGATGGGCGCGATGGGCGCATTTGTATTGGCGCTATTGCACGGACGATTGAACCTGCCGATTATCAAAGATGCGATTGCTGGAACCATGCGTATTACGGCTATGGTGGTATTCATTTTGATTGGCTCGCGTGTATTTTCCTTGGTTTTCCAAGGCGTCGACGGCGGCATATGGATTGAGCACATGCTGACCGGTTTACCGGGTGGTCAAGTTGGATTCCTGATCGTTGTCAATATCTTCATATTTTTCCTGGCATTTTTTCTAGATTTTTTCGAAATCGCGTTCATTATTTTGCCGATGCTAGGTCCGGTCGCTGCGAAGCTGGGTATTGATCAAATCTGGTTTGGTGTCTTAATTTGTGTAAATATGCAAACGAGCTTTATGCATCCACCTTTTGGCTTCGCGCTTTTTTACCTGCGGGGTATAGCCGACACACTTTATAAAGACGGCGCAATCAAACAGAAAGTGCTATCCAAAGATATCTACTTGGGCGCCATACCGTGGGTCATTATGCAGCTCATACTAGTCATGGTGGTTATATTTGTCCCGGCAACGGTCACCACGTTTTTGGACAAACCCATCGTGGTGGATCTAGACTCTATACAGATTGACGTTCCAAAGAAGGATGAATACAACTCCGAGTCTGATCAGGACGACAACATCCGTCGGCTCAACGAATCCCTCAACTCTAATGACAAGAAGTGACGCGCGGGAATGCTATTCCTTCACAGTTTTCAGTAAATTCATTGCATTACTTGTATTTGTCTGGTTGGGGTATTTACTGATTAGGATCACGTCACAGATGGCTTCAATTGCTTGGCAGGAAATCGTTTTGTTGGCCTTGCTCTTTGCCTGCTTGTCATGGGGGCTGGTTTATATGTTGATAGCTAAAACGTGCGTCGATGATCAATATATTTCGGAGAGCGGATTGGCGTCCAAGCAAGTCAAGATATCCGAGATCGGGAAATGCAAGGTGATTGATATTCCTGGATTGCGCTGGCTGATTATTCCAAGAGTTGTTGTCCAGGTAAGCGGTTTTGGCTCCTACACCTTTCGGGCTTCCGACCATGAAGTCCTGACGCATTTCAATCGCATGCTGATACAGGCGAGCGCAGGCGCAGCGAGCAGCAAACCGCTGGGGCATTAAAAAACCCGCCGCAGCGGGTTTTTTTAAGCACATCAGAAAATCAAAGCTTTTGTGCCTGCATGAAGTCGTCCATAGCCGCTTCGGACAGACTGAACCACAGATTGCTATCCTTGCGGTAAGCGGAGTAATCGGCATAGATTTTTTTCCAGGCCGGATTGGTGTCGCTCAGCTCGGCGTAGATATCGGTAGCCGATTTGAAGGCGGCAGCCAAAATTTCTTTGGGGAAACGCTGCAGCTTTGCACCTTGGCCGATCAGGGTTTTGAGCGCTGGCATATTGCGCACGTCGTACTTGGCTTGCATGTCAGTGTGCGCATAGGCCGCAGCGCACTCCACAATGGCTTTGTACTCGGAAGACAGGCCCTCGTAAGCTTTCTGGTTCACATACAAAGACAGCTGTGGGCCCGCTTCCCAAAAGCCGGGGTAGTAGTAGTTTTGCGCCACTTTGTTCAAGCCCAACTTCAGGTCGTCATACGGACCGACCCATTCGGCAGCGTCGATCGTTCCTTTTTCCAGGGCCTGGTAAATCTCGCCGCCCGGAATGTTCTGGGGCACTACGCCCAAGCGCTCGAGCACCTTGCCGGCAAAACCGCCGCAACGGAACTTCAGACCTTTGAGGTCATCCACACCTTTGATCTCTTTGCGGAACCAGCCGCCCATTTGCACGCCAGTGTTACCCATAGGAAAGTTGACGATGCCGACTTTGGCGAAGTGCTCACGGAACAATTTCAGGCCATTGCCCTCGTACATCCAAGCCGTCATCTGGCGGCTGTTCAGGCCAAAGGGCACCGCACAATCGAGTGCATAGGTAGGATCTTTACCAAAGAAGTAGTAGGAAGCCGTATTGGCCATTTCGACGGTGCCGTTACCAACGCCGTCCAGGACGCCAAACGCGGGCATGAGCTCGCCGGCCGCATGGGTGCTGATGGTGAACTTGCCGCCGCTCAACTCGCCCACTTTTTTCGCGAAAACATCGCACACGCCAAACAAGGTGTCCAGCGCTTTAGGGAAGCTGGAGGCACAGCGCCAACGCAAAGTGGCCTGTGCGTGAACGGCGGGTGCGGCGCCCGCAGCCAACACGCCCGCGATACCGGCATTTTTAATTATCGAACGACGATCCATAGCTAACTCCATTGAAGGGTAAAAAAAATTCAGGCCCTGAGCCGACCTTAGGCCAGCGCGTTGCCCGCCAACACGTCCAAGCGCGATTGTAGGAAGGCTTTAGGCCGCTTCATGCCGCTTTAGGCAGGGGTTTTCCCTTGGAAAGCTGCGCTAATTGCCCGGCAAAACGCAAGTGGACAGACGCTTCGATGCCCGCAGCGTCCAAACCGTGCATAGACATGAGCTTGGCCGGGTCGCCGTGTTCGATAAAGATGTCGGGCAAACCCAGGCTGAGCACGGGTAGCACCACGCCTGCCGCTTGCAAGGCTTCCTGCACCGCGCTACCGGCCCCGCCCATCATGGCGGCGTCTTCCACCGTCACGATGGCCGCGTGGCTGCGGGCTACTTGCAAGAGCAATTCCGTATCGAGGGGCTTGGCCCAGCGCATATTGACCACGCTAAGCCCCAATTTTTCGCCCACTGCCAGCGCTGGGTAAAGCAAAGTACCAAAAGCCAAAATAGCAATTTGCTCGCCTTGCAGCCGCATTTCGCCCTTGCCGAAAGGCAATCCCGCCAAGGAAGCCTGTACTGGCACACCAGCGCCTGCACCGCGCGGGTAGCGCACCGCCACCGGGTGGTTTTGCTCGAAAGCAGAACTGAGCAACTGGCGGCATTCGTTTTCATCCGCCGGGCAGGCAATGCTCATATTGGGGATGCAGCGCAGGTAGGCGATGTCGTAGTTACCGGCGTGGGTGGCACCGTCCGCCCCGACGAGGCCGGCGCGGTCCAAGGCAAACACCACCGGCAGGTTTTGAATCGCCACATCGTGGATCAGCTGGTCATAGCCGCGTTGCAAGAAGGTGGAATAAATAGCCAGCACGGGCTTAAGACCCTCGGTGGCCAATCCGGCGGCAAAGGTCACCGAGTGCTGCTCGGCAATGCCCACATCGAAATAGCGCTTGGGAAAGCGCTTTTCAAACTCCACCAGGCCCGAGCCCTCGCGCATGGCCGGGGTGATGCCCACCAAGCGCTCGTCCTGCGCCGCCATATCGCACAGCCAGTTGCCAAAGACCTGGGTAAACGTGGTTTTGGGTGCGACCGTGGGCTTTTGTATACCAATAGCTGGATCAAATTTACTCGGCCCGTGGTAGGCAATCGGGTCGGCCTCGGCCATTTGGTAGCCCTGCCCTTTGCGGGTCACGACATGCAAAAACTGCGGGCCGGTCAGGTGTTTGATGTTCTCCAGCGTAGGAATCAAGGAGTCCAGATCGTGCCCGTCGATGGGGCCTATGTAGTTAAAGCCAAATTGCTCAAACAGGGTAGCCGGCACCACCATGCCTTTGGCATGCTCTTCGATGCGCTTAGCCAGCTCAAACAAAGTGGGCGCGCCTTTGAGCACGCTTTTGCCCACGCTTTTGGCCTTGGCATAAAACTGCCCACTCATCAGTTGCGCCAAATAACGGTTGAGCGCGCCCACCGGGGGGCTAATGCTCATTTCGTTGTCGTTCAGGATCACCAGCAGGCGGCAATCTTCCACGCCGGCATGGTTCATGGCCTCAAACGCCATGCCCGCCGTGAGGGCGCCGTCGCCGATGACCGCCACCGAATAGCGCTTGTCGCCCTTGATCTTGGCGGCCATGGCCATGCCCAGGGCGGCAGAAATCGAGGTGCTGGAATGCGCGGTGCCAAAGGTGTCGTACTCGCTTTCGGCCCGCTGCGGAAAGCCGCTCAGGCCACCCAGCTGGCGCAGGGTGGACATGCGGTCGCGCCGGCCCGTTAGGATTTTGTGCGGATAGGTCTGGTGGCCCACGTCCCAGACAAAGCGGTCGCGCGGGGTGTCAAACACATAGTGCATAGCGATGCTGAGCTCTACGGTGCCCAAGTTGGAGCTGAGGTGCCCGCCGGTTTGCGCGACGCTTTGCAGCAAGTAGCTGCGCAACTCGTCGGCCACGCGGGGCAGATCAGAGCGCGGCAAGCGGCGCAGGTCCTGGGGACTGTTGATCTGCGGCAGCAAGGCTGTGGTGGGCTTGGCGTTATCTGGCATAAGGGTCAAATCGATAAAAAAGTGTCAGCTTCCGCGTACAAGGGGCTTAGGCTATCCGTTTTTACGCCAATGGTAAAGCCTTCAGTGAACACGGTGTATCACCATGTTCGCCAGCGCGGCCAGTGCGGCGGTGTTGGGCAGGCCGCTGCCTTGCAGTGCGGCATGGGCCTTCTCGGCCAAAGTGGCGGCATAGGCGCGACTGCGCTCCAGCCCCATTAGCGCAACATAGGTGGGTTTGTGGTTGTCCGCATCTTTGCCCGCCGTCTTCCCCAGGGTGGCTGAATCCGCCGTCACATCCAGCACATCGTCCACCACCTGGAAGGCCAGGCCAATGGCTTGCCCAAAGGCCTCCAAAGCTTGCAAGGCCATAGCCCTTGCCGGGCCGCAGGCCGCACCCATCATCACGCTGGCCTGTAGCAGGGCGCCGGTTTTGAGTTGGTGCATATGGCGCAAGCTGTCCTCGGACAGTGCCTGGCCGACACTGGACAGGTCAATGGCCTGGCCGCCAGCCATACCCACCCGACCCGAGGCCCGGGACAAAAGCGCACACAGGCGCGCCTGAACCGCTGGGTCCACGCTGCCGTCCAGGGGCGTCAGCACCTCGAAAGCCAGGGTTTGCAAAGCGTCACCGGCCAAGAGCGCACCGGCTTGGCCAAACTGCACATGCACCGTGGGTTTGCCTCGGCGCAGCACATCGTTGTCCATGCAGGGCATGTCATCGTGTACCAGGGAATAGGCATGTATCAACTCCACCGCGCAAGCTGCGCGCATCGGTGCTGTATCCGCACCCGAGGCAGTGAGGCCACTGACCGCCTCATACGCGGCCAGCACCAACAGGGGACGCAGGCGCTTGCCGCCATCGAGCACGGCATAGCGCATCGCATGGTTCAATTCGGCGGGGCTGGCCCAGGCGCTGCCGGGCGGTGCGTGCGGACCGAACAAGTCGTCCAAGACCATTTCTACTTGCCGCAAGTGCTGCGCCATCCATGACTCGAGGGAAAACGCCATAGGCCTCAAGCGCCCTTCCAGGGTTTGATGGCGCCTTGGTCCAGCACCTTGATCTGGTCTTCCACCGCCTGCAAACGCTCGCGGCAGACTTGCAACAACTCAGCACCACGCTGGTAGCCTGACAGCAACTGGTCCAGCGGCAGGCCGCCGCTTTCCATGCGTTCAACCAGCGCCTCTAGCTCGGCCATGGCCTCTTCATACGCTGGCGCAACAGCAGTAGCTGCGGTGATTGAAGTGGTGGCCTTGGGCATGCAAGCTCCGTGCGCGTTGATCGGATGGGAAAACTATCATCAAATTTTAAGCCAGGGCACTTCGATATCGAAATCCAAATTTTGTGAAATTTACAAGGCTACAATCCCCCTCCCTTACGCCGGTGGTCGCATTGCTGTGCAATCGCCGGGTTTATTGACAGCGCCTTTAGGGGCGCACCCTCCCTGTGGGGAGTCTTTAGGTCAGGTCCACCATGTCTGATTTAAGTCTTCAACTGCAGCCGGCCCTGAGCCAACTCCCTGTATCAAGCTACTTTGATCCGTCGCTTTTCGCGCGCGAGATGGAGAGCCTTTTCAAGCCAGGGACACGCTATGTAGGCCATGCACTGAGCGTGCCCGAAATCGGTGACTACTACGCCCTGCCGCAAGAGCAGGAAGGGCGAGCCTTGGTGCGCAATGCCCAGGGCATTGAACTTATCTCCAACGTTTGCCGGCACCGCCAGGCCATCATGCTCAAAGGCCAGGGCTCTTTGCTCCATGGCGCGGGCAGCGCCGGCGGCAATATCGTCTGCCCCCTGCACCGCTGGACTTACAGTGGCAGCAATCATCAGGCGAGCCTGCCTGCGGGCAAGCTTATCGGCGCGCCCCACTTTGCTGCTGACCCCTGCCTGAACCTCAACAACTACCCCTTGCAGGAATGGAATGGCCTCTTGTTTGAAGCTGGTGGCGCCAACGTGGCCGACCAAATGGCCGGCCTAGGACCGCGCGCCGATTTGGACTTTGGCGGCTATGTGCGCGACAGGGTAGAAATGCATGTGTGCAACTACAACTGGAAAACCTTTATCGAGGTGTACCTGGAGGACTACCACGTCGGACCCTTTCATCCAGGCCTGGGTAACTTCGTGACCTGCGACGATTTGCGCTGGGAATTCAAAGACAACTATTCGGTACAAACCGTGGGCCCAGGCAGCCGCCTGGGGTCGTCGGATGCCAGCGGCGGCTCTCCGGTCTATGAGCGCTGGCAAAACGCGGTGCTCAATTACCGCAATGGTGTGCCCCCGCCCTATGGCGCAATCTGGCTCACGCTCTACCCCCACATCATGGTCGAGTGGTATCCGCATGTACTCACGGTCTCCACCTTACAACCGCTGGGCGTGGACAAGACGCTCAATATGGTGGAGTTTTTCTACCCCGAAGAAATTGCCGCCTTCGAGCGCGAGTTTGTAGAGGCGCAGCAAGCGGCCTATATGGAAACCTGTGTGGAGGATGATGAGATCGCCGAGCGTATGGATGCCGGGCGCAAAGCCCTGCTGGCGCGCGGCGACAACGAAGTGGGCCCCTACCAAAGCCCAATGGAAGACGGTATGCAGCACTTTCACGAGTGGTACCGCAAGCGCATGGGCGATCTCACGACAACAGCTAGATGAGTTTTGCCCGCAGCGGTGGCAGCGCCTGGCATGCGCTGTGGATGGTGTTGGCCTCGTTTTTGTTTGCCACTATGGCCGTGGGCGTGAAGTCCGCCTCGCAGAGCTTCACCACGTTCGAAGTTATTTTTTACCGTGGCCTGGTGAGCGTCATTTTCATGGCGGTGGTGGTGCGGGCGCGTGGTGCCAGTTTGCGCACCCCGGTGCCCATGATGCATCTGACGCGCAGCGCCGTGGGCGTGCTGTCACTGGGTTCCTGGTTTTATGCGATTGCCCATCTGCCCCTGGCCACGGCCATGACGCTGAACTATATGAGCGGTGTCTGGGTGGCGGCCTTTATCTTGGGCGGGGCACTGCTCTATGGCCAAGCCCAAAAACAAGGCGCGCTGATGGGCACGGTGATGCTGGGCTTTGCTGGCGTGGTGATGACGCTGCGCCCCACCATAGACCATGACCAATTGTTCGCCGGCCTGATCGGCCTGCTCTCGGGCATAGGCGCGGCACTGGCCTATATGCAGGTCAAGGCGCTGGGCAAAGCCGGCGAGCCCGAAGAGCGCACCGTGTTTTATTTTTCAGTGGGTACAGCGCTCGTGGGCGCGGTGGGTATGCTGTTTATCGAGAGGACGCCCTGGAGCGAGGTCAGCCCGCAGGCCGTCGCCTGGCTGATACCGATAGGCGTACTGGCAGCCCTGGGCCAATGGTGCATGACACGCGCCTACCGCAAAGGCGCCACGCTGGTGGTCGCCAGCATGCAGTACTTCGGGATTGTGTTTGCCAGCATCTACAGCCTGCTACTGTTTGGCGATCACATCGCCCCGCTGGGATGGGCGGGCATTGCGGTGATATTGGCCAGCGGCATACTGTCCACCGTGCTGCGCGCGCGTGCGCTGCCCGATACGCCGGCAGAGGAACACTAAGGCGCATGGCTTGCCGCCTTCCCTGCGATACAGTCCCCATCCAGCACCCCCGCTATTTTCACGACGACGCCTGCCGTTTACGCCATGTACACCACCCTAATTTCCGCCGAGCAAGTGATTCAACTGCAAGAAGCTAAGGCGCCACTGATGGTGTTTGACTGCAGCTTTGACCTGAGCCGTAGTGAGGCCGGAGGCGAGTTGTTTGCGCAAAGCCATGTGGCAGGCGCGGTATTTGCCGACCTGGACCGTACGCTCAGCGCCAAAGGCGACCGGACGATTACCGGCGCGCAAAGCGGCGGGCGCCACCCTTTGCCTGCGCGCGAGGCACTGGCGCAGTGGTTGCGCGATGTAGGTTTTATGCAGGGCATGCAGGCCGTGGTCTATGACCGCCAGGGTTCGAGTTTTTGCGGGCGCTTGTGGTGGATGCTGAAGTGGTTGGGGCATGAGGCCGTGGCGGTCTTAGACGGCGGCCTGAACGCTTGGACGGCGGCGGGGGGCGCCACTGAAAGCGGCGATGCGCAAATGGCGAGCGCTGCGCGAGGGGGCAACTTTGTCGTGGGGGAACCATGGGTCACCCTGGTACAAGCCGGGCAGGTGCTGGACAAGCTAGGGCGTGCCACGCAAACGATTGTGGATGCGCGCGCGACGCCGCGCTTTAAGGGTGAGGTCGAGCCGCTAGACCCGGTGGCCGGCCATATTCCCGGCGCATTGAACCGGCCTTTCCTTCTCAACCTGGATGCAGACGGAAGATTTAAACCGGCAGCGCAGCTACGCACCGAATTTGAAGCTTTACTGGGTACGCGCGGCACAGAGACCGTGGTACACCACTGCGGCAGCGGCGTGACCGCTATCCCCAATATCTTGGCAATGCAAATTGCCGGACTAGGGAGTACGGCTCTTTTTGCTGGCAGTTGGAGTGAGTGGTGTAGCGATCCGGCAAGACCGGTGGCCAAGGGCTGAGACGCCGGCCGCAGCGCACCGATCTTGGGCGCTGCCCATGGCCTTAGCGCGTCAGCACCACCAGGTCGCTGCCGGACCACCACACATAAACCGCATCGCCCCAGGTAAGGGACGAACTGCCATGGCGTGCGTCATTGGTATGCGTCACCTTGACCACCAGGCCGCTGGCTAGCTTGACGTGGTAAGTGGTCAGGCTGCCCAGATAGGCCAATTCGGTAATTACACCCCGCGCCAGGTTGAAGCCCACTTCGGCCGCCAGTTCGCGCTGCGCGTCGCTCACCGGCCCGCTTTGGATAGACATTTTTTCTGGCCGCACCGCCACGTGCACATCCATGCCCTGGGTGCCGGTAATGCCGTGGCTGACATAGTGCTTGCAATCGGCCGATCCGATGATGACGTGGTCAGGCTCATCTACCTCTACCGCGCCTTTGAAGATATTGACGGTACCGATAAAGTCGGCCACAAACAGGCTGTTGGGCGTTTCGTAAATCTCAGCCGGCTTGCCGATTTGCAAAATCTTGCCTTCGCTCATGACGCCGATACGCGTCGCCATGGTCATGGCCTCTTCCTGGTCATGTGTCACCATCACACAAGTCACCCCCACGCGCTCGATGATGTCCACCAGTTCCAGCTGGGTGCGCTGGCGCAGCTTGGCGTCCAAGGCGCCTAGCGGTTCGTCCAGCAACAAGAGCTTGGGGCGCTTGGCCAGGCTGCGCGCCAGTGCCACGCGCTGCTGCTGGCCGCCCGAGAGCTGGTGCGGTTTGCGCTTGGCATAGGGTTTGAGCTGCACCAGGTCTAACATTTGCGTGACCCGCTCTTCGATCTGGGCTTTGGGCATGCCGTCGCGCTTGAGGCCAAAGGCCACGTTTTCCCAGACAGTCAGGTGCGGAAACAGCGCATAGCTTTGGAACATCATATTGATGGGGCGCTCGTAGGGCGCCAGACCCACAATATCCTGCCCGGCTAGCAGAATCTGGCCGGAAGTCGGAAGCTCAAAGCCGGCCAGCATACGCAGCAAGGTGGATTTGCCGCAGCCCGAGGAGCCCAGCAAGGCAAAAATCTCACCTTGGGCGATGTCCAGGCTGACATCATCCACCGCAAACACATCATCAAATTTTTTGACAATATGCTGAATTTGTAAAAACGGCGCCGCTTGGGCAGCGCGCGCTAGTGCTTCGGTCTGTACCACGCCTGCCTCCCGCTATTGTTCCTGCACGCTTTAGATGTAGACACCAGCATCTCCCTTACAACAAGTCAGAAAACTTCTGCTGCGCTTCTTGCGCACGCCGCCGTCCCTGGCGCGCCACCTGCACGCTGTAGGCGATGACGGCGATGGTGATGACGCTGATCAGTAAAGTGGCCGCTGCATAAATCGTCGGGTTGATACCTCTTCTGGCGTAGCCGAAGATGACTTGCGGCAAGGTGTTGACGCCCGGTCCGGAGAGAAATTCAGAAATCACCACATCGTCAAACGAAAGCGTGAAGGACAACAAAAATCCGGCCACAATAGCTTGGCCAATATTGGGCAAGGTCACCAGAAAGAACACTTGCGCCGGGCGCGCGCCCAGGTCCATGGCAGCCTCTTCAATCGAGCGGTCCACCTCCAGCAAGCGCGACTGCACCACCACCATGGCATAGGCCATGCCCAAGAGCGTGTGGCCCAGAATAATGGTGAGTAAGCCGCGCTCGGGCCAGCCAAACACGTTTTGGATACCGACCATCAGCAGCAGCAGAGACAGGCCGATGACCACCTCAGGCATCACCAAAGGTGCATTCACCATACCCGAAAATACCGTGCGCCCGGCAAAGCGCTGGTAGCGTACGAGAACGAATGCGGCAAACGCACCCAGTACCGCTGACAAAACACCCGTGGCCAGCGCGATCTGCAAGGACAACCAAAAGCCTTCGACGATTTTGTTATCACGGCCCAGTGCTTCGTACCAGCGCAGGGAAAAACCGGTGAATACCGCATCTTGGCGGCTGCTGTTAAACGAGAACACCACCATAAATAAGAGTGGCAAATAGAGGAACAGAAAGACCAGGGCCATCCAGGCCCGGCCGAAGTAGTGTTGAACAAAACGGTACATGGCGCTTCCTAGGCTTTGCCGGGCTCTGCCTGGGCTGCCGAGCGGTAGTACAGGGCTAGCGGTACCACGATGAGCGCAATCATGCTCACCGCCAAGGCGCTGGCGCGTGGCCAGTTGTTACTGGTAAACATCTCGTCCCAGACCACGCGGCCCACCATGATGTTTTCTGGCCCGCCCAGCAGAGAAGGAATCACAAACTCGCCCACTGCTGGAATAAACACCAGCATAAAGCCGGCGATGATCCCGGCCCGCGATAGGGGCACGGTCACCAGCCAAAAGGCTTTGAAGGGCGAGGCGCCTAAGTCGTGTGCAGCTTCGAGCAAGCGCATGTCCAACTTGACCAGGGTGGCGTACAAGGGCAGGATCATGAAGGGCAAGTAGACATAGGTCATGCCCACCAGCATAGACACATCGGTGTACAGCATTTGCACTGGTTCTTGCACCAAGCCCAGCGCCATGAACAGGCGGTTGAGCACGCCTTGATCGGCCAATATGCCCTTCCAGGCGTAGACACGCAATAAAAACGAGGTCCAAAACGGCAGCATGACCATCATGAGTAGCGCCGGGCGCACGGCTGGCGCAGAGCGCGCAATGGCGTAGGCGAAAGGGTAACCCAGCAATAGGCACAGGATCGAGGTACACAAGGCATACGCTACAGAGCGTAGGTAGGCCTCGACGTAAATCGTCTGCACCAAGCCACCGCCCTCGGGACTGGCAAAAATACTGGTGTAGTTCTCGTACTTCAGGTGCAGTACGCCGGCCTGCGCATCCCACAAGGGCTTGAAAGGATGGATGTCATTCCCCATGTCCACAAAGCTGATGTAGAGCAAGATCAGGAAAGGCAGCATGAAGAAGAACAGCAACCATGCCATGGGCACGCCAATAACAAAGCGCCGGCCCGGTGCGGGCAGACCTTGGAATAAGCCGGTGAAGAAGTGCATAGCGCAGCAGTCAGGACGCAGGCAATAAAAAAGGACTGTTCACGCCATGCATAGAACAGTCCTGGTGCCTAAGGCGCGCCCAATTACTTGCCTTTTTTGAAGCTGGTAAATGCGTTGGCCATGCCCTCACGGCCTTCGTTGGTGAACTTGCCGGGTTTGAC
This sequence comes from Rhodoferax sp., assembly GCA_040400575.1. Taxonomy (GTDB): domain Bacteria; phylum Pseudomonadota; class Gammaproteobacteria; order Burkholderiales; family Burkholderiaceae_C; genus Allorhodoferax. The sequence continues at coordinate 79,580 of JBBAPX010000004.1, forward strand.
CATTTTCGCGGCCACAGCAGACTCAATAAAGATGGTTTTGTTACCTGCCACTTCGGGGTTCATTTTTTCCATAGCCGCTTTGTTGCCCGTGGGGTAGCTCAACTCGTTGGACACCTGGGCGCCGCTCTCCGCACGCAGATAGAAATCAATGAAGGCGTGCGCATTGCCCGGGTGCTTAGCGTCTTTGGTGATCGCCATGGTGTCAAAGAAGATCAAGCCACCGGTGCTGGGCAGCAGCGCTTCGATCACGTCTTTGGAACCGTTTTCCTTAGCGCGACCGGCAGCGATGTTGACGTCACCCGACCAACCTACGACTACGCAGGCCTTGCCGCCAGCGATGTCGTCGATCATGGTAGAGCTAAAGATGCGAATATCTTTGCGCACTTTGGCCAGCATATCTACTGCGGCTTTGTGGTCCGCTGGGTCATTGGAATACGCGTCTTTGCCGATGTAATGCAGCGCCGGAGGAAGGATCTCGGTGGGCGAATCCAAGTAGGCGATGCCACAAGACTTGAGCTTGGAGGTGTATTCGGGCTTGAAAGCCAGGTCCCACGCGTTTTCCGGCATCGGCATTTTGCCCAGGGCTTTCTCTACCTTGGTGCGGTTGATACCCACGGTGGTAAAGCCCCAGGCCCAGGGCACCAAGTACTGGTTGCCGGGGTCCGCATTGACCAGTGCGGCCATGATGTCGCCATCCAGATTGCCATAGTTTTTCAGCTTGGCGCGGTCCAGCGGCTGAAAGAAGCCGGCTTCCACCTGGGCGGGACTGAAGGACGTCCCCGGCACCACGATGTCATAACCGGTATTGCCAGCCACCAGCTTGCCGTTGAGGGCCTCGTTGGTTTCGAAGGTATCGTAATTCACCTTGATGCCGGTTTCTTTTTCGAAAGCGGCGATCATGCCCTCGGGGATGTAGTCCGGCCAGTTGTAAATATTGAGGACTTTTTCCTCCGCCGGGGCACTGGCAGCGGGCGCAGGTGCGGGCGCTGCTTCTTCTTTTTTACCGCAAGCGGCAAGTACCAGCGCTACCAGGGTCAGGCTAAAAACGTATTTGGACATCGAGAAAACCTCCAATGAAGGGACGTTGAAAAAACAAGAGGGCCTCAGGCGGTCGACGCGCAAGGCGGCGGAAACGGGAAATTATAGGTTTGCCTCAAGCCAGCCCGATCGCCGGGCATCGGCCAAGGTTTTATCCAAGGCTAGACGGATCAAACCCATCATTTCGTCGATTTGTGCATGGGTGATCGTCAGGGGTGGCGCAATAATCATACGGTCGCCCACGGCGCGCATGATCAGGCCATTGGCAAAACAATGCCCTCGGCACACCATGCCCACTGAAAGATCTGCGGGAAAAAGGGTGTTGGAAGCCTTGTCCTTGACCAACACCAAGCCGGCCATCAGGCCGCAGGTTTCGGCCTGGCCCACCAAGGGGTGATCGAGCAGCGTCGCAAACTGCGCCGCCAAATAGGGGCCACTATCGTCACGCACCCGGCCCACCAAGTTTTCGCTTTCCAAAATATCCAGGTTAGCCAGCGCTACTGCGCAGGCCACCGGATGGCCGCTGTAGGTATAGCCGTGGTTGAACTCACCACCCTGCTCTATCAGCACCTTGGCCACGCGGTCGCCCACCATCACGCCGCCCAGCGGGATATAGCCGCTGGTCACGGCCTTGGCAAAGGTAATCAGGTCGGGCCGGTAGCCGAATTTTTCGTACGCAAACCAGTGGCCCAGGCGACCAAAGGCACAGATCACCTCATCGCTAATCAGCAAGATGCCGTATTTGTCCACGATACGCTGGATCTCAGGCCAGTACGTGGCCGGCGGGATGATCACGCCGCCGGCGCCCTGCACCGGCTCGGCAATGAAGGCGGCTACCTTGTGGGCGCCCAAGGCCAGGATGCGCTCTTCCAACCAGCCGGCCGCACGGATACCGAAATCATGCGCGGACTCGCCGGGCTGCCCGTTCTCGAAAAAATAGGGCTGCCCGATATGGCTGATATTGGGAATAGGTAAATCGCCTTGCGCATGCATGCCGCTCATGCCGCCCAAGGAGGCACCAGCCATGGTGCTGCCGTGGTAGGCATTGGTACGGCTAATGATGATCTTGCGCTCGGGCTGTCCTAGCAAATCCCAGTAGCGGCGCACCATGCGCACATTGGAGTCATTGCTCTCGCTGCCGCTAGACGAATAAAACACATGCTGAAAACTGCGCCCTCCCACCGTGGGCGCCAGCGAGGCCAGGCGCGCCGCCAGGGTGGCGGCGGGCACATTGGTGGTCTGGAAAAAACTGTTGTAGTAGGGCAGCTTAAGCATTTGCGCTTGCGCTGCATCGGCCAATGCTTTGCGACCATAGCCGACATTGACGCACCACAAACCGCTCATGGCGTCCAAGACGCGATTGCCTTCGGAGTCCCAGACATAAATGTCTTTGGCCTCCGTCATCACTCGGGCCCCACGCGCATTGAGCTCTTTGAAATCGGTAAAAGGATGCAAAAAATGCGCGCTGTCTAGCGCTTGGATGTGACTGGTATCGACGAGTGAATTCATAAAATGTATCGGGACGAGGTTGAATCAGAATCAAACATACAGCAGCAACCTGCAGGCAGGCGGCAGGCTAGACATGTAAAAGCAAATGCTCGCGCTCCCAGGGAGAAATCACTTTCATGAACTCTTCGAATTCAAGCTCTTTGATTTCGGAGTAGACGGTGATGAACTCTTTGCCCAGCACCTCGTGCAAGTCCGACTCGCGGCGCAACCAGTCCAGCGCCTCGCCCAGGCTACGCGGCAAGGCGTAGGGTGACAAATAAGCGTCGCCCTTCATTTCGGGCTTGGGGGCAATCTTGTTCTTGATACCTAGGTAGCCGCACGCCAGGGTCATGGCCATGGCGACATAGGGGTTGGCGTCCGAGCCGATCACCCGGTTTTCCACCCGGCGTGCCGATGGCTCGGAAATGGGTGAGCGTATGCCCACCGAGCGGTTGTCATAGCCCCATTCGATATTGATGGGCGCAGCCGAATGGCGGGTTAAACGGCGGTAGCTGTTCACATAGGGCGCCACCAGGGCCATGGCCGCAGGTATATAGCGCTGCAGACCACCGATGTAATGCATAAACATTTCCGAGGCGCTACCATCCTCTTTACTGAAAACGTTTTTACCAGTCTGCATATCGACCAGACTCTGGTGCACGTGCATGGCGCTGCCCGGCTCGCCGGCAATGGGTTTGGCCATGAAGGTAGCGTACATGTTGTGGCGCAAAGCCGCTTCGCGCACGGTGCGCTTGAAGAAAAAAACCTCGTCGGCCAGACCGAGTGGTTCGTTATGGAAAAAATTGATTTCCATTTGCCCGGCACCGACTTCGTGGATCAAGGTGTCCACGTTAAGTTCCATCTTCTCGCAATAATCATAAATTTCTTCAAACAGCGGATCGAACTCATTCACCGCGTCGATGCTATAGGCCTGGCGCGAGGTCTCGGCGCGACCGCTGCGGCCTATGGGCGCTTTGAGCAAGGTATTGGGGTCGGTGTTGCGCGCGGTAAGGTAAAACTCCAACTCCGGCGCCACAATGGGCTTGAGGCCTTCGGCCGCGAACAAGTCACAGACTTTGCGCAACACGCTGCGTGGTGCAAAGGGCACCAACTTGCCCTGGTGGTCAAAGCAGTCATGAATCACCTGCGCCGTCGGGTCAGTCGCCCAGGGCACGATGCGCACGGTGGATGGGTCAGGCCGTAGCTGCATGTCCCGGTCTGTCGGTTCTATCACGTCGTAGTAAGGGCCACTTTCGGGAAATTCCCCCGTAACGCCCATAGCGACAATCGCCTGGGGCAGCCGCATGCCCCGGTCCTCGGTGAACTTGGCGCGCGGCAAAATTTTTCCGCGTGCCACGCCGGTTAAGTCGGGCACTAGGCATTCGACCTCGGTAACGCGGCGCTCGTTAAGCCACTGTTCCAGATCATTAAAAGACATATTTTTTGAGTCAGACATTGTGTTTTTCCTCCGCTACCGGCGGACCTGCTGGACCACCTGCCAATCTATAGTTATGTAATTGGGGTCGATTTTGCACCAGTTTGGTGTGCCCTACAAATATTCTCTGAGCCGGTGGTACAGCATGCCAAGTACCAAACTGGGGGTACGAAGCAAAGCGCCACCAGGGAAGTCATGGTGCTTCAAACGGGAAAACAGATCAAAGCGCGAGGCCTCACCAGCGATGGCCTGGGCTACCAGTTGACCGGCAAGCCCCGTTAGTGCCACGCCATGACCGCTAAAGCCTTGAAGGTAATACACGTTGTTACCCAGCCGCCCAAAATCAGGCGCGCGGTTCATGCTTATATCCACAAAACCGCCCCAGGTAAATTCAATCGGGGTATTGCTTAACTGGGGAAACACTGCGGCCATCCGCGCCGCCATGCGTTGCTGCAGGCGGACCGGCGTCCGGCTCGAATAACTGACCCGTCCACCAAAGAGCAGACGCGCGTCTTGACTAAAGCGGAAGTAATCGAGCACCACATTGTTGTCACAAGCGGCAGCGCCGCTGGGTAGGAGCGTCTGCACCAGGCCAGGGTCTATGGGTGCAGTGGCGACGATATAGGTACCCACCGGCATGATGCGCGTTGCAATTGAGGGCGCGAGCCGCGGCGAAAAGGCAGGCAAAGTGCAATTACCAGCCAACAAGACATAACGCGCACGCACCGTGCCTTTAGCTGTACGCACTCGCACAGTGGCACCTTGTTCCATGGTCAACGCAACCGTGTTTTCGTAAATTTGCACGCCTAGCCCCAGCGCCGCGCGGGCCAGGCCCAAGCCATATTTCAACGGATGCACATGGCCCGATCGCACTTCGTAGGCACAGGCCACATAGCGTGAGGTGCCAATCATGGCACGCACATCAGCGCCGTAGGCGCGAACAGTCGACAGGCCGTAGATTTTATCCATGGCATCCATTTCTGCATCCAAGGCACGGGCTTTGCGCGAGCTGTCGGCAACATACAGATAGCCATTTTTACGCTCGCAGGCTATGTCCCATTGGGCGATGCGCGCATCCACCAGGTCAATGGCCTCTAGCGACATATCCCACATCTGGCGCGCCGCCTGCATGCCCAACTGCTGCTCCAACTCCGATTGACCGCTTGCGTAGCCCACGATGACCTGGCCCCCGTTACGCCCCGAAGCCCCACTGCACACCCGGTCAGCCTCTAACACCGCCACCTTGAAGCCATGCTGCGCTAACTCAATCGCTGCCGACAAACCAGCAAAGCCGGCGCCCACCACCACCACATCGGTATGCAGTTCGCCAGCCAAGGGCGCCAGCAGCGCCGGCCGGGTCACGCTGGCTTCGTAATAACTTTGCCGATTGAGTTGCGTGTCGTATTGCAGCAGCGAGCCCATAAAAAAACTTGTTTTCGCGTGAAATACAAAAAGTGCGCAGTCAGCCCATCGCCAAGCGCTTGGCCACTTGCCCGGACAAATAGGTCCAGACCATGGTGGCCGCTGCATGACTGGTCAGTTCGGCGTGATCATAGGCCGGTGCCACCTCCACGCAATCCATGGCCACGCATTTCAGCGTGACCAGCGCCTCTAGCCAAGTCAGTAGTTGGCTGCTGGTCAATCCCCCAGGCTCTGGGGTACCGGTGCCCGGGGCAAATGCCGGATCCAGGCAATCGATATCCAGCGTCAGGTACACCGGCATGGTGCCCAGGCGCTCGCGCACCTGGGTGATCAAGGGGTTCAAGGCAGGGCCGTCCAGACCGCGCATTTCGCGGGCGGTGAAGATCAGGCCACCCTGGTCCGCCACAAACTGGCGCGCGGCGCGCGCGCCAGAAGAACGTAAGCCAATTTGCACCGTATGGCGCGGACTCACCAAGCCTTCCTCAATAGCCTCATAAGTCCAAGTGCCGTGGCCTGAGGGCTCGCCGAAATGGTCGCTCCAAGTGTCGCAATGGGCATCAAAATGCACCAAGGCTAATGACCCAAAGCGCGCCCTGGCCGCGCGCAAGAGCGGCAAAGTAACGGAATGGTCGCCGCCCAAAAAAATGCAATGGTGCTTGGCAAAAAGGGGCTCCGCCTGCTCTTGGATGCAGCGGCGCACCTCGGTTAGTGCGCTGGCATTGGGCAAGGCCATGTCGCCCGCGTCGCCCACCATGCCCAAGGGCGAAACGTCGAAATGCGGATGGATACCGTCGCACAGCATCAGGCTGGCACGGCGAATTTCTTGCGGGCCAAAGCGAGCGCCGGGCCGGTTGGTCACCGCCCCATCAAAGGGAACGCCCACTATCGCGAAGGGTTGCGCAGTGAGTGCCTCACTGGCAAGGAAAAAATTAGTGTTGCTCGCGTATGCAAACTTAGCCGTACTCATCGGTTAACCTCCTATCGTCGGCATGGTAACCGCCCAGGGCTCAAATGCCATGCGGCTGCGCTGCGCTGGCGACACTTTACCCACGACACCCGCCCTGCTCACCGCGTGACCCACCGATTCCAAAAGCCCCTGGCCTATGCCAGCCTTGCGCTCAGCATGACGCTGGTTGGTAGCTATGTGGCCCTGTCCAAGCCCTTGGTGGCCATCTTGCCCGTGTTTTTGCTGGCCTGGTTGCGTTTTGGCATTGCCGCCATCGCCATGATGGCTTGGCTGAAAAAGCCGCCTGACGAGGGTCCCTTAGACCGGCGCACCTGGGGCTTTCTATTTCTGGAGTCCTTCCTGGGTAACTTCATGTTTTCAATTTGCATGCTGTTTGGGGTGAGCATGACCAGTACCCTGTCAGCGGGCGTCATCCTGTCCGCTATTCCCGCGGCCTCGGCGCTGATGGGGTGGTACTTCCTCGAAGAGCGCATTGGCTGGCGCATTTGGGCCGCCGTGGCGCTGGCGGTGCTCGGAATCGCGCTGCTGGCCTTGGCCCGTGCAGCGCCCGCAGCAGCGACCCAAGGGCTTGCGCAAGCGCCCCCGGACTATCCGCACGCTCTGTGGGGAAACTTGCTTTTATTTGGTGCTGTGCTGTGTGAAGCCGCCTATGTGGTTATTGGAAAACGCCTTTCAGCCACCGTCAGTCCGAAGCGCATCGCGGCACTTATTAACCTCAATGGTTTTGCACTCTCCACCCCAGCGGGCCTGTATCTGGCTTGGCACTTTGACTTTGGTGCGGTTCAGGTGCAATGGTGGCTCTTGCTGGTTTTTTATGCGCTCGCGGCCAGCGTATGGGTCGTGTGGTTATGGATGACGGGACTCAAAACCATCCCAGCAACCCAAGCGGGCGTCTTCACCGTGATGTTGCCGCTAGCCACTGCCGCCATCGGCACCCTTGGCTTTGGTGAACAATTCACGCAAGTGCAGACCATCGCCTTCGTACTGGCACTTATAAGCCTTCTGCTGGCCACCCTGCCCGAGCCCAAAGTGCATCAATCGGACCAAGCCTGATGGCAAACCAAAACGCCGTCTTCATCGGCGTACAACCATTGCCCCGGTGTGATGCGCACACCTTGCACCTGCACCTCAACATCACGCTGCCCGCTCTGGCGCTTTTCAGTGGCCAAAGGCATGAGCGCCAGCGCGCAAATGCCGAGTTCACAGGCCGCCAATTCATGCACATCACGCACGCAACCATCGACCAGCACACCGGCCCAGCCATTGCGCGCTGCCATCGCGGCAATATTGCCCCCCACCAGCGCCCGGCGCATCGAGGCGCCACCATCAACCACCAAAACCTGCGCTACGCGGCCCAGCGCAGTATCGACCCAACCGGATTCTTCGAGCGCCTCCTTGACCAAGGAATTGTCCTCAAAACACTTCACCGTGCGCACCGGCCCGCAAAAAGCTTTGCGAGCTCCAAAATGTGTGAATACCGGCGGTAAAACCGCAAAATCAGTTTGCGCCCGACGCACAAATACATCACACAGGTCGGCGGTGGGAATGGGCTTGGTCATGAAATTCTCGCTTTGACAGCCACGAAAAAGGCTGGGTGTAATTAAAAAATAGGTCGAAATAAACTGCCCTACTGCAAAAATTTCGTTTTCCCCTCTTGGAAAGCGTCAATTTCTCCAGTAGCATCCGCCTGCCGGACGTAAAGTTTATCGTTGGCAATCAACTAACCCCCTGAAGGACCACCTCACAATGGCAACTGCAAAAACAGCGCCCGCTAAAAAAGCGGCTCCCGCAAAAAAGGCAATTACAAAATCCGCTCCAGCCGCAAAGAAAGCGGCTCCGGCCAAAAAGCGCGCTGTGAACGCCGCATTCATGAAACCCCTGACCCCCAGCGCCGCATTGGCTGCCGTAGTGGGCGCCAAGCCCTTGGCACGTACCGAAGTTGTCAAACAACTGTGGGTTTACATCAAGAAACAAAAACTGCAAGACGCCACCAACAAGCGTAACATCAATGCAGACGCCAAACTCAAAGAAGTGTTTGGCAAATCGCAAGTCACGATGTTCGAAATGGCGGGCCTGATTGGCAAGCACCTTTCGTGATGGAAGCGGTGCGAAGTAATTCGCACCTTGCTTTTGCCCATAAAAAAGGCCGGTGAAAACCGGTTTTTTTTATGGGCCCGCGCAGCGCATGGCTAGCGGTCTTAATGCATGCGCACACCCTGGCGCTGCAGTTCCGCCTGTACACCCTCCATGTCCACGCGGGCGGTGCTTTTGTCCTGCTGTATCGACACTGCCGCGGCGACGCCGGCGCCCTGTCCTGTGACGGTGCAGGCCATCATATTGCGCATGGCGGCATGCGAGACCATATCTCCGGCCACACAGCGCCCAGCGACCAAGAGATTGTCCACTTCTAAGGGCACCATGCAGCCGTAAGGCACCTCGAAATAGCGCCCGGTGGTGGGCAAAATAAGAATGTTATAGCCGTCGATGAACTCCGGAAAAATACCGATGCTGTCGGCAAACTTGGCCTGGCTGCGCACGTCCTGGCTGCATAAGTTGTAGCGGCCAATAATCTTGCGCGAATCGCGCACGCCCAAAGTCATGCCAAAGTTGCGCAGCTTGGCGTTCTCAAAACCGGGCACCACTTTTTTGAGCGCCACCAAAGCATGCAGCGCATCCTGGCGGCCTTGCATTTCGGCGCGCGTCAGGTCCATCACATCGGTCGGGTCAAAGCCGTACATATGAGCCAGGTTCAAATTGGTGGCCTCACCGGCAGGCGTTAAAGCGGACCAAGAACCGCCGATATTGGTGCTATCGGCCGGTATCACCCCGAGCTCTCGGGCGGTGTCAAACTCTTTGTCCAGATACGGGCTGCGCAGCGCATCCTCTTTCCCGCTGGTCTCCTGCGCCCAGGTGCGACTCCAATCCGCATAGGTGGCGGGCTGGCTTTCGGTGTAGTCCAAAAACGCCTGCGTATCCACCCCCGAGGCGTTAAATACCGTGGTCATGCCCAGCATCTTGTCTTTAGGCGTTTTGCGGTAGCTGGCGCCAGCCAGATGGGCGATGTCCGCATCGCCCGAGCAGTCCACGATACGCTTGGCTAGCACCACCTGGCGACCCGATTTGCTCTCGGTCACAATGCCACGCAAGCGCTTACCATCTTCTTCAAAAATGACATCCACCGCCAGGCAGTGCAAGATAGGCCGCACCCCCGCTTCCGTAATTAGGCGGTCGGCCACCACCTTGAAGAAATCTGCATCCAGGCACTGGCTGTCGTTGTACGGCCATTTGATCGAGCCGCCCATTTGTGCGGCAATGCGCTCCATTTCAATGCCGATGCCCTCGCCTTCTACGGTACCTTCGTAGCGGTACCAGGCCAGGGTTTCCATGCCCACGGTGGTGATCACGCCACCCAGGCAGCCAAAGCGCTCCAGCAGCACCGTGTCAGCACCGGCACGGCGCGCGGCCAGGGCCGCTGATATGCCCGCCGGTCCTGCGCCCACCACCAGCACATCGCAGCTAGTGAGCACCGGCAAGGCCTTGGCCGGTTCGTGATAGACCTGCAGCGCAGTATCGAGCGCGCCCACGCCGGGCGGCGCATGGCGCAGCACTTCGCCCTCGACAGTTTGGCGGCGGCTGACCGGCATGCGCTGGCCGGCCCAACGGGTCAGCATGCGCTGGGCGCGCGCTTCGAATTTATCCTCGTCTGTCATAGGGGCACTCCGGCGGAAATCGTATTGCAAAGTTGGCGCATTGTGGGTGCGCGGCCATTGGGCAATTTATAAAATTGCGTCTCCCAATGGCGCCATCGCGGCAAGATGCGATTGTCCACGCCGCCTGAACAGCCACAAATACGAGGCGTTTTCCCTCTAAGCGCGGGGTGTAAGTAAGCGGCGCGGCGAACAGGTCAATGGCATGCCAAAGGCATGCAAAGGCAGCGCGCTCCTGAGGCACATGGGGCGGCGCAAACGATTTACACGGGGTGAACTGCATAGAATTGGCTCACTGGTTCGGTCGCGGCCCGCGGGGCATCCCGATCCGGCCAGTGAACGCACATTCCTGCATCGGTTTTACGCGGAGACACCCCACATGACAGAAGAAGCAATAGCGCCGGCACGACGTCGCGCAGGTCGCGGCAGCGGCACCGTCCGCGTTGCACCTCCCACCACCCAATACCGCAATCTCAAGCACCGCCTGCCGCCCACGCCCATGGTGTCAGAAGACGAGTTGGAAGCGATCCATAACGCCTCGCTCACCATTTTGGAAGAAATGGGCATGGACTTCATGCATCCAGAGGCGCGCGCGATTTTGAAAAAAGCCGGTGCTGATGTGCGCGAAGGCTCCGAGCGCGTGCGCTTTGACCGCAATTTGATTTTGCAGACCATCAAAACGTGCCCCTCCGAATTCACGCTGCATGCGCGTAACCCGGAGCGCAATATCCGCATCGGCGGCAAGAACCTGGCCTTTGCGCAAGTAGCCAGCCCTCCCAACTGCTCGGACATGCAAGGCGGGCGGCGCGCGGGCAATCAGCACGACTTTCGCAACCTGGTGAAACTGGCGCAGCGCTACGACATCATCCACTGCACCGGCGGCTATCCGGTCGAGCCGGTGGACTTGCATGCCTCGGTGCGCCATTTGGACTGTTTGTCTGATATTGCCAAACTTACCGACAAAGCTTTTCACGCCTATTCGCTAGGCAAAGAGCGCAACCAAGATGCGCTAGAAATAGTGCGTATCGTGCGCGGCATCAGCGACGAACAACTCGAGCGCGAGCCCTCGCTGTTTTCCATCATCAACAGTTCCTCGCCGCTGCGCCTAGACACGCCCATGCTGCAAGGCATCATGGAAATGTCCTCGCGCAACCAGATCATCATGCTTACGCCTTTTACACTGGCCGGAGCCATGGCGCCAGTGACGATTGCCGGCGCGCTGGCGCAGCAAAACGCCGAGGCGCTGGCCGGAATTACCCTGACCCAATTGGTGCGCCCTGGCGCGCCAGTGGTCTACGGTGGCTTTACCTCCAATGTCGATATGAAAAGCGGTGCGCCGGCCTTTGGCACGCCCGAGTACATGAAAGCGGTGCTGGTGGGCGGGCAACTGTGCCGCAAATACGGCATTCCTTACCGCACCTCGAACGTCAACGCAGCCAATACCGTGGACGCGCAGGCAGCCTATGAATCGGTTTTTTCTTTGTGGGCACTGACACAGGCTGGCGGTAATTTCATCATGCACAGCGCCGGCTGGATGGAGGGCGGCCTGACCGCCTCGTTTGAAAAATTCATCCTCGACTGCGACCTCTTACAAATGGTGGCTGAGTTCCTCACGCCCCTGGATGTCAGCCCCGCCGGGCTGGCGCTCGATGCGATACGCGACGTGGGGCCCGGCGGCCACTACTTCGGCACGGCGCACACGCTAGAGCGTTTTGAGACGGCGTTTTATTCGCCGATTATTTCGGACTGGCGCAACTTCGAATCCTGGGACGAAGACGGTCGGCCCACGGCTTATCAAAAAGCCAACAAGGTTTGGCAAAAAGAGCTCGAAGCCTACGAGCGCCCGCCTATGGATGCGGCCATCGAAGAAGAGCTTGATGCTTTTGTCAGTCTGCGCAAGTCCCAGGGCGGCGCACCTACTGATTTTTAATTTTTTGTTTTTCTCTAGGGAAAAGGATTTTGCAGATATGAAAACAACAGCACGGGTAGTCATCATCGGTGGCGGTGTGGTCGGGTGTTCGGTGCTTTACCACCTGACTAAAAAAGGCTGGAGCGATGTGATGCTGCTGGAGCGCGACCAGCTGACTTCTGGCTCTACCTGGCATGCCGCCGGGGGCTTTCACACGCTTAACGGCGACCCCAATGTAGCCATGCTGCAAAGCTACACCGTCAGCCTGTATGAAGAGCTGGAGCGCATCTCGGGCCAGTCGTGCGGCCTGCACAAATCGCCCGGCATCATGCTGGCCGATACGCCCGAGCGCATGGAGTTTTTGAAGATGACGGTGGCGCGTGGCCGCTACCTGGGCATGGAAACCGAAATCATCTCCATCAAAGAAGCCCTCAATTACTTTCCCTTCATCGAAGAAAAGTATTTTCTGGGCGCGTTGCTAGACCCCAACGAAGGTCATTTGGACCCCAGCGGCACCACGTATGCCTATGCCAAAGCGGCGCGCTTGGGCGGCGCCACCATCGAAGTGCAAACCAAGGTGGAAAGCCTGGAGCAAAAGTCCGACGGTACCTGGCGCGTCATCACCAACAAAGGTGTGGTTGAGTGTGAGCATGTGGTGAACGCCGGTGGCCTGTGGGCACGCGAGGTGGGCCGCATGGTCGGCATTGAACTGCCAGTGCTGGCCATGGAGCACATGTACTTGGTGACTGATGACATTCCCGAAGTGGAAGCCTTTAACAAAAGCGCGGGCAAAGAGATCGGTCACGTGATCGACTTTGGTGCCGAGAGCTATTTGCGCCAAGAAGGCAAAGGCATGGTGCTGGGCGTTTATGAGCAAGCAGGCAAGCCCTGGTCTACCAAGACCACGCCCTGGAGTTTTGGCCAAGAGCTGCTGCAGCCCGACTTGGACCGCATCGCGCCCTCGCTGGAAATCGCCTTCAAGCATTTTCCAGCGCTCGAGCATGCAGGTATCAAACGCGTGATCAACGGGCCATTCACTTTCGCGCCTGACGGCAATCCTTTGGTCGGTCCTGTGCAAGGGCGCACCAATTTTTGGTCTGCCTGCGGCGTGATGGCCGGCTTTAGCCAGGGCGGCGGTGTGGGTCTGGCATTGTCCAATTGGATGGTCGATGGCGACCCCGGTTTTGACATTTGGGGCATGGACGTGGCGCGCTACGGCGACTGGGCGACGCGAACCTATACCAATGCCAAAGTGCGCGAAAACTATTCGCGCCGTTTTCGCATCCGCTTTCCTAATGAAGAACTGCCCGCTGGCCGTCCGCTGCAAACCACGCCGCTGTACGACAAATTCATCGAGCAAGGCGCGGTGATGGGCGACTCTTGGGGTATGGAAACGCCCTTGTGGTTTGCGCCCAAGGGCACGGAGGCTAAGGACATCGTGTCCTTCCACCGCTCCAATGATTTTGAGCCCATCAAAGCCGAGTGCAAAGCGGTGCGTGAAGCAGTAGGCGTGACGGAAGTAGCCAACTTCGCCAAGTATGAAATCACCGGTCCTGGCGCCCAGGCTTGGCTGCAAGGCCTGATGACCAACACCTTGCCCAAAAAGGGACGTTTGCAACTCTGCCCCATGCTCAACCACCAAGGCAAGATCATCGGCGACTTCACCATCGCCAAGGCCGACGAAGACCGCTTCATGATGTGGGGCTCCAGCCAGGCGCAGGTCTACCACATGCGCTGGTTTGAGCAGACCTTGCCTAAAGATGGATCGGTGCACCTCACGCCTTACGGCATGAAGCTGATCGGCTTGTCGATTGCCGGCCCAAAGTCGCGCGAGTTGTTACAGCGTCTGACCGACGAAGACGTATCCAACGAGGCCTTCAAGTTCATGGACTACCGCGAAATGGAAATCGCCACGGTGCAGGCCAAGATCAACCGCGTCACCTACACCGGTGATCTGGGCTACGAAATCTGGGTAGCGCCCGAGTACCAGCGCCGCTTGTACGAAAGCATCATGGCTGCGGGCGCTGATTTGGGTATCCAAAACTTCGGCATGCGCGCGCTTTTGTGCCTGCGTCTGGAGAAAAACTTCGGCACCTGGTTCCGCGAGTTCCGCCCCATCTACGGACCCTTCGAAGCGGGACTGGACCGCTTTGTCAAACTCGACAAACATGAGTACATCGGCAAAGCGGCAGCCATGAAAGAGAAGCAAGACGGCCCGAAGAAGACACGCATCTTTATGGTGGTGGACGCGCTGGACTGTGACGTGATGGGCGACGAGCCGATCTGGGTCAATGGCAACGTGGTAGGCTGGGTTACCTCAGGCGGTTATGGTCACTATGTCAACCAATCGCTGGCGCAAGGCTATGTCCCCACCGAATGCTTCAACCCGGATATGAAGTTAGAGATTGAAATCCTGGGCGAACGCCGTCCGGCCCGTCTGCAAATGGACCCGCCTTTTGACCCCGAAGCCAAACGCATGCGCATGTAAGGAGCCCGCCCGATGACGCACTACTCGGCCTGGTCGCTGCTGCGCAACGCCCTTGGGGGCCATCAACACTGGGACCGCGCCTGGCGCGACCCCGAGCCGCGCAAAAGCTACGACGTCATCATCATCGGTGGCGGTGGCCATGGTTTGGCTACAGCCTATTACCTGGCTAAAAACCATGGCATCAAAAACATTGCGGTGCTAGAAAAAGGCTATATCGGTTCGGGCAATGCGGGGCGCAACACCACCATCGTGCGCTCCAACTACATGATGCAGGACAACACCGCGTTTTACGAACACTCCATGTCTTTGTGGCGCGGGATGTCGCAAGACCTGAACTACAACGTGATGTTCTCGCCACGCGGATATTTGTACGTCACCATGTCGCCTAGCGGGCACGATGCGCAAATTCGCCGGGCCAACATCATGCGCCTCAACGGTATTCGCGCCGACATCTTGACCCGCGAAGACGTGATGAAAGAAGCCCCCTACCTCGATTTTTCGGACGAGGCGCGCTTTCCCATTTATGGCGCCATGCTGCAACCGGACGCGGGCACTGCGCGCCACGATGCGGTGGTCTGGGGCTACGCGCGTGCGGCCAATGCCCTGGGCGTGGACATCATCCAAAACTGCGAAGTACGCGACTTTGAATGGTCGGGCGAGCGCATCACCGGCGTACATACGTCGCGCGGCACCATCAGCGCCGGCAAGGTGGGCATGGCGGTAGCGGGGAATACCTCGCCGCTTGCGCAAAAAGCAGGGCTGCAATTGCCCATCGACAGCCATGTGCTGCAAGCCTATGTCACCGAGTCCATCAAACCCATCGTCAACCATGTGGTGGTGTGGTCGGCCTCGTATTTCTATTTTTCGCAATCGGACAAAGGCGGCCTGGTGTTTGGCGGGCATATTGACCGCTACAACTCCTACGCCCAGCGCGGCAACTTGGCCAATGTCAGCGAGGTCACGCAAGCCCTGGTCAGCGCCATGCCCAGCGCGGCGCGCTTGCGCGTGCTGCGCCACTGGGGCGGCATTATGGACATGACGCCTGATGGCAGCCCCATTATTACCAAAACCTCGGTCGATGGGCTCTACCTGAACGCCGGTTGGTGTTACGGTGGTTTCAAGGCCACGCCGGCCTCGGGCTGGTGCTTTGCCCATACGATTGCCAACGATGCACCCCACGCCTACAGCGCCGGCTTCACCTTAGACCGCTTTGCCCAGGGCCGCTATATCGACGAAGCGGGCACTGGGCCTTACAACCATTTGCAATAGAAAGGGCAGACCCACCATGCTACGCATCGCCTGCCCCTACTGCGGCACCCGTGACCACGAAGAGTTCAGCTACTTTGGTGACGCCACCCAGGCCTACCCCGAACTCGGGGTAGAACACCACGATGCCTGGGTTCACACGGTATATACCCGCCCCAACCCGCGCGGCATCCACAGCGAGTTTTGGCAACACACCCTGGGCTGCCGCCGCTGGCTGGTGGTCAAGCGCCACACGGTGACGCACGATATCGAATCGGTGCTGCCCGCCGCGCAAAGGACGCTGCCATGAACGTGCCGCAAACAGCCCAAGGCGGCAAGCAGCGCATCGCCAGCGGTGGCCGCATAGACCGCAGCAAACCGCTGACTTTTACCTTAGATGGCTCGCCCTACCAAGGCTTTGCCGGCGACACGCTGGCATCGACCCTGTTGGCGCACAACGTGCATTTAGTGGGCCGGTCTTTCAAATACCACCGGCCGCGCGGCATTGTGGGCTCGGGTGTGGAAGAGCCCAATGCCCTGTTCACGCTGGGCGATGGCGGCACGCGCGAGCCCAATATCGCCGCCACCACCACCGAGTTGGAGCAAGGCCTGCGGGCCCGCACACAAAACGCATGGCCCTCGGTCAGCCTGGACTTCATGGCTATCAACTCCCTGCTCTCGCCGGTGTTTGTGGCCGGGTTTTATTACAAAACCTTTATGGGCCCGACGCGCAAGGCCTGGATGTTGTACGAACACTTCATCCGTAAAGCCGCAGGCCTAGGCGCCTCGGTGGCAGACTTTGATATTCACCGCTACGATTACCACAACGACTTTGCCGATGTGCTGGTGATTGGCTCGGGCCCAGCCGGTCTGGCTGCCGCGCTACAAGCAGCGCGCGCCGGCGCCGATGTGCTATTGGTCGAGCAAGACTTTGAACTCGGCGGTGCCTTGCTCAACTGCCCCGCAGCCAGCGCCCAAGCGCAGTGGTTGGCGCACATGCTGCAAGAAATCAAGACGACGGGTCGGGTGCGCATGTTGACGCGCAGCACTGCCTTTGGCATCTACGACGGTAACACCGTGGGCGTCATTGAGCGCACCGCGCCTGGCTTGGTCGACCCCGATTTTGGTGTGCCGCGCCAGCGCATGCGCACCGTGCGCGCCAAGGCCATCGTCATGGCCTGCGGCGCCATCGAGCGGCCTTTGGTATTTGGCGGTAACGACAAACCCGCTGTCATGCTCAGCAGCGCGGTGGGCGCCTATGTCAACCGCTATGCAGTGGCTCCGGGTCGGCGTGCGCTGTTTTGCGTGAACAACGACGCTGCTTATGCCGACGCCATTGGCCTGGCCCAGGCCGGCGCGCAAGTGCAGCTGGTCGACCTGCGCCCCACCACCAACCCAGCGCTGCTGGGCGCCGCCAATAATGTGGGCATTACCGTCCACCACGGCAGCGCGGTCACGCAAGTGCGTGGATTTCAGCGTGCCAACACCGTGCGCATCGAAGGCTTTGACAGCAACACGGGTCGCGTCATGGGTGGCGCCGCGCACCATGAGGTGGACCTGGTCGCCATGTCCGGCGGCTGGACACCTACGGTACACCTGAGCTCCCACCGCAATGCCAAGCCGGTGTACCGCAGCGACATCGCCTGCTTTGTGCCCGGTGCTTTTGACCGAGCGCAGTTTGGCGCAGGCAGCATGGTGGGCGAACAAAGCTGGGATGGCGCCATCGCCTCGGGCTGGGCGGCGGGCGCGCAAGCGGCAGGCGTACTCAGCCTGCACAGCGCAGGTGATGCGCCCACGCTGCAAGACTGCTTTGGCATGGGCTTTGTACCGGCCGGGCCGCTGCGCTCAGACCAGTCTGGCGGCAAGTCCTTTGTCGACTTCCAGCACGACGTCACCGTCGACGATGTGCAACTCGCACACCGCGAAGGCTATGTGGCGGTAGAACACCTCAAGCGCTACACCACGCTGGGTATGGGCACCGATCAGGGCAAGACCTCCAACCTCAACGGCATGGGTGTGATGGCCGCCGCACGCGGCATGGATGTGTCCCTGGCCGGCACCACCACCTTTCGTCCACCGTACACCCCGGCGGCGCTGGGCGCGCTGGCCGGGCGCAATGTGCGCGGCCACTTTCAACCTGAACGCCTGACCGCCATGCATGACTGGCATATGGCTAACGGCGGTGTCAAGATGGAAGCGGGTTACTGGTTGCGCCCACTGTGGTACCGCACGCATGGCGCCACCTTGTCCGAGGCCTACAAAGTCGAGATGGAGTTTGTGCGTGAAAACGTGGGCATTGCCGATACCTCCACCCTGGGCAAAATCGACGTACAAGGCCCGGACGCTGCCGCGTTTTTAGATCGCGTCTATGTCAATGGCTACTCCAAGCTAGCCGTGGGCAAAGCGCGCTACGGATTTATGTTGCGCGAGGACGGTATCGTCATGGATGACGGCACCACCACGCGCATCAGCGACACCCAGTTTTTCATGACCACCACGACCGCGCAAGCGGCCAAGGTGATGAGTCATCTGGAATTTTTGCTGCAAGTGGTCTGGCCCGAGTTGCGCGTGACCGTAGCATCCGTCACCGACCAATGGGCGGCCATGAGTATTGCCGGACCGCGCACGCGCGAAGTGCTGCAAGCGGCCTTCCCGCACCTGGACTTCGCCGATGCCGCACTGCCCTTTATGGGCCTCTTGGATACCCAAGGCCAAGGCCTGTTGGCGGGCGTGGCGCTGCGCATACTACGCCTGACTTTCTCGGGTGAACTGGCTTACGAAATCTTTGTGCCCACGCACCACGGCCTGGCGGTGTGGGAACACCTGATGGAAGCGGGCAAACCTTGGCAACTTCGGCCTTACGGGCTGGAGGCACTGGGTTCGCTGCGTATCGAAAAAGGCCATGTGGTCGGCTCGGAGATGGATGGTCGCACCACCTTGGGCGATATGGGCGCAGGCCGCATGGCCAGCCAGACCAAAGATTTCTGGGGCAAGGCGCTCAGCCACAGCCCGCATTTGCAGAAACCAGACCGGCCCACCTTGGTTGGCCTGGAAGCCATGGACCCGGCGCAGCCGCCCAGCAATGGCGCGATCTTGTTTTTTGCAGATGACGAGATCCGCGGCCATGGGCGTGGCCACATCACTTCCACCACTTTTAGCAAAACCGTGGGCAAGGCCATTGGCCTGGGCCTGCTGCAAGGCGGCACCGCGCATGTGGGCCAGGAAGTCATCGCAGCCTCACCCGCAACCGGTCGCCAATACCGGCTGCGTGTGGTCGAGCCCTGCTTTATCGACCCGCAAGGAGTGCGTTACCGTGTCTGATTTAAGCGCCGCCCCCGCCGCCCCCGCCTTGCGCAGCCAGCCCACGCGCAGCGGCCAGTTGCAAGTGCATTTGCGCGTGCGAACGCTCTCTAACCTGACGCACATCAGCACCTGGTCCAGCGCTATCGGCGCCCTCAGTAGCGCTTTGCACCGTGCACTGGACTGCGCGCCCCCGCTGCACACCGGCCAGTTGGTGACGTGTTCGCTAGGTACCTTAATGCGCAGTGGCCCGTATGAATTTTTGCTGGTAGGAGATACCGACCAGCCCCCAAGTGACCGGGTCACCCTGCTGCGCCAGCACATTGGCGCGGACACCGGCGCCGTGCTAGACCTCAGCCACGCCCGCGTACGCGTGAGCGTGCATGGCGAACAAGCGGTGCAGGCCCTGTCCAAACTCTACGCCCTGGACTTTCGGCCCGAAGGCTTTGAGAACAACAGCTTCGCCCTCACTGGCCACCACCACATCCCCTGCCTGCTGCACCGCTTGGATGCGCAGCACTTTCATGCCTATTACTTCACTACCTATGCGCGCGGGCAGATTGATTTGCTGAGGGACGCGGCGTTGGAGTTTGGGGTGGATGTCACGCAGGCGGGCTAGGCGCCTGCTGTCATGGTGCAAGTGCAGCTTCCAGCCCCTATCAGCCCCAAAGCCAGGCTGGTACTGAATTCGCAGGATCCCTTGGTAGGGGGCGCAAGCCTGTGAGCCGGACGACCTTCTTAACCCTAGGACTGCGTTTTTTCCTGGTGTTTGCCTGCGCCAGCGCGGCGC
This sequence comes from Rhodoferax sp., assembly GCA_040400575.1. Classification (GTDB taxonomy): domain Bacteria; phylum Pseudomonadota; class Gammaproteobacteria; order Burkholderiales; family Burkholderiaceae_C; genus Allorhodoferax. Next base: position 99,369 of record JBBAPX010000004.1, read on the forward strand.
TGTCTATCGGCGTGAGTGCCATCGCGGCCCATGGGCTGACACTTTCGGCGCAGGACGCGCAAGCGCTGGCCTGGGCGCTGGACTTGCAGCGTTTTCATGCGCTGGGTTTGCTGGTGTTGGTGGTGCTGGCACGACACGGCGGGCCCAATGCATGGATGATGGCGGCCGGTGCATTGTTTGTTATGGGGACATTGCTCTTTAGCCTCAATATCGAACTGCGCTTGATATACGGCATAGCATCCTTGCGCCCTTTAGTACCTTACGGTGGCATAGCCTTGATCGCAGGCTGGTTGGCGCTGGCCGTTGGTGGCTGGCGCCTGTGCCAAGACCACCGTAGCTGAGGCACTGCGCTTAGCAGCATTGCATGCAGGCTTTTTACAGCGACCAGTTTGTACTGCCTCTGCCGCAGGGGCACCGCTTTCCCATGGCCAAGTACGCCATGCTGCGCGATGCGCTGGTGGCACATTTACCGGGTATCCAATTGCTGCAAGCGCCGCGCGCCAGCGATGCCGAACTGCTACGCGTGCATACACCGGACTATGTGCGCAGCATTGCCGATGGCACGGTGCCTGCAGCCGTGACGCGCGAGATCGGCTTTCCCTGGAGCCAGGCCATGGCGGAGCGGGCGCGCCGCTCGGTGGGCGCCACCGTGGCGGCGGCGCGCTCGGCCATTCGCCAGGGCATTGGCGCCAACTTGGCCGGCGGCACGCACCACGCCTATGCGGACAAGGGCGGTGGCTTTTGTGTGTTCAATGACGTGGCGGTGGCAGCGCGCGTGCTGCAAGCCCAAACCCAGCGAGAGGGCCGCGAACTGCAAGTGGCAGTGATTGACCTGGACGTCCACCAGGGCAACGGCACGGCGCGGATTTTTCAGGGGGACGAGCAGGTGTTCACCCTGTCTTTGCATGGCGAAAAGAATTTTCCCTTTCGTAAAGAGGCGAGCGATTTGGATGTGGGTCTGCCCGATGGAACGGACGATGCCGGCTACCTGGCCGCCCTGGACGGCGCGCTGCTGGAGTTGGAGCAAAGCTGCAAGCCACAACTGGTGTTTTTTCTGGCCGGGGCCGACCCGCATGAAGGAGACCGCTTGGGCCGGCTAAAGCTAACTTTTGATGGCATGCAAGCACGCGACCAAGGGGTGTTCGATTGGTGCCTAGAAAGGCGCATCCCATTGGTGCTGCTCATGGCTGGGGGCTATGGCCTTGCTATTGACACCACGCTACAGGTGCAGCTCAATACCTACCGCTTGGCTTATGCACATTGGCAGCGTTGGCAGATGCGCAGCCCAATGGCGCACAACTAAGGTCAGCAAGAGGCGTGTCTCCTTTAGGGGGCAGGGGGCGCGGGAAACAAGTCGTCAATACGGCCCGTCTGGTGGTACACCCATAGGCCCACGTATTCATGGACTGCTGACTCGATATTGCCCAGTGCCGTCCCAGCCGTACGTGGCACGTACCACTGGCGATCTTTACCGGTGGACTTGAAGGCCACAGGGTAGGCAATCACATCAAAGCCTGCCTTGCGAAACAGGCCTACCGAGCGCGGCATGTGCGCAGCTGAGGTGACTAAGAGCCATTTTTCGCCCGGCTTGGGTTGCAGCAAGTCACGGGTAAAAATGGCATTTTCATAGGTGTTGCGCGAGGCTTCTTCGTAGAGCACCTGCCCACGATCGATAGCGGCGTCACGCCAAAAAAGGCGTACCTTGTCGCTTTCCTTCAGTGGGCCTGGGTTCAAGGAACCGCTGCCGCCGGTCAAGACCAAGCGAGCCTGGGGGTAGCGCCGCAAAAGGCTGATCGGGGCCAGCAGGCGCTCGGCGTCTTCATTGAAACTAAGGTGGCCCTGCCCCGCGCTCATCACCTCGTCCACCGCGCCACCTAAAACAATGATGCCAGCGATTTTTTCCGGAAGCTTTGTAGGTGCTGGAAAGCGGGTTTCTAAGGGGACGAGCAATTCATTGCCAACAGGAAGAATCAACAGGGACAACACCATGCCTAACAACAGCTGAATGAGGCGCAATGATCCGTGGCGCTTGCCGTTTTGCGGCCAGAAAGTCAGTGCAAAACCCAATCCCACCAGCATATGCACCGGCGAAACCAGAAAGCCGGCTATTTTGGAAATTTCAAAAAACATCATGCACTCCCTGACTAATTCTTGTGAAAAACACCCGTGTAAACTGGTCAAACTTCCCTATACCCTCGCGTAAACCGCCGAAATCACCATGAAAAACGCACTTGCAGCCACGTTTTTAAGCCTGCTTGCGGCTCAATCGAGTTTCGCGATAGACAACGAAACCCTGAAAACCACAGTTGTGGCCGCTGGTATTTTGACCAATTCGTTTGCTATTTTTAATAGAAACGCTTTTGAGTGTAAAGATACTTACAAATTCGGTTACCAGGCTGCCAAAGACGAAGAGCTTTCATCGCATTCCTTGAATTTCTCACCCATGGATTGCAAGCTGGGAGCGTCAAGTAGGCTGCCGCAGTCCATGACTTTTGAAATGCTGCCCACGGTTTTAGGCTCGGTATGGAACGCGGATTCGGGGCCCTTTGCCAAACAGGCGTTTTCACTGGCCCTGATTCCTATCGGGCGCTACGGACTCCAAGTAGGCTCGGCGATGGTAGATTTCAGCGTCGGCCTGGGGCCTACGCTTGTGAGTGAAACCGATATTGGCACCCGCCAAAAATCCACCAATTTCCAATTTACCGATGAGATGGGCTTCGGTATTTCTGACCTCAACCAGCGCGCACGATTGGCCTTTACCTACCGCCATGTCAGCAATGCGGACATCAAACTGCCCAATAACGGCGTGAATTTTCTGGGCCTGGGGCTAACCCTCAAGGTCGACTAATTTTCGGCCCGCGCAAGGCGGATCAGTCCAGGTTGTGCCAGCGGGGAAATCCCCATAGGCTATGGCCCACCCCAAGGCTATAGTTGCCCGAACCGGTTTTGCTTTTACCGATTCTGCAAGGACTGCCCATGCCCGCCACCCGCCCGATCCGTAGCACCATGATGCCGGTGCACCTGTCGCTTAACCATTTTTTGGAGCGCGCAGGACAATTATTTGCCAGCAATGAAATAATCTCGCGCTTGCCCGACAAGTCGCTGCGTCGCCATAGCTACGGCGCCTTCTATGCGCGGACCCGCCAGTTGGCGCAGGCCCTGCTGGATCTGGGCTTACAGCCCGGCGACCGGGTGGCGACACTCAGTTGGAACCATCATGCGCACCTGGAGTGCTATTTCGGCATACCGGCAGCGGGGGGCGTGATGCATACCCTGAATTTGCGCCTGGCGCCCGACGAAATCGCCTGGATCGCCAACGATGCCAAGGACCGCTTTTTGGTCGTGGACGATGTATTGCTGCCCTTGCTGGCGCAATTCCAAGCGCAATGCCATTTCGAGAAAATCATCGTGTTTCCGTTTTCCGGTTCGCCGGTGCAAGCTCCTTTTTTGGACTATGAAGTCCTGCTGGAGCGGGCCGATGGCGAACAGTTTCAGTACGTAAAACACGATGAGGACGACGCAGTGTCCATGTGCTACACCTCGGGCACCACCGGCAAGCCCAAGGGCGTGGTCTATTCGCACCGCTCTACGGTTTTGCACACCCTGGTGGGCTGCCTGGGCGACTGCTGGGGCTTGCGCAGCGCTGATGTGGTAATGCCGGTCACACCCATGTTCCACGCCAACAGCTGGGGCATGCCTTATGGCGCAGTGATGACGGGCTGCAAACTGGTTTTCCCCGGCCAGCATTTGCACCCCGATGATTTGCTGGACCTAATGCAGCTAGAGCCGCCCACGCTATCGCTGGGTGTGCCCACCATCTGGATGAGCCTGATTCAAACCTACGAGGCTTCGCTGCACCAACAAGCAGGCCGCTGGAAACTGCCCAGCGGCATGCGCAGCTTGGTCGGCGGCGCGGCAGTGCCCGAGGCCTTGATACGCGCGTTTGACAAGCACGGCATCTGGATTCAACAAGGCTGGGGCATGACCGAGACTTCGCCGCTGGCCACCGTGTCCTATACCAAGTCCGAGTTCATCCACGCCGATGCGGACGAGCGCTACCGCCGCGCCGCCATGGCAGGCGTTCCCGTACCACTGGTGGAGATCCGCATGCGCGGTGAGGATGGCAAAGACGCGCCCTGGGACGGTCAGGCGGTGGGCGAGATACAGGTGCGCGGCCCCTTTATCACCGGCAGTTACCACGAAGTGCCCATCAGCGAAGACAAGTTTTCTGACGACGGATGGCTACGCACCGGCGATGTGGCCTCCATGGACGCGCACGGATTTGTGCGCATTACCGACCGCACCAAAGACTTGATCAAGTCCGGCGGCGAATGGATTAGCTCGGTCGATCTGGAAAATGCATTGATGGGACACGCCGATGTCGCCGAAGCGGCGGTCATAGCCATACCGGACCCGAAGTGGAGCGAACGCCCCTTGGCCTGCGTAGTGCCCAAACCGGGTAAGTCACTGGACGCCGTAGCACTCAACGCGCACCTACTCACTTGCGGCTTTGCCAGGTGGCAATTGCCCGAGCGCTACGAAAGCATCGCCGCTGTGCCGCGCACATCGACAGGCAAGTTTTACAAGTTGAAGTTGCGAGAAATATTTCCGGCCTGAAAGCGCATAGCTTTAAAGCGGCGTAAGCTCGCAGGTTGAGGATGCCTTGGCCGGGCGTCTCATGCAGGCTGCCGCTGCGCTAGGCTTGTAACAAGGCGATCAAAGACAGGGTGATAATCGTTCACTCAATTGCCTTCAAGAGACGCATTTTTTGTACACGCTCATTGATTTTGTCGATCCCTACGGGGGCGAGGGATTGCATGCCCAATTTAGCCATCCGCTGCACCTTCTAGTTGCAAACAAGCTATCCGAAGTGCTACCGCTGTTGCAAGCGGTTTCCGACTATGCGGCGCAAAGTTTGTGGTGCGTAGGTTTTGTGCGCTATGAGGCGGCCCCGGCATTTGACAGTGCATGCCAAGTGCATCCGCCCACCGATGGCTTGCCGCTGGCATGGTTCGGGGTTTACCAGCAAGCCCTGCCGCCGAGACCATCCGCTAAAGAACCCTTGCCGCCATTGGCCTGGCAGCAAGGCCAGACCCGCGAAGCTTTTGATACCAGCATCCACACCATCCACCAGGCTATCCGTAGCGGCGATGTGTACCAAGTCAACTACACCAGTCCACTGCACGCGCACCTGCCGCCGGACACCCAAGAAGTGGCCATGCGCGCTTGGTTCGACGCTTTGCGGCGGGCGCAGCCGGGTGGGTATGCAGCCCATATAGAGACGGACCAAGAGACCGTTCTTTCGGTATCACCCGAATTGTTTTTTGACTGGCGGGGCGACCAGCTTCTCATGCGTCCCATGAAAGGCACCGCGCGGCGCGGCAAAGATGCCCAGGACGATGCAGCCCGAGCGGACGCATTGCGCGCATCGCCTAAAGAGCAGGCTGAAAACGTGATGATCGTCGACCTGGTGCGCAATGATATTTCGCGTATCGCCCTGCCCCATAGCGTCAAAGTGCCGCGCCTATTTCAATTACAGGGCTTGCCCACGGTCTGGCAAATGACCTCGGACGTACAGGCGCAAACCCGCCCAGGCACCAGCCTGGTGGACGTATTCAAAGCCCTGTTTCCCTGTGGCTCCATCACTGGCGCGCCCAAGCTACAAGCCATGCACCTGATCCGGGCTTTAGAGCCGCAGACGCGTGGTCTGTATTGCGGAGCGATAGGCGTGGTCCGCCCCGGCGGTCATGCGACCTTTAATGTAGCCATTCGTACTATCAGCGTGCACAAGGGAATCGCCCAATGCGGCATCGGCAGCGGCATCACCGCCGATGCCAGCGCGCATTGCGAATGGGATGAGTGGCGTGCCAAGCGCGGGTTTTTAGAGCGTACCAGCCAAGAATTTGAGCTACTCGAAACGCTGGCATTGGACAAGGGCCAATTCCGCCACCTGGACTTGCACCTTCAGCGTATGCAGGCGGCGGCGCAGCACTTCGCTTATGACTGGGATGCGATTGCAGTGAAGACCGCTCTGGCGGAACTGGCCGCGCGCTATCCCGAAGGTTTGCATAGGGTACGTTTGCGCTCCAATGCACAGGGTCACGTTCAGGTACAAGCGTTTGCAGTACAGGAAGTGACCCAATCCCTGCGGCTGCGGCTTGCCAAGGAACCCATGGAAGAGGCCCATAGCGAATTTGTCCGATTCAAAACCACGCGCCGGGCACACTATGACGCTTTTGCCCCCACCGACCCCGTCGACTTTGACACCTTGCTTTTTAACGCCGATGGTCAATTGACCGAATGCACACGGGGCAATATTGCCTTGCTTATCGACGGACAGTGGCTCACGCCCCAGGCCGATTGCGGATTACTCGCCGGCGTAGGGCGTTCTGTGGCGCTGAAGGAAGGCTGGCTACATGAAGCGGTGTTAAGCATTGACCAAGATTTGCCTCGGGCGCAAGCGCTGCGCTTTATCAACAGTTTGCGCGGATGCTTGCCCGCGCACTTGGCATCGCATTAAATTTCGGGTTCTTCGAAAACTTAAGGCCTCAGCTAGCGCCGCGACTGCGCTCTGTCGCGCAACACCGCGTGGCCCGTATCGATCATCGGCTGCTCGATCAGGATATGGAGCACGATGCCCAGCAGCAAGGACAGACCGGCCGCGATACCGAACATGCATAACAACTGAGACACCGAGATCATGCTGATGGTTGAGGCATCCGTAGTCTGAAAGGTGAGGATGGCTGCGACCAGTACCATGGGGAAATGAAACAAGTACACCGGGAATACCACTTGGGAAAACGGCCGCCAAAGGCCCCAGCCCAAAAAGCCACGCAGTGCTGCGGCTATCGCCGCAGGCACGCTGCCCAAGCTCTCTGCTGGTGTCCGACTGGATTGCACAAACAACACCAGCAAAAAGACCCCCAGACAAAACACATTGCGGTGCAAGACCTGACCCGCAAGATTGACCCACGGCGAAAAATGCTGGTAGTACCAAGAGCCTTGCTGGTACACCGGAAAATAGGCGCACAGCAGCGCTAAGGCCGCGCCGCACAGCACCCAAACTATGCCGCTTGGCGGCGGAGCGGGCAGCCCCGCATCCTGCGGATGGCGCACCCAGGCCCAGATCAGGCCCAAGAGCAAGGGTCCGATGCGGGTATGGGTTTGGAAATACATCACATTGAGAAACAGCTCGGGCGCCACGCGCTGTGGGTGGAAAAGATAAAACGGCGTTTCGTAGGTGACCGGGTACCACAGTGCTGTAGCCAGTATGGGCACAAAGGACAGCATGAACAGACATTGCAAAACCCGGAGGCCAACCTGCCCTGCCCTGCCCATCAGCCAGCCCATCAGCAGTGGCAGAACGAGGTAAAACTGCATTTCAATCGACAGCGACCAGCCGACGGGAATGATGTTTTTCATCTGAAAGTTATCGATGAAAAGCAGGTTGTAGATCAAATTGTCCGCGGCCAGGCCGGGGTTGCCCATTGCATAAACCGCTAGGCCCAGCAGAAACAAAGGGTAGATACGAAACAGACGGCGGATGTAAAAAATGCGCACTTCGATCGTGCCCTTGCGCGCGAACTCACGCATCAGCGCGCCGCCCAACAAATAGGCACTGACCATAAAAAACACATCTACGGCTTTATCGGTATTGGCTAGAAAACCCAGCCAGGCCGGCAATTGCGCTGCAAAAATACTGATGCGATCAAAGTCCTTCAACAAGAACATCGCGCCGAAAAAACAATGGAACAGCACAATCGACAGGCTGGCCATGCCTCGCAAGCCGTCCACTACCGGATCGTCCTGCTGGCCGCGATGAAACACCCGGTGCAGACCTGCGCGCCATTGGACGCGCTGGCGGTAGTTAAACCATAGGCTAGAGACTGCTAGGCCCATAGGTGCACTTCTATGCCGCATGCCTTGGATGATCTTTGCGCAAATCCGCCCTGAAGGCGCATCTGCCTTGGCCCTGGTTGGCACGCGTGCCCTCGCCTGGCAATGCGGCTAGTCTGGGACGGATGCACTAAGTTTTGTGCGGAGCAGGCAAGCAACATAAGGGCTAATGCAACTAAATGGAGAAAGAGTAAGCCGAGACAAAAAAGGGCAGCCGAAAGACACTTCGCGCTAGCCATGCGCAGACCGATACGGCCAGTGTAAACGCATGGCGGTGAGGCGAAAAACTGAACCCTATGCACCGCTGCGAAATCCTTATACAGAGCTTGGTGCAAAATAGGCGCATGACTTTCAAGCCGCGCTATCGACTCATGGCCCCGGTGTATAGCCTGCTATTGACCGCATTGGTCGGCTGCTCTACGCCAAGCCGGCAAGCCGGCAATACCACTCAGCCACCCACTACAAGCCAAGCTGCATTAACGGCACAACGGCAAGATGTCGTCATGCAGGCCATGGCGATGCTCGATCGCAACTATGCGTATAACGGTAAAAAATTGCACACCGGCTTTGACTGCTCAGGCTTGGTGAGCTTTGTTTACAAAGAATCAGCCGGCGTTGAACTGCGTGGCAGCGCCGCTGACATAGCCAGCAGAACCCGCGCCATTGCAGCCAACGCTGCGGCCCCAGGGGATTTGGTGTTCTTCAACACCTTGGGAGCACCCAACTCCCATGTTGGCATTTACATCGGGTCTGGTAAATTCATCCACGCCGCCAATGAGCGCACCGGAGTGCGCATCGACCAAATCACTGCGGGCTATTGGGCTAAACGGCTAGAAGGGTACCGCAGCGTTTTGTAGTAATCACATCTCAGTCTGTCAGACATCCATTGCTAGCAACGAAGTCGAACCAGTAAACCGCCGCCCTCTTTGGGGACGCTGACTTGGACGTCGATATTTTGGAGCCTGGCAATGTGTTGGACAATGGACCAGCCCAGTCCACTGCCCAAGCTCCTTGTCCCCAGCACCCGGAAAAATCGCTCGCCCAGGCGCGACAGTGAGGCTTCAGACAACCCGGGGCCGTTGTCTTGCACTGTTACTTCAACACGCCCCTCATTGAGGCTATGTGCGTGGACGTTCACCATGACGCCTTCTGGGCTGTAACGCAAAGCATTGTCAATGAGGTTGCGCAGCAAAATGCCCCATAGCGTGCTTTGGCCACGGACCTCTAAATTGTCGGCAACGACCAGCTCTAACTTTTGGTGACGCCGTAATGCCTCAGGGGCAAGATCAGCCATCGCTTGCTGCAACAGCTGATCCAAGCGGAAAGGTTCTGAGGTCAAATCCTGAGGTCTTTCCACGCGTGCCAAGGTCAGCATTTGATCGACCAGGTGCGAGACACGGTCGCAGCCGGCCAAAGTATCTTTCAGGGCTTGGTGACGCATCAGCTCGTTATCGTCACAGCCCAGCGCAACCTGGGCCTGTGCACGAATGGCTGCAATAGGCGTGCGCAGTTCATGCGCCGCATCCGAAGTGAAACGCCGCTCCGTTTCCATGCGCTCTGCTAATCGATGCAATAAGTCGTTCAAGGCATCGATCATCGGTTGAATCTCACGGGGGAGATGCGGCAAGCTCACAGGCGCCAGTGTTTGGGTGTCGCGCGTTAGCAGCACTTGACGTAAACGTTGCAAAGGCTGGAATCCGGAATGCACGTTCCACCACAAAACGATCAACAGCAAGGGTAAGGCCAGGGTGAGGGGCGGTAAGAAGCCTTGCAAAACGGCACTCAAAATTTCATCGCGGCTGCTTACGCGTTCGGCCACATAGATCTGTACACCATCGCTGCGACCCGGGGTCGCAAAGACACGCCAAGTGTGCCCATCCTCTCGGGTGACGGTCTCAAACCCTTGGGTGTGTTGCGCCATGGGCTTGTGCCCTACGTTGGGGGAATGCATCACCAAACGGTCGTCGTCGAACACTTGGTAGGCCACGCGGTTGGCGTATTTGTGCAGCGTGGGTGCGTCCAGCAAAAACTCTTGCACTTGCGGTTGGGCATTTTGCTGAACCACCAGCAAAGCCGCAGATTGCGCCAAATGGCCATCGAGCAATTCATCCACTTCGTGTTGCGCCTCATACCAAACAAAAGCGGCCGTGGCCATCCAAACCACCAGCACTGCACCCAAGGTGTGTGTCAGCAAGCGCCGTTGTAAAGAAAAGTTTTTTTGCATGCGAGGGTCAGGGCATCACGATATAACCCACGCCGCGAATGGTGTCGATCAAACCGCTGCCTAGCTTACGACGCAGGTGGTGAATATGGACTTCAATGGTGTTGCTTTCGACCTCATGGCCCCAGCGGTACAGGTGCTGCTCCAATTGCTCGCGCGACAGCACACGGCCCGCGTTGAGCATCAAGGCTTGTAGCAAATCAAATTCACGGGTGGACAGGTTGATGATCTTGTTGCACTGACTCACTTGGCGCGCAGTGGCGTCCATCGTGACATCACGAACACGCAGCGTGGTTTGGGGCTTGCCATGGGCACGGCGCACCAAAGCATGCAACCGTGCGGCCAACTCGTCCAGATCAACAGGTTTGACTACATAGTCGTCTGCGCCGAGGTTCAGGCCTTCAATGCGCTGGGCCACCGCATCGCGTGCCGTGAGAATCAACACCGGTGTGTCGATGCCGCGTGCCCGCACGGCTTGCAGCGCAGCCAAACCATCTTGGCGCGGCAGCCCGATATCGAGCACAGCGGCCTGGTGCTGCAGACCGAGTAACTCGCGTTCAGCGGCAACGCCGTCGCGCACCCAATCGACCTGAAAGCCGCGTTGGTCTAAGCCCGTGCGCAGACCGCCGCCGAGCAGCTCGTCATCTTCGGCCAGGAGTATTCGCATAAGTTCGCCACAGGGGTTGCAGAGCTTGTGGCCCGCGCCAAACGCGCAAAATCACCACCAGCCCCACATGCATACACACCAAGGCCATGGCGGTGTTGCCCAAGAATTCATGCAGTGCTTACAAGGCATCGTTCAACCAACCATCGCCTAAGAGTCCATTGTAGGTGGCCCATCCGAGCGCGTGCGGCAAATAGCAGTCTGAATAGGAGATGGTGGTCTTAAGCGAGTCTTAATCTACGCCGGGCACACTGCATCCATTCCTTACTGATGGAGTTGCTATGTCCCGTTCAATCACGAAACCTCGCTTGTTGGTCGCGCTCTTAGCCTCTGTAGGCCTGCTAACGGCCTGTGGCGGCGGCGGCGACACTATTGCAGATACGATCACAAAACCTGCGCTAATGGCAGGCACCATCAGCGGCCTGGGCTCAGTCATTCTTAACGGTATTCGTTACGAAACCATTGGCTCCTCGGTCCGCGATGCCGATGACGCGCGCACCCTCAACACCCCCTTGGGTCTGGGCATGACCGTCAGCATTTAAACGCTGAGCACCAGCCCCACGGTAGCGAACACCATTCGTATCCAAAGCGGTATGCAAGGCGGGACTTCGGCCGTGGACAGCGCGACCCAAACCCTGAAGGTGGCGGGTCTGCCTGTGACGACGGATGCCAGCACCTTCATCGTCAATGCCGCCGGCAGCGTCAGCCGCTTCATTGATTTGCAAAACAGCCAGGTCGAAGTCTATGGACTACCACAAAGCGACGGCACTTTCAAGGCGACCCGTATCGAGATCAAGGCTTATGCGCTCGCGGTGCAGCTTGTGGGGGTGATCTCGAACCTCAACACCACCAATGCAACATTCGCCCTGGGGTCCGGTAGCAACACCGTGACCGTCAGCTACACCGCCGCCACTGCACCAGCAGGATTGGCCAATGGCGCTGTCGTGTCCGTCCACACGCTAACGAGTTCTACGGCCGCTCACTATGCTGCAAGCCGCCTGTATCTGCGGTCCACCAACGTGGCGACCTTTACCCAGTACGAGACCCACTATGCGGGCACCACTGGCGTTCACAATGAGGCCAATGAGTTGTATGGCATGGTGTCCGGCTTAAGCACCTCGGCTACGGGCTGTACTCTGCAAGTACAAGGGGTACCGACCTCACTGTCCAGCGCAACGCTTTGCGCATCCGTTCGCAATGGTGACTATGTAGAAGTCAAAGGCCTGTTGAGCAACGGCACGCTTGCGGCCTATCGGCTGGAGTTCAAATCAGCCGGGGGCGACCGTTCCTTGCCCGGCTACAGCGATGACTCCAACGACAGCGACGGTGACCACTTGACCTACAACAGGCTGCTCAGCGAGGACTCATCTAGCAGTTCCTCCCATTCGTCATCGTCCAACCACAGCTCGGAGAGTTCTTCATCCTATGAACTCTACGGCCTGTTAAGTCACTGCGCAGCGAGCACTTGTACCTTGACCACGAATGGCGCAGTAGTCACTGCCGATCTCAGTACCGCCAATTGGGAACATGGCGTGGTGACCAGCGGCTGGGTCGAAGCCAAAGGCTATATGACTTCGGCAACCACCTTTAAAGTCACCAAGATCGAGTCCAAGGGCTAGCGCCTGCTTTGCTTGATGTTTGATCAGCCCATAGGTTTTTTTAGGGGCAGATGAATCAGGGCGTCTAAGCCGACCAAACGACTGGCTTCAAAACGGTTCTCCAAGCTAATCTCTCCGCCCAGGGCCAAGACCATTTCCCGCGCGATGGTCAAACCAAGCCCTGAGCCGGATGCGGGCCGCTCAGTCGCGAAAGCTTGAAATAAACGCGTGCCTTGGGCTGCGTCCATGCCGGGGCCAGAGTCTGCAATGCGCAGCACGGCGTGTGCACCTTTCTGCCGTAAATCAATCCGCAAGCTGGTGCCTATTGGGCAATACCGAATGGCATTGTCAAGCAGGTTGCGGGTCATTTCACGCAAGATCCAGGCATGGGCCAAGACGGTGCAGGGCTGCGTTTCTATTTCAAAGTCCAAGGATTTAGCTGCGATGAGAGGCGACAAATCCAAAGCAATCTCGCGCACCGATGGAGCCCAATCAAGCCATTGGTAATCTTTTTGCTGTCGCAATTGCTCAATCTTGGCCAAAGAAAGCATTTGGTTGGCCAGTTGCGTAGCCCTGTCAACGGTCGCCTCGATGTCTTGGAGCGCCAGGTGGGGTGCAAGATCCCCACGCCGGGCTGATTGCACCTGCAGTTTCAAAACGGCAAGCGGTGTTCGCAGTTGGTGGGCGGCGTCCCGGACAAACTTTTTTTGGTTGTCTAACAGGTGCTTGAGACGTTGCATCACTTGGCTAGCGGCTTGGGTCAGCGGCCGCAACTCGCGTGGCAAATCGGCCTCGTCGATCGCGCTGAGATCGTCTTCTTGGCGACTGGATAATGCCTGGCTGAGCCTGCGAACTGGCCGAGTCACCCTTTGGACGACAAGCAACACAACGCCGGCAATGACAGCGATCAGCGCCGCTTGGCGCAGCAGCGTGTCCAGCAAAATTTGCTGCGCCAGCGTTTGTCGAAGTTCCAGGGTTTCGGCCACTTGCACCATCGCCATCGCCCGTTCGCTGCCCGTGGCAACCGGCTGCAATAAGACGGCTACCCGCACCGGTTCATCGCCTAAGCGGGCGTCGTAAAAATCTACCAAGGCCGCATACGGCCCTTGGTCTGGCAAGCGGCCTTGCCAGGCTGGCAAGTCTTGTGCACCATCAATCCACCGTCCTGTGGCGTCAGACACGCGGTAGCTCATACGACTGCGGTTGTCGGCTTCAAATGCCTCCAAGGCGGCGTAGGGAATGCGTGTTCGCAACTGCGCTTGTTCTGCACTGCCTTGGATTTCGATGAGCTCTCCGATGGCTTTGGCCGATGCCAAGAGGGTTCTGTCATACGCGATATTGACCGCATTCAAGGTTTGACGGTATAGGCTCAAGGTATCAATGGCGACGAACAATACAATCGGCAGCAAAATACCCATCAACAAGCTGCGCCGTAGGCTGGTGTGTCGAACTTCTCGCATGGCTTATTCGGCCTTGAGCAAATAACCCAAACCCCGCAGCGTGATCAAAGTCACACCGGCATTCACCAGTTTTTTTCTTAAACGGTAAACCACCACCTCAATGGCTTCTAATTGAACGTCCTGTTGCTCTGGGAACACCAGGTCCACCAAGCGCTCTTTGGCGACCGCATGCCCTGGTTTTTTCATCAAGGCCGCCATCAAAGCAAACTCCCGTGGACTCAGGTCCATCACGGCGCCTTGCAGGTACAAAGCACGGTTATCGCGGTCTAACCGAAGCGCGCCAAAGGTACTGGCCGGGTAATCGGTGGGAGACAGCGGGCTGGGCTGTCTTCGGTTCAATGCGCGAACCCGGGCTTCGAGCTCATCAAGGTCAAAGGGCTTGGGCAGGTAGTCGTCAGCGCCCGCATTGAGTCCGAGTATTTTGTCCCCCACCGTACCCCGTGCCGTCAAAATCAAGACAGGCGTTGCAAGACCTGCTTGGCGGGCGTTCTCCAAAACTTGTAAACCGTCAAGCCCGGGCAAGCTCAAATCCAAGACCACTACATCGGGCTGCAAGGCTTGCCATGCCGCTACCGCTTGGCTTCCGTTGTCGCAGAGCAGAACCTGCATCCTCTTTCTCTGCAGACTGCGTTGTAAGGTCAGTGCCAGGGCGGGATCGTCTTCAATCAGCAGCAGGCGCATAAAAGGGAAGGTAGAGCGGTTCGGGTTTCCCCTAGGGTTTTGGACAGCCGATTGACAGCCTCGCTTGCCATCATAGAGCTTGTTTCAAACACCCTCAGGAGAACTTTATGCGTCGCGATACCTTTCTGAAGTCTTTGGCCGTTTTGTCGGTGGCGGGCGCTTTGCCCATGCGAGCATTGGCCGCCAGTAACATCAAAATGATGATTCCAGCCAACCCAGGCGGTGGTTGGGACGGAACCGGACGCGAGCTCGGTAAAGCCTTGCTCGATGCCAAAGTAGCTGATACCGTGCAGTATGAAAACAAAGGCGGCGCAGCCGGCGCGATCGGTTTGGCGCAGTTTGTGAACGCGTCCAAAGGTGACCCCAGCGCCTTGATCATGACCGGCGCAGTCATGGTCGGAGGCATCATTACCGGCAAACCCCAGGTCGGTATGGACCGCATTACCCCGATTGCGCGACTGACCAGTGAATTCAACGTTTTTGTGGTGCCAGCCGATTCACCATTGAAGACAATGAAAGATGTCGTGGAGCAAATGAAGAAGGACCCAGGCAGCGTCAAATGGGGCGGTGGCTCGCGCGGTTCGACAGAGCATATTTGCGCTTCTATGCTGGCAACCCGTGTCGGCGTTGACCCGAAAAAGGTGAACTATGTCGCCTTTCGTGGCGGCGGCGAGGCCACTGCGGCAGTCTTGGGTGGCAACGTCACCGTTGGCGGCAGCGGTTACAGTGAATTTGCCGAATACATCAAGGCCGGAAAAATGCGCGCGATCGGCGTAACGTCTGAAAAACGCTTGCCCGGTATTGCGATTCCGACGATGCGTGAATCGGGCTATGACGTGGTCTTGGGCAACTGGCGGGCTGTTTACGGTGCCCCTGGCATCAGCAATGAACAGCGCGCTGCCTTGACCGATATGGTGGTCAAAGCGACCAAATCGGAGGCATGGAAAGCGGCTTTAGAGAAAAACGTCTGGACGCCTGCACTGCTGACCGGCAAAGCCTTTGACGATTTTGTAGACAATGAGTTTGCAAATTTGCGCGGCATCATGCACTTGTCAGGCATGTTGTGAGTGTTATCAGCAGCAAAAAGAAGCAAGAAATCATCCTCAGTACGGGAGTCATCGCGCTGGCCCTTGGGCTAGCGCTAGGTGCCTCTGGTATCTCGTCTGAGGCCGGGTACGCTGGCATCGGCCCCAATTTTTTGCCCCTGCTGGTGTCGGCGGGACTTTTTTTGTGCGGCGGCTGCTTGTTTTGGGAAGCCATGGGTGAAGGCTTTAGCAAGCTGCCTGATGCGGATACGGGCGAAGCAATGCAGGCACCACACTGCTGGAGCGGGATGGCTTGGATGTCGGCAGGCTTGTTGCTGAGCGCAGCGCTGATTACCACGATCGGCTTTATATTGAGCTGCGCTTTGTGTTTTGCTTGTGCAGCCCATGGTTTGCGTCAAGCCACTGTGGGTCCCTCTCAAGCAGCCCAGCCGCTCAGCATCCGTAGCTGGGTGCAAGATGCCTTTTTGGGCTTGGCCATTTCAGCACCGGTGTTTTGGATGTTTACTAAATTTTTGGCAATTAGTTTGCCGGGATTGACGCAAAGCGGCTGGCTGTAATGGATATTTTGAATCAACTGCTTGCGGGTTTTGCAACCGCCGGCACGCCGGTAAATTTGCTTTGGGCGTTTGTGGGTTGCGCTTTAGGCACTGCGGTAGGTGTCTTGCCCGGCATCGGGCCTGCGACCGCGGTGGCGATGCTGCTTCCGATTACCTCGCATGTGGACGCCACCGCATCGATGATTTTCTTTGCTGGTATTTACTATGGGGCGATGTACGGCGGCTCGACCACCTCGATTTTGCTCAACACGCCGGGCGAGACCGCCACCATGGTCACCGCGATGGAAGGCAACAAGATGGCCAAGAGCGGCCGCGCTGGCGCGGCCTTGGCAAGCGCAGCAATTGGCTCCTTTATTGCTGGAACCATCGCCACCATCATCGTGACCTTGTTTGCGCCGGTGCTAGCCGATTACGCTGTTCGCTTAGGACCGCCCGAATACTTTTGCTTGATGCTGTTGGCCTTGACTACGGTGAGTGCTGTGTTGGGTCAAAGTACGGTGCGTGGGCTGACCGCCCTGTTTGTGGGACTTGCGATCGGTCTCATCGGTATGGACCAAATTACCGGCCAAGCGCGCTACACCGGTGGTGTGCCAGAGCTTCTTGATGGCGTTGAAATCGTCTTGGTTGCGGTAGGCCTGTTCGCGGTCGCAGAAGCCTTGCACGCGGTGCTGTTTGAAGGTGCGGTGAAGGAATCTGAAAACAAACTCAGCCGTGTAACCATGAGCGCTAGCGACTGGCGCAGGTCTTTTCCAGCGTGGCTGCGCGGCACTGCCATCGGGGCGCCTTTTGGCTGTATCCCCGCCGGTGGCACAGAGATTCCCACGTTTTTAAGTTACGCGGTAGAAAAGAAATTAGCCAAAGGCGAACACCTGGCTGAGTTTGGCAAGCAGGGCGCGATTGAAGGCGTTGCCGGGCCCGAAGCCGCCAATAATGCGACGGTCACGACGGCCCTGATTCCCTTGCTCACCTTAGGTATCCCGGTGAGCAACACCACGGCGATTTTGCTGGGGGCTTTTCAAAACTATGGCATACAGCCCGGGCCACAGCTTTTCAGCACCTCGGCGAGTTTGGTCTGGGCCTTGATTGCTTCGCTGTACATCGGCAACGTGATGCTGCTGGTGCTTAACTTGCCTTTGGTTGGCTTGTGGGTCAAGCTACTCAAAGTACCCAAGCCACAGCTTTACGCCGGAATTTTGATATTTGCCACCGTGGGCGCTTACGGCATGCGCCAAAGTGCGTTTGACTTGGTTTTGCTCTACGGCATTGGCCTGCTAGGCCTGGTGATGCGGCGCTTTGACTTCCCTACCGCACCCGTCGTAGTCGGCATGATTTTGGGCCCCTTGGCGGAAGCGCAATTGCGCAACGCGCTGTCGATTGGCGAAGGCAAGTGGACGATATTTTTAGAGCGTCCCATGTCGCTGACACTCTTATGTGTCGTGGCCTCGGTCTTGGTTTTTCCACGGATACTGAAAAAACGCACATAGTCGTTTTGTCTTTACCACTCCGTGGTACGCCCATGGCTGTTTCTGACTTCAAAACACCATTGCGGCACTCAGCCAGAAACAGTCTAAGACCAGAGAGGCGTCTTGGTCCTGGCCTGTCTCGATATTGGCATTGGGATTGACACCGGTGGAAACAGGGTCTTGATTAAGCCATGAACCCCAAATTGGCCGGATAGTCCGGACGGCCTGCGGCAACACCAAAGTTTTTCAGGTTCGGCAGCAAAGCGCCCATTTCGCTGTCGGCCACGCCGAACCACTTGGCCAAGGTAGCTGCATATTGGTCTACCGAGGTGCTGGGCAGCAGGCGACCTTGCCCCACATGCCATTGGTCATCGGGCGCCATGGTGTCTGTGATGCTAATGGGTGGGGCGGTACCATAAAACGCCGCGCCTTTGACGGCGCCGCCCACCATCAGATGGTGCGAACCCCAGCCGTGGTCAGACCCGTCGCCATTGGATGCCAAGGTACGGCCAAAGTCAGAGGCCGTAAATGCCGTGACCTTATCGGCTACGCCTAGCTCTACCGTCGCCTGATAGAAGGCCGACAGGGCCTCGTCGATTTGCTGCAACAGCGGCGCATGTTTGGTGTTGAGGTAGTCGTGCAAATCAAAGCCGCCGAGCGAGACCATGAACACTTGCCGTTTGACGCCCAAAGAACTGCGAGCACCAATCAACTGTGCGACCATATTGAGTTGGTTACCCAATGCGTTTGATGTCGGGAATGCGGTTTGCAATTGCACCGTAGACAGGCCTTGCGCCACTTTGGACTGGGCGGTGATCCCGCGTTTCATCACGGTGTTGTATTCATTCTCCAGCACATGTTTACGCGGTTGCTGCAGCATGGCTGCAAAGGCGTTTTTGATTTCAGTCTGGTAGAAAAAATTGTTAGTCAAATTACGCACTGCGATGGCGCCGCTGGTGCTGCACTGGTACTGCAGCGCCGAATCCCCGGCCAAAAGCACGCTATTGCCACTCAGTGAAATACATGTAAAGAGCGAGTCGCTGTTATTACTCAGGGCAACGTCACCCATTTTGCCCCCCCAGCCAATGGTGGAGCCTTCGGGCGAGGAAGACTGCCACACGGATTGCTGGTCGTTGTGCGAGAACAATTTTGGGGGCAGTGGATATTTGACGCGGTTGCTGCTGTTGTATTGGTCGCGCGTCAAAGGCACGATCAAGGGTCCGACGTTGAGTTGTACCGCTGCCTTGCCAGTATTGAATAAATTAGCTAGGCCTTTCATGGCCGGGTTGAGTGCGAATTGGCGCCCTTGCGCCAAGGCGGTGGTGGGCTTGAGCAAGGTGCCTGCCAGGGCGCCTTTGTCCAGCACCATGCCGTTCGTGCCGCCTGAGCCAGCAGCACGAATAGTGGCATATTTGGCATAACTGGCATCGTCATAGGCCACCACGGTGTTGGCATAGTCGTTACCGCCGAATAAAAATACGCAGACCAATGCCTTGTAGTCCGTGGCGGCAAAGGCGGCAGCCTCACCCATTGCGCTCAGGTTAAGTAGCCAAGGGGTGGCCAAGCCGCTTAGGGTGGCTTTTCCGGTGCGGCGAAGAAATTCGCGGCGGTTTGGATCGGTGTCGGAGTACTCCAATTTGACCTCTCTATTTTTGAACTAAATATTCGGAGCAGCACATGACGAACATAAGCGCCTTAGCCACATAGCTGCGTTTGGTGCTGTCTGAACTGCTGGCGCTTGCCTGGTCATAGCTCAAGGCCGTGACCATCATCGTTACCGTCTCCGATGACAACTGCCCGGCACACAGCAAGAGGTTGAGCCGGTTGATCAATTCCACGGGCCTACCCACTAAGGCTAATTCAGCGCTGTAATCGGGAACAATGTCTGGCCCATCGGTGGCCGTAGGTGCATCAGGGGAAATAATCAACTCCGGTGCGCGCACCCACATGCCGTTATTCAAAAAGTTTTGCAGGTAATTGATATAGGACGCTGTCGTACTTTCATTGACCAATTGAAACTCGGGCGCCGTGGCCTTGCTCAAGGCCATGGCGGTAGACGGAGGGATATAACCAGGCCGGAAAAAATTGAACACCGACGGCGCTTGCAATGGGCTTTGGCCCAGTGCATCTACGGCCGAGTAATTGGGGTTGCCAATTTTCCAAGTACCTTTGAGAGAGGTGGCATTAAAGGTACGCGCCCACTGTGCGGTGCGCACCATGGGCTCGCGCAGTTTGCCAAAAGTAGTCGAAGTCAAACCGGCGGCGCTGATTGCTTCGGTATCCAGCAAAATGGCTTTGAACACTGCCGCCAAGTCGCCGCGCTCGCCTTTGCCATTGTTGTTAAACACTGTGGCCACTCGCGCTACATAATTTGGTGAGGGGTCCGAACACACCAAACGCTGAATCATTTGGCGGGCAAAAAATGGCCCGACATTCGGATGTTGAAATAAGGCATCTAGCGCGATCTTGAGCGCTGTTTTTCCGTCGGCCCCAGCCTCTACGACAGCACCTAAAAACTCGGCACGCAAGCTGGAGTGGCGGTTGGCGTTGAGCACCATGGGTCGGCGGGTATAGCCGACATTGCGAATGGTGTAGGTGGGCGCTATCGCGCTTTGGGAGTAGCCCTCGCTGTTGTCCGACTCGTAGCCGGTAAACACCCGTGCCAGGTTGGATACATCCGACTGGGTAAAAGTCTCCAGTGCTTGTCCGTTAGCTCCCAACTTGGGTGTGCCATCCACATTGAGTTGCAGAAGGCCAATGGTGAACAATTGCATCACCTCGCGGGCGTAGTTCTCGTCAGGCAGACGGCCTGTAGTGGCATCTTCTTTTTGGTTGCCCAGCGTATTGAGGAACTCCCCCATCGCAATGTTGAGCGTAATCTCTTCCAGCAGGACTCTGAAGTTACCGAATGCGTTTTTGCACAACACATCCCAATACGCGCCCATAGCGAACTGCGCCCAGCTGATGGTTCCCACGCCCGCGCCGCCAACCACAAAAAATTCAGACAATGCCAGCGCCATGCGTCTGCGCACGCCGTCGGGCGAGGCCATGATCTGGTACCAAGCCATGTAGTTGGATTGAAATTCCATTTCATAGAAGCGGTTTTGATCGATCACGCTGTAGCCGCGCTGCTTTAACCAGTCCCAAGCGCCTAGGCTCGAGTTCAAAGCCATTTGCCCGTCCAGCCAGGCGGAAGTTCCTTGGGATCGGACCGCGGCGATTTCCGCCTCGGACGAGGAAAACTGCGCATGCTGTAAGAAGCGTGCGGCCTCGTAGCTTGCCGTCAAGTTGGCATCCGGCAGGCCTGCTGCCACTGGGCTGGAGGTGCCACCGCCACCACAAGCTTCTAACAGTGCGGCTGCACCCAAGACGGCCACACCTGTGCGGGGAGCCGAAGCGACTTCTGCCTCATCCATGCCGAATCTCCGATTAACGACTGTGCTCCCTTATTTTCACCTGATTATGGACGTTTTATATGTCGGTACATTTCTTACTATGACCGCTGTCACTCGCATGTAATTAGTTGTCTTTAGGATGAGGAATTCCAATGGCATCTATCTCAAAGGAGTTTTCCCATGCGTATTTCCCCACAGCGTTTAGCCCTTGCCCTGGTGGCAATTGGCTGCAGCGTCTCGGCTTTGGCCCAAAGTCCTGCAAGCGTGAGCAACATCCAGGTCGGCCCTCGCCCTTACTTCCTGGTCGCGGATATGGTTAACAGCCCCTTGAAGGCGAAACTGCAAAGTTGTTCCAATGGCCCATTCAAAAAAACCAACTTTTCAATTGGCCATCGTGGCGCCGCCATGATGTTTCCTGAGCACACCAAAGAGTCCTACGAAGCGGCTGCTCGCATGGGAGCAGGTATCGTCGAGTGTGATGTGACATTTACCAAAGACAAGCAATTGGTCTGCCGCCATGCGCAAAACGATCTGCACACCACCACCAATATCTTGGCAACGCCTTTGGCAGCAAAGTGCAGCAAACTATTTACGCCGTATGACGCTGAAAAAAATGTGCCCGCCACAGCCGAATGCCGAACCAGCGACATTACATTGGCAGAATTTAAATCACTGCGCGGCAAGATGGACGCCTTCAACCCTATGGCCAAGACGGCGCAGGAGTTTATGGGCGGTACGGCGAACTGGCGCACCGACCTGTATAGTGGCCCCACCAGCGGCACCTTGATGACGCACCAGGAAAGCATTGCCTTGTTTCAAAAGCTGGGTGTCAAGATGTCGCCTGAGCTCAAATCCGCCACCGTGGCCATGCCCTTTGATGGATTCACGCAAGAAGCGTATGCGCAAAAAATGATTGACGAATACAAGGCGGCCAAAGTCGCGCCAAGCAAGGTGTTCCCTCAGTCGTTTGATTTGAACGACGTTCGATACTGGATAAAGACCGAGCCCCAATTCGGCAAACAAGCAGTTTTCCTAGATGGCGCGGACAAGCTTGCAGACCTGCCAGACCTTGCAAAGCTGATCAGCTATAAAAAAGAAGGCATACAAATTGTCGCGCCTCCGATCTTCGCACTATTGGACGCGAAAGACGGCAAATTGCTAGCTTCGGCTTATGCAAAAAATGCGAAACAAGCCGGTTTGTCTATCATTGCCTGGAGCTTGGAGCGCTCTGGCGTGATGGCATCGGGCAAAGGTGGCTGGTATTACCAAAGCGTCAACCATGTCATTTCACGCGAGGGCGATATCCTGGAGGCCTTGGATGTTTTGGCCAAAGATGTAGGAATTATGGGCATATTTTCTGACTGGCCAGGCACGGTGACGTACTACGCGAGCTGCATGGGTCAGAAATAGTCCGCCCCAGCGCATCAATGCGCTTGTGCTTCAAGATCCCGACCAACCATTTCTTGAGCTGGGAGCGCGCTTGGAAAGCTTGCGGCTTCGCCATTGCAGCCAACACGGTCTCGGACACTGCATCCTCGGCCCAACTCGCATGGCGCAATTGCAGACGGGCAAAACGCAACAGCCAGGGGCGTAAGTCCACCCACTGGCGCTCGAATGCCAGCGTGAATGAGGGCGCCACCCGCTGACCCGGTGGCAGTACCGTGGTGGGTAGGTCAGGGCTTGCAGTGCTCGTCATGGAAGTGGACCAGTGGTTCGACGTATGGGGGGCAGGCTGGCCGATGGGCCTGGTCTAATGCATTCAAGGACTTGAAACCAGGTAGGGCACGGGTTTGAGGCTTCTGAACCAGGGCGTTTGAGCATACGCAGCGACTGGACGACCAGGCCATGGGCGATCAGACGGATTTGGATGCACAGGACTTGTGGGTGTACACACCGCCCTGACCCGCGATATGATTCGTGCTGGCACCTGGAATAAAGTTCTGTTTCCCCCTGATGCCTTGCGCTTTGGCTTGGCCTTCGGCGCGGCCCTGGATACAACGAAACGCAATAACCATCCTAAGCTGTGTCGAATGCTTTATTGCAATACAAAGGTGTGGAACCTTGCAATGCAAAGTTCCACAAACGCTTATTGCGGTGAAACACCCAGCGCCTTGACCGTGTCCAGGTTCAAGAAGCCATCGACCGGCAGGCCTTTGGACTGCTGGTATTGGTTCACGGCGGACATGGTGCGTGCGCGAAGGACGCCATCGATTGCACCCGGGTTGAAACCTGCGCTCAACAAGGCACGCTGGATTTCCATGATCTTCGCAGGCGAAGCATTGGTTTCACACAGCACAGCACGCCGATCGGCCTTGGCCTCTGACACTTTGAACTGGTAAGACAAGGTCTCGTACTGGGCGGGCACATCCAATTCTCTGGTGCTGGCAGGGGTGTCAATCACTTTGCGCGTAACCGTTTTGTAAACGGCTGGGATCACTTCCTCCCGGAAGGTCGGTGCCGTGTCCTGCACCCGGCGAGACAATGTTTCTTTGACCTCAGGCACAGGGACTTTTCGGGTACTTGCAGGCGTATCCACCACTTGGCGGCTCACAACGCCCATCTCAGCGGGAACAGGAAGCTCACGTGAACTCGCGGGTGTGTCGACGACTCTGGCACTGACCGTTTTGTAGGTGGCAGGGATCACCAGTTCTTCAGTTCTGGCGGGGCTGCTCACGACCCGCGTTTTCACCGTTTTATAGGTGGCTGGCACTTCCACAGTCCGCACGGTGGCGGCAGTAGCCACGACCTGGCGCGTCAAGGTGCGGTACTCGGCTGGAATTCGGATCTCTAGCACATAGCCTTCTTCGCCGGATTGCGCACCAGCGCTGTCTTTGGCTTTATCGGCCCCATTCAAATTGGCCACTTGGGACGCCCGCAACACGCGCTCACCTTGGGGCGTGGCCACAATGTCTCCTTTGTCATTGAACTTGTAGCCCAGGCTGCGTAATTTATCGATGTCAATGACTTGATGCGTCACAGTCTGGTACTTGGCGGGAATATCCACCCCACGGCTTGCCGCTTCGGTGTTTAGCACTTGGCGCGTCACCGTGGCGTACTCAGCGGGCTCCTCCACCTCACGCACCGTCGCAGGGGTCTTGAGCACTTGGCGTGTGATGGTCTCGAAACGCTCAGGCACCAAGACCAAGCACATCACATCGTCATCCAAGTTGCTGTTGTTGGCCGTAGACACGGTGCTGTCCACCACACCTTTGCTGCGGTTTTCTGCCGCAGCGGATACATCCACCCGGCTGCCATCGACCAAGCCATTGGCGCCCACCACAAATCCCCGCAAAGGGCGTACGTTGATGGCTTGACCGATCCAAGCCCTTCCTCTTTTCCATTCACGGCTGGCATCTGCCACTTTCACACGTTCGGTGATCGTTTCAAACACCGCAGGGACTTCCACCAAGCGCTTACTGGCTTGTTTCACCAACACCCGTTCAGTGACTGTGCGCAGCGAAGGGTTCACCACACTCAATGTCGCGCTGGCTTCGCTGCGCAAGACCTCCTCAGACACCCTGCGCAAGGGCAAGGTTATCGGCTCATAGCGCAGCGACTCGGCCTTGACCAGCACCTGCTCCGTCTCAGTCTTGTAGGTGGCTGGAACCGCGATGACTTGTGTGGTCGCAGGCCGATCTAAAACGGTTTCTTCCTTGTCGGCGTACTCGGCTGCAATGACGCGCAGTTCTTTGCGCTCGGGCGTGACCATCACTTGCTCAGTTACTGTCTTGTAGGTCGCGGGCACCACCTCTATGCGGGTACTCGCAGGCTTTAGCACTACAGACTCTGTCACAGTTTTGAATGTCGCAGGCACCGGTTCTTCGCGGAAGGTAGCGGGACTCACCACGACCTCTTCGTTGACTGTTTTATAGGTGGCTGGGACCAAAATTTGACGCTTGGTTTCGGGTTTGACCAGCTCTTGTTCAGTGATGGTCTTATAGGTAGCGGGCACCACCTCCACGCGCTTGGTTGCAGGTGCCTGGAGCACTTGCTCGGTACGCGTTTCGAATCGGGCAGGAATCAACACGTTGGCAAAACAATCACTGGCAGCGACTAGAACTCCAACCGGGCGAGGTAGATTCTGGTTGAAATTGTTATCACACAGCTGCATGCTGGCCCGTACTGGCGCGCCCTGACTGTCAAAGTACACATTGACCGACATGTCGGGACTGTAGGGCACATATTTACCAATCAGATCACGGCTCACCCCATCGCGTCCCTGGCTGCGCCCGACGCCCAGATCACAGGCCCCTTTGGCATAGCCCGCAGCGTCATAACCCAATGCGACTGCGGCCTTTTGTGCTTGCACCAATTCACTGAGTTTTAGCACCTTCACATCTGCTTCTCCCAATCGCTTGAGCGGCGGGTGCTCCGTAAATGGCCGGTAAAAGCGTACATCGCCGGCTGCGACCGCCGCATCACACTCGGCAGCGCTGTCATAGCCCACGTTGCCGTGGGCATCTTTCACCATGCCCGCATGAACTGCACATGCCATGACCAAACTACTACCCAACACCGCGGTGCGCGAGGTACGCAACCAACTCATTTCATCGCTCATTTCAGTCATCTCCCTAGTTAAAAAAATGCATTATAAATATAATTATCGTTACATTTTTTATAACTTTATGTATTGATATTTCTGAATTTATTTTTTTTAATATTTTTTACAAATTACTTGAGAAAGTAAAGATATTTTGGGTGATCGAATTTTGATCAGCCAAACAAGCGCTGAAGCGGCAGATCCTGCCGCCTCCAACCGAGCCTAAAGCCTCCAACCGCGACGGATATACGCTATTGATCTATAGCGATGCTCCTTACATTAGACGGTCAAGCTAGTACAAAAACGCCCTTAGCGATTGCGTTTGCACCAATAGTTCTCTAATGCTCTGAAATTTCACCTTGGGCACTTGGGCGTGCGTTGGGTAGCGGGGGAATTGGGTTTGAACCAGCCTAAGCAATACAAAGCGCCTTCAACTTTCATCCAGCGTCACGTGCACATGGGGAGTATCTTCATACGGCTCACCATCACTTGTAAGAAATTTAGGCCCGCACCAAGCGGGCAATCACCTCGCCTGTTAGCCATGTGCTTTGCCTCGCCCATCACGTTTACAGGGTTCAACATGTAGGACACCTACATGGAAAAGGGATCTTATGGCAATCGCCTCGCACTAGACAGCGCGGGACTGCATATGCCCAGGACTCAGGCAGCCGGCCCACCTGTTCGGGTTACGGTTGGTAACTCCACGATAGCGGTTTTAAAGCCCTCGATCAAGGACATCACGCCCGCGATATCGGCTTCTTCCATCTGATGCACCACCAAGACGTTCTTCAAAATCGCAGTAACTTCCAAAAATGCACTTTCAGAAACGCGTTGACCCGCATGGGCCGTCCTCATCGCCAGGTCGGAATTTAATTTTTCACTCACTGGTTTGCCCAAAAGTTGTGAAATAAAGATGATTTGATGATGGATCAACTTTTCGGTGGCAACGCCTGAAAAATAAGGTTTTAGTCGAGGATTTTGCAATACGTCTTTATAAAAAGATCGCACTACCGATGTGACGGTGGGTGTGCCGCCATATTTATCGAACAAGGTCATTTTGAATCTCGCAAAAAATATAAAACAAAACGTCGTAAGACTTCGCATTGGCTTGAGAAGGCTTTTGCAAACGCGAAGGATTATAGAGAAGTTCGCGAAAACGCCGTGATGAAAGCTCGGTCCGTGACAGCGACTACGGCTGTGGCGCAAGCCATGAACACACCCCGGTCGGCGTTAGGTGTGGAGGTCTTCACAGGGATTTTGGACTTTTGAAAATAGTGCAAAGTGATCCCGAGATACAAAGCTTCCTTGATTTAGATCAATAAAAAATATGGATCAAGGTGAGAAGCGAGGGTTAAGCTTTGTAGCAGTGGCTTAACAATAAAAAAGACAGGTAATTATGGCGATTAGAAAACTTGATTATTCAAAAAATATTCTTGCACTCCTAGGGCTATTTTGGGCTGCGACCAGTATGAGTCAAACGGTAAACGTCGCCGCAGCAGAGGATCTTGCTAAAAAAAGTAACTGCAATAAATGCCATTCCGTTGACAAGAAGAAAGATGGGCCGTCTTTTAAGGAAACAGCCGCGAAGTACCAAGGAAAAGCCGACGCAGAAGCAAAAATCCGAACACATATTACTACTGGACCGAATATAAAAATAGATGGTGTGCAAGAGCAGCATCAAATTGTAAAAACCAAAGATGAGGCAGAAATCAAGAATCTACTTCGCTACATACTTTCTCGTTAAAAAAATAAGAATTGACTATGACTGATCCAATTAAAAAAACAAGATCTAGATGGTTTTTGGTTATTTTATTTTCGATGGTAGGTCTAGTTGTCTCAGGGCTATTGATGGCCGGCGGAGCTGCAGCCCTAGCGTGGACCAATACAGAGGAGTTTTGTATCGGCTGTCATGAAATGAAAAACAATGTCTATGCCGAATACAAGGGAACTATCCATGACCAAAACCGGACCGGTGTTCGCGCTATCTGTCCTGACTGTCACGTCCCGCGACAGCCGGGCCCCATGATGATGAGAAAAGTTCAGGCGAGCATGGAACTTTACGGTCACTTCATTTCCACGTCTATCGATACGCCAGAAAAATTTGCAGCAAAACGCCATGCGCTTGCAACACATGTTTGGACGAGGATGAAGGAGACCGACTCCTTAGAGTGTCGCAACTGTCACAACGAAGCAAAAATGAGTCACGAGTTGCAGTCTGCTAAGGCCCAAGTCAGACACGCAAAGGCCAAAGCTGAAAACTCGACTTGCATTGATTGTCATTTTGGCATCGCGCACAAAGAACCAGAGGGCCCTGGGCCGCGCGAACTCGGCATCAAAAAATTGTAGAAGTTTAAAACTCTTAAAGGAAACAATATGAAAAGCATTCTGGATCAAAAATGGATATTCGTTACGCTGTGCGCGTTACTGCTCGCTGGATCTGCAGGTTCTCAGTCCTACCGAGCAAATATTCAGCCGTTTATCAAGGCACAGTGTGCTGAATGCCATGGCAGTGACTCGCCTTCGCTGGCCGAGTTCAATTTAGACCAAGAAAAATTCAAAAAAGAAAAGCAAGGTCCGCGAACCGATACTTACGAAAATTTGCTACAAATCATTGCTTATCCAGACTCCGGTGCATTTATGCGCCGAGTGGATGATGGAACCCATACGAACGATAAAAAGCCAGGGAATATGTACAAGCACTTAGGGGAAACCGATGCCGAACGTGTCGCGAATCTCAATATGCTCAAAGCCTGGGTTGGCGAAGGTGCATGGAATTTGAATCGATGGGCTGCGCGGGGTGATGTTCCAGGCATCACCAAAGAGCAGTTGGACAAAATCAAAGTTAAATACTGAGATAAGGCTTAGCAATGCTATGCAGTGACTAGGCCTTGTCTGTCTTGCGGTTCGCCGGTAATCACTTTAGCTGCCATATGCGCCTGTTACGCCTATTGCGCCGACTTGCGCACCATCATCGACTGGTCCAGGATGTCGCCAAAGGCGAATACGGGCGGCACGTGGGGGCTGCGCTTCAACACCCCGACTGGCGTGAAATTGGATTCGCTTGATTGATTTAGATCATGGTTTTAAGGCCCTTGGAGTGAAATAATTCGATGTAAATCCTTCATCCAGTAGATGCCTTATGGCTAAAAATGTAATTTTCACAGAGCCTCGGTCACCACGTCAAGCGGCCATCGCCAAAGAGCCGCGCCTGGTTCGCCAAGGCGATACGGTAGCGTCATTGAATCATTCGACGGCCGCCAAGGCGGTGCCTGGCGAGGCGGTTCGCGCGGCACAGGGCAAACAGGTGGCATCCGTTTTGGGATTGATGCATGACACGAAGTTGTCGGCTACTGAGCGCGCAGAGGCTTTGCGGGTGACCTTGGCCGGCGCCTCGCCTGACGATTTGCTCGTACTAAAGCAAGCGTTGGCGGGCAATAGTACCGTTGCGCTCGCTATGCCCAAAACTCACGCGGACGACGAGTTAGCGATCGACTGGCGCGACGGTGGCTACCCCTACAAAAACCTGATGGCTCGCACGACCTATGAGGCACAAAAGTACCAGTTGCAGGTGGAGTTGCTCAAGCTACAGGCCTGGGTCAAAGAAGCCGGGCAACGCGTGGTGATCTTGTTTGAGGGTCGCGACGCGGCGGGCAAGGGCGGCGCCATCAAGCGTTTCATGGAGCACCTGAACCCCCGTGGTGCGCGGGTGGTGGCGCTGGAAAAACCCAGCGACGTGGAACGCGGGCAGTGGTACTTCCAGCGCTATGTGCAGCACTTGCCGACGGCGGGCGAGATCGTGCTGTTTGACCGCAGCTGGTACAACCGCTCCGGCGTCGAGCATGTGATGGGCTTTTGCAACGACCACGAGTACCGAGAGTTCATGATGCAAGCGCCCGAGTTTGAACGCCACTTGGTGCGCAGCGGCGTGTATGTGATCAAGTTTTGGTTCTCGGTCAGTCAAGCCGAGCAACGCCGCCGCTTCAAAGAACGCAAGGTGCATCCGCTCAAGCAATGGAAGCTCAGCCCGGTGGACTTAGCTTCACTCGACAAGTGGGACGCATACACCTTAGCCAAAGAAGCCATGTTCTTTGAAACCGATACCGCCGAGGCGCCATGGACCGTGATTAAAAGCGACTGCAAAAAGCGTGCACGCCTGAATGCCATGCGTTATGTGCTGCACAAAATGCCTTACCAAAATAAGCAAATCGACCTGATTGGCAAGCTCGATCCTTTCATTGTCGGCCGCGCCCATGTGGTGTACGAGCGTGGCGAAAAACCGGGTGTATTGCTTTGAGCTTTGCCAGCACGGCCACCGCTTGCTTTAGCCCGACATGGCCTTAAACAAGGGCGCGCAAAGGAAAAAAGAGACGGTAAAAGTGAGTCCGCGTTGGACTCTCCTTTGGCTTGCGCCCTGACGATAGACTATCCTGCGTGCAAGGAGAGTGCGGACATCCTCCAATCTGGGTACCGCCAGCATTGGCAATTTTTCAAAAAATACAAGCATGCCAGTCTTACCGAAAACAGTGCCGGATTCAAAATCCGACTTATGCGAGCCCTGCTCAGGAGTCCAACAGCACTGGCGTCGTGCCCCCGGTCACGCTGAATTGGTGCAAGGTAGCCACCGAAAAGAGGACCGAGGCCATGGCCCCGCCACCGTCACAAACTATGTGTGCGATCGCTGCGGTACCGCTTGGGAGTACGAGAATAACAAAACCAACTTGCATGCGGGTTGGTCGGTAGTGCGCCGCTGAGGCGGCTAACATGAAAGCACCGCCAAGACTGCAAACCCTTGTGGATGAGGGTCTGATCGACACCGTGGTTCGCCAGCTCATGAGCGGCAAAGAAGCCATGGTGTACGTGGTGCGCTGCGGGGACGAGCCCCGTTGCGCCAAAATTTACAAAGAGGCCACTCAGCGCAGCTTTCGGCAGGCGGTGGATTACACCGAAAACCGCAAAGTCAAAAACTCACGCTCTGCCCGGGCCATGGCCAAAGGCAGTAAATTTGGCCGGCAAGAACAAGAATCCGCATGGCAAAGCGCCGAGGTCGATGCGCTTTACCGATTAGCCGCTGCAGGCGTGCGCGTGCCTCAACCGTACAACTTTTTTGACGGTGTGCTGTTGATGGAGTTGGTGACCGACGCGCAGGGCGACGCTGCGCCACGATTGAATGACGTGTCCTTCACGCTCGCGCAAGCTATGACGCACCACGCTACGCTGATTGCCGAAGTGGTGCGCATGTTGTGTGCGGGTGTGGTGCATGGTGATTTGTCAGAATTCAATATTTTGCTGGCGCATACACCAGGCCCCGGCGACACACCTGGCGTGGACGAGCCCGTCATCATTGACCTGCCGCAAGCGGTAGACGCCGCAGGCAACAACCATGCGCAACGCATGCTGCTGCGCGATGTGGGCAATCTACGGGACTTCTTCGGCCAGTTCGCGCCTGCGCTTTTGAAGACAGACTATGGCCCAGAAATGTGGAGCTTGTACCAAGCCGGTTTATTGGGCAACGACACCGTGCTAACAGGACATTTCGAACGCGCCAATGCCGATGTGGACATGATCGCAGTGCTGCGCGAGATTGACGATGCCCGCGCCGAAGATACAGCGCGCCGATTGCGCATGGCTTTACCCCTTGCGTGAAAGTCCGGACATCCTAAAAACCCAGCGTTAGCGCGCCGGGGATCGCCGATGGCCACGCTGGCTTGGTCGGCATCGCATTTTTTGCCATTGGGCGTGCGGCCCACGGCTTGCCGCACCAAGTCGCGCACCTGGGGGGCGGGGGCTGAAAGGCTTGCGTTGCTTCCGGTCTCGCCTTCTTGCGCCGGGGCGAAGTTGACTTGTGCGACTGAACCTCAACGACGCCCACTGCCCGGCTTGGCAAAGTCTGCATCCACCCAGGCTTGTGCCGTTCGGCGGTTGAGCGTGAAACTCGCATCCACTTTCACCTCGGCCAGCGCATTACCACCTTCGTCCTGCGCACTGAGCACGGCATAGGGATTGTCCTCATCGGGCGCGATGCGCAGCACCACCGTGATACGGCTGCCCAGACCGTTGACAATCACACTCTGGTTCAACTGCGCGTGCAATTGCTGCTCGCTACGGCGCACAAACTCACTGGCGGTTTTGACCAGCGTGATGAAGGCCGTGCCGTCCAGCGGCTTGGGGTTCTTCTTGTCACGGCCCATGGTCCAAGGGCCGACCAGCGCCGGTTCGGACGCACCGGCTTTGAACATCGCCACGGCCCAGCCGTCGTCGTCCTCGTTCTTGATGACCTGGGCCGTCCAGTGGTCGTCTTGCCAAAGTCGGGCTTGCTGCAGCAGGGGGGTGTCTTGTGTGTCGTCGTTCATCGTGTCATGGCTCAAAAGTTACCTCCGATCATGCCTCAAGGCTGCGAATGTACGGCCAGCAAGAGCACCTGAGGGGCACCTTGTTCGCGCTACAGTGCCGCTGCCATGGTGGCGGCCCAGCGGGTGTGCACCGTGCTGGCGACCAGCAGCACCGGGCCGTTGGGCAGCTCCGCATCAGGGACTTGAACCGCCTCAAACCTCTTCGTCCGAATAGCCAACTTCTCGCTGGTGGCGAATGCGGGCGACCATGACTCGGTCCGTGGCATCTTCTAATGCATAGCGCGCCAAATAGCCGCTGCGTCGGCGGGCGATGATCAGCTCACGCAAACCGCCTTCCACCGGGCGGCCAATGCCGGGTTGATGTGTCAAGACCGTAAGCGCATCCAAGATGTAATCGAGCAGTTCCCCAGCCAATGGATCTTCGGACTCGTGTAAAAACTTTTCCAGGCGCAGCAAATCCTGAAATGCCGCTGGGCTCAGAAATACGGTGCTCACACCTCAGCCCATTTTTTTCGGTTGCAAGGGTGCTGGCGGCAAACGCTGGCCCTGACGATGTTCTTTCAATTGAGAAAAATAAACCCGAACATCCTCCAGCGCATGACCTGTACCGGTGGCCTTCATGGCCGCCAGCGCATCGGCCGAGTCTTGTGCAAATGTTTGCCGCAAGCGCTTGCGCTGCACGGCATCGGCCAGTGTGCTCACCATGAAAGCGTGCAGGCTCATGCCCATTTGCTTGGCATCTTCTTCGAGCTGCAGCTTGAGTGCGCTTGGCAGTTTGAGGCTGGTGGGAATGCTGGCAGGAACAGCGGGCATAACAAGCTCCATTAAAAGGTAGTCAGATGTGACTACCAGAAAGATTCTACACAGCTGGCGATTGAGCGTTGAATACTGGCCGCCGCCAAGCTCAGCAACGCGCAAACGCGTCGAATTACATACACACGAAAAGCACAAAGCCCGATAGCTTGCGGGACCGGGCTTTGTTTGGGTGGTTTGGAGTCCGGTTTACTTTCGCGCAGGCGGCAAATCCGTGCAACTGCCATGCGCCACTTCAGCAGCCAAACCGATGCTCTCACCCAACGTGGGATGCGGGTGAATCGTTTTGCCGATGTCCACCGCGTCCGCGCCCATCTCGATGGCCAGGGCGATTTCGCCCAGCATGTCGCCCGCGTTCGGGCCGACGATGCCGCCGCCCAGGATCTTGCCGTGGCCACGGCCAGCATGGCCGTCTCTCAATCCAGCTTCGGGGCTGTCGTCGAACAAGAGTTTGGTGAAGCCTTCGGTGCGCCCGTTTTGCCTAGAATTTGACCAGCTCGCGGTCGTGCGCAAGGTGGGTGCTTTTCTTTTAGTTGCCTCAGCGCGCAGGCCAGTGATCGATGGCCTCAATGTCTCGCGCGTGGTGCAGTACACGTGCCACAACAATGCCTTGTGCATGAGGAAAGTAAAACAGGATGTAGGGCGTAGAAGTTGGCCAACTTCTGATGCCGGGTGAGAGTTCGCGCCGGTCTCGCCCTATGAGCGGTTGATCCAGCAAGAGGCTGGCTTGCGCATCTATCTGATCGAGCATGCGGTCAGCCGCTGCAACGCTGTCTTCGGCCACGTACAGCCATGCCTCCAGCAAGTCACTTTCGGCGCTCGCTGAGTAAAGCAGTTTTGCCTTCAAACTGACTTGGGTGTTGCGCGGATGGCTCTGCCGCGCTCCTTGATGCTGGACATGCTCACTTCACGCACGCGGCCGGCGTTGACATCGGCAACGCCCTGCGCAATGTCGGCCTTGAGTGCCGCAAGACTGGCCGCCTGAATGCCTTGGTAGGCTTCAAACAGGCGCAGTGCCTCCCGGATCACCTCGCTGGACGAACTGTAAAGCCCCGATTCGACATGCTGGCGCACGCGGTTTTCAAGCTCTGGCGGCAAAGAGACGTTGAGGGACATGGTGGGCTCCAAAAGAATGGCAGAGATTGCCATTTTATGCCACGGCATTGGAAAATCCGACAAGTTCACTGGCGCTGCATCAGAAGAACAGTCGGCTGCGTTTGACTCAGAAGGGCTGCGGCCATGCTGCGGAGCAAGTTGGTTTCGATCTTTTTCAATAACTCGCCGAAAAGCCCTTAACCCTCAACATGGCGCGGAGGCGCTCAAGCTCTGCGAAAAGCACAAAGCAACATCACTTGCGGGACCGGGCCTTGTTTGGGTGGTTTGGAGGCCAGATTACTTCCGTGCAGGCGGCAAATCCGTGCAACTGCCATGCGCCACTTCTGCCGCCAAGCCGATGCTCTCCCCCAACGTCGGATGCGGGTGAATCGTCTTGCCGATGTCCACCGCGTCTGCGCCCATCTCGATGGCCAGCGCGATCTCGCCCAGCATGTCGCCCGCGTTGGGACCGACGATGCCGCCGCCCAGAATTTTGCCGTGGCCACGGCCAGCACGGCCGTCTCTCAATCCAGCTTCTGGGCTGTCATCAAACAAGAGTTTGGTGAAGCCTTCGGTGCGCCCGTTGGCCGTGGCGCGCCCTGAGGCGGCCCAGGGGAACAGGCCTTTTTTTGACCTTGATGCCTTGCGCTTTGGCTTCGGTCTAGGTCAAACCGAGCAACGCTACTTCGGGGTCGGTGTAGGCCACGCTGGGGATGACGCGGGCGTTGAAGACGCTGGCGGCCAGTTCTTTGTTGCCTTGCAGTTCACCGGCAATGACTTCAGCAGCCACATGCGCTTCGTGCACCGCCTTGTGCGCCAGCATGGGCTGGCCCACGATGTCGCCGATGGCAAAGATGTGCGGCACGTTGGTGCGCATCTGGATGTCGACGTTGATGAAGCCGCGGTCGGTGAAGGCCACACCAGCTTGGTCGGCCGCGATTTTTTTGCAGTGATATTTTTAAATTGCTGCTGATTCAGTAGCTGACCACGCAGATTCCGTATGGGCTGCGAGGCTTTTTACTCATGACGAATGCAGTTCTTCACGTATCACCTTGCGCACCAATTCTGCCAATTGCACATTACGCATGGCTTCACGCAGGGTCTCGTTGATGAGTGTTTGGTAACCGCGCCCACCGGCTCGCGCCTTGTACGCTTGCAACACCGCATCGTCCAAATTGATGGTGATGCGTGTTTTGCCAGTGGAGAACGCTGGAAGCACTTCACCCAGTGGGCGCAACTGGGCAGCTTGGGCGCGAGTCAACGCTGGGCTGTCCGCATCAGGTGTGGCGGACAGGAGAGACGCGTCCACTGCTGCCCAGTTAATGGCTACAGGTGCATCAGAGGCTTTGAGTTTTAAACTTGTTTTGCTCACGGTCGTTGGCCTTTCTGAAAGAAATAAAGTGCGTGCGCTGTGGCGTGGGGCAGCAAAACACCACCACCATCAAGCGTCCTTCAATCCTGTTGTACCCAGTGAGTCGCGGCTCTGGATAAGCCTTGCGCGTGTCTTCTCGCACCATCATTTCAGCATCAAACACGACCCGCGCAGCCAAGAGGGGCAGACCACGCTCGCGTATGTTGGTGTCGTTTTTGATGACGTTGCACGTGATTTCCATTTTAAGAAATATATGCATATTTGTATGCATAAGTCAATTGGGCCGCTGCACCGCTGCACCAAGGTGGACGAACTGCAAGTCACGCCGCTGGAGCTGGTAGCCCGTATTGCCGACCTGATACCACCGCCGCGCACGCACCGCCATCGATACTTTGGTGTGATGGCTCCGAACTCGCCGCACAGGGCTGCAGTGACGGCGCTGGCGACACCGCTGCGAGCATTGCCGCTGCCTACCCAGAGGCTGACGCGTGAGGGGTTGGCTTTCTGTTGGTTCAGCCAAGCTAGGCACAGCGCCATCAGGCTTTTGTGCGTGCTTCGTAGCTTTCGCAGGTGAGGTTCACAAGGCCATCTGTAACGACATCACAGGCTGTTGCGTAGCTGTGTTAATGTAAATACAATAACCCCATGCGTATCTCCTACGATGCATCCAAACGTGAAAAAGCATTGGCCGATCGTGGATTGGATTTTGAGGACGCGGTTGTCGTGTTTGAGGACCTGACTGTTGAGGTTGAAGACACGCGCAAAGACTATGGTGAGCAGCGGATCATTTGCTACGGCCTGCTGGCCGGGCGCATGGTGGTGATTGGCTACACCCCGCGTGACGCGGTGCGTCACATTTTCAGCATGAGGAAGGCAAACGATCGTGAAAAAACGCGCCTCGCCCCTTACTTTGGGCTCTGACCTTGCGCGCGTCGACGCGCATGTGGTGAAGGCTTCAGAATACAAAAATCTGCCCGAACTCACCGACGACATGCTGAGCCGTGCCGTGGTGAAAAAAGGTGGACGCCCCAAGTCCGAAAACCCAAGGCAACTGATCTCCTTGCGCTTGCCCACCGATGTGATTGCCAAGTGGCGGGCCACCGGTCCGGGCTGGCAAACGCGCATGGCCGACCGGCTGGCCCGCGCACCCGTGGTGCGGGCTTCAAACTGAAAAAAACTGCCCATGTTTTCACACATCATGGTCGGCGTGAGCGATTTCAAACGCGCCATGGCGTTTTACACGCCCGTGCTGCAAGCGCTGGGCGTGCAGTTTCGGTTCTTAGAAGAAGACCGCCCGTGGGCGGGCTGGCAATCGTCGCCAGACCCTAGGCCGCTGTTCCTCATTGGCCGCCCACACAACCAGACGCCACACCACCCGGGCAATGGCCAGATGGTCGCGTTCTTGGCCGCATCACGCCAGCAAGTGCAAGACGTGCACGCCCTGGCGCTGGCCCATGGCGGCACTTGCGACGGCCCGCCCGGCTTGCGGCCCGAGTACCACGCGCATTACTACGGCGCGTATTTCAAAGATCCGGATGGGAACAAGCTTTGTGTGGCTTGTCACTTACCAGTTTGATCGCCGTCATTGTGGTTGACTGCGGTGATGGGCAGTTTTTGTTGTCAATGACTTGGCAAGCCGCTTCCTCGTCAACGCCAAAGCCACCCATAACGCTACGCCCGCATACGCCGTCAGCACCGCCAGGTGCAGCAGCGGCTGGGTGGGTTATTGGTCCAGGAGCAGGGGGCGCACCAGCGCCACCGCGTTGGCCAGGGACAGCACTTAGGCGATGGCGACCACGGTGCTGGGCAGTTGCTCCAGTGGGAAAAACACGCCGCTTAAAAACATCATGGGCGTGAGGAAGAGCGTGAAATATAAGGTGAAGAAGACGTAGCCTTTGGCCAGCACGTTGAAGATCAGCCTGAGTGCTTGCTCAGGACCAACTGCCCGAGATTTGTCGGCATGATCCGTTTGGGGTGGTGACGGGCGCAGCCCCTCCTCGCAGCGTTGGCAAAACCGCTGCTGCCATTGCTCGCCAACTGAGGCAAACGGGGGCCGTGCGCAGTAACGCAGCAAGCGCTCCAGCCCCGCTCGGTCTTGTGCTGCTATGCACACGCTGGTGTCTACCGAAAACCCACTGTGTTTGTACCCCAGCATCTCCTGGGCCTCGAAGCCTTCGAGCAGGCCCCGGCCCACAAAGGCGCGCAAGATGCGACTACGCAAGTTGGCCTGGGCTTGGCCCACCACTTCGCAGGTGATGCCGATGGCCGGGTGAAAACAGTATTCTGCGGCGTCTATTTGAACGCGCAAAGCTCAAAGCCCGATCCGTTGCCGGATCGGGCTTTGTGAGATTGGCTTGGAAAAAGCGTTATTTCTTCGCTGGCGGCAAATCCGTGCAACTCCCATGCGCCACTTCAGCCGCCAAACCGATGCTCTCCCCCAGCGTGGGATGCGGGTGAATCGTCTTGCCGATGTCCACCGCGTCCGCGCCCATCTCGATGGCCAGCGCGATTTCGCCCAGCATGTCGCCGGCATTGGGGCCGACGATGCCGCCGCCCAGGATCTTACCGTGGCCATGCGCTTCGGGGCTGTCGTCGAACAAGAGTTTGGTGAAGCCTTCGGTGCGGCCGTTGGCCGTGGCGCGGCCTGAGGCGGCCCAGGGGAACAGGCCTTTTTTGATCTTGATGCCTTGCGCTTTGGCCTGGTCTTCGGTCAAGCCGACCCACGCTACTTCAGGGTCGGTGTAGGCCACGCTGGGGATGACGCGGGCGTTGAAGGCGCTGGCGGCCAGTTCTTTGTTGCCTTGCAGTTCACCGGCAATCCCTTCAGCGGCTACGTGGGCTTCGTGCACCGCCTTGTGCGCCAGCATGGGCTGGCCCACGATGTCGCCGATGGCAAAGATGTGCGGCACGTTGGTGCGCATCTGGATGTCGACGTTGATGAAGCCACGGTCCGTCACGGCGACACCGGCTTGGTCGGCGGCGATTTTTTTGCCGTTGGGCGTGCGGCCCACGGCTTGCAAGACCATGTCGTACACGCCTTCGGTTTTGGTGCCGTCCAGCCCTTCAAACTGCACCTTGATGCCCTCAGGGGTGGCTTGCGCGCCCACGGTTTTGGTTTTGAGCCAGATGTTGTCAAAGCGCGGCGCGTTCATCTTTTGCCAGACCTTGACCAGGTCGCGGTCTGCGCCTTGCATCAGGCCGTCCATCATTTCCACCACGTCCAGGCGTGCGCCAAGCGTGCTGTAGACGGTGCCCATTTCCAGGCCGATGATGCCGCCGCCGACGATGAGCATTTTTTTGGGCACTTCTTTGAGCAGCAGCGCCCCGGTGGAGTCCACCACGCGCGGGTCATTGGGCATGAAGGGCAGTCGCACCGCTTGGCTGCCGGCGGCGATGATGGCGTTTTTGAAGGCCACCACTTTTTTGGCACCGGTTTTTTCTTGCGCCGTGCCGGTGGTTTCTTCCACTTGCAAATGGTGGCTGCCCACAAAAGTGCCGTGGCCGCGCAGCACGGTGACCTTGCGCATTTTGGCCATGCTGCCCACGCCGCCCACCAGCTTGCCCACCACTTTGTCTTTGTGCGCGCGCAGCTTGTCGATGTCGAGCTGCGGCGCGCCAAAACTCACGCCCAAGTCGGCCATGTGGCTGACCTCGTCCATCACCGCGGCCACGTGCAGCAAGGCTTTGGAAGGAATGCAACCCACGTTCAGGCAGACACCGCCCAGGTCGGCGTAGCGTTCTACCATGACCACTTTCAGGCCCAGGTCAGCGGCGCGGAAGGCAGCGCTGTAACCGCCGGGGCCAGAGCCCAGCACCAGCAGGTCGCATTCGATGTCAGCCGCGCCCGCAAAGCTAGAGGCTGCTGGGGCAGTGGCTGCAGAAGAAGCAAGTACCGGTGCCGCAGCCACAGGCGTTGAGGCGGGTGCCGGATGCGCTGATGGGGCTGAAGCTGTAGAAACCGCAGCTGCCGCAGGTGCAATAGCACCCGCGCCTTCGAGCTCCAGCACGAGGGAACCTTGCTTGACCTTGTCACCGAGCTGCACCTTGAGTTCTTTCACCACCCCGCCGTGGCTAGAGGGGATTTCCATGGAGGCTTTGTCAGACTCCACGGTGATCAGGCTTTGCTCAGGCGTCACGGTATCGCCGGGTTTGACCAAAATTTCGATGACGGTGACTTCGTCAAAATCGCCAATGTCCGGGACCAGGATTTGGATGTGTGCCATATCGTTCTCAATCGGTTGAGACCAGCGCTGCCCTGGGCAGCACCCGGTCCCGAAAAGGTTTAAAGGAGCACGCGACGGAAGTCGCCAAGGATTTGGCCCAGATAGGCGTTAAAGCGCGCTGCAGAGGCACCGTCGATGACGCGGTGGTCCCAGGTCAAGGACAAGGGCAGCATCAAGCGCGGCACAAACTCTTTGCCGTTCCACACCGGCTCCATCTGGCTTTTGCACACACCCAGAATCGCCACTTCGGGCGCGTTGATGATGGGCGTGAAATAACGCCCGCCGATACCGCCCAGGCTAGAGATAGTGAAAGTTGCGCCCGTCATTTCCGCCGGGCTCAATTTGCCTTCGCGCGCCTTCTTGGCCAGCTCACCCATTTCCTGGCTGATTTGCAGCACGCCTTTTTGGTCTGCGTCTTTCAGCACTGGCACCATCAGGCCATTGGGCGTGTCCGCCGCAAAGCCGATGTGCCAATAGTTTTTGTAGACCAGTGCGTCGCCGTCCAGGCTGCTGTTGAAGTCGGGAAACTTTTTCAGCGCGGCCACACAGGCCTTGATCAAGAACGCCAGCATGGTGACCTTGACACCTGACTTTTCGTTCTCTTTGTTGGTCGAGACACGGAAGGCTTCCAGCTCGGTGATATCGGCATCGTCATGGTTGGTGACTGCCGGAATCATGATGGCATTGCGCAGTAAATTGGCGCCACTGATCTTCTTGATGCGGCCCATCTCTTTGCGCTCGATCGGGCCGAACTTGGCGAAGTCCACTTTGGGCCAGGGGATGAGCCCCAGCGCAGCGCCGTCGCCGCCGGACGCTGCTGGTGCCTTGGCGGCCTGCGCTTTGGTCTGCGTGGCACCGGCCATCACGGCTTTGGTAAATGTCTGTACATCGTCCTGCGTAATGCGCCCTTTAAGACCACTGCCTTTGACTTCTTCGATAGGCACGCCCAACTCGCGCGCAAACTTGCGTACCGAGGGCGATGCATGCGGCAAGCCGGGCGTCAGGGTGCCGGGCACATGCGCGGGTGTTCCGATCGCTGCGGGTGCCGCTACCGGTTCTGCTGCAGAGCCGCCGGTCGCTGGTGCAGCAGGCACCGCAGCCGCCAGCACGGCAGGCATAGGCGCTGATGCAGGGGTCGGTGCAGACGCTAAAGGTGTGCTTGGCGCTGGCGCTTGCGTTGCTGGTGCAGCTGCACCTGAGGCAACTTCCAACATCACCACCAGCGAGCCTTGCTTGACCTTGTCGCCCAAAGCGACCTTGATCGCAGTCACCACGCCAGCGGCTGCCGAGGGAATTTCCATCGAGGCCTTGTCACTTTCCACCGTAATCAGACTTTGCTCGGCCTTGATGGTATCGCCCACTTTGACCAGCAATTCAATCACGGTGACTTCGTCAAAGTCGCCAATATCGGGAACCTGGATTTCAATATTTGCCATGGTGTGTCTCCCGAGGGTTTAGGCGTGCAGCGGGTTGATCTTGTCGGCTTTGATGCCGTACTTGGCAATCGCCTGCGCAACCGTGTCGGCAGTGACAGCGCCTTCTTCCTGCAAAGCCTTTAGAGCGGCCAGCACGATGTAATGGCGGTTCACCTCAAAGTGCTCGCGCAGCTTGCTGCGAAAGTCGCTGCGGCCAAAACCGTCGGTGCCTAGCACTTTGAAGGCACGCCCTTTGG
This sequence comes from Rhodoferax sp., assembly GCA_040400575.1. Lineage (GTDB taxonomy): Bacteria > Pseudomonadota > Gammaproteobacteria > Burkholderiales > Burkholderiaceae_C > Allorhodoferax. The sequence continues at coordinate 140,415 of JBBAPX010000004.1, forward strand.
GGATGAAGGGGCGAATCTGTTCGGCATAGGCCTTCATATAGTCGGTGGCAGCGACCACCGGGCCGCTGTGGCCTTCAAGTTGCTGGCTGACAAAAGACACGCGCGCGGTTTGCAGCGGATGCAGCATATTGAAGCGTTCGCAGTCCTGGCCTTCGCGGGTCAGTTCGTTAAAGCTAGGGCAGCTCCAGACGTCCGCTTGCACGCCCCAATCTTGCGCCAGCAGCGCTTGTGCCGCAATCGACTCGCGCAAGATCGTGCCCGAGCCCAGCAATTGCACACGCGAAGCGCCCTGGTTGGCCTTGGTTTCGCTAGCGCCGGGTTTACACAAATACATGCCCTTAATGATTTGGGCTTCGGTGCCTGCGGTCAGGCCGGGCATGGCGTAGTTTTCGTTGAGCAAGGTGATGTAGTAAAAAACATTGTCCTGCTTCTCCACCATACGCTTTAAGCCATGGTGCATGATGACGGCCACCTCGTGCGCAAACGTAGGGTCGTAGCTAAGGCAATTGGGTATGGTGCCCGCCAGGATGTGGCTGTGACCATCTTCGTGCTGCAAGCCTTCGCCGTTGAGTGTGGTGCGGCCCGAAGTGCCGCCCAGCAAAAAGCCGCGTGCTTGCATATCGCCCGCAGCCCAGGCCAGGTCGCCAATGCGCTGAAAGCCGAACATCGAGTAATACACATAAAACGGAATCATGATGCGGTTGCTGGTGCTGTAGCTGGTCGCTGCCGCAATCCAGCTACTCATGCCGCCCGCCTCGTTAATGCCTTCTTGCAGAATCTGGCCTTGCTTGTCTTCTTTGTAATACATCACCTGGTCTTTATCGACCGGGGTGTATTGCTGACCGTCCGGGTTGTAAATGCCGATCTGGCGGAACAAGCCTTCCATACCAAAAGTGCGCGCCTCGTCCACCAAAATGGGCACTACGCGCGGGCCTATGGCTTTATCACGCAGCAGGGTCGTGAGGAAACGCACATAGGCCTGGGTGGTGGAAATCTCCCGGCCTTCCACCGTGGGCTCGATAACGGCTTTGAAGGTGTCCAATGAGGGCACGGTAAATTGCTCGTCCGCTTTGATGCGGCGGTGCGGCAAATAGCCACCCAAGGCCTTGCGCCGCTCATGCAAATAGCGCATCTCGGGCGTATCTTCGGCCGGTTTGTAAAACGGGATTTTGGCCAGCTCGCTATCGGGAATCGGGATATTGAAGCGGTCGCGAAAGGCCTTGATGTCCTCATCCGTCAGCTTTTTGGTCTGGTGCACATTGTTCTTCCCCTCGCCGCTTTTGCCCATACCAAAACCTTTGACCGTTTTAATCAAAAGTACGGAGGGCTGCCCTTTGTGGTTGACCGCTTGGTGGTACGCGGCATAGACTTTTTTGGAGTCGTGGCCACCACGGCGCAATTCAAAAATCTCTTCATCGCTCATGTGCTCCACCATCTTGGCGGTGCGCGGGTCTTTACCGAAAAAGTGTTTGCGTACATAAGCGCCATCGTTGGCCTTCATGGCCTGGTAGTCGCCATCGACTGTGTCCATCATGATTTTGCGCAACGCGCCGTCTTTGTCGCGCGCCAATAGCGGGTCCCAGCTGCTACCCCAAATCAGCTTGATCACATTCCAACCCGAACCCCTAAATTCGCCTTCGAGTTCCTGGATAATTTTTCCGTTGCCACGCACCGGGCCGTCCAGGCGCTGCAAATTGCAGTTGATGACGAAGATCAGGTTATCCAGCTTCTCGCGCGCGGCCAGACCAATAGCGCCCAGAGACTCGACCTCGTCCATTTCGCCATCGCCGCAGAACACCCAGACTTTGCGGTTTTCGGTATTGGCAATGCCGCGTGCGTGCAGGTACTTCAAAAAGCGGGCCTGGTAAATCGCCATCAGCGGGCCCAGACCCATAGACACCGTGGGGAATTGCCAAAACTCAGGCATTAGCTTGGGATGCGGGTAGCTCGATAAACCCTTGCCATCGACCTCTTGGCGGAAATTGAGCAACTGCTCTTCGCTCAATCGCCCTTCCAGGTAAGCGCGGGCATACACGCCGGGCGCTACGTGGCCTTGGATAAACAAACAGTCGCCGCCATGGTTCTCGCTTTCGGCATGCCAAAAATGGTTAAAGCCCGCGCCAAACAAACTGGCTAGCGAGGCAAAGGAACCGATGTGGCCGCCCAGATCGCCGCCATCTGCCGGGTCGTGGCGGTTGGCCTTCACGACCATGGCCATGGCATTCCAGCGCATATAGGCGCGCAGGCGCTCTTCGATCTCTAGATTGCCCGGCGCGCGTTCTTCGTGGTCGGGCTCAATCGTGTTGACATAGCCGGTGGTGGCCGAGAAAGGCATGTCTATGCTTTTTTGGCGCGCATGTTCCAGCAGTTGCTCTAAAAGGAAGTGGGCGCGTTCGGGGCCTTCGGCCTCGATGACGGCCGACAAGGCGTCCATCCACTCCCGCGTTTCTTGGTTATCGATGTCACCGCCGATACCCAAAGGTAAGGACGTAGCGTTGTTTTGCGCGGTGCTTGTCATGGCGTCTCCTGCTGGTGTGGTGCTCGTAGCGTACAGGAAGAAAATTCTCGCACAAAAGCCACTAAATTTCAAATAATGCTTTTCTATTTTATTATGTGAAATTTAGTTGGCAGAGGTCTTGGGCTTCGTAGTGGGCTCTACACTCGCCCGATGCACCATGCTGACACCTATTTGCTGCACGCCGACCCGGAGCTTTCCACGGTCAAGCGGGCCAGGCGCTGGTGGCGTCGGCTCTCGCCGCAGCGCCAGGACCGGGTGGCTATGCTGGCGCCGCTGGCGGCGGTGTTGTTGTTTATGGCGGCCATTGTTTCGGCGCTGCTATACCTGCAAATAGAAGAGGCCGACCGCGAGCAAGAAGGCGTGCGCCGGGATGTCGAATACACCCAGCAACAACTGCGCTTACGCCTACTGGAACGGCAGGAACAATTTGGTGCGCTAGGCCGTGAGTTGGGGCGCCAAGAACTGGACGCCCGGGCTTTCCGCCTGCGCGTGATTGCCCTGCTCAACCAATACCCCGAGGTGCATGGCGCGGCCTGGCTGGATGCGCAAAAGCGTTTGCGCGCCAGCGGTGGCGCCACCTTGAACTGGAGCTACCCGGCCTACGGCAGCAACACCGCCCCCCTGAATGCCGAAGGCGACTACGCCTTCAAATGGGCCACTGCACAGCGCCAAGTAGTCTATTTGATGCCGTCCAAAACCGACGCGGCGGCACCTCTGTTACAGCTCTACATCCCGCTGGTGGAGAAAGGTCAGCCAGCGGGGGTCATCTTGGCCGAGCTGTCTATCGACGGCCTGTACCGCTACGGCATCCCCAACGAAATTGCCGCCCGCTACGGCATTTCGCTGCTGGATGCCAAAGGTGTGGTGCTGGCGGGTGTGGCCCTACCCCTGAAAAAACCGGTCAGCCAAATCCTACCTTGGACGCGCAAGCCCGGCAGCTACAGCATGGCGGTCTCGCCGGTGGGCTCGGACCTGCTGGTGCGCGCCGAGGCCTACCGCGCCTCCATGGGGGTGATTGGCACCGGCTTGTTCTGGCTGGTCAGCGCCCTGAGCGTGATGACCGCCTGGATGCTGATTGCCAACTGGCGTCACAGCCGCAAGCGCCTGCAGGCGCAGCAGGCCTTGCTGTCGGAGACCAATTTCCGTCGCGCCATGGAAAACTCCATGCTCACCGGCATGCGTGCCATGGACTTACAAGGGCGCATTACCTACGTCAATGCCGCTTTTTGCATGATGACCGGCTGGAGCGAGTCCGAACTGGTGGGCCGCACGGCGCCCTTTCCTTACTGGCCTGAGAGCGACCGCGAAGAGCTCTCAGCACTGCTGGGCCTGGAGCTGTCAGGCAAGACCAGCCAAGGCGGCATCCAGGTACGCGTCAAGCGGCGCGATGGCACCTTGTTTGATGCGCGCATGTATGTCGCGCCGCTGATCGACGCCATGGGAACGCAAACCGGCTGGGTCACCTCGATGACCGATATCACCGAACCCAATCGGGTACGCGAACAGTTGTCTGCGTCCCACCAACGCTTCACCACCGTGCTGGAGGCGCTGGACGCGTCGATCTCGGTAGCACCCCTGGGAAGTGACGAACTCGTGTTTGCCAACAAGCTCTACCGCCAGTGGTTTGGTACCGCCGCAGGCGGGCATTTGCAATTGGTGGCCGAGGCCGGCGTGCCGCAGGCACGCACCAACCATGACATGGGCGATGACGTCGACTTGTTCGCCGGTTTACCAATGAACACCTTGGCGGAAGTGGATGCCGAAAGCGCGGAGATTTTCATCGGCGCCCTCGGCAAGTGGCTGGAAGTGCGCACCCGCTACCTGAGCTGGGTTGACGGGCGCCTAGCGCAAATGGTTATTGCCACCGACATCAGCAGCCGCCGCTTAGCCGAAGAGCAAGCCGCGAGCCAGGCCGAACGCGCGCAAAGCGCCAACCGCATGATCACCATGGGTGAGATGGCCTCCAGCGTAGCCCATGAGCTCAACCAGCCGCTCACCGCCATCAACAACTATTGCAATGGCATGGTCTCGCGCATCAAGGACCAACAAATCACGCAAGAGGAGTTACTCGGCGCGCTCGACAAAACCGCCAAGCAGGCACAACGCGCAGGACAGATCATTCAACGCATACGCAGCTTTGTGAAGCGCAGCGAGCCCAATCGCATGCTGGTCGCGGTCGAGCCCATGGTGGCCGAGTCGCTGGAGTTGGCCGAAATCGAACTGCGGCGTTTCAACGTGCGCCTCCTATGCCATGTGGCCAGCCGCCTGCAGCCATTGCTGGTGGACCGCATACTGATCGAACAAGTGCTAGTCAATCTGCTGCGCAACGCGGCCGAATCCATTGACGCGGCACGCCGGCCCAGCCCCGAGCGCAGCGTGGAGCTTCGCGTCAGTGCTGCCATCTTTGAAGGAAAAAAATGCGTGGAGTTTTCGGTGCAGGACAGCGGCAACGGCATTGCGGCCGATGTCATGCCGCGCCTGTATGAGGCCTTTTTCTCCACCAAGGCCGAGGGCATGGGCATCGGCCTGAGCCTGTGCCGCTCTATCGTCGAGTCGCACCGTGGGCGTCTGACAGCCGAGAACCTCTACAATCACGGTGCGGTTATCGGCTGCAAGTTCACCTTCTGGCTGCCCTTGGGCTAGAACGGTAAGAGAAGAAAAGAAGTTTGCATCAAGCGAGAAAATACATGCAGGAATCTTCCAATAGTTTGCTCCCGAAAAAAGGTACTGTGTATGTCATCGATGACGACGAGGCGGTACGCGACTCTGTGCAATGGTTGTTGGAAGGCAAGGGCTACCGGGTCCGATGCTTTGATTCCGCCGAATCCTTTCTCAGCCGCTACGACGCCCGTGAAGTGGCCTGCCTGCTGGTCGATATCCGCATGGGTGGCATGACCGGGCTGGAACTGCAAGCCCGCTTGATTGAAATTCGCTCGCCCCTACCCATTGTGTTTATTACCGGCCACGGCGATGTTCCCATGGCGGTGGACACCATGAAAAAAGGCGCCATGGACTTTATCCAAAAGCCCTTCAAAGAAGCCGACCTGGTGCGCTTGGTAGAGCAAATGCTGGACCATGCCAAGGATTCGTTTGCCGACTCCCAACTAGCCGCCAGCAGGGACTCTTTACTGTCCAAACTCACCATGCGCGAGTCGCAGGTATTGGAACGCATCGTGGCTGGCCGCCTCAACAAACAAATTGCCGATGACCTGGGCATCAGCATCAAGACGGTGGAGGCGCACCGCGCCAACATCATGGAAAAGCTCAGTGCCAACACGGTGGCCGATCTGCTGAAGATCGCCCTGGGCCAGACCAACCCCAAGGCCTAGGTCGCGTTTATGCGCGCTTGCGTCGCAGACCTACGATGGCCCGGGCCCGCTTGCGGCGTCTAATCGCTGCCTATTATCTGAAAAATTTGAATTCCTACCTATCCCCAAGATCTCATCCATGACCATACCCCACACCGCTTCCATCATCGACGGCAATGCGCTGTCTGCCCAATTACGCGCCGACGTGATGCGCCGCTCCGATGCGCTCAAAGCGCGCGGCATTACGCCCGGCCTGGCGGTGCTGCTGGTTGGCGAGAACCAAGCTTCGCAGGTCTATGTGCGCAACAAGGTCAAGGCCTGCGCCGATGCAGGCCTGCACTCGGTGCTGGAACGCTATGACGCGGACATGACCGAAGCGGCCTTGCTGGCGCGCATTGATGCGCTCAACAAAGACCCCGCCATCCACGGCATCCTGGTGCAATTGCCAGTGCCCCAACATATTGACGCCAACAAGGTCATCGAAGCTATTGCGCCCGAAAAAGATGTCGATGGTTTTCACATCGCCAGCGCCGGTGCTTTGATGGTCGGCCAGCCCGGCTTTCTGCCCTGCACGCCTTATGGCTGCATGAAGATGCTCGAATCTATTGGCTACGACTTGCGCGGCAAACATGCGGTGGTGATTGGCCGCAGCAATATCGTGGGCAAGCCCATGGCCATGCTGCTGCTGCAAAAAAATGCCACGGTCACGATTTGCCACAGCGGCACCAAAGACCTCAAAGCCATGACGCTGCAAGCCGATGTCATTGTGGCGGCGGTGGGCAAAGTCAATGTGCTGACCGCCGATATGGTCAAACCCGGCGCGGTGGTGATTGACGTGGGCATGAACCGCAACGCAGAGGGCAAGCTGTGTGGCGATGTGGACTACGCCGGCGTGCGCGAAGTGGCCGGTCACATTACCCCGGTGCCTGGCGGCGTTGGACCCATGACCATCACCATGCTGCTGGTCAATACCCTGGAATCTGCGGAGCGCTTGGTATGAACAACAACCCCTTACTCAGTACCGACAAGCTGCCCCGCTTTGACGCCATCGCGCCCGAGCATGTGGATCCCGCGATCGAGGCCTTGCTGGCGCAGTCGCAAAAGGCGCTAGCTACCGTGACCGCCCCTACCTTCCCCGCGCAATGGCTAGCACTATCGGCCACTTTGGACGTGGCGGTAGAAAACCTCGGCGTAGCCTGGGGCGCAGTCAGTCACCTCAACAGCGTGAATGACAGTCCGGAACTGCGTGCGGCCTACAACGCGGCCCTGCCCAAAGTCACCGATTTTTTTACCCACCTGGGTGCGGATGAAAAACTCTATGCCAAGTACAAGGCCATGGACGTGGCTAGCCTCAATACTGAGCAACAACAGGCGCACAAAAACGCGATGCGCAACTTCGTGTTGGGCGGCGCAGAACTGACAGGTAGCGCACGCGAACGCTTTGCCCAGATACAGGAACGCCTGGCCGAGCTGAGCCAAAAGTTCAGTGAAAACGCGCTCGATGCGACGGATGCCTTTAGCTACTACGCAAACGGTACAGAAGTCGACGGTGTGCCTGCCGATGTGCTGGACACCGCCCGTACGGCAGCGCAAACCGAAGGTAAAGAAGGCTACAAACTCACGCTCAAAATGCCCTGCTACCTGCCGGTGATGCAGTTTGCGCACAGCAGCGCCTTGCGCCAAGTTCTGTACCGCGCCTACGTCACGCGTGCCTCCACCCAGGCGCCGCCGGACATGCACCAGTTTGACAACAGCGCCACCATGCAAGAAATACTGGCACTGCGCAAAGAGGAAGCGGCCTTGCTGGGATTTGCCAACTTCGCGGCCCTGTCCGTTGCGCCCAAAATGGCTGACTCGCCCGACACCGTGATCCGATTTTTGCGCGACCTGGGCACCAAGGCCCGCCCCTTTGCAGAAAAAGACGTGGCCGAGTTGCGCGCTTTTGCCACCGAACATCTGCACCTGCAAGACCCGCAGGCCTGGGACTGGCCCTATATCGGCGAGAAGCTCAAAGAAGCGCGCTACGCCTTTAGCGAACAAGAAGTGAAGCAGTACTTCACCGCGCCCAAAGTGCTGGCCGGTTTGTTCAAAATCGTCGAGACCTTGTTTGACGTCAGCATCAACGCTGACAGCGCGCCGGTGTGGCACCCGGAAGTAAAGTTTTTTCGCATCGAACGCCATGGCGCCTTGATCGGCCAGTTTTACCTGGACCCCAGTGCGCGCAGCGGCAAACGCGGCGGCGCCTGGATGGACGGCGTGCTGGGCCGCTGGTTGCGACCCGATACTGGCCAACTGCAAACGCCGGTGGCCCACTTGGTGTGCAATTTCGCACTGGGTACCGAGGTCGATGGCGTGGAAAAACCCGCCTTGCTCACCCATGACGATGTGATCACCTTGTTCCACGAATGCGGCCACGGCCTGCACCATTTGCTCACGCAAGTGAGCGAGCGCGACGTAGCCGGCATCAGCGGCGTCGAATGGGACGCCGTAGAACTGCCAAGTCAATTCATGGAAAACTTTTGCTGGGAATGGAATGTCATCCGCCACATGACCGCCCACGTGGACAGCGGCCAGCCCCTGCCGCGCACCTTGTTCGACAAAATGCTGGCCGCACGCAATTTCCAAAGCGGCATGCAAACGCTGCGGCAAATTGAATTCGCCTTGTTCGACATGCTGCTGCACAGCGCGCACGATCCGACGGCCGATGTCATGGACTTGTTGCGCCAAGTGCGCGCCGAAGTGGCCGTGCTGTCCAGCCCGGAATTCAACCGCTCGGTGCACACCTTTAGCCATATTTTTGCCGGCGGTTATGCCGCCGGTTACTACAGCTACAAATGGGCCGAAGTGCTCAGCGCCGACGCCTATGCCGCTTTTGAAGAAAGCGCCGATGCCGAGGGTACGCCCGACCCTGCTACCGGCAAAAAATACCTGCACGCCATCTTGGAAGCCGGCGGCAGCCGCCCGGCCATGGAATCATTCAAAGCCTTTCGCGGCCGCGAGCCCAGCATGGACGCGCTGCTGCGGCATCAGGGGATGAGCCTAAGCGCTTAAAGCTTAATTTCCGTACTGAAGTTAATGCCCGTGCGCGCCAACCGGGAGTTGTACACACTGGCGCCATTGCTGTTGCTGCTGAGCGATTCATTGGCCAGTGGCGCGATGTTGCTCAGTGCCAGGCGCATGGAGACGTTTTCCCGCATGATCCAACGTGCAAACATATCGACGCTGCGGCTACGCCCTTGGTCTAGGGTTTGGCTGAGGCTTTGGCGAGTCACAAAATCCGGCGTGAATGCAAAATTGCCGCCCATGGTCAGGGGCAGGGTGCTGAAACGGTAGTCCATACCGAAACTACTAGACCAGGGCTGCTGCCCGTCCAGGCGATTGTCTGGTCCAGGCAGGGTGTCCACTTCCGAACGGTAGTAGTTCAGCGCAGCGCGCAGACTCAAAGGCAACTTGGTGTCAAACACCGCAGGCAGCAATTCGCCGGCGCGCCCTTTGAGTTCCAACTCCAAGCCCGCCGCCCGGCCCGATGAAAAATTGCGCGCTTGCGATACCCAGCGCGGCGCCGTGGCGTAGTCGGGGTTTGTTTGCAAGCTGGTGACGCCACGCACCAAATCACTGATCTCGCGGTAAAAAATGCCCACACTGAAAAGGCCGCCACTGGCCAGGTATTTTTCATAGGCCATATCCAGCCCAGTGGCCAGTTCGGGCCGCAGCGCAGGGTTGCCCGCACTGTCCGCAGCCAGCGCGGTATTGCTTTGGCTTAGGTCGGCATACAAGCTATTGGGCGTAGGCCGCGCGAGCAAAGCATTGATGTCTGGCGCTTTGTAGCTGCGCGTCAGGCTGGCGCGCACCAGGTCTTTACCCGCCGCGTCCAATTTATAGGCTAAGTGCAGCATGGGCGTGAGCACGGCGCTGGTATTGCGCAGGTCTACGTCTAGGCCAGTGCTTTGGGTGGCGATCCGCTCACTACGCAAGCCCAAGGTGGCCGACCATTGCGGCGATATTTGCCATTCATCTTGTACAAAGAGCGCGGTTTTTTGCACTTGCGCGGAAAACGCCTGGCCTTGCAGGCTACTAATCAAAGCCACACCTTGCACACTGGCATCGCGCTTTTCTTCGCGCTCTCGCAGTTCCAAGTCCCATCCCAACGCCAGGCTGTGCGCCTCGTTAATCAGCCGCGTGTAATTGCCGGCCTGGGTGAGCGAGGCCTCGCGGTTATCGCCCAGGGTACGTTGCTGCAAGCTTCCCGCGCTGTGAATTTGGTTGTCGGAGCGACCTCGCGAAGCCTGAATGCCCGCTTTGAGTTCCAGCCGGTCCTCTGCAGAAAAATTGTTGACCCACTGCAAGCGGCTGCGGACTAATTCCCAGCCGCCTTCATTGCTGCTATCGCCATCCAAGGCGGGTGCACCCGCCAGTACCTGGCTGGTATAGCCTGTGGTGCCGTTCCAGGCGCCGCTTTGCACAAAGGACTGCCAGTTGAGGGTTTCATCGTCGCTGATACGCCAAGTCAGCACCGGGCCTAGGTTGATGCCTTGGCCTTGGAATCGGTTGTCCCCTTTTTGAACCGCGTCGGTGGCAATGCTATTGCCCGTAAAAGTTTTCCTATGAATTTCACTGTCGATCTGGCCTCGCCACTGAAATGTGGAAACCGGAACGAGGATTGACAAATCGCCCCATTTTTCGCCAAGGGTGAGATTAGCTGAGAAGGTCGGCTTCTCGAAACGGTATGCACTACCCAAGCGCAGATCGCGTTGCGAGCGCTTGGGTGCATCTTTCAAAATAACATTGATGGTGCCGGCTACCGCTTGCGCGCTTTGGGTGGCGGTAGGGCCTTTGCTCACTTCTATGCGCTCTACCAGCGCAGGGTCCAGTTGGTCTAGCGCAAAGCCCGGCGGTGCCGGGTCACCGTTAATCAAAATCTGGGTATACCCAGCACCCAAGCCGCGCAAGCGCGGTGCATTCCCTTGCATGCTGACGCCAGGTAGGCGCTGCAGGACATCGGCCACATTGGTGTCACCAAACTTGTCTAACTCTTCGCGGCCATAGACTTGCTTCGCGGTACTGGCGCGTCGGCGCAGTTCGGTATCGGTTTGGCGGGTGCTGATTTCCACGCGATCGAGCTTGGCGCCGGGGGCGGGGCCACCCTCTTGGTTAGTCCCAACATCCTGGGCCTGAACCGAGACCAGACAGATGCAAAAACAAAATAAGCTTGCAGACCAACGCGGCACGGGTGCCAATGATTCAAATAATTTCATGGGCGTCACTGTAGCGCGGAATTACGAAAGTAGCCCCAAGCAAGCGCTTTAGACCTGGAGCACTTAAAAAGGCACGCATAGAAGCCGAACACCCCAGCCCTTGGACAGATATCCAAGAACTGGGGTGCAGATTGCTTAGCAGTCTTTTGCGTGCTGAAAAGAGCCCAACTCAAAAATCGTAACGCAAGGAAAAGCGAACCGACCGTGGGGGTTGGAAGGAGGTGGGTTGTCCGTAGTTTGCGTTCAAACGGCCCACCGAGCCAACGGTGGTAGTGCCCCGGCTGAAGTCATTAATTTCATAAGTTTCGGTCGCTTGGTTGGCATCGAACACATTGAACACGTCCACCTGCAAGGTCAGCGTGTTGGTGGTGTCGATTTTCTGGGTGTAGGCCGCTTGGAGGTCCAACTGCGTTGTCCATGACGTACGACCATCGTTACCACGTTCACCCAAAACAGTTCTTCCGTTTTGGTCGAGGTAGTAATAAGTGGAAGCACTCGTATAACCGAGTACGCCAGGTGTCGTACTTGGCGCGAAGCCGATGCGCGACTTTGGCCGTCCAGAGGTCATGTTGAGGTTGGCGCCAATACGGAAATTCTGGTCAATCGCCATGGTTCCATACAGCTTGATGGCATGGGTGCGGTCGTTCGGGAGGAAACCTGTTGAGCCATCGGTAAACGCGGCTTTGTCAAAGTCTTGCGTCACCCCGGCATCTTCTTGGTTGATCGTCGAATTCACATAGCCCTCTGCGTTTCCATAGCTACGCGACCAGGTGTAAGAAGCCGTGCCACCCCATTTGCCGTCAAACTGTTTTTCTATAGACAGTTCCACTGCATCGTACTCACGTTTGAGCACCGGCATTCCGATAGCGGCCGCAGGAATCGTAATCGGCACCAACTTTCCGTCATTGCGAGCGTCCATCATCAAACTGACGTCGCGTCCGGGATTAATCAATTGGCATCCCGCCATGGTGTGGTAGTCAAAACTGGCGTAACCATTGGCCTTCATCCAACGCTCTGCGGCCTCGGGGTCACACCAGTCGTCCATTCCATTGTTGAGCTGGCGATGGGTGTACTTGATACCCGCAGTTAAACCTTTAGAAATAGCCTTTTGAAATCCGATGATGAACTCATCTTGGGACATCGGCTGCAGGTTGATGTCGGCAATCGTAGCCGGCAGCGCCAAGGATCCATCACTATTGAAAACTGTGGTGCCAATTTGTACCAGATTTAAAGGCTTCGCGGTTACAGGGTCACGCCCTGAGTACGTGTAGAAAGCCTCTGAAGTGAGCTCGCCCCGCGTTGCACGGATGTTGGTGTTTGACGCGACCGGAATGAAATACCGGCCCGCATTACCGTAGACCTTGACATCACCATCGCTAAACGGATCAAAAGAAAAGCCCGTGCGCGGCGCAAGCAGGTTTTCTTTCTTCACAAAGCTGACACCATCTGAATTCTTGTTATCGAAAGACTCCCAGCGCAGACCACCATACAGCGTCAAGTTGGGTAACACTTTCCAGGTGTCCTCAATATAAGTCGCCGTGTTGTCCACGCTGAAGATACCGCTTGTGTTTTGAGACACCCGATAGCGTTGGTACAAAGTACCAGCGGGCAACACTACGCCACGAACTGCAGAGACGCCGTTGGCCTGGAACTCTCGGTAATAACCACCACCGCTATAAGGAGACCCCCCCGCTTCAGCGGAAACAAACTTCTGGTTGTCGATACCTGCACGCAGGGTATGTTTGCCTAGGTTGTAGTCCACATCAAAGCGAAACGCATCCCGTTTGTCATAGTCAGTTGGTGGTGCCAAAGCATCCCGGCCTCCGGTGCCGGGGAAGGGCTCCGCCCAGCATCCAGCATAGGTAACGCCTGGCAATATATACACTGTCGGGCATTCTGACCCGCCCGTGCGTGAGCCCGCTAACTTTGCTTGCTGATAATTGACCCGGCCCAAGAGCGCAGAAACGGTTAGGTCATCGGTCAAATAACCGGTGTACTTCGCAATAGTCACATCACCACCCGAGGTGATGGTGCTTTCCTTTGCCACACCATCATGGTTGGTGCTGTAAGGACTTGCATTGGTGTAATCCAAAATGCGGGTTGTGGTGAAGTTGTCTATCTTTGTCAGCTCGAAGCGGTGCTGATCCGAAGGAACGAAATCGATCTTGAACAGCGTGTTCGGAGTGCGATAAGAATAGATCGAACTCTGGTTTTGGCCGAAAGTATCTCTGGTCGATGACGGCTGCTCAAGAATACCGTACACAAACAATTTGTCCTTGATGATCGGCCCACCCAAGGAGAAATTAGAGGTGATGGTGTCGGACTTGTTCGCCTCTTGGAAAAGGAAGTAGCCCGTGCCCGCTGCTTCAGGCTCATTGTCCTTCACGTTAGGGCGTTTTGACCGTAGGGAGGAAGGCGTGATGTAGGTGGCGGCGCCGCCGTGCCACTCATTGGTACCTTGCTTGGTTGACAAGCTGACAACGCCGCCCAGGGACCTACCATACTCAGCACCATAGCCGCCCGTCTTCATCTGCTGCTGGGCAATGGACTCGAAAGGTATGTCCGCATACGACAAAAAGTTGCGAATATTGGTAACGTCAAAGCCATTAATGTAGTAACCGTTTTCAGCAACAGACGCTCCGCCAAACGAGGGCACATTCCCCGCTCCCAGACCCGCATCGCCTTGCACCACACCGGGCGCCAATAAGGCCACCGCATTCACGGAACGCGAAACCGGCAGCGCATTGATCTGGCTAGCGGTAAACACGGTACTTGATTCAACGCTATCAAAATCGATTGCAGGTTTGATACGCGAGCCTGAAACCGAAACGGCGCCCAATACAGGAACTAATGAGACCCGGGCCCCTGTACCCATTGCGACCTCTACCTCGGTCTTCACACCCCCGGACTCGACCGAGTAGCGACCCGGTTGCAGTCGAGGAATGCTAAATGCACCCACGCTATCTGATGTGACGGTGCGGGAAACACCATTTTCCAAGCTGGTAACCACAACCGAAGTTTGGGCCTTCGCATCACCGTAGATAGTTCCCTCAGACTTCTGCGCAAAAGCAGCAGAGCCAACCAACAAGCCCACTGCAACAGAAAGCACAGTTCTGGCAAAAAACTGAGAGCGGGACGACCCGGCGACTGACTTGAAAGAACTGAACTTACGCATACGCACCTCTTTTTTATTAGGTTAAAAACGAAGGCAACCCAAGGACTTTGGCGTTGCTTAACCTAACTTTACTTTAAATTTGTTTAATTCACAACTATGTAACAAAAATTCGTTAGTTGTGGTTTTATTGCAATATTCGACAGCTTTGGAGAAGCGCCAAAATGGTGCGGCGCACCAATATTGCGCCGGGCAAATGAAGCGAAGCAATGGAATCAAGGCCGGCCACCGATGGCTCACTTTGAACTATCGCCAGTGGATTGGGCGAGCCCAGCGCAAGGGCTGTCCCATTTACACCCCCGCTTGTTAGGGGAGGCGGCACGGTAACGCCGGTGGCGCTAGCGTGGTTACTTAGGGCGACAAGCCCTACTCTTCTGACCGCACCCGCAAAAAGCTAGCAAAGCGCGGAATGCCTTGGGGCGTGCGGTCGCGGTAGCGGTAGATGACCCAGCTGCCCACGGGCGGTGGCGCGCAGCGGCGACCAATTCCTGCGCCCGCTGGTAGCGCTGGCGGAACGTCTTGCCAATCGCAGGTGCGTCAAACACCATATAGCGCACCGCGCGCCACTCCTGGTCCAGCGCTTGGGCTGGCAAAGCAGCCAAAAACCATGGCGGTGCGGCAATTGCGCGCCCGCTGCGAAAACGCAGGCTTTTGCCGCCCCACACAGCGCGCACGCCGTCCAGCTTTTCGCTGGGCGCAAAAGCACGCGCATCCAAGCGCTTACCCCAGGGCGTGGCCCATTGGGCCAGGTGCGCGCCTTGGGCGGACGCCGTTTCCGGGCTGCTTGGCGTCGCTTGCGGTGCGGTCTTGCTGGATCTGGGCGCTGGCTCGGACTCGGCTTGTTTTGCAGCGCGCCCGGGGCCCGGCCAGAAAGCCAAGATGCTGGCAAGCGCCAAGGCAATCGCCTTGATTCGAAAGCGATGCGCAGCAGTGCGCGCTTGGGCATCGGTCCGGTAGCGGATGTGCATATTTCCCCCTGCTGTGCCGCCTGTAGGGTGGCCTGGGGCTAAATGCATCCAATTTTTTAAGTAATAAAGCGGTGGCGCTAAATCAACAGCCGCGAAGACCGCGGCACATGGGACATCAAAAACTCCATCTGGTCGGCCAGGATGCGCCGGTTGCGCAGGATGAAGTCTTCCCACAGGCTGGGTACATAGGGCGCAAATAACAGAGGCATATTCGCCTGCTCGGGGGTGCGGTGGCTTTTGCGGTGGTTGCAGGGACGGCAGGCGGTGACCACGTTCATCCAGTTGTCCACGCCGTTTTGGGCAAAGGGGATGATGTGTTCGCGGGTGAGGTCCGACTCGTGAAAACGGCCACCGCAGTAGGCGCATACATTGCGGTCGCGCACAAATAGCTTGCTATTGGTCAGGCCCGGACGCAGATTAAAGGGGTTGATATTGGGCACGCCACGGGTGCCGATGATGCTGTTGACGCGGATGACGGACTGCAAACCGGTGACCGCGTTGTGGCCGCCGCGAAAGACGGCGATCTCGCCGCCAGACTCCCAACGCACCTCGCCGGATGCGTAATTGATGACCGCTTGCTCAAGGGAAATCCAGGACTGGGGAAGCCCTTGGGCCGACAACTTCAGTACTTTCAAGCAATTCCTCCAGATCAGCAAAGACACCGGTAAAACCACGTCACACTGGGCCACCCCGCTGCGGGCCCTGAGGCTGGAGAGGGGCTACGTCACAATATACCCTGTTTCGGTGACATCCCGACCCGGCCCTCGACTCTTGGGGCCAGCTCCAGTATCAAATTTCAAAGCCATGCAATTTTTCCGCGGCTACCAGCATCCGGGCCTTGCCCCGGCCTGCGCACTGACCATTGGTAATTTCGACGGCGTACACCGCGGCCACCAGGCCATGCTGGCGCTCTTGCGCAGCGAGGCGCAGCAGCGCGGCGTACCCAGCTGCGTGCTGACCTTCGAACCGCACCCGCGCGACTACTTCGCCCTGCAGCTGCAACGCCCCGAGCTGGCCCCCAGCCGGGTGGGCACTTTTCGCGATAAATTGCAGGAACTAGCCCAATGCGGCGTGGACCAGACCGTGGTGCTGCCATTTAACGCTGCCCTGGCCGGCCAAAGCCCGCAGGATTTTGTGCAAAAAGTGCTGGTCCAAGGCCTGGGCGCACGTTATGTGCTGGTGGGCGACGACTTTCGCTTCGGCGCCCGGCGCACCGGGGATTACGCAATGCTCGACGCCGCCGGCGAGGTCCATGGCTTTGACGTGGCACGCATGAACAGCTACGAAGTGCATGGCCTGCGGGTCTCCAGCTCCGCCGTGCGCACCGCCCTGGCCGACGGAAATATGGTGCAGGCAGCGCGCCTGCTGGGCCGCCCCTACCGGATTTCCGGCCACATTGTCCATGGCCGCAAGCTGGGGCGTACGCTGGGTTTTCGCACCTTAAACCTGCGCTTTCCGCGCTGGACGCCCGCAAGCAGCGGCATCTTTGTCGTGCTGGTGCATGGCCTGACGGACAAGCCCATCGCCGGAGTGGCCAATCTGGGCGTACGCCCTTCGCTGGATCCCGATGATGTGAACGGCGGGCGCGTGCTGCTCGAAACCCATTGTCTGGACTGGCCTACCAGCCTAGGCCAAGACGGGGGCTACGGTAAAATTGTTAGTGTGGAACTGCTGCACAAACTACACGACGAACGCAAATACGACGGTCTGGACGCTCTGACCCAAGGGATACAGCGCGACTGCGACGATGCCCGTGCCTGGCTCGCCGCCCGAATTTGACAGGGCACTCCGGCGCACCTTGCCCCGCGCCAAGCGCTCCCCTACAGCGCAAGCTGACGCCCCCACCCGCGCAGCCCACCCCACACGATAACGGCCCCACAGGCCAGCACCTGAGACTTGTATGACTGAAGCCCTTGACTACCGCAGCACCCTGAACCTGCCCGACACGCCCTTTCCCATGCGCGGCGACCTGCCCAAGCGCGAGCCCGCCTGGGCCAAGACCTGGAGCGAAGCGGGCCTGTACAAGCGCCTGCGTGTGGCGCGCCAGGGCCAACCCTTGTTTGTGCTGCACGACGGTCCACCGTACGCCAATGGCAAATTACACATCGGCCACGCGCTCAATAAAGTGCTCAAAGACATGATCGTCAAAAGCCGCCAGTTGGCCGGGTTTGACGCGCAGTACATCCCCGGTTGGGACTGCCACGGATTGCCGATCGAAAACGCCATTGAAAAGCTGCACGGGCGCAAGCTCAGCCGCGACGATATGCAGGCCAAAAGCCGGGCCTTTGCCGCCGAGCAAATCGACCAACAGCGCGAAGACTTTCAGCGACTGGGCGTATTGGGCGACTGGGAACGTCCCTATCGCACCATGGACCCGGCCAATGAAGCCGGTGAAATCCGGGCCTTCAAACGCGTGATCGAACGCGGTTTTGTCTATCGGGGTCTGAAACCGGTGTATTGGTGTTTTGACTGCGGCTCGTCCTTGGCCGAGTTTGAAATTGAATACGCGGACAAAAAAAGCGACACCCTGGATGTGGCGTTTTTATGTGCCGAGCCGGACAAACTGGCCCAGGCCTTCGGGCTTAGCAAGTTGGACAAAGAGGCATTTGCTGTCATTTGGACCACTACCGCCTGGACGATTCCGGCCAACCAGGCACTCAACCTGAACCCGGCTCTGGTCTATGCCCTGGTGGACACGCCGCGCGGCCTGATGCTGTGCGCGCAGTCGCTGGTGGACAAATGCCTGGAACGCTGGCAATTGCAAGGCACGGTGCTGGCCGCTGTGGAAGGCAAAGCGCTGGACCATATCGCCTTTCACCATCCGCTGTCCCATGTCGACCCCGGCTACGCCCGCACCGCCCCGGTCTATTTGGCCGACTACGCCACCGCCGATGACGGCACCGGTATCGTGCATTCCTCGCCCGCTTACGGGGTGGAAGATTTCAACTCCTGTGTGGCCCAAGGTCTGGCCTACGACGACATCCTGAACCCGGTGCAAGGCAACGGCGCTTATGCCACCGACTTCCCGCTGTTCGGCGGCCAGCACATCTGGAAAGCGATTCCCGACATTCTGGAAACCCTGAAAAACGCCAATCGCTTGATAGCCACCCAGGGCATCACGCACAGCTACCCGCATTGCTGGCGGCACAAAACCCCCGTCATTTACCGCGCCGCTGCACAATGGTTTGTGCGCATGGACCAAGGCGAGGGCGTATTCACCAAAGACAAAGCAAGCAAGACCTTGCGCCAACTGGCGCTGGACGCGATTGAGCAAACCCAGTTCTACCCCGAAAACGGCAAAACCCGTTTGCGCGACATGATTGCTAATCGGCCTGACTGGTGTATCTCGCGCCAGCGCAGCTGGGGTGTACCGGTACCTTTTTTGCTGCACAAAGACAGCGGCGAGTTGCACCCGGACACCATGGAGATTCTGGATATCGCAGCGAACATGGTGGAGCAAGGCGGTATTGAGGCCTGGAGCCGCGCTGACGTCAGCGACATTGCGCAATTGCTAACGGCCCAAGGCCAAGGCAAGACCGCGCAGTCGGACGAGTACAGCAAGAGTACCGACATTTTGGAGGTCTGGTTTGACTCGGGCTCCACGTTTGAACACGTGCTGCGCGGCAGCCACAAAGACGCTTACGACCGGCCGCCGTTTCACCAGACCGGACCCGAAGCCGACTTGTATTTAGAGGGCCACGACCAGCATCGCGGCTGGTTCCACAGCTCCCTTTTACTCGGGTGCGCCTTGTATGGCCGTGCGCCCTATCGCGGACTATTAACGCACGGTTTTGCCACCGACGGCCAGGGCCGCAAAATGAGCAAAAGCCTGGGCAACACCGTGGCGCCGCAAGAAGTGACGCAAAAACTGGGCGCTGAAATCATCCGTCTGTGGGTGGCCTCTACCGACTATTCGGGCGACCTGAACATTGACGACAAAATCCTGGCGCGCGTCGTGGACACCTACCGCCGCGTGCGCAATACCCTGAAGTTTTTGCTCGCCAACGTCAGCGATTTTGAACCGAGCAAGGACGCTGTGCCTTTTGCATCCATGCTGGAAGTGGACCGCTACGCCATCAGCCGTGCCGCCCGCTTGCAAGCCGATATTGCGGGCGTGTGGAATGCTGAACGCCAGGTGTTTGAGGGCGGTCATTTCGGGCGCTATGAGTTCCATCCGGTGGTCTCCAAATTGCAGGTGTATTGCTCGGAAGACTTAGGCGCGTTTTACTTGGACGTACTTAAAGACCGGCTCTATACCACCGCTGCCCACTCGCATGCGCGGCGCAGCGCCCAAACCGCTTTGTGGCAGATTACCCAGGCCATGCTGCGCTGGATGGCGCCTTTTCTCAGCTTCACCGCCGAAGAGGCCTGGGCCACCCTGGTCGCTGAAGGCAAAGCGCCAGAGGGTCAGCGCGAATCCATCTTTTTCGCGACCTACACGCCATTGCGAGCACCAGACGAGGCGCTGAACGCCAAATGGGCGCGCATCCGCGAAATCCGCGAAGCGGTGAACAAAGAAATCGAAGTACTGCGTGTCGCCGGGCTGGTAGGCGCATCGCTGCAAGCAGCAGTCCGCATCACCGCTAACGCGCAAGACCTGGCCTTGCTGCACAGCCTGGGCGCCGACTTGCGCTATGTGTTCATAAGTTCTACCGTCACACTGCTGCAAGGCGAGGCCTTGGCCGTGGAGGCACGGGCTGCCAGTGCGACCAAGTGCGAACGCTGCTGGCACTATGTGGAAGAGACCCGCATGGCGCCCGGCAGTGATGCCGCCCACCCCACGATTTGTGGGCGCTGCGTCAGCAATTTATTGGGCGACGGCGAAAGCCGGCGGGTGGCGTAATGGCACGGCATCGGGGAGGCCTGCGTTTACTCCATTGGCTGGCCATTGCGCTCTTGATTGTGCTGGCAGACCAGTTCACCAAGTTACTCATCGTCGGCAGCATGCAATTGGGTGATAGCCGCATGGTCACCGAGTTTTTCAATATCGTGCGCGCGCACAACAGCGGGGCCGCGTTTTCCTTCTTGGCCGACGCATCGGGCTGGCAGCGTTGGTTTTTTACCGGGATAGGCTCGGTGGCTGCGGTGTTCATGGTCTGGCTGCTGAACAGCCATACCGGTGAAAAATTGTTTTGCTTTGCCATTACCTTGGTGTTGGGCGGCGCAGTAGGTAATGTTATTGACCGCGTGCTTTACGGCTATGTAGTTGATTTTTTGGATTTTCATTGGATGGCCATGCACTTCCCCGCCTTTAACGTGGCCGACAGCGCTATCACCCTGGGCGCTACTTGCCTGATACTGGACGAGATACTGCGTGTGCGGCGCAGCCGCTCGATCTGACTCAGACCCTGCCCGCTACCTAGCTGGCAGGCCCCACGCGCAACACGCTGAACGACTCCAAAGGCTCCGTACCTTTGGCCAGATTGATCTGGCGCGGCAGCAAGCCGGTTTTGTGGTCCACCCATTGGCCTTGATGCACCAAGCGGTGCGGGCCCAAGGATGCGCTCATTGCGGGCAGGGCTTCACTTTTAATCAGCAAAAAATAGTCTTTGGGCTTTTCAACGGAAGCATCCATCATCTCCATACGCAGGCTGGGCGCGCTGCGGCGGTACAGACCGATTTCCCAAGCCACTGTGGGGTCCATGCCATGGACCAGCACCGCAGTGCCCGGGCTACTGGCCAGTACGGGCAAAACGTTGTAGGGCACGCTGTAGCGTGTTTGGGCGATATAGGTCATACCCTCAAGCGAGGCGTACAAAATATTGACCGAAAGTACCGGCAAGGCCAGCAAGACACCGGCTCTTTGCCAAAGCCTCCAGCGCCAGACGGCCAGTGCCGCCAGCAGGCAAGCGCCCAGCAAAATGGTAAGCAAGCCCGCATCTCCGACTTGCAGCGCAACGCCCAGACCCAAACCCAGCGTCAACACCGTGCAAACCCACTGCCCTATCCAAACCGCCTTGCCCTGCCCCGCATCCAGACAGCGCAGTAAAAACCGGCCGCACAAGATCGCGGCAAAAGGGTAGACGATGACGGTGTAATAGTCCAACTGAAAGGAGGTTGCGCTGAACATCGCAAAGCTTATGAAAAAGCTGGCGCACAAATACACGAAGGCGTCGCGATGCTCTCCGGTCGAGCGCGCAAACGTCCGTAATCCCGCCCATACTGCCCCGCCAAAAGCCGCGACCCAGGGCAAAAAAGCCCATAGGAATACATGTACAAAGTACCACGGGTTGCCGCCATCGTTGGTGATGGGGCCGGAATTGAAAAAGCGGCCAAACTGGCTATCCCAAAAGAAAAACCGAATGCCCGAGACGCCCTGGCGGCCAAACACAGTTTTCTCCGGGTGCATATCAAACTGCCAGTACAAGGCGCCTAACTCCGGCGCGATAAACAACAAGGTCAGGCCGAGCATCAGCCACCAGCGCAGGCGCAGTAAGTGGCTTAAACGTCCCTGATAAGCCCATAAAAAAAATAGGCCGCTAGCGATAGTGACCAATGTGAAAACACCTTTGGTCATCAGTGCGCAGGCGCTGAACAATGCCGCCAAGAACATATGCTTGGCCCTGCCCGTCGCATCCAGGCGCAGGCAGTAATAACAAGCGGCCATAACGCTGCCGTTCAAGAAGGCCTCGGCCTTTAAGGCGCTGGTGACATACATCAGATGGTAGGTGGACAAATACACCAGCAAAGCCAGCAAGGCGGCATCGCGGCCATACAGCGTGCGCGCGATACGGTAGGTGTAATAGCCGCCCAGCAGATGGAACAAAAAGCCCGGCAGGATGTAGCTGCCAGCGCTGATGCCAAACAGCTTGAAAAACAGCGCGCCCATCCAAAACGGGAAATGCGGTTTGTCCAGCCAGTCTTTGCCGTCTAGCACCAGTGACAGGTAGTCGCCGCTCTGGAGCATATGCTGGGCCAGGGCTGCGTAGAGCACCGAGTCGCCCTCGTTGATGATGGGCGTGAGCATGCTGGCCGCGTTGACCAGCAGCGTGAGCGCCATCAGCGCCCAAAGCACCCGGGCCAGGCCGGGGCTGATGGCGGAGCTGGCGCTCACAGTGTCAGGATGGTGCAACCCGTTGTTTTGCGCGCTTCCAGGTCGCGGTGCGCCTGTTGCACATCTTGCAGCGCATAGCGTTGGCCGATGTGGATCTGGACTTTGCCACTGGCCACCATGTCCATCAAATCATCGGCCATTTCCTGCGTACTTTCACGCGTGGAAATATGCGAAAAAAGTGTCTGACGGGTCACGTAAACCGACCCCTTGGGTCCGAGAATGCCAGGCGAAAAAGGCGCTACCGGACCGGAAGCATTGCCAAAGCTGGCCATCAGGCCAAAGGGCGCCAAGCAATCAAGCGACTTATCCCAAGTGTCTTTGCCTACCGAGTCATACACCACTTTCACGCCCCTGCCGCCGGTAATTTCCTTGACCCGCGCCAGAAAATCTTCCTTGGCATAGTTGATGACATGGGCCGCGCCATTGGCTTTTGCCAGTGCGCATTTGTCGTCCGAACCCGCGGTACCGATAAGTTGCAAGCCCAGGGCTTTGGCCCATTGGCAGGCAATTAAGCCCACGCCACCCGCTGCGGCATGGAACAAAACAAAGTCACCGGCGTTCAAGCCGCCTTGGGGCAAAGTGCGCTTGAGCAGGTATTGCACCGTCAGGCCCTTGAGCATCATGGCTGCGCCGGTTTCAAAGCTGATGTCATCGCGCAATTTGCATACGCACTTGGCAGGCATCACCCGGCGCTCGCAATAGGCGCCGGGCGGCTGACTGGCATAGGCAGCGCGGTCGCCCACTTTGAGGTGCGTCACGCCCTCGCCCACTGCTTCGATAATGCCAGCGGCCTCCATGCCCAGTTGCACCGGCAAATTCATGGGATACAAACCGCTGCGCTGATACACATCGATGTAATTGAGGCCGACCGCATGGTGACGGATACGCACTTCCCCTGGGCCGGGCTCACCGACGGCAATCTGCACCAAGTGCATTTGCTCGGGGCCGCCGTGCTGGTCGATTTGGATGGAACGGGACAAGGGTGAGGACATGGGTGAGCTCCAGCGAGGGGTAATAGGATAAAGAGGGTGATTATCCCGCCTTCGATCCCTGCGGACGGGCGAGACGCTTTCGCCCCAGCGCCCGGACTGGTTACAGTGCAACCATGCGCACACCCTCCCCCCTGCACATGAGCGGAAAAGCGGCGCTCTTGCTCACGCTGGCCACCATCCTGTGGGCGGGTAATGCGGTCATTGGCCGCATGGTGCAAGACCTGATCTCACCGATGACGCTCAATCTGTTTCGCTGGTTGATCGCCTTTTGCGTGCTGCTACCCATGGCAGGCTGGGTGCTGCGCAAAGACAGCCCGCTGTGGGCGCAATGGCGGCGCTTTGCCCTGCTCGGCGCGCTGAGCATCGCCAGCTACAACGCCATGTTGTACCTGGCGCTGACCACCTCCACCGCCATGAACGTGACGCTGGTGGGCGCCAGCACGCCGGTGTGGATGCTGCTCATCGGGCGCGTTTTCTTTGGCACTCCGGTGTCCGGGCGGCAACTGCTGGGGGCGGTCTTGTCGATTGCCGGCGTGGTGCTGGTGATGTGTCGTGGCCAGTGGGACATTCTGATCGGCTTTCATTTGGTGGCCGGCGATGTGTATATGTTGATAGCCGCCATCGGCTGGGCGTTTTACAGCTGGATGTTGGCCCACCCGAGCACCGAATCCGCGACGATTCGCGCCGATTGGGCGGCTTTCTTATTGGCGCAAACGGTGTTTGGCCTGGTCGGTGCCCTGGGCTGCGCCTCGCTGGAATGGACGCTGACCGATGCCCGGCTAGAACCGGGCTGGCCATTGGCCGCGGCGCTGGCATTTATCGGGCTTGGGCCTGCGGTTTTGTCTTACCGCGCTTGGGGGGCCGGGGTGGCCCTGGTCGGGCCCTCGGTGGCCGGGTTCTTTATGAACCTCATCCCCTTGTTTGCCGCGCTGCTGTCCACGATTTTTCTGGGTGAATCACCGCAGCTATTCCACGCGGCGGCCTTCGCGCTAATTGCGGCGGGCATTGTTTTGTCGGCGCGCAAGACGGCAGCGGCCAAAACGGAGCCCTAGATTCGCGCATTGCCGGTCAGCCCGGTTTCCAATCGCCGACAAACAGGGTTTGCGCCGGCCAGCACAATCGCGTTAAAACGTACCGCCAAAAGCTCCGCCGTCGAGCAACAGGTTTTGGCCGGTGATAAAGCCGGCCAGTGGGCTGCATAAAAACGCGCAGGCAGCACCGAATTCTTCTGGCGTGCCAAAGCGCTGGGCCGGTATGCCTTTGCGGCGTGTGTCGGCCAGGGCTTGCACGCTTTGACCGGTTTTTTGTGCCGCGCTGGCAAACAGGCCTTGCAAGCGGTCGGTGTCAAACGGGCCCGGCAACAGGTTGTTGATCGTCACGCCCTGGGCGGCGATGCCGGAGCGCGCCAGCCCCGCCACAAAACCCGTCAAGCCGCTGCGCGCGCCGTTGGACAAGCCCAGCATGTCGATAGGCGCCTTCACCGCGCCCGAGGTGATGTTGATGATGCGGCCAAAACCCCGTGCAGCCATGCCATCGACGGTGGCTTTGATGAGTTCGATAGGCGTGAGCATATTGGCGTCCAGGGCGCGCAGCCAGGCATCACGGTCCCAGTCACGGAAGGTGCCGGGCGGCGGGCCGCCGGCGTTGGTGACCACCATATCAAAGTCGCTGCGGATGGCAAATACAGCGGCACGCCCTTCGGGGGTGGTGATGTCCGCCGCACAATGCAAGACCTGCGCGCCGCTGGCAGCGGCATCCTCAGCGACCAATTGTGCGGCGGCAGCGGCCAGCACATCGGCCCGGCGCGCCACCATGAGCACATGCACGCCTTCGCGCACCAGGGCTTGCGCGCAGCCAAAACCCAAACCGCGGCTGGCGCCGCATACCAAAGCCCAACGGCCTTTTATTCCTAAGTCCATGCCTTACTCCACAGTTCAAAAAATGTAATCAAGCCCGATCCGCCCGGCAGCCGGGCCAGCATCGCTGGATGCTAAGCGTTTATTGCGCAGGCGCAGGCGCGGCCACCGGGCTGCGCGTACAGACAAACACACCAGCGACCACCAGCACCGTGCCGCCCAGTACCCAGGCGGTCAAGGGCTCGTCTAAAAACACGGCAGCCATCATCAAGGTGGACATGGGGCCAACCATACCCACTTGCGCTGCCAGACCGGCGCCTAGGCGTTCAATACCCATCATCACCAAAACCACCGGCACCACCGTGCAGGCCGACGCATTGATAACTGACAGCGTCCATACCTGCGGCGCCAGATCCCACAAACCGGCGACGGGCCGCAACACCAAAAACTGTGCAATACACAAAACACAGGCTACCGCGCTGGCCCATCCCACCAGGCGCAAAGCGCCCAGACGACGCACCATTTCGCCGCTATAAGAAAGGTACAAGGCATAACTCACTGCGCTACCAAACACCAGCGCCGAGCCCAGCCACACGCCCTCGCCCGACAAATTCACCTCATGGCCAAAGACCAGCAAGACACCGCCGTAACTAATGGCAAGTCCCAGCCACTGGTACCGGCTGATAGCGCGCCGATACAAAAGGGCCCCGAGCAGGACGACCAGCGTGGGATTGAGGTACAAAATCAGACGTTCAAACGAGGCGCTGATATAGGCCAGGCCGGCAAAGTCCAAATAGCTGGCCAGGTAATAGCCAGTGAATCCCAACCAGACAATGCCCAGGCCATCGCGCCAGTGCAGCGCATCGGGCTTTACACCATTGCGCTCACGCCCCGCCCACCACGCCATCAGGATAAAAAACGGCAAAGCCAAGGCCATGCGCAGCATCAAGAGGGTGACGGCATCGACACCATGGCGGTAGGCCAGTTTGACGATGATGGCCTTGCCGCTAAAGGCCACCGCACCCAGCACCGCCAGGGTCAAACCGCTGGCCAGGCGAGAGGAAGAGGGACTAGGGGTAGCGGCGGTGGGGCTTGCAGAAGTAGACAAAAAAGAGGCTTTCAATGGCGCAAGCGCGGATTGTCGCCGTTCGCAACAGGCGCAATGCCCTTGCGCCATGCTGAGGCTTGTTTCCATGCCATGTCAATCATTGCCTATGCAATGATTAGAATCCACTCCTTATGGAAAACCCTAGGTCGCCCGAAACAGTAAGCTCGGATACCGCCTCGCCCGCCTTGGTCAGCCACGCCTTTTACCGGGCCGACAACTACCAGCCCGAGGACAGCGTGGGCTACATGATGCGGCGCATTTTGCAAAGCCTGGCGCACAGTATCGAGACCGAGCTAGCCGGTTCCGCGCTGACCAACGCCCAGTGGCTGCCCATCATGAAACTGTATCTAGGCCAGAGTTCGACCGGTGCCGAACTCGCGCGGGATTGCCAGCTCGATGCCGGTGCCATGACCCGCATGCTGGACCGACTAGAGGCCAAGGGCCTGTGCAGCCGCAGCCGCTCCGAGCGCGACCGGCGCTTGGTGCATATCGCCCTGACCGACAGCGGCCAGCGCGCCGCCCAAGCCCTGCCCGGCGTGCTCAGCGAGGTACTCAATCAGCATTTAGCCGGCATGAGCGCGGAAGAATTTGCCACCTTGAAAACACTTTTACAAAAAATGTTGAGCAACGGACAGGCCTTGCAGGCCCAGTCCGGCCCGCTGCCCCCCGGCGACAACGAGTCCCAGCATTGACCCGACCATGACCCATCAACTTGTGCCTACTTCCAACCCGTCGCCCATGCCATGGGCCCGCCCCATTGCTAAGCGGCTGCGCCCGGCCCGGCTTGCCATGGCGTGCACCTTCCTGCTGCTAAGCGCCTGCGCTGATTTTTCGGGCATCGCGCCCATGTCGCAGGCGCTGCGCCCAGAAAGCCTGGGCTTGCGCGATGTGCCGCTGCCGGCCGCCGCGACCCCTGCTCCTGAGGGCTCCAGCAGCGCTGGCACCGAGCCCAAGGAAGGAAACTTTGATCACAACTGGTGGCACAGCTTCCAAGACCCGCGCCTGGATGCACTAGTGGCAGGGGCCTTGGAAAACCACCCCTCGCTCAAGACCGCACAGGCCCGCATTGCCCGCGCCCAGGCGGTGACCCAGGCCCAGGGGGCCAATGACAAGGTGCAGTCCCTCGCCAGCCTGGACGCTACCCAACAACGCTTTAGCGCGGTGGGCATGTACCCGCCGCCACTGGCAGGGGGCGTTTACCAAACTGCCAATTTGCAGTTGAACCTGTCCTATGAATGGGATGTGTTCGGCAAAAACCGTGCGGCGCTGGACGCCGCTATTGGCGCTACACAAGCGGCAATTGCCGATGCGCAGCAAGCGCGCTTGCTCTTGTCCACGCAAGTGACCCGCAGCTATCTGGGGATGGTGCGCTTACAGGCGCAGCGCGCACTGCAACAACAGTATCTTGCGCAGCGCATGCAGGCCAATGCTTTGGGCAAAGCACGCAAAGACGCAGGCCTAGATAGCGACTATGAATTCCTCAGCGTCACGACCAGCATGGCTGAAATCCGCCAGCAGATAGAGGCCTTAGCCGAGCAGGTCGCACTGGCGCGCCATGCCCTGGCCGCGCTGACTGGCAAGGCCAGCCTGGACCTCGCAGTGCCTGACGATGCACTGGGCAGGCTGCACGCCAGCGCGCCACTGGACAGCGTGCCCATGGATTTATTGGGCCGCAGGCCCGACATCGTGGCGGCGCGCTGGCGCGTTGAGGCAGCAAGTGCCGACATGGCTTATGCCAAAACATTGTTTTATCCGAATATCAATCTAACGGCTTTTGTGGGTCTCAATAGCGTGGGTTGGAGCAACATCACCCACGCCGGTAGCGAACAATGGGGATTGGGCCCGGCGCTGCGCCTGCCCGTGTTTGATACCGGCAGGCTGCGCGCCAATTTGCAGGGCAAATCGGCCGAACGCGATGGCGCTATCGAAAGCTATAACGCCCTGGTCTTGGAAGCAGTGCGCGATGTGAACGAGCAACTGAGCAGCCTGCAAGGCATTGCCAAACAGCAGCGTGAGCAGCAACTGGCCCAAGCCAATGCGCAGGCTTTGCTGCAAATCGCGCAACAGCGGTACGCGGCCGGCCTGGTCACGCGCGCGGCGGTGATTCATGCGCAAAGCGCACTGGTGCCGCACCAGCGCCAAGCCATTGAATTGCAAGCCCGCGGATTAGACGTTCAAGCCCAGTTGTTGCGCGCACTGGGCGGCGGCTATGGCAGCCCCAACACCAGCAGCACCGCAAGCGCTGCACCCAAAACTACACCCTGAATTTTCTAGAGATACTTTGTATGAGCCAAGCCAACACGCCCTCCCCCCCCTCTGCCCAAGCCGACACCCCAGCACCCGCGCAAGCCACGCCCGCTACTGCAAGCCCAGCGCCTGCCGCACCTGGGGGTAGCGGCCGGCAAAAGGCCTTGACCATGGTAAGTCTGGTGGTACTGGCCGGTCTGGCCTATGGCGCTTACGTCTGGTATGCGGGGCGCAACCAAGAGTCCACAGACAACGCCTATGTGCAGGGCAATGTGATTCAGATCACACCACAGATCGGCGGTACGGTAACCGCCATCCTGGTCGATGACACGGACTTTGTCAAAGCCGGTCAGCCGCTGGTGAAACTGGATGCTGCAGACGCCAAAATGGCACTGGAATTGGCAGAAGCTAATCTGGCCCAGGCGGTACGCCAGGTGCGTAGCCTCTACGCCAATAACACCACCCTAGAAGCGCAGCTCACCGTGCGTGACAGCGATATCCTCAAGGCGCAAAATGAAATCAACCGCTTGGGCGATGACCTGGCGCGGCGCCAGTCGCTGGTAGGCATAGGGGCGGTGTCAGCCGAAGAAATTTCGCATATACAAGCGCAACTAACGCAGGCACAAAACGCATTGGCATCGGCCAAAGCGACCAGTTCTGCGGCGCGCGACCAATTGCAAGGCGCCCGCACGCTGACCGATAACACCCAGGTGCAAAACCACCCCAGCGTCTTGGCTGCCGCTGCCAAAGTGCGTGAAGCCTTTCTCGCCTTGCACCGCGCCACCCTGCCCGCACCGGTGGATGGCTATATCGCCAAGCGCACGGTCCAACTGGGGCAGCGCATTGCACCGGGCACACCTTTGATGTCGGTGGTGGCACTGGGCGCGCCCTGGGTCGATGCCAACTTCAAAGAAGTGCAGTTGCGCACCATACGCATCGGCCAGCCGGCCACACTGACGGCTGATGTCTATGGCAAGAAAGTGGAGTACCAGGGTATCGTCGTTGGCATGGGCGCAGGCACGGGCGCTGCCTTCTCCTTGCTACCGGCGCAAAACGCGACCGGTAACTGGATTAAGGTAGTGCAGCGCGTGCCGGTGCGCATTGCGCTGGAACCGGCACAGGTCAGCGCGCATCCCTTGCGCATTGGCCTATCGATGGAAGTGACAGTGGATGTGCAATCGCAAGATGGCAAATCGCTGGCCGTTGGCGCACAAGCGGCCTCTTCGGTACAAACCGATGTGTATGAACTACTGGACGGCCAAGCCACTGCCGAAATTCAGCGCGTGATTGCCAACAATATGGGCGCTGGCAAAGCGGCGCCTGTGCCCGCAGGCAAGTCCTAAGCGCACCATGGCCACTGCCCCGCCACCTCTTGTCCACGAGCCGCTGAGCGGCGCGGCCCGCGTTTGGGGCACGATAGCGCTGTCCGCTGCGACGTTTATGAACGTGCTCGATTCGTCTATCGCCAATGTGTCGCTGCCTGCGATCGCCGGCGATTTGGGTGTCAGCCCCAACCAGGGCGCCTGGGTGGTCACCAGCTTTGGCGTGGCCAACGCGATTGCCGTACCACTGACCGGCTGGCTGTCGCAGCGCTTTGGGCAAGTGCGTTTGTTTACCTTGAGCGTCTTGCTGTTTGTGCTGGCCTCATGGCTTTGCGGGCTGGCGCCCAATATGCCGACGCTCATTGCCATGCGTGCATTTCAGGGCTTTGTCGCCGGGCCCATGATGCCGCTGGCGCAAACCCTGCTGCTCTCGAGCTACCCGCCAGCCCTGGCCGGCATTGCCATGGCGATGTGGGCCATGACCACACTGGTAGCGCCGGTAATGGGGCCCTTGCTGGGCGGTTGGATTACCGATAACGCGCACTGGGGTTGGATTTTTTACATCAATATTCCGGTCGGCATTGCAGCGGCTTTTATTACCTGGACCATCTACAAAAAGCGTGAATCGCAGCGGCAAAAGCTCCCCATCGATACCGTGGGCTTGACGCTCTTGGTGCTGGCGGTAGGCGCTTTGCAAATCATGCTCGATAGGGGCAAGGAAGTCGATTGGTTTCACTCCAGCGAAATCATTGCGCTGGGCTTGGTGGCGGCCATCTGCGGGGCGTTTTTTATCGCCTGGGAGCTCACCGATAAACACCCGGTGGTGGATTTGCGCCTGCTCAAGCTGCGCAATTTTCGCTGGGCCTCGATCTGCCTGGCCATTGCCTATAGCTTGTTCATAGGCAACCTGGTGCTATTTCCTTTGTGGTTGCAGCAGTACATGGGCTATACCTCGACGCAGGCGGGCATGATGCTTGCGCCCGTGGGCTTGTTTGCCATATTGCTCTCGCCCATCGTCGGCAAAAACGTACAAAGATTTGACCCGCGCAAACTCGCGACCTTCTCGTTTGTGATGTTCTCCATGGTGCTGTGGATGCGCTCGCAATTTAGTACCCAGGCCGACTTCATGACCATCATGATGCCCACCATCCTTCAGGGCATAGCCGTGGCGTTTTTCTTCATTCCCTTGTCCACGCTCGCTCTCAACGGCATTGCACCGGCCAACATGCCTTCGGCTTCGGGCCTATCCAACTTCATGCGGATTTTGGGTGGCTCTTTCGGAACGTCGGTCACGATTACCCTATGGCAAGACCGCACGGCCATGCACCACGCCGAACTGGCCGAGACGATCAACCGGGGCAGTCAGGCCACCAATAGCGCGATGAGCAATTTTGCAGCTGCAGGCATGAGCCAGGAGCAAGGCCTGGCCAGCATCAACCGGCTGATAGACCAACAGGCCGCCACCATGGCAGCGGATGATATTTTCCTGGCCTCGGCCTTGATCTTTTTATTACTTATCCCGATTATTTGGCTGGCCAAACCCATGCAGCCACAGCCGCAAGGAAGGCCATCGGCCAAAGTGCCGGACGATGCTGCGGGCGCGCACTAAGCCCTAAGCCGTCAGGCCGGGTAGCTGACCGTCGTACAAGGCCCAGCCCAGCCCGGTCACGGCAAGGAACAAGGCCAGCCCTATCAATACATGGAAGGACCGGATGCCTTGTTCAGGTAAAGCGCGCTTGCGGCCGGTCCACATAGCGCGCACTAGGTTTTCGCGGTGTTTGAAACCGGTGGCAACCACAGCCAGCAAATGCAGCCCAACCAAGATAAGTAAGGCGTGGCTAAGCACTTCATGGGCCTCGCCCGCGACATCCGCTGCGCCTGACTGATAAGCCCACCAACCGCTGCCTACCGCTGCCGCCATCAGCAGCAACAAACCCAGCACCGCCCAGCCGCCCGCCGGGTTATGCCCGAGGTAGCGCCGTGGCGCCTCTGAGCTAGTACCGGGCACGTAGGCCCACAAATAGCGCAAGGCCGCCGCCGGGCTACGCACAAAGTCGCTGAACAAAGCATAGCGGCTACCCGCCACACCCCACACCACCCGCCACAGCACCAAGGCCCCGGCGCAATAGCCCAGCGTCAGGTGCAAAAGCTGCGTGCGTTCGCTTTCCGCCGTGAGCCAGGCACCTGCAAAACACAGCACCAGCATCCAATGAAATACCCGCGTGGGCAGGTCCCAGATTTTTTGCTCTGCCAAAGCCGTATGCTCGGACGGTTGGCCGTGTGTACTCATAAGGGAATGCGCACGCGGTCTTCATCAAAATCACCTTTGTCCGCACCGCCGTGGCAAGCGCCGCAATTGGCCGCGCTTTTGATGCTGGCGCGCTTCCAGACTTTGCTGCTGACTTCATCATGCTGTCGTACAAACCACTTGCTTTTACTGATGCGCAACTCCGGGCTGGCGCTGGCGTACTGGCCGTCTTTGGCCGCCTGGCTGATCAGCCAAGCGCTGATCGCCTGGCGCGATTTCTCGTCCATAGAGGCATCGACGCCAAAGTGCTTATCCAGCCCGCCCATGATGCCGCGCCAATTGGCCTCGCCCGCCAGGCCCGGCGCATAACCGATATGGCAACTGGTGCACTCGGAATGAAATACGGCGGGCGCCCCTTGCAAGCCGAAGCTGCTTTGCGCCGAGGCTGCAATAGAGGCCAGCCCCAGCAAGGCCGCCAAGGCGGTGCTCTGCCAGCGGCTTAGATAGCGGTTTTCAGCCATAAAGCTCCAATCAAAAAACTATTTCAGGGTGATAAGCCAAGCCAGCACATCCGCTTTTTCGGCGGCACTGCATTCGCGCGCCAGCACGTCTTTGCAATTGCGGCGGAACCATTTGTCGGCCTTAGACAGATCACTAAAGCGCTGCGCGTTAAAGGCAGGTGCCAGAGGATCAATCACTTTGTGGGTAATGGCATGCTCGCCCTTGCCTGTGGGCAGCGCGCCATGGCAGGACGCGCATTTCCATTCATTGCCGTGGGTGCTGTTGAAAAAACTTTGGCCACGAGCCGCATCGCCTGCAGCAACACCGGCAGCCTTGGCCTGGGCCTTGTATTTATCTAATAAATTGCTGGGGCTGTCCGCCATTACCAAGCCCACTGACAAGGTAAGCGCCAGCGCCATCCCCAGGCGCCGTGCGATTAAAAATCTATCCACAAAAACCGCCTCTCACCGAAGTGCTAGTTATGCACCCAGTCTAGGCAGCCCCCGCGAGCGGCGTATTGCGCGCCGTCAAAGAAATGTAAAGAAAAAAGCTACTTAGTGCAGCGGCACGCCGGTCTTGGACTGCACAAATTCGCGCGTCACCCCAGGCGCCAACTCCACCACTTTCAGACCCTGCGGCGTCACATCCATCACCGCCAGGTCGGTGATGATGCGATCCACCACGCCTACGCCCGTGAGGGGCAAAGTGCATTGGGGCAAAATTTTCAGGTCTTCGCTGCCGTCTTTCTTTTTGGCCACATGCTCCATCAATACGATGACGCGCTTGACGCCGGCCACCAAATCCATCGCACCGCCCATGCCTTTGACCATCTTGCCCGGAATCATCCAGTTGGCCAGGTCGCCGTGTTCACTCACTTGCATGGCGCCCAAAATGCTCAGGTTGATCTTGCCGCCACGGATCATGGCAAAGCTCTCGTGGCTACCAAAAATGCTGGAGCCTTTGATGGTGGTCACCGTCTGCTTGCCGGCGTTAATCAGGTCCGCGTCCACCGCGTCTTCGGTGGGAAAGGGGCCAATGCCCAACATGCCGTTTTCGCTTTGCAGCCAGACTTCTTTGTCGCTAGGTACAAAGTTGGCCACCAGCGTGGGGATGCCGATGCCCAGATTGACATAAAAACCGTCTTCGAGTTCCTGCGCTGCACGCGCAGCCATTTGGTCTTGGGTCCAGCTCATGCTCAGGCTCCTGCTTTTTCGGTTTGCGCCGCGCGGTCGCGCGGTGCTTCGGTGATGGTACGTTTTTCAATGCGTTTTTCCGGCGTGGCGTTGAGTACCAGGCGGTGGACGTAAATACCGGCCAAGTGCACATCATCGGGGGCGATAGCGCCGGTCTCGACGATTTCTTCTACCTCCACGACCGTAATTTTCCCGGCCATGGCGACTGCCGGATTGAAGTTGCGCGCCGTCAGGCGGAATTGCAAATTGCCCGACTTATCGGCACGGTGCGCTTTGACCAGCGAGACATCGGGCATCAAAGCGCGTTCCATGACATAGGTTTCACCATCAAACTCGCGCAATTCTTTGCCCTCGGCGACCAAGGTGCCAACACCGGTTTTGGTAAAGAAGGCGGGTATGCCGGCGCCACCCGCACGCAGCTTTTCGGCCAGCGTGCCCTGGGGCGTGAATTCCAGTGCCAGTTCACCGGCCAGGTACTGGCGCTCAAACTCCTTGTTCTCGCCCACGTAGCTGGAGATCATTTTTTTGATCTGGCGGGTTTCCAGCAGCTTGCCCAGGCCGAAGCCATCGACCCCCGCATTGTTGGAAATCGCGGTCAGGTTTTGCTTGCCACTGTCGCGCAGCGCCTCGATCAAGGCCTCGGGAATGCCACACAAGCCGAAACCACCCACTGCAATGAGTTGGCCGTCCTGCACGACGCCTTCAAGCGCCGCTTTGGCGCTGGGATAAATCTTGTTCACGCAATTGCTCCATGGAAACTAAAGGGCCGAGACTGCAAAACATCTCGCACAGGGGTTCGCACCCAGGCCAAACAGGGCTGGGCCGTCCTACCAGCGCGCATTTTGACCGATTGGCCTGACCCACGACTTGCGCCGGGATTGTCAATGTGCCAGGCAAAGGCATCGGAAAGCTGCAGCCGGCCAGGTAAGGCGCCAAGGGCACAATGGCAGCATGACTGAGCAAACCACCCCTGACGCAACGCCCGGATCGCTAAATGACGCACGCCTGACCGCATTGGAAATCAAAGCCAGCTTTGCCGAAGACCTTTTAGACAAGTTGGACCAGACGGTTATCCGCCAGCAAACCCAAATTGCCGCGCTGATTAGCGAGGTGCTGCATTTGCGTCAGCACATCGGCAACGCGCAAGGCGACGCCCCGCGCAACCTGCGCGATGAACTGCCGCCGCATTACTGAAGCCCTGGCACTGAAAACGCGACCAGGTGCCGCCAGCGCCGCCCCATAATCCGTCGACACGCCCCAGCATTTCCACACCCCAGGACCCGCCCATGCCCCGCTACCCTCTGCCCGATCTGAACAGCTTGCCTGCCGATATCCAAGAAAAAATTCTGGAAGTGCAGGAAAAATCCGGTTTTATCCCGCATGTTTTTCTGGCGCTGGCGCGCCGTCCGGCTGAATGGCGGGCGTTTTTCGCTTACCACGATGCACTGATGTTGCGCGAAGGCGCCAGCCTGAGCAAAGGCGAGCGCGAGATGATCATTACGGCCACCAGCGCCGCCAACCAGTGCTTGTACTGCGTGGTGGCGCACGGCGCGCTCTTGCGCATTTATGAGAAAAAGCCCTTGCTGGCCGACCAGGTGGCGACCAATTACCGCAAGGCCGACATCAGCCCGCGCCAACGCGCCATGCTGGACTTTGCAATGAAAGTCTGCCAGGCCAGCCACACGGTAGAGGAAGCCGACTTTGCCGCATTGCAAGCCCATGGATTTGACGATGAAGATATCTGGGACATTGCAGGTATCACCGCCTTCTTCGGCCTGTCCAACCGCGTCGCCAATGTCAGCGGCATGATGCCCAACCCGGAGTTCTACACCCTGGGGCGCCTGCCCCGCCAAAAATAAGAAGCGATATGCCCAGTCAGCCCGTGCAGGCACTGCGGCTTTCGGCGCTTGGCGGCCTGATCGCGGGTGCGGCCCTGTGCGCGGCGGCGCAGGCCCAAACGGTGGCGCCCGCAGCCAGCGCGCAACCCGAAGGCGCGAGTAAGATTGTCCAAAACCCCGGCTGGCACTTTCAAAAACAGGCCGTCGCTGCGGCCAACCCTTTGGCCACCGAAGCGGGCTACGCCATATTGGCAGCAGGCGGCAGTGCCGTCGATGCGGCCATCGCGGTGCAAATGGTGCTCAGCCTGGTCGAGCCCCAAAGCAGCGGCATCGGCGGCGGCGCTTTTATGGTGCACTTTGACGGTAAAAACGTACAAGCCTATGACGGACGCGAGACCGCACCTGCGCAAGCCGGACCGGATTTGTTCCTGGGGACAGACGGCAAACCCATGGCCATGAAGCAAGCTATCGTCGGCGGGCGCGCGGTGGGCGTACCCGGGGTACTGCGCATGCTGGCCATGGCCCATGCCGCGCACGGCAAACTACCTTGGGCTTTTTTGTTCGCACCGGCGATACGCCTGGCACGCGATGGCTTCGTGGTCAGTCCCCGCCTGGCCGCATTGCTGGCCGCCGAGACCGCTTTGCAAAAAGACCCGGTGGCGGCGGCCTATTTTTATGACACCCAAGGCCGCCCATGGCCAGCAGGCCATCTGCTGCACAACCCGGAGCTGGCCGCTGTGTTGCAGCGCATAGCCATCGAAGGCCCGGATGCCTTGATGCGCGGTGAAGTGGCCCAAGCCATGGTCAAGGCAGTGCGGCAGCACCCGAGCAACCCTGGCCTGCTGCAATTGAGCGACTTGGCCAGCTACCGACCGGAGCTGCGCGAAGCCCTTTGTAGCCCCTACACGGTAGCGCCCAAGACCTACCGCCTGTGCGGCATGCCGCCGCCGAGTTCGGGCATGCTGACCATCGCCTCCATCCTGGGCACCCTGGACTTCACGCCGGCCGCAAGTCTGCCCTTGACCCAGGGCCAGCCCGATGCCGACTGGCTGCACTTTTATAGCGAAGCGGCGCGCCTGGCCTTTGCCGACCGCGCCGCCTATGTGGCAGACCCAGCGTTTACCCAGGCACCGGCGGGCAACTGGCTCAGCCTGGTGCAACCGGCTTATTTGCAAGCGCGCGCCGCCGCTATTGCGCCCCAAGGCCCGGTGATGCCACACGTGCAAGCAGGAAGGCCCGGCGCAAGGCCAGAACCTTTGAGTTGGGCGCCCATGGCCGAGCAAACCGAGCACGGCACCTCGCACATTTCGGTGCTCGATCGCTGGGGCCATGCGCTGGCCATGACCACCACGATTGAAGACGCCTTTGGCGCGCGCCTGATGGTGAACCGGGGCCGGGGCCTGGCCGGTGGTTTTTTACTGAACAACCAGCTCACCGACTTCAGCTTCAGCCCTGAGGGCCCCGATGGCAAAACCGTGGCCAACCGGGTGCAAGCGGGCAAGCGGCCGCGCTCGTCCATGGCGCCCACCTTGGTGTTTGACGTGGACAGCGGCGCGCTGCAATGGAGCGGCGGCAGCCCTGGGGGTGCCTTCATCATCCACTTCACCGCCAAGGCGCTGTACGGCGTGCTGCGCTGGGGCCTGAGTCCGCAAGCGGCTATTGACCTGCCCAATTTCGCCAGCATGGAGGGCACCACCTTTTTAGAAAAAGGCCGATTTACCCCGGCCATTGCGGCAGCCTTGCAAGCGCGCGGCCACCAGGTGCTCGAAATTCCCCTGACCAGCGGCTTGCAAGTGCTCGCACGCACGCCCAGCGGCTGGGCCGGCGGTGCGGACGGCCGGCGCGAAGGCGTGGTGCTGGGCGACTGAGCGCAGCCCCACTCCTACAATCTTGCGATGGCGATCCCCCAGACTTTTATCCAGGAATTGTTGGCCCGCGCCGACATTGTGGATATCGTCGGGCGCTATGTGCAGCTTAAAAAAGGCGGCGCCAATTTCATGGGCTTGTGCCCTTTTCACGGCGAAAAATCCCCTTCTTTCTCGGTCAGCCCCAGCAAGCAGTTTTTCCATTGTTTTGGCTGCGGCAAAAACGGCAATGCCATCGGCTTTTTGATGGACCACGCCGGCATGAGCTTTGTTGAGGCAGTGCAGGACCTGGCGCAGCAATTTGGCATGCAAGTGCCGCAAGAAGACGCTTCGCCGCAAGACCGGGCGCGCGCCCAGGAACAAAAGGAAAAACAGCACACGCTGACCAGCGTGCTGGAAAAAGCTGGGGATGCCTACCGACGCCAGCTCAAAGACGCGCCGCGTGCGGTGACCTACCTCAAGGGGCGTGGCCTCTCGGGGGAAGTAGCCAAGCGCTTTGGCCTTGGGTATGCGCCCGAGGGCTGGCGCAGCCTGGCCAGTGTGTTCCCGCAATACGATGACCCGCTGCTGGTGGAAAGCGGCCTGGTCATTAGCAATGCCGAAGAAGGCAGCGAAGAAAAACGCTACGACCGCTTTCGCGACCGGGTGATGTTCCCCATACGCAATATCAAGGGCGAGTGCATCGGCTTTGGCGGCCGCGTGCTGGGTGATGAAAAACCCAAATACCTCAACTCGCCCGAGACCCTGGTGTTTAGCAAAGGGCGCGAGCTGTACGGCCTGTTTGAAGCGCGTGCGCACTTAAGAGAAAAAGGCTACGTGCTGGTGACCGAAGGCTATATGGACGTGGTGGCATTGGCGCAGTTGGGTTTTCCCAATGCGGTAGCCACCCTGGGCACTGCCTGTACGCCAGACCATGTGCAAAAGCTTTTCCGCTTTACCGACGCCGTGGTGTTTAGCTTTGACGGCGACGGTGCAGGCCGGCGCGCGGCGCGCAAAGCCCTGGACGGCGCCCTGGCCTATGCCAGCGATGTGCGCAGCATTAAGTTTTTGTTTTTGCCCGAAGAACACGACCCGGACAGTTTTATCCGCGCCCACGGCAGCGAGGCCTTTGCCCAAGCGGTAGCTACGGCTACGCCGCTCAGCCGCTTTTTGGTGGAAGCGGCCAGCGAAGGCTGCGACTTGCACAGCGCTGAAGGCCGGGCCCACCTGTCGAGTAACGCCAAACCCTTATGGAGTGCCCTGCCGCAAGGCGCGCTCAAGCTGCAATTGCTGGGCGAAATTGCCGACCTGGTGCAACTGAACTCGCGCGAACTATCCCAGCTGTGGCTTCCAGGCCAGGGCAATGCGGGCGGCGCAGCAAGCAAGGGGGGGAAAAGCGCCAAACCACGCGGCAACTGGGACGATGCAGCGCCTGCTAGCCGCGCCTGGAGCCCCTCCGGCGCGCGCAGTCGTGGGCCGACGCGTGCGGGCTTGCGCGCACAACCGGCCAGCCGCGCCGAGCACGCAGCGCGCATATTGCTGGCGCAAAGCCATTTATGGGCAGGCCTGTCCAACGAAGACCAGGCCATGCTGTGCGAGCAGCCGGCACCGCTGGCGCAGCTCTTTGT
Organism: Rhodoferax sp.; assembly: GCA_040400575.1. Taxonomy (GTDB): domain Bacteria; phylum Pseudomonadota; class Gammaproteobacteria; order Burkholderiales; family Burkholderiaceae_C; genus Allorhodoferax. The sequence continues at coordinate 179,467 of JBBAPX010000004.1, forward strand.
ATGGCTGGAGAGCCAGCTGCATGAGCACGGTCCTTTGAACTGGAGCGCACTGCGCGGCGAAATGGCGGACCAGGACTTTGCGGACCTGGCCCTGCGCCTCATGGGTGGGGCTACCGCTCCCTCCGAACACAGCGAGGAGGCGGCACTGGATTTGCACGATGTCCTCAAGCGTTTGTGTATTGACCGCCTCACCGCAGAGATGACGGTCATTGCCGCCCAAGTAGCCGATCCGGAGGTGCGCCAGCGCTACCGGACGCTGGAAACGCGAAAAAAAGCGTTAATTGAAGAATTGGAATCGGTAAAATTGGTATAATCCGCGCTTTCCTGGCAAGAGCGACAGCAGCACCTCCGGCACCGGCCACGCAGTGACACCGATCACCTAGGCCACCCGACCGCAAGGGCTGCAATCCAAATGTTCGCCCAAACAGCTTGCCCCCACGTTCCCTTCCTGTCTTTTCTTGGCCTGCGCTTGCTTCTAAGCGCATGGCTGTGTTGATGCCGCCATCCGATCCTCTTTATCACTGAAGGTTGAACCATGCCTACACCAAAAAATACAAAAGTGTCCAAGCCTGCCGCCAAAAAGCCTGTAGCAAAAAAAGCGCTCCCGGTAGAAAAAGCGCCTGCCACCAAGGCCAAGCCCTTGGCTGCCAAGCCAGTGATAGCCAAGCCTGTTAAAGCGGCAGTGAAGCCGCTGGCTAAAGTCGTGGCGAAAAGCACCACCAAGACCAAAGCTGCCGTACCAATAAAAAAAGCGGCTCTAAGCAGCAAGGTAAAGGCATCGCTGACCCAAGCAAAAGCCGGCGCTAAAACCAGTCCGAAAAAAGTGGTGGCAGCGAAAAAACCAGTAATACCTGCCAAAAAACCCGTGCTTGTCAAATCAATTGTAAAAAATAGTGCAAAAATCATCAAAAAAGCAAGTAATACTTCACCAGCAAAGGCCAACAGCAAAACCTCGAAAGCTCCCAAACCGATAGTTCCGGCCAAAGCGAAAAGCGCTACGCCACTTAAGAAACCTATTACAGCCAAAGCCAAAGCGATGCCCCTAGCGGTGTCCAAGGCGGTACCCAAGAAATCCATGCCTAAAGTTAGTTCCTCTGTGCCTGTCACCACGTCCAAAAAATCTAGCGCTGCGCCCGCAGCCAAACCCGGTAAAGCAGTCGCAAAACCTGCGGCCCAAGTGAAAGCGGCTCCACCCAAAGCCGAGCTCAAAAAGACCGCTGCCGCTGCACCCGCCAAAGCGCTCGCCGCGCCTGCGAAAGCACCGCTGAAACCAGCTGCCAAAGCTGTCCCCAAGCCCAAAGCAAAGACCAAGGGCAAGAGCGCCTTGGGCGATGGTGACGACACCGATTTGTCCGACATCGAGGCGGAGTTAGAAGTGGAGCCTGTGGCGGCTGACAGCACAGAAAAAGTCAAACCGCTGCGCATGAAGATCAGCCAGGCTAAGGCCCGGGCGCTGATGAAAGAATTCGGCTTAGAGCAAACTATTCTGTCCGAAGAAGAAAAGGTCAAGCACCGCCTGGCTTTTATCGAAATGGTCAAGTTAGGCCGTACGCGCGGTTACCTGACGCATGGCGAAATTTCAGACCACTTGCCCGGCAAATTGGTGGAGACCGAGACGCTGGAAGTCGTGATCTCCATGCTCAACGACATGGGGGTTGCCGTGTACGAGCAAACCCCGGATACCGAAACGCTCTTGCTCAACAACAATGTCGCCACAGCGGCCACCGAGGCCGAAGCCGAAGAGGAGGCCGAAGCTGCGCTGTCCACGGTGGACAGCGAGTTTGGCCGCACCACCGATCCGGTGCGCATGTACATGCGCGAAATGGGTACGGTCGAGTTGCTGACCCGCGAAGGCGAAATTGAAATCGCCAAGCGTATTGAAGGTGGCCTGATGGCGATGATGGAGGCCATCTCCGGCTCACCGGCGTCCATTGAAGAAGTGTTGCGCTTGGGCGAAGAGATCCGCGAAGACAAAGTGGTGATCACCACCATCGTGGATGGATTTTCCAACCCCAATGAAGCCGATGACTATGTGGCCGAGGAAGACTTTGACGAGTTCGATGCCGACGATGACGACGACGGCAAAGGCGGCTCCAAGGCGCTGACCAAGAAGCTGGAAGAATTGAAGCGCGAAGCCCTGATCCGTTTTGACCGCCTGCGTGAACTCGATGCCGTCATGCGCAAGCATTTGATGAAAGAAGGCTATGGCACCGCGGCCTATTTGAAGGCGCAAAAGCAGCTCAGCGAAGAGTTGATGACGATCCGCTTCACGGCCAAAGCGATTGAAAAGCTGTGCGATATGGTGCGTGGCCAGGTGGACGAAATTCGTAAGAAAGAGCGTGAATTGCGTCGCATCCTGGTGGACAAATGCGGCTATAGCCAAGACCATTTCATCGCTGAATTCAGCGGCCGCGATAAGAACGGCAACAAAGTCGATAGCAATTTACTCAATGTGAAGTGGATTGAAAAACAAGCCGCTGCCGGCAAAGCCTGGAGCGCGGTTATGGCGCGCAATATCCCGCCAGTGCAAGAAATCCAAACCCGCTTGAAAGACTTGCAAGACCGGGTGGTGGTGCCGCTGGACCAGCTCAAGGACATCAATAAGCGCATGAACCAGGGTGAGGCCTCCAGCCGCTCGGCCAAGCGTGAAATGATCGAGGCCAATTTGCGTCTGGTGATCTCCATTGCCAAAAAATACACCAACCGTGGCCTGCAATTTTTAGACTTGATTCAAGAAGGCAACATCGGTTTGATGAAGGCGGTGGACAAATTTGAATACCGTCGCGGCTATAAGTTCTCTACCTATGCGACCTGGTGGATCCGCCAGGCCATCACCCGCTCGATTGCGGACCAGGCGCGCACCATCCGTATCCCGGTGCACATGATCGAGACCATCAACAAGATGAACCGCATCAGCCGCCAGCATTTGCAAGAGTTTGGCTTTGAGCCCGATGCATCGGTGCTGGCCGAGCGCATGGAGATACCGGAAGACAAGATCCGCAAGATCATGAAGATCGCCAAAGAGCCGATTTCCATGGAAACGCCGATTGGCGACGATGACGACAGTCACCTGGGTGATTTCATCGAAGACGGCGCCAACACCGCACCGATGGAAGCGGCCATGCAAGCGGGTTTGCGCGACGTGGTGAAAGACATTTTGGACAGCCTCACGCCGCGCGAAGCCAAAGTGCTGCGCATGCGCTTTGGTATCGAAATGGCCAGCGACCACACGCTAGAAGAGGTGGGTAAGCAGTTTGACGTGACGCGCGAGCGCATCCGCCAGATTGAAGCCAAGGCGCTGCGTAAGCTCAAGCACCCCAGCCGCAGCGACAAACTGCGCAGCTTCACCGACACTTTGTAATCCGGTGAGTGCAGATGCCCAGCCTTTTGTGCTGGCCGGCGTCATGGGCTGGCCGGTGGCGCACTCGCGCTCCCCGCTCATTCATGGCCACTGGATCGCCCACTACGGTCTGCGCGGCGCTTATGTGCCCCTGGCAGTGCAGGCGGGTCAACTGGAGCAGGCATTGCGGGCACTGCCGGTGCTGGGCTTTGCCGGGTGCAACCTCACCATTCCGCACAAGGTGCAAGCGCTATCCGTCCTGGACCAGATCGACCCGATGGCCCGGCGCATTGGCGCCGTGAACACCGTGGTCGTGCAGGCAGACGGCAGCTTGCATGGCACCAATACCGACGCCTTCGGCTATATCGAAAGCCTGCGCCAAGCCCAGCCTGCCTGGGTGGCCAGCCGGGGCCCGGCGGTCGTCTTGGGGGCTGGTGGCGCATCCCGCGCGGTGCTGTGTGCACTGATGGACGCGGGCGTAGCGCTGATACGGCTTTGTAATCGCGATGGCGGCAAAGCGCAGGCCTTGGCGCAGGAGTTCGGCGCGGGGGTGCAGGCCTTGCCCTGGTCAGAGCGACATAGTGCGCTGCAAGACGCTCAATTGCTGGTCAATACCACCAGCCTGGGTATGCAGGGGCAGGACGCGCTGGACATCCGCTTAGATGCGCTGCCTGGCAAGGCTGTAGTCTCCGACATTGTGTATGTGCCGCGCATCACACCACTGCTGGCTGCGGCGCAGGCCCGTGGCAACCCGATTGTCGAAGGTCTGGGCATGCTCTTGCACCAGGCTCGCCCGGCATTTGCCGCCTGGTTCGGCCCTATGCCCGCTATTTCTGAAACCCTTTTGCACACGGTACGCCGTAGTTTGTAAACCTGTTTTTTCGAAGCGCAGCTTGAAAGCTGCAGATTTTTAAGCACTTACCCCAAGGAAATTTCATGCATACCAGCCCCTCCGGACTTCAATATGAAGACACCCTGCTAGGCGACGGCGATACCGCTGCCGCCGGCCAACACGTGCGCGTGCATTACACCGGCTGGCTGTTTGAGGACGGCGAGCAAGGTGAAAAATTTGACTCCAGCAAGGACCGGGGCGACCCCTTTAGCTTCCGGCTGGGCGCGGGCATGGTGATCCAGGGCTGGGACGAAGGCGTGGTGGGCATGCAGGTGGGCGGTTGCCGCACCCTGATCATCCCGCCAGAGTTGGGCTACGGCAAACGCGGCGCCGGTGGCGTGATACCACCCAATGCCACCCTGAAGTTCGAGGTCGAACTGCTGTCCGTCTGAGGACACGCTATGGCCTGCCGCCGTCGGCTCAGAAAAAACCGCCGGTCGGACTTGAAATAGGCCAGTGGCACCCCATGTCATTTTCACGCCGCTTTTTTAACGGAATTTTTGGTAAGCACATGTCCGATAACGCCTCCCCCACCCCTTCCAACGAAGCCCAGCCCGACGCCCACGCGCAAGGCGCGGGCGCAGAACCTGCCTTTGATGCCGATCCGCTGAGCGTCGCGCAAGCGCAATTGGCCGTTTTACAAGCCAAAAGCGCCGAATTGGCCGACCAGTACCTGCGCGCCAAGGCCGATGCCGAAAATGCACGCCGCCGCGCCGAAGACGAAATCACCAAAGCGCGTAAGTTCGCGGTGGAAAGTTTTGCCGACAGCCTGCTGCCAGTGGCCGACAGCCTGGAGGCCGGTTTGGCCATCCAGGACGCCACCGCCGAGCAGATCAACGAAGGCGCGCAAGCTACCTTGCGCCAGCTGATTGCGGCCCTGGAGCGCAACAAGGTCATCGCTATCAACCCCGAGGCGGGCGCCAAATTTGACCCACACCACCACCAAGCCATCAGCGTCGTGCCTGCCGAGCAGGAAGCCAACACCGTAGTGACGGTGCTGCAAAAAGGCTATTTGATTGCCGAGCGCGTGCTGCGGCCGGCACTGGTGACGGTAGCGGCGCCGAAATAGGCAGCGCCAATTCACAGCCGGGTATTCATCGCCTAGCGGCCATTTAAGCAATTAGCGCGCCGCGCGACTTGAAAAACGGGGCACTGCCCCGAACTTGTAAATATCAGTTTTATTGCATTAGCAGGAGTTTCATCATGGGAAGAATCATCGGAATTGACCTCGGCACCACCAACAGCTGTGTCGCCATCATGGAGGGCAACACGCCTAAGGTCATCGAAAACGCCGAGGGCGCACGTACTACGCCGTCCATCATTGCCTACCAGGAAGACGGCGAAGTGCTGGTCGGCGCCTCGGCCAAGCGCCAGTCGGTGACCAACCCAAAGAACACGCTGTATGCGGTCAAACGCCTGATCGGGCGCAAGTTCACCGAAAAAGAAGTACAAAAAGACATCGACCTGATGCCTTACAAAATCGCCGCTGCCGACAATGGCGATGCCTGGGTGGAAGTGCGTGGCAACCGCATGGCGCCGCAGCAAGTTAGCGCCGACATTTTGCGCAAAATGAAGAAAACTGCCGAGGACTACTTAGGCGAAGAGGTGACCGAAGCGGTGATCACCGTGCCGGCATATTTCAATGACGCACAGCGCCAGGCCACCAAAGACGCCGGTCGCATTGCGGGGCTTGATGTCAAGCGCATCATCAATGAACCCACTGCCGCGGCCCTGGCCTTTGGTATGGACAAAAACGAAAAAGGCGACCGCAAGATTGCGGTGTATGACCTGGGCGGCGGCACGTTTGACGTCTCCATCATCGAAATTGCCGATGTCGATGGCGAGAAACAATTCGAAGTGCTGTCCACCAATGGCGACACCTTCTTGGGTGGCGAAGATTTTGACCAGCGCATCATCGATTTCATCATCGCCGAGTTCAAGAAAGACCAGGGCGTAGACCTGTCCAAAGACGTGCTGGCCCTGCAACGCCTAAAAGAATCGGCAGAGAAAGCCAAGATCGAGCTCTCCAGCAGCTCGCAAACCGACATCAACCTGCCCTACATCACGGCGGACGCGAGCGGCCCGAAACACTTGAACATCAAGCTCACCCGCGCCAAGCTCGAAGCCCTGGTGGAAGAGCTGATCGAGCGCACGATTGCGCCTTGCCGCATGGCTATCAAAGACGCTGGCGTTAGCGTGGCCGACATCCATGACGTGATCTTGGTCGGCGGCATGACGCGCATGCCCAAGGTGCAGGACAAAGTGAAAGAATTGTTCGGTAAAGAGCCGCGCAAAGACGTGAACCCCGATGAAGCGGTGGCCGTAGGTGCTGCCATCCAAGGCCAGGTGCTTTCGGGTGACCGCAAAGACGTCTTGCTGCTGGACGTGACACCCTTATCGCTGGGCATCGAAACCCTGGGCGGTGTGATGACCAAGATGATCACCAAGAACACCACCATCCCGACCAAGTTCGCGCAAACGTTCTCCACCGCAGACGATAACCAACCGGCGGTGACCATCAAAGTGTTCCAGGGCGAACGCGAGATGGCTGCGGCCAATAAGTCGCTGGGCGAGTTCAACCTGGAAGGCATCCCACCCTCGCCACGTGGTGCGCCGCAAATCGAGGTGTCTTTTGATATCGACGCCAACGGCATCTTGCATGTGGGCGCCAAAGACAAAGGTACGGGCAAGGAAAACAAAATCACTATCAAAGCCAACTCGGGCTTAAGCGAAGCCGAAATTCAGCAAATGGTGAAAGACGCCGAACTCAACGCGGCCGATGACAGGAAAAAACTGGAAGTCATTCAGGCGCGTAACGAAGCCGAAGCCAATATGCACAGCGTCAAGAAGAGCTTGGGTGAGCATGGCGACAAGCTGGACGCTGGTGAGAAAGAAAAAATCGAAGCCGCGATCAAGGACCTTGAAGGCGTGATCAAGAGTGAGGATAAGGAAGGCATCACTTCCAAGAGTGCGACCCTGATGGCTGCCAGCCAGAAGCTAGGCGAAAAAGTCTATGCCGACATGCAGGCCAAGCAAGCTGCCGAGGCGGCAGGTCCAGCTGCCGAGCAAGGCGCCAAGCCCGCCGACGACAATGTGGTGGATGCTGAAGTCAAGGAAGTGAAAAAGGGATAAGCCCGCAGCGGCCTTGGCTGCTTTAAAACCCGCCGCGCTGAACCTGCTTTAGAGTTCAACGCGGCTTTTCTGTTGTTATGGAGCCCGCAATAGCCATGGCCAAACGAGATTTTTACGAAGTTCTGGGCTTACCCAAGACCGCTTCGGACGAGGAAATTAAAAAGTCCTACCGCAAGCTGGCGATGAAGTTCCACCCGGACCGCAACCAGGGCGAAGCGACGAAAGAGGCGGAAGTCAAATTCAAAGAGGCCAAAGAGGCCTATGAGATGCTGTCCGACCCGCAAAAGCGTGCCGCTTACGACCAGCACGGCCACGCCGGTGTAGACCCGAATATGCGCGGCCCTGGCGGCGAGGGTATGGGCGGTTTCGCCGAGGCCTTTGGGGATATTTTTGGTGAGATGTTCGGCCAACAACAACGCGGCGGGCGCGGCGGGCGCCAGGTGTTTCGCGGTGGCGACCTCAGCTATGCGATGGAAATGACGCTGGAAGAAGCGGCCAATGGCAAAGACGCGCAAATCCGCATCCCCACCCAAGAAAACTGCGATGTCTGCGCCGGTGCCGGTGCCAAGCCGGGCAGCCAGATCAAGAATTGCGGCACCTGCGGCGGCGCGGGCGTGGTGCAAATGCGCCAAGGTTTTTTCAGCGTGCAGCAAACCTGCCCTACCTGCCGTGGCGGCGGAAAAATCATTGCAGAACCTTGTATCGCCTGCGCCGGCCAGGGCAAAATTAAAAAGCAAAAAACACTCGAAGTCAAAATTCCTGCCGGCATCGACGCAGGCATGCGCATTCGCAGCGCCGGCAATGGCGAAGCGGGCACCAACGGCGGTCCGCCGGGCGACCTGTACATCGAGATCCGGCTCAAAAAACACGATATTTTCGAGCGTGACGGCGACGACTTGCACTGCACCGTGCCCATCAGCATTGTCGAAGCGTCCTTGGGCGGCGAGATTGAAGTGCCCACTTTGCAAGGCAAAGCGGCCATCGACCTGCCAGAAGGCACGCAAACCGGTAAGCAATTTCGCTTGCGTGGCAAAGGCGTCAAAGGCGTACGTTCCAGCTACCCCGGCGATTTGTACTGCCACATCACCGTCGAGACGCCGGTCAAACTCACCGAGCACCAGCGCAAACTGCTGCGCGAACTCGACGAGTCTTTCCGCAAAGGCGGCAGCAAGCATTCGCCTTCCGGCGACAGCTGGACCGATCGCTTAAAAAGCTTTTTTAGCTGAGCTAGAGCCTGCAGCGCATGGTCGGGCCCACCACTACCGCACCGCCCCTGCGCTACCTGACAGCGGCCTTTTACCTGTTTGTCGATCTGCCCGATTGCGTACAGTTCAAGGCGCCACTGCAAGCCTTGTGTGATGCCGAGCAGGTTGACGGCCTTATTTTGCTGGCCCCCGAGGGTATTAACAGCACGATTGCCGGGCCGGCGCAGGGCGTGCATGCGGTGCTCGCCTGGCTGCGCAAGCAAGCCCCATTTACCCATTTGCAGCACAAAGAATCCTGGTCGGATAAAGCGCCGTTTCGGCGTATGCGCGTACGCATCAAGAAAGAAATTGTGACCATGGGCGTGCCTGAGCTGCGTCCGGCCAGCCAGGCGGGGCACTATGTCAGCGCGCAGGACTGGAATGCCTTGATCGCCGACCCGGATGTGCTGCTGGTGGATACCCGCAACGACTACGAAGTGGAGTTGGGAACTTTTGAAGGCGCAGTCAACCCCGGCATCCAGAGCTTTGCGCAATTGCCCGCATGGCTGGCAGCGCAAGGACTGCTTGACCCGGCCAAGCCGCGCAAGGTGGCGATGTTTTGTACGGGTGGCATCCGCTGTGAAAAGTCCACTGCCCTTTTGCGCGCCCATGGTTTGCAGGAGGTGTTTCACCTGGAAGGTGGTATTTTGAAATACTTGGAAACCGTGGCTCCACAAGCCAGCCGCTGGCAAGGCGAATGCTTTGTGTTTGACGAGCGGGTGTCGGTGGCGCATGGTGTGCAAACCGGCAGCCACCAGCTGTGCCGCTGTTGCCGCCAGCCCCTGCCGCCGGGCGCTTTGGTGTCCATCGAGTTTGAGCCAGGTGTCAGCTGCCCGCGCTGCTATAGCCAGACCAGCGAAACCCAGAAAAAAAGCGCGCGTGAGCGGCAAAAACAGTGGGAGCGCGCCAAGGCCAAGGCCGCGTTGCGCGACAGCGAGGATAGCCCCATCAGCCATGACGACCACGCTACCCTGAACGGTCATGGCTAAAGCCCTGCTGCCCGTCCTCTACTCCTTTCGCCGCTGCCCCTATGCCATGCGTACGCGCCTGGCTTTATATGCCAGTGGCATCGCAGTGGAACACCGCGAAGTCGAACTCAAGAACAAGCCAGTCTGCATGCTGGCCGCCTCCCCTAAAGGCACGGTACCGGTTTTGGTATTGCCCGATGGCCAGGTGATTGACGAAAGCCTGGACATCATGCGCTGGGCTTTGCAAGCGCAGGATCCGCTGCACTGGTGGCCCAATGATCCGCTTCGTTTGGCAGCGACCATGGCTTTCATTGAAGAAAACGACGGGCCGTTTAAGTACGCCTTGGACCGCTACAAGTACCCGCACCGATTCGGCTTGGCCGATGGCATGGACTGGCGCGACGCTGGCGCCAAGTTTCTCTTGCAACTGGAAGCTATGTTAGCTAGAGCGCCCTATTTGGCCGGCAATCGCTGGGGGCTGTGCGACGCCGCGCTGGCGCCCTTTGTGCGACAGTTCGCGCACACTGACAAGATTTGGTTTTTAGCACAGCCCTGGCCGTATTCAGCGCGCTGGTTGACGCAGTTTGAAGGCTCCGATGTATTCGCTGCCATCATGCACAAGCACCCGGTGTGGGTCCATGTCGGCTTGACTGAGGCTCAGGGCAAGCAAGCACCCATAAATTAAAACGCTTCTAAGGCCAAGGCCGTCACCGCTTCTGCACCGTCCACAATGCTGTCACGCAAGCCGGGCACTTTGGTCAGGATGTGGTCGGCATAAAAACGCGCGGTGCTGATTTTGGCTTGCATGAAATCTTGATCGACACCGGCCGCCAGTTGTGCCTGCGCGACCAGCAGCGAGCGGCCCATTTGCCAACCGGCCATCAGATTGCCAGCCAGCATCAAATAAGGCACGCTGCCAGCATAAACCGCATTGGGGCTGGCTTTGGAGTGCTCGGCTACGAAGTCCACCACCTCGACAAAGGCGGCGCGCGCGGCGTCCAGGCGTTTGGCTATGGCCAGCGCATCTGCGCTGCCATCAGCTCGCAAATCGGCCACCGTGGCAGCCACTTGGGCAGCGATGGCCTTGGCGGCCTGGCCACCGTCGCGCGCGGTTTTGCGACCTACCAGGTCGTTGGCCTGAATGGCGGTGGTGCCTTCGTAAATCGTCAAAATCTTGGCATCGCGGTAGTACTGCGCCACGCCGGTCTCTTCGATAAAGCCCATGCCGCCGTGTACTTGGATCGCCATGGACGTCACCTCTAAACTCATCTCGGTGCTAAAGCCTTTGATCAGCGGCACCATAAATTCATAAAAAGTCTGGTGCTCTTTGCGCGCCTGTGCATCCGGGTGGTGGTGGGCCACGTCAAATGCAGCAGCCGCTACCGAGGCCAGCGCGCGACAGCCTTGCACATAGGCGCGCATGGTCATGAGCATGCGGCGCACATCCGGGTGGTGGATGATGGGTGCGCTGGTGTTCATCGAGCCATCGACCGGGCGGCTTTGCACCCGATCGCGTGCGAATTGCGCCGCCTTTTGATAGGCCCGCTCGGCCACCGCAATACCTTGCACGCCCACGCCATAACGGGCAGCGTTCATCATGATGAACATGTATTCCAGACCCCGGTTTTCCTCGCCCACCAGAAAACCCACTGCACCGGGCCCAGCGCTATCGGCCAGTGAACCGGCCAGGCCGTCGCCAAACTGCAGCACTGCTGTCGGGCTGGCTTTGATGCCCATTTTGTGTTCGATGCTGACGCACTGCACATCGTTGCGTGCGGCAGGATTGCCCTGCGCATCGACAAGGAACTTGGGCACCACAAAAAGGCTAATACCTTTGACGCCTTCGGGCGCACCCTGCACCCGCGCCAGCACCAGATGGACGATGTTTTCGGCCATGTCGTGCTCACCCCAGGTGATATAAATCTTGGTACCAAAGATGCGGTAGGTGCCGTCGGGTTGCGGCTCAGCGCGGGTGCGTACCAGGGCCAAATCGCTACCGGCTTGGGGCTCGGTCAGGTTCATAGTGCCGGTCCATTGGCCGCTGACAATTTTTTCCAGGTAAATCGCTTTGAGCGCATCCGAGCCTGCGGTCAACAAGGCCTCGATAGCGCCATCGCTGAGCAGCGGACACAGGGCGAAGCTCATATTGGCCGAGTTCTGCATCTCGCCGCACACCGAACCAATGGTTTTGGGCAAGCCTTGGCCACCAAACTCCACAGGGTGTTGTAAACCCTGCCAACCACCCTCGGCAAACTGTTTGTAGGCCTCTTTGAAGCCGGGGGTCGTGGTGACCACGCCGTTCTTCCAGGCGCTGGGGTTTTGGTCGCCAGCCCAGTTCAGCGGTGCGAGCACGTCTTCATTGAACTTGGCGGATTCTTCCAGCACCGCCTGCGCCGTGCCCAAGTCCGCATCCTCAAAACCGGGCAGTTGGGCGATCTGGTCGATGCGCGCCAAGTGCTCGATATTGAACAGCATGTCTTTAACAGGAGCGGAATAAGTCATGGCACATCTCACAAAACAAAAGCAAAAAAAAGGCAGCCCTTAGCTGCCTTGGGAAGCGCTGGCTTACAGCGCTGCGATTAACTCAGGCACGGCCACAAAAAGGTCTGCCTCTAGGCCGTAATCGGCCACGCTGAAGATCGGCGCTTCAGCATCTTTGTTGATCGCCACAATCACCTTGCTGTCTTTCATACCGGCTAAGTGCTGGATCGCGCCGCTGATGCCGCAGGCGATATAGAGCTGAGGCGCAACGATCTTGCCGGTCTGGCCCACCTGCCAGTCGTTGGGCGCATAACCCGCATCGACGGCAGCGCGGCTGGCACCCATAGCGGCGCCCAGTTTGTCGGCCAGCGGCGTCATTATTTCCATGAATTTTTCATTCGAGCCCAAGGCCCGACCGCCTGAGACGATGATCTTGGCGGCTGTCAATTCGGGGCGGTCATTGCGGGCAATTTCCGAACGCAAAAAGCTCACGTCCGCGCTGGCGGCCTGGGCAGCGGGTGTTTCCACTGCGGCGCTGCCGCCTGCGCTGGCTGCCGCATCAAAACCGGTGGTACGCACGGTGATGACTTTGATCGCGTCGCCGCTTTGCACGGTGGCAATCGCATTGCCCGCATAAATCGGACGCTCGAAGGTGTCTGGGCTTTCCACCTTGGTAATGTCGGAAATTTGCGCCACGTCCAGCTTGGCGGCCACGCGCGGAGCAATATTTTTGCCCACTGCCGTGGCGGGAAAAAGAATGTGGCTGTAGGCGCTGGCTATAGAGACCACCTGGGCCGTTACGTTTTCTGCCAGGCCATTGGCAAAAGCTGCGCTGTCGGCGTGTATCACTTTGGCTACGCCAGCCACAGCGGCAGCGGCAGCGGCAGCGGCGCCTGCGTTGTGTCCGGCGATCAGCACATGCACATCGCCACCACATTGGATGGCAGCAGTAATGGTATTGAGGGTAGAGGGCTTGATGCCCGCGTTATCGTGTTCAGCAACGACGAGAGAAGTCATGGTGTGTCCTAGTGACGAAGGGGTGAGGTGAGGTGAGGTGAGGTGAGCAACGCGAGGCTTAAATAACCTTGGCGTCGTTGCGCAGCTTTTCGACCAAGGTGGCCACGTCGGCCACTTTGATACCGGCGCTGCGGGCCGCAGGCTCAACTACTTTGAGCGTCTTGATGCGCGGGGTCACGTCCACGCCCAGATCAGCCGGACTGAAGGTATCGAGCTGCTTTTTCTTGGCCTTCATGATGTTGGGCAGCGTCACATAGCGCGGCTCGTTCAGACGCAAATCGGTGGTGATGATGGCCGGCAGCGACAGGGTCAAGGTTTCGGAGCCACCGTCGACTTCGCGGGTGACCGTAGCTTTGCCATCGGCTATTTCCACTTTGCTTGCGAAAGTCGCTTGCGGGCGGTCGCACAAGGCGGCAAGCATTTGGCCGGTTTGGTTGCAGTCGTCGTCAATGGCTTGCTTGCCCAGAATGACTAAGCCAGGTTGCTCTTTGTCCATCAAGGCTTTGAGAATTTTGGCCACCGCCAGCGGTTGCAGTTCTTCAGCGGTTTCTACCAAAATGGCGCGGTCTGCGCCAATGGCCATGGCGGTGCGCAAGGTTTCGGTGCATTGGCTGACGCCGCAAGAGATGGCGATTACTTCGGTGACCACGCCTTTTTCCTTGAGCCGGACCGCCTCTTCAATGGCGATTTCGTCAAAAGGATTCATGCTCATTTTGACGTTGGCGATGTCCACACCGCTGCCGTCAGATTTGACGCGGACTTTGACGTTGTAGTCCACCACGCGCTTGACCGGAACCAACACTTTCATACACACCACTCCAGAGGTAAATAAAGGAACAACTTGCCATGCCTTGCGCACGAGCAGCGGGGTAACCCAAGATTCTATGCGCCGCCCTGATTCGCATTGCTTACAGGCAAGTCAGCCACGCGGGTTTTGCAAAAAAAGAACGGTCGTGCTTTTTTATTATAGTAGCCGCCTCGGTCTCGGATACTGGAGCGTTTCAGAAAACGGGTTTTAAATTACGTTAAGCCCGTGCCGAGGCTTCTGCCAGACGATCCAGTTTCCAAAGAAGGAAGGTGTTAGCTTACCCAGGTCACTTGAGGTTTTCACCCTCGGCGTCCTGGCGCACGGCGGGTAGTTGCTTGAGCAGTTCTGGCAGCCATTCTTGCGCCGTGTCCCACACCAAATGGAGGTCAATGTCGAAATAGCCGTGGGCCATGCGATTACGCATGCTGCGCCACGGCACCTAAGGGTGCGCCTCTGTGAACGCGGCATAGCCCTCCATCACCTTCGTGGAGGCCTCGCCGATGATGACCAGACTCATGATGACGGCTTGCTGGGTGCGCCTGTCGACTAAGAAGTCGGCCTTGCCCAAGCCTTGCACGAACGCGCGCGCATCGGTTGCTGCCTGCTGTATGTGATCAAGGTAATCGGGCAGTCGGTTCTCACTCATACCGGTTGCGCCTCAGCGAGCACCTTGGCCCGGAACTTCGGCGGCAAATCACCCGGTGTCAGCAAATCAATTCGAATGCCGAGCAGCGATTCCAAATCGTCTTGCAGACCGCCCAAGTCCAATAAGGTCGCACCTGGCAGCGCATCGACCAAGAGATCAAGGTCGCTGCCATCCCGGTCAGTGCCATTCAAAGCCGAACCGAATACGCGCAGATTAGCTGTGCGAAAGCGCTTAACCGCTTCGCGCACTGAACTTCGCTTCATGTCAAGCAAGATGGACGGGCGCATGAACATCCTTTCTTATCGAAACTCATTGCCAGGGCAAGGCTTCAAGAATAACATCCAATAACTACCAGGCTGCCTATGGCTCTGAGGAACCAGCATTGCGGAACTGCAAGACCCCATCCTCCAAGGCGCTCCAGCGCAAGGCCAGAAGATCGCGCACATAGTTCTGGTACAGGCGCCAGGGCTTTTTGTTGCCCTGCTTGGGAAAGCGCTCCATAGCGCGCTGGAAATACCCAGAGCTGAAGTCCACCCAGGGCTCGGGCTGCACCGAAGCGTCGTTTAACTGCGGCATGACGCTGTCAAATCCCAGACGCTGCATATAGCGCAAAAGACGCAATACATACTGCCCGGTCAAGTCGCTTTTGAGAGTCCAGGAAGCATTGGTGTACCCAAACACGTAGGCGAAATTGGGCACGCCATTGAGCATCATGCCTTTGTAGCTCAGGCATTTGGATACCTCTAGGGGTTTGCCATCAACGGCAATGTGCATGCCGCCAAAGCCCAGCAAGTCCAGGCCGGTGGCGGTGACGATGACATCGGCTGACAGGAAATCACCACTGTGAAGACGTATGCCATGGGGTTCAATCATTTCAATCGTATCGGTCACCATGCGCGCCCGACCCTGGCTGATCGCGTTAAAGAGGTCCGCATCGGGTACCAGGCAAATGCGCTGGTCCCAGGGTTTGTAACTCGGCGTGAAATGCGGATGGACCGGATAACCTGCCGGCAGCGCCTGGGCCGCAGCTTGCACAATGCGGGCCTTGGCCAGCTCCGGCTTGCGCCGCGCCAGCGTGAAATAAAACAAACCGGTCAGAACATTTTTCCAACGCGTGAGCGCATAGGCCATTTTGGCGGGTAGGACGCGGCGCAGCCCATCGGCTATCGCGTCGCGGCTAGGACGGGCCACCACATAGGTGGGCGAGCGCTGCAGTAAGGTCACATGGGCCGCCAACTTGGCCATCTCAGGCACCAGGGTCATAGCGGTAGCGCCACTGCCTACCACCACCACTTGCTGGCCGCGGTAGTCCAGGTCTTGCGGCCAATGCTGGGGGTGTACCACTTTGCCGGTGAAACTGTCCATCCCAGGAATGACCGGCGTGTAGCCATGTTCGTAGTTGTAGTAGCCGCTACACATCAGCAAAAAACGGCATTGCACTTGGAGCACCGTGTCGTCGGCCAATCGCTGTACCGCTACTTGCCAACGCGCAGCAGCGCTATCCCAATTGGCAGATAGCACCTTGTGCCCGAATCGGATGAGCGGCAGCACGCCAAACTCCTGCGCTGTCTCTTGCACGTACTGCAGGATGGACGGGCCGTCGGCAATCGCCTTGGCGCCGGTCCAGGGTTTAAAGGAATAGCCCAGGGTGTGCATATCCGAATCCGAGCGGATGCCGGGGTAGCGGAATAAGTCCCAGGTGCCGCCCAATCGCTCGCGGGCCTCCAAAATCAATACCGATTGCTGCGGCAGGCCTTGGCGCAGATGCACCGCGCTGCCTATGCCTGACAAGCCCGCACCCACGATCAAGGTATCGACCTGCTCCAAGCTCATGCGGCAAACACCCGCGAGAAACGGCCCATGGACGACCAATACGCATCGCCATGCCAACCCACGCTCGGGAACACCACGCCCTGGGTCATGCCGCCCACGCGCACCCGGCCCTGTTCGGCGCCGATTTCTATGTCCAGCAAAACTACTTCCTCGCCCCAACGCCGGTAGTCATTGACCAAGACCTGCCCACGCTCAGGAAACAAAACCATGTGGCTGGCCACGCCGAAGTCCGACTTGTGCCACAAGGGCTGTACATCCTGTATTGCATCACCAAAGCGCCAGGCGCGCAAAAAGCGGTTCGCGGAGTCATAGCCCAGCACGATGCGCCGCTGCACGTCCACCAAGGGCGGATTGGTAATGCTGCCGCCCGGCAGGCCGCTGACCTCCCAGGCCGCATGATCATTGCTATCGGCCAGTGATACACGCAGCACGCGGTTGGCCGTGCGGCTTACGCCCGCGCCATGCATATTGATACGGTAGCGGTGCTGGCCGTTGTCCATGAACCAGGCACTGTGCCCGTCGATCACCACATCCCAGCCATAAGTTTGCCCACTTTGGCCAATGTAATCCCATCGCCAATGCGGGTCCAGACGCAAGGTCTGCTCTACTTCGTCCCAGTGGAATCGAAAAATAGAGCGCACGCCCACGACATAGACCGTGTTGCCGACCGCGCTTAAGCGCGCAATCGACGCCTCAGGGCAGCGCACATCGACGCACACCGATTGCAAGCCCTCGGGGTCCAGGACCGTCAGCTGCGCTGCCTGACTATCGGACAAGTTTTTGGTGACGATCAGCCCATTGTCCAAAATCACAAAAGAGTTGTAAGGCTGATCGACCGGCAGCATGCGGCTTTGTTTCAAAACGCAATGCCGGTCTAAGCGGTGCGCATAGCGGCCATAGACCACATACAAATCGCCATTGCGGTGCAGTGCCATGCCACCGGGCCACATCGGGCCGCCAGGCAAGCGGCCCGAGCTTTCCAGCGTCTTGAGTGTGATCGGGTCTATGCGCTCCACGCAGGACGTGGTGGGTAAACCGAAGTTGGAGCGCAAGGCAGAGTGCATCAGCAAATACACCTCACCGGGATCGCCCAGCACGCTCATGGTCGATAGCGTGGTGTGGCGGTGGGTGCTGTGCAAACGCTGGCCCGGCTGCAGCTTGAGCCCGCTGGCAGGACGCGCGGTTTGCAAGCGGGCCGGGCCCGCATCCTCCGCGGACCAAGGGCTGGCGTAATAGCCAGCGCTCATAGGCGACGCTTGCGCCTGCGCAGCAGCAGCCACACCGGCAGCAGCACCAACACGGCCAGAATCAAGGCCATCGTCTTGCCATGCACCGGCAGCCAGTAGCGCCAAAAGCCATTGATCATGACTTGCTTTTGCGGGCTGTAGTCCGCCGGCATGTCCAGCACCTGGTTGGCCCTGGCCCAGGCTGCAAAGTCGTCTTGCATAGCCGCGAATTCTTGGGGCAGTTGCGCGCTCAGGTCTTGGGTTTCGCCAGGGTCTTGGCTCAGGTCGTACAAACGCCACAGACCGTCACCGAGCGGCGGCATATTGCGCATCAATTTCAAATTGCCCTTGAACAAGGCCGAATTGCCCGACAACTCGTAACCCAGGGTTTGCTCCGGCGAACGCACCGCCGTTGCGGTGCCTTGCAAAAGTGGCAGCAAACTCATGCCGGTCAAGGCTTCTACTTGCGTGCCTTTGTATTGACCCGCATGCCGTGGCACTTGCGCAATATCCAGCAGCGTGGGCGTGATGTCGGTCACATGGGTTAATGCGTTTTCAATCTGGTTGGCGCGGCGCACCGGCGGCCCGGCCATCAGCATAGGGGCGCGGATGCCGCCCTCACCAGCCCAAAATTTATAGGTATGAAGCGGCGTGGCCGAGGCACTGGCCCAGCTGGGGCCGGGTATGCCATAGGTGCCTTTAGCGCCCAGGGTCTCGGTGTCTTGCTTGTAGTTAAATACCAGCCAGGGCTGCGCCTCGTGGTAGTCCGAGCCTTCGGGGCCGTTGTCTGACAAAAACAAAAACACGGTGTTGTCGTATTGCCCGGTTTTTTTCAGATGCTCCACCAAACGCCCGATATGCATATCCATGGACTCGGCCATGGCGGCATAGACCTCCATCTGGCGCTCCATGTGCAAACGCTCTTTTTCGGACAAAGCTTTCCAGTCGCCTGTGGTGGACATAGTGCTCATGCGCGTGCTGGCAGGCACCAGACCGAGTTCAATTTGCTTTGCCAGGCGCCGCTCGCGCAAAGCCGTCCAGCCCTCGCGGTAGCGGCCTTTGTATTTGGCTATCAGTTCTTGGGGGGCTTGCACCGGCACATGGTTGGCCTGGAAACCGATATAGGCCAAGAAAGGCTGGTCTTTGCGCGCATCCGCGTCCATGTATTGAATGGTGCGATCGACAAAATACTGCGAGGAATAAAACTCGGCTGGCATCTTGGCCCGCTGCCCGTCTTCAAACCAATAGACCTCGGGCAGATGGGGCAGGTATTGCTTGTTGGGCTCCCAGTTGTCCGAACCGGTATCGCCCTGGACAATGGATTTGTCAAAGCCGCGCTGATTGGGCAGGTTGTAGGGCTCAGAGCCCACATTCCATTTGCCCGCGATATAAGTGCGGTAACCGCTGTCCTGCAAAAGTGAAGCCACGGTCACCACATTGCGCGTCAGCGAGCCCTGGTAACCGGGTTTGCCCAGATGCTCGGTCGGCATGGCTTCGCGCAAATTACCTACGCCATTGCGGTGGTTGTCCACGCCGGTCAGCAACATCGAGCGCGTGGGCGAACACGAGGCGGCTACATGGAAATTGGTAAAGCGCACACCGGCTTTGGCGAGCGCATTGAGGTGGGGGGTATCGATTTCGCCGCCAAAAGCGCCCAGGTCCGAAAAGCCCCAGTCGTCCGCCACCAGTACCACGAAATTAGGCCGCTTGCCGCCCGGGCCAGGTTTACCGGGCGTTGGCGTCACGGACCCGGATGCCGCATTGAGCGCCACTGGAAAGGCCAAAACACCGAGCAAGACTAGCAAGCCGGGACGCAAGCCCGGCCATTGATTTAGCGACATTCCAAGAGTCTCCTCATTACATTGCATGGGCGCTCAGGGCCCGGCGACCCTGCAAGCGAAAACCCGTCGAGCAATGTAGCACGCGCCTGTATCCCCAGGGCAGCTTCGCTGTCAAGCACAGCACACCCTGGCGCCATGCCGCCAAAACCTTTGCATCGTCCATGACTGGCCGATTACGCTTGGGTGACAATAGGTGTCCTATTTACTGAGTTTGGAAACGCATGGCCAGCCGCGCCGCTCTTCGCAAAAACGCGGACTCCGCACCTACTGACAAAACCCTGGTTTCGCGCCTGGGCCGTGACGACTGGCTGGATGCAGCATTTCGCGCTGCCGTCGATCACGGTTTTGACGGCGTGCGGGTGCTGACGCTGGCTGACACGCTGCAAGTGACGCGGGGCAGTTTTTACTGGCATTTCAAAGACCATGCGACTTTGATTGAGGCCCTGGTCGAGCGCTGGCAGGCGCGCGAATTGGAAGCGCACCAGCGGCTGGAGCAAGCTGGCAGCGAGGACCCGGCCAAAGCGCTGGAAGTCATGCTGGACCAGGCCCTGGCCCACGGTGGCGATGCACTGGACGATATGCGCTTTGAATTGGCGCTGCGCGCCCTGGGGCGGCGCGATGCGCATGTCGCTGCCCTGATGCGCGGCATGGATGCGCTACGTATCGCCTTGTTCAAGCGCAAATTCATACCTCTGGTACAGGACGAGAAAACCGCCGCCGAGTTGGCCACCTTGTTCTACCTCTCGGTCGTGGGCAGCTTCCACGCCTTGATACAGCCCCACATGCCCAGCGCCAGCAAGCAACTTTTTCTGGACATCATCGCCAAATACCTGGTGCACAAGCAAAGGCGCTAGGTGCGCTATTGCCCTTCAAGGGCCCGGCGCTTGCAAGATGGTGCGAAAGCCCAAATGGCTAACGGCTAAATCGTCCTCTTGGGCCTGGCGCGCACCGGCCCGGTAGCGCATGCAGTAGTTGGGTGCGCACAAAAACGAGCCACCCTTTATGACATGGCGCGCTACCGGACCGCCCGCAGGCCGCAGGCCGGCGTAGTCGGCGGTTTCCATTTCCGGCGCTAAGTGGGTGTGGTCCTCCAGGTAAAGGTCGCGGGTGATTTCCCAGACGTTGCCCAGCATGTCAAACAAGCCCAGCGCATTGGGCGCATAGCAGCCCACCGGCGCCAGCCCGACAAAGCCGTCTTGCGCTGAATTGCTGACCGGAAACAAACCCTGCCAGGTATTGGCCTGCGCAGGCTGTGCGTGTTCAGTCTGCGTGGACGCTGCGGCTGCGCGGGCCGCCCATTCCCACTGGGCTTCACTGGGCAAAGTACGTCCGGCCCATCGGGCAAAGGCCAGGGCATCGCGGTAGCTCAGGTTAACCACGGGGAATGCGCCGCGCCCCTCAACAGAGGTCTGTTGACCGCCGGGGTGGCGCCAATTGGCCCCTGGCAAGTAACGCCACCATTGCGCCGGCTTACCCCCGCCCGTCAGGTTGTTCGGGCTGATAAAAACCACGGCGCCGGGCAGGCGCAAATCGGGTGGAAGTTCTGGATGGACCTTCGCATCCACCGCCTGCTCTGCCACCGTGACATAGCCGGTGGCTTGCACAAAAGCGGCAAACTGCGCGTTGGTCACTTCGGTGCGGTCCATCCAAAAACCCTGCACTGCCACACTACGCAGCGGCAACTCTTCAGGGTAGACGGTATCGCCCAGTTGCAGCGTGCCGCCTGGTACCCAGACCATGCCCGGATACGGCGCCGATGCCGGCTGCGCGGGCAATGCACATTGCAAGGGCTCCCCAAGCGCATGCACTTGCGCCCTGTCTGCGGACCACCACAACCAGGCCGCTAGCGCCAGCAACAGCGCAGCCGCCGATAGCAAAATGGGTTTAGAAGGCATGGTGGTGTGCGGGGTTGGGTCGGTATCGGGCTGCGCACCATTGTCCCGCAAGGCTAGGCTCTGGCTGCGGACCTTACAAGGGTGCGTGAATCACATCCGCAATACCGGCCGACTGCAAAATCGCATCGGCTTGGGCTTGGCCTTCAGCATCGAGCGCCGCAAACTCTTCGCGCAGCCAGCGCAGGCATTTGCCTTGGTAGGTGACGGTGCCCTGGTCCCACACCCCTTGCGGCAGTTCGACACGCAGTTGCTTTTCACCACGCAACAAAGCACGGGCATTGGCCAGCATCACCGGCACATAGCCTTGCGCTAATTCCGCCAGCAGGTCCATCAGACTTGCCGGTAAGTGCGCCGCATCCAGCCAGGCATCGTCCTGCACTTCCCAGCCCGACAAATCCTCCACCCAGCCGGTCCAGGCAAAAGTGCGTGGCGCTTGCTGCACTGCCAAATCCATGGACGTGGGGTCAAACAAAGCCAGTTGCGACAACTGCCCGTACATCGCAAAGTCGCTGGCGCCCGGCCTGGCACCCATCAAAAACGCATGCCGCGCAAAGTGCGCGTCCAAAAGCCCAAGCAAGCGCACATAGCCCGCTTCAATCAAAGGTGCCGTCGTCGCGTTCGAACCGATGACAGCGAGGCGGGAAATTTGCCGTTGCGAAAAAAAGGCTTTGCCTGCGGCATACACTTTTTCATCCATCTGCATACCGCCCCAATGCAGAGGAATAGTTTTGCCGGCGCGGTCTATGTCTGGCGCGTAATGCCAGCGGTAATGGAACATGGCCTTGGTGAGCCACTCATCGGCAAAGTCTTCCAGCAATGCATCGATAAAGGCCAACACTGCCTCCTCTGGCCTAGCCGCGCGGCCTGGCACTTCACGCTCTAAGCGGCGTAGCAGCGGGGTGGAATCGGTTAGCGCCTGCACTTGCCCCTGCGCATCGGGCAGGTAAAACGTGGGCAGCAGTTCGACCGGCGGCTTGGGCATACCAGCGCGGTCTGCGGCCTCGCCGACCAGGTAGCGGTAGGCAATGTGACGATAGCGCATCAGCGCCATCATCTTGCGGGTGTAGGGCGAGCCGGGCGAGCCTTTGAAAACCAGGGACGCCCGCATAAGCTAAGCGCTCGCTTAAGCGGCTGTGGCCGGCGTTGCAGTCACAGTTTTGACCGGCGTAAAAAAACGCGTGTTGTCGCGCAGCCAGGCTTGCGAGTTGCTGGCATCGTGCTGCTCGGGGTGAAAGTCAGGGTGCATATAGTCGCGCCACATCGGCAGGTTGCTGCGCAGCAAACCGTCGCGCGCCAGCAGCAAACGCCAGGCACTGCGCCAGGTATTCCATTGGAACAAGCTGCGGTCATGCCACAAATTGCGCACCGTCTGGCGCAGCACATCAGTGATAAAAATCCAACTGACCAGTTTGAAAGTGCGTATGCGCCACTTGTGGCTGCCACCAGCGGCCTGGTAAATATTGAAGGCGGTGCTGCGGTGCTCAGACTCCTCGGAGGCATGCCATAGCCACAAGGTGGCCAAGCGCTCTTCAGCGCCGGCAAAGGCCTCAGGGTGGCGCAGCGTCCAATCGGCGAACATGGCGGTGAAATGCTCAGTTGCAGCGGTGACCGCCAAGTGGAAGCGGGGGTCGAAGTGTTCGGCTTTTTTGGCACGCGTGGCAGCACGTACTTCGATTTCGTTGACAAAGCCCTGGCGCGTGAGTTGCACATTAAAGAGTTCGTGGATACGCCGGTGCGTAGCCTCCTGGCCGACAAAGCCCTGCACCTCTTTGGCGTATTTTTCCTGCTCCGCCGGGGGCAGCGTTTTGTAGCAGGCGCGCACCGAGTCCATGAAATACTGCTCGCCCCAGGGAAAGCTCATCGACAAGGCATTGAAAAAAGCCGAACGAAAAGCATCGCCCCCGTTCCAGCGCTGGGCAAACGGTGTTGTCAAATCCACCAACAATCGTCTCACTACTAAATCAGTCATACAGCACTTTCTTCCATAATTAAACTTTTCACTTCGCGCAGCTCGCGCCGCAAAACTTTGCCTACATTGCTTTTTGGCAACTGCGTATCAAAAACGACTTTGCGCGGTACTTTGTAGCCGGTTAAATGTTCGCGGCAATGGCGCACCAACATTTCCTCGGTCAGGGCCGGTGATTTTTTCACCACATGGAGGTGGACCTCTTCGCCCGTAGTCTCGCTTTGGCGGCCCACGGCGGCAGCCTCTAAGACACCGGGGTGCAGCATCACCACGTTTTCGATTTCATTGGGATACACATTAAAACCGGATACCAAAATCATGTCCTTTAAGCGGTCGACGATTTTGAAAAACCCTTTGTCATCCATCACCGCCACATCGCCGGTGCGTAAAAAGCCATCATCGGTCATTGCGGCTTGCGTCTCGGCCGGACGGCGCCAATAGCCCTGCATCACCTGGGGGCCGCGCACGCACAACTCGCCGGGCTCGCCCGCAGGCAATGCGCGCCCATGGGCATCGCGAATAGACACCTCGGTCGATGGCAGAGGCAGGCCAATGCTGCCGTTAAATTGGGCGATGTCAAACGGATTGACTGTCACCGTGGGTGCACATTCGGTAAGACCATAGCCTTCGATCAGGGGCGCTTTGGTCAAGGCTTGCCAGCGCTCGGCCACAGATCGCTGTATGGCAGCGCCGCCGCCCACCGACAAACGTAAGCTTCTGAAATCCACTTTGTGGATGTCAGGGTGATTGAGTAGGCTGTTAAACAGGGTATTGACCGCCGGCAAAGAAACCACGCGGTAGCGCATCAGCAGCTTCACAAAAGCATCCACATCGCGCGGGTCCGAGACCAGCACATTGGTGCCGCCCATGCCAGTAAACGCCAAGCATGAGCCCAGGGCAAACACATGGTAGAGCGGGATAGCGGTCATGCTGATCAAGTCTTGGTCGGCCTCGATAAATGGCGCGCACCACACTTTGGTCTGCTGCACATTAGCCAAAATATTGCGATGGCTGAGCATGGCACCCTTGGCCACGCCAGTGGTGCCGCCGGTGTACTGCAAGAAAGCCAGGTCGTCAGGCTGGATATCGGGTTTGCGAAACTGCACTTGCGAGCCTCGCTGCAGCATGTACCGAAAGCTTGTGGCCATCGGCAAGTCGTAAGCCGGCACGGCATTTTTGACTTGGTGAATCATAAAGTTCGCGACATAGCGCTTATGCCAGGGCATCATGTCTGCCAAACCGCTAACCACCACATGCTGTACTTGCGTCTGGTCGATGATTTTGGCCAAGGTGTGGGCAAACAAATCGACCGCGATGATGGCCAGCGCACCCGAATCACGCAGTTGGTGTTCCAACTCGCGCCCGGTGTACGTGGGATTGACGTTGACCACCACATAGCCGGCCCGCAACAGCCCAAACAGACACACCGGATACTGCAGCACATTGGGCATCATCAGCGCCACCCGGCTGCCCGGCGCTAAATGCAAGACCGATTGGAAATAAGCTGCGACCTGCAAGGATAAGGTGTTCAACTCGGTGAAACTGAGTTTGACGCCAGTCGCGCCGCTGATAAAAGCGTCACGGTCGGCGTACAGATTGACCGCGTCTTCCAGGTAATCGGCCAGCGTGCCCAAGGCGTGCTCGTCTATCTGCGCCGGAACACCGGGCGGGTAGCTTGAGATCCAAGGGGCTTGCATGGGCTGAACGGCTAAAGGTACAGTGTAACTATACACAAGTGTATTGTCTAGGGCGTGACGAAGCCGATTGCGGGGGTACGAGGTGATAGTTCTTTGATCAGCGCATCTATCTTTATTGATTGATTTGTATCTTTTTTGAGCTGTCTACGCCCGATGCCAAGAAGCAAGCCGTGATGCTGTTGCGCGATACCCGTAGTGACCGATCGATAGCCGATTTGGCGCGTGGCCTTGGCACCTCGTGGGCAGCAGCTCAGCGACTGGAAGACCCGCACCACTGGCCCAGCCTCAAACAGCTTGAGCGCGCCGCCCGTGTACTTGGCAAGCGTTTGGTTTTGAGCGTTGAGTAGGAGCGTAAACCATGACGGAATCCAATATCCAGACGCCCAATGGCAACACTGCGACTTGAACCTCCGTCTTGTCGCTAACGCTGTGAATGCCCACTAACAAACTTATGCAGCAAGCTAGCTGCAAAGGTCTGGTAGGGAATCCCCTCCTCTAGCGCGCGTGCCTGCAAATTTTTTAAATCGCGGCTAGAGATGCGAATATTCAGCCGTTGGTCCTTTTTAAAGGTTGCTTGGGCTGCTGCGCGGTGCGCCTTGCCCTGCGCTGCCATATCACCCACGGGCCGAAGTGCGCCAGCCTCCCAAGCCTGCAATATCTCTAATTCTTCTTCGTCGAATTTTATTTTTGACTTCATTACGAACTCCTGTATTGGCGCTTGGCCTTGCGGCTTGGGATAATGGTTTTAAGAAAGATTTCCGTCTCGGTTTCAACAAATGGCATGGCGTAAACGTAATCGTCCACCTGCACCATTGAAATCCGCTGCCCCGGATATTTGTCTTGGTTTGGGTGCTCAAGCACGGCCAGTTCATTTCCAGCACTGATTTCAAAGACTATGCGCTCAAAAGAAATACCGCGCTCTTGCACCAACAAGTGGTTTTTATCGGCGTTCCAATTGTAGGTTTTAGGCCCGGCCATGTGTGCATTTTAAGCACACAGGATTAAGACGGGCAAGATGGTGAATAAGTAATCAGTAGCTGGCCCCGTTTTACGGGTCAAGGCCCCACGGTCACACTAGGCAAAGCACCTTGAAGCTCAACTTTGTTCAAGTTTGTCAACTCAAAGACCACCGGACTGGCAGCAGCAGAAAATTGCTTGCGTAAGTCAAACGTGCAACTAGACGTATTGGCCGGCACCACTACGGTTGCAATGAAGCTTTGTCCACCCACGCTGAGCGAAGGTGTGGTGCAGGGCGGCGAAAAAGAAACAGCGCTATAGCCAACTCCGCCAGCCGGGTACTTCAGCATAAAAGATGCGGTCTGGCTTACGGTGGCAGAACTGCTCAGACTAATGCGCAAATCGCCCTCCTTATCCACCGCCAAACTTGCAGGCGTCATCGTCACGGCAAGTTTGACTTTGGGTGCATTGGCATCGCATCCGATGGTGCAGCTGCATTGCGAACAACTACCTGCGCGGCACACGTCATAGGTGGCCTGGGTGGGGCAGCTGTAGGTGGTGCCTTCCAAAGTATTGGTGACGGTGAAGGTACTGCTGCTACCACCGCCGCAAGCGGCTAAAAGTAGGACACAAAGGCAAGAGAAAGTTTTAAAGAGGTTTTTCATGATGTACAAAGATAAAAAATGTTGTTTCATGCTGACATTGATTGGGGTAACGCATCCCGGCCTTACATCCGCCCCGCGTCCAGTCCCAGCACTGGTAAGCCTCGACAGCTAAACCCAAACCAGTCACGATCCACCGGTCGATATTTACGATAAAAATTATATTATTAAAAGATTTATTGTTTTCTATTTATTTAAATGTATTGCCAATGTTGCCCTTATCGTTCACCAGCTGGATGCTGGCTTGCGAGGCCAGGCTGCTAAAGGCAGCGTTTGCCATGGCGCAGGTCACATTGGCCACACCGTTCACAGCCCGAGTTGTTGGACCTAGCGTGGCGACGGCAGTAGTAGTGGTCGTCTCCAGCAAGCCAGTACCCGTGCCGCCCCCGCAGGCGCCAGCCCTGACTGGCTGCAGTTCCACTGAACATGCGCCAGCTTGACCCGCTGCCAGTTCACATCGGTCCTGGCCGCCAGATCGTTGAGGTAGCCCATGCCGGGCTGGGCGCTTAACTTGCTGATCTGGCTCTTGAAGTCGCCATCAGGGATTTGAACGTGCATGCCCCCAGGCGCAGAGAAGGTGCCCTCCTGCAAAGCTGGGCATGGCCAGGGTTTGGGTGTTGCTGCCCGCGTCCGGGCTAAACCCGGTGCCGCGCGGGACCGAGCACCAAACCTAAAGCGGCAGCGCCGACGGTGTCGGACTCGGCGGCGCCCCGCGCACCGTGGCGGCGATGGCGATGCCGTGTTCGCGCAGGGCGCGCAAAATCGCCAAATTAACGTCCGAGCGCAAATTGCCCTGGCCGTTTTCGATATCGGCCACCCAATACACCACCGTCAGCTCAATACCGTCGGTGGTGAATTGCGACAGTTGCACGCTGGCCGGTGGCTGGTGCAGCACACGCGGCTGGGCTTGCGCCGCCGCTTGCAGCACTTGCATAGCCTGGTCGATATCGGTTTCATACACCACCTGGATGCGTGCCGTCTGCACCACTTTGGTGTCGGCCAGTGACAGGTTTTCCACCCGGCTGATGAGCAGCATCTCGTTGGGCACAATCGCCTCGCGCCCGGTAATGGCGCGCACCACGGTGTAGCGGGCATTGATCTGGGTGATGATGCCTTCAAAGTCATCGACCCGCACGTTGTCGCCTATGCGCAGGCTGCGTTCGGTAAGAATTAAAAAGCCGCTGATGTAATTGGCGGCCAGCTTTTGCAAGCCAAAACCAATGCCCACGCCAAAAGCGCCCCCCAATACCGATAGTGCCGTCAGGTCAATACCGATCGCCGATAAGGCCAGGATCAAACCCAGGAACAACAAGGTGATGCGCGTGGCATTGCTGATGGCCTTGCGTACCGACAACTCGCCGCCGGTGGCTTCGCGCAAAAGGCGCGACTCAATCGCCGCCGAAATCCAGAGCGTGACGATCAGCACCGCACTGGCGGTGAGCAAGCCTTCGATGATGTTGCGCACCGACAAGCGGGCAGTGCCAACTTTCCAGCCAATTTGGTCCAGTTCGTAAAGCACCAGGGGCAATAGACCACTGACCCACAAGACCAGCGCCAGCCACACCAGCCAGGAAATAGTTTGCTCGAAGGCCCGCACCCAGCGCGTCTGCGAAAAAGCCAGTTGCAATACTTTGACGCCGGTACGTATCACCACCAAAGCCAACATCACCGGCATCGCCACTTGCAAAACCACCACATTGAGCTGCCGCTCCAAGACCGCGCGGACGGCAAACACCAGGCAGAGCAGGACCGCCGGGAAAAGCACGCCGTCGATGTCTTTGCGCCCGAACCAGACCGAACGCTGGTCGCGGCCAATAGCGGCGGCCAGCGCGCGCACCAGGCCCCAGGCGACGGCGGCACTCAGGGCCAAGGCAGCTAACTCGATCACGACCGTGGGCTGGGTAAAGGCCTCTAGCCAGGCGCCCAAGTCCTCAATCGGTGGCGGTGCCGCGACGCGCACGCTACTCATGCGGGACCTCTTTCAGCAAGGATGACGGCAAGCAGCGATGGGCTGCCACGGTCTGCGTCCAAGAACCCACTAAACATCCGCCAAGACCCGCAAGTGCGCTTCCACGCTGAGCCCCAAAGCCCGCAGGTTATAGCCGCCTTCCAGGCTAGAGACGATGCGGCCCTTCGCATGGGTACGCGCCACGTCTTTCAGCTGCTGGGTGATCCAGGCGTAATCGGCTTCGACCAGGCCCATCTGGCCTAGGTCATCGTCGCGGTGGGCATCAAAGCCGGCACTGATAAATACCATTTCCGGCGCAAACGCAGCCAAGCGCGGCAGCCATTGGCTTTGCACCAGCGCGCGAACCGCATCGCCCTTGGTATAGGCGGGCACCGGCACGTTCAAGATGTTGTCGGCATGCCCGTCGGCGCCGCTATAGGGGTAATGCGGATGCTGAAAAAAACCCACCATCAAAATCCGCGGGTCATTGCTGACAATATCCTCGGTGCCATTGCCGTGGTGCACATCAAAATCCACAATGGCCACGCGTTGCAGGCCATGGTGCTCTAAAGCATGGCGCGCCGCAATCGCGACATTATTGAAAATACAAAAACCCATGGCGCGGTCGCGGCAGGCATGGTGGCCGGGCGGGCGCACCGCGCAAAACGCGTTTTCTAGTTCACCGGCCATCACTGCATCGGTAGCCGCAATCACGGCGCCCGCCGCATGCAAACTGGCCTGCCAGCTGTGCGGGTTCATGGTGGTATCGGGGTCGATGGCAGCGTAGGCACGCCCAGTTTGCGCATGCTCAAAAGCCAGGTTTTTATGCATGCGGTCTATGGTGTCGATATAGCCGTGCCCATGGGCCAGCGCCAATTGGTCGGCGTCCGCTGCCGGGGCTTCGTGCGACTCCAAGACGGCCAACATACCGCTAATCAGCAAGCGATCCTGGATGGCGTCCAAGCGCTCGGGACATTCCGGGTGGCCCGCACCCATCTCGTGCCGCCGGCAGCTGGGGTGGGTGAAATAACCGGTTTTGTGCATGGGGTTTTGGTGTGCGTGCTTGCAATGGATTCTAGTGGCGGGCCTGCGGCGAAAGCCACGCCGCCCGATCAGACAGAATGCAGTCCGTTTATGCACTGTCCGCCCCACCTCTACCCACCCCCACGCCACTATCGCCCCGCACTTTGGATAGTGCTTACGGCGCTGCTGGCACTGGCTTGCGGCTACAGCGGCGCCGCCCAAGCGGCACGGCCCCAAGTCACAGCGACAGCCAAAACCACCGTAACGCGCGACTGCGGCCCTGTACCGCCTGGCAAAGGTCCAAGCGCCGCCAAAGACAAGCAAGGCAAGAAAACCAAGAAACGCAAATGCTTGGCGGCCAAAGCCAGCCCAGCAGGCAGTTACGCCAAGCAGCCCGCCGTGCGCGAGGCAGCGGACGCCATCGCCCAAAGCCATGCCTTGAGCCGCACTTGGGTGCGCGCCACCTTGGCCCAGGCGCAGATGCTGCCCGATGTAGTGCGTGCCGTCACTCCCGTAACCGACCCGGGCGTACGCAATTGGCGGACCTACCGCAATCGCATGGTGGAGCCGGTACGCGTCCAGGCCGGTGTGCAATTTTGGTTGCGCAATGCCGGGGCCCTGGAGCAGGCGGAACGCCAGACCGGTGTGCCCGCCTCCTTGGTCGTGGGCATACTGGGCGTGGAAACGCTTTATGGCAAGCGCATGGGCAAATACCGTGTACTCGATGCCCTAGCCACCCTGGCTTTTGACTTTCCCGCCAGCCACCCCAAAGCCCCGGCCCGCGCAGCCTATTTTTTACAAGAGTTGGAGGCCTTTTTGGTCTGGTGCCAGGCCACCGGGCGCGACCCGCTGACGGTACGCGGCAGCTATGCCGGTGCCATGGGTATCGCACAATTCATGCCCTCCAGCTGGCAAAAATACGCCGTGGACTTTGACGCCGATGGCCAAATCGATTTGTTTGACAACAGCAAAGACGCCATCGGCTCGGTGGCCAATTACCTGGCGGCCTTCGGCTGGAAAGCCGGTATGCCCACGCACTACACGGTACAACTTGACGCAGCGCGCCTAGACCTGCCCGCCTTGCTCGAAAAAGATATTCTGCCCAGTATGTCCCCCGCGCTGATGGCCGAGCGCGGCGCCATGCTGCCACCGCAAGCCTTGCAACACACGGGGCAACTGGCGCTGATTGAACTGGTTAACGGTAATGAGGCTCCCGCCAGCTACGTGGCCGGCACCGACAATTTTTATGTGGTGACCCGCTACAACTGGAGCAGTTTTTACGCCATGGCGGTGATTGAATTGGGTCTGGCAGTGCAAGCGCAATTGCCAGCGGGTAATGCAAACCTTCCCTAGACTGCTGGGCTGCGCGTAGCTCAAGGCACGCGGTGGTGCCAATAGCGCTGCAAAACTTTGCGCGCACACCGGCTGTTGGCAGGCTGCCAAGACTGCCACAAAAAGGCGCCGCAATGCGGCGTATCTACCCATTGCAGCGGTGTATCGGGCGCATAGCTTTGGGCCAGTTCGGCATAGCGTTGCACCACCACCGGTGCCGGATGCCCATAGCGGTTGCGGTAGCCCGCCTGAACTACTGCGGTTTGCGGATGCACCGCCGCCAAGAACTGCGCAGTACTCGATGTTTTGCTACCGTGGTGCGGCACCAGCAGCAGGTCCACGCCCAACGCCGCATCGGATGGGCTGGCGGCAGCCCGTGCCAACAACTGCGCTTCCTGCGCCTGCTCAATATCTCCTGCCAATAAAGCGCTGCCTTGTTGCTGTGCCCCCTGCACGCCAGCTTGCGCACCAGCAGCTTGAGCCTCCGCCCCAGCCTGCACACGCAACACGCAAGACAGGGTATTGGGCTTGGGCGCACTCTGCGCGCTATAAGCCTCGGAGGCGGGATGCAGCACGCTAAAGCGCACACCGTCCCAATCCCAGCTTTGCCCGGCCTGGCAGCGCGTGCTTGTCCGCCCTTGCAGCAATAGGTGCCCAGCCTCCAGCGAACTCCATACCTCAGCTTGCGGCTGCATGGCCAGCACACTGGCCGCGCCACCCACGTGGTCGGTGTCGCGGTGGCTGAGCATTAGGCGATCTAGGCGCGTCACCCCAGCTTGCAACATGGGCACGAGTACGCGTTGGCCGGCATCGCTGTCCAGGCTGTAGCGCGGGCCCGCGTCGTAAAGTAATACATGCTTGCGGGTGCGCACCAAGACCGCATTGCCTTGGCCGACATCGGCGGCAATCAGCTCAAACTGGCCGGGTGGCGGCGCAGGCGGGTGCCACACGCCCAGTGCCAGCAACAATGGCAAGCCCGTGCAGCGCAAGGCCCAGGGCAAGGGTAAGGCTAGCACCAGCGCGCCCAGCCCAGCAGGCAGCGCCAGCCACCATGGCGGTAGCGCAAACGCCAACACGGCCAAAGGCCATGCCGCCATAGTTTGCACCACTGCCAGCCAGGCACCGCAGGCCGCCGCAGCTAGCGGCCACACAGGCTCGATCAGCACCCCGGCCAAGGCCAGCGGCGTAATCACCAAAGTAACCCAAGGCACGGCCAAGAGATTGGCCAGCAAGCCCACCACCGATAGCTGACCGAACAAGGCAATGCTCAAGGGCGCCAGGGCGAGCGTTAGTGTGCCCTGCTCGCGCAGCATGGCGCGCATACCTTGCCCGAGCGTAGCAAACCAAGCATAAGCCTGCGCCCTTGGGCCAGGGGCGGCTAGCGCTTGCGTATCGCGGGTGAACAAGTCGTCACGCGGATCCGGCCCGGCGGGGCTTGTATCGCTACGCGTACCTGGCGCGGCGCGGCCTGCGCTTGTCATCGCACTGCTGCCATCCGCACGCGGATGACCATCGGTGGCAAACAGCACCGCCACAGCCACAAAACTCAGCCAAAAGCCGGCCTGCAACAGCGACCAGGGGTCGTAGACCACGACCAGCAGCAAAGCCAAAATCCAGACGTAAGGCCAGGGCCAGCGGGCACCTGCCAAGCGCAAAAGCGTCACCCAGGCGAGCATGATGCACGTGCGCTGTGCAGGTATGCCCCAGCCGGAAAAAACCGCATACGTACAGGCCACCAGCAAGCCGCCGGCCCAAGCCGCCGAGGGCGCGGGCCACCACAAACACAAGCGCTGCGAACGCCGCCACAGCCAACTGATCAACCAACGCGCAGCCCAGGCAAACATGGTGATGTGTAGGCCTGAAATACTGACCAGGTGCGCCACCCCGGTAGCCCGAAAAAGCGCCCACTGTTGCTGGTCCAACGCGGATTGGTCGCCCACTACCAGAGCGGCAATCAGCGCCGCTTGAGCGGGCTCCGGCACTGCTGCAAAAATGCGCTCGCGCAAGCCCTGGCGCCAGCGCTCCACCGGGTGAGCCAGCGTGGCCTGCAAGCGCTGGGGCGGCGCATCACGCGCCCCAGCGCGCACATAGCCGGTGGCTTGCACCCCCTGCTCCCAGAGCCACAATTCATAGTCAAAGCCCTGAAAATTGAGGCTACCGTGCGGGGCTTTAATACGCACCGACATACGCCAGCGCTCGCCCGGCACCATGGCTTGGGGTTGTCTGTGCAATTCCCAATCGCTCAGGTCTGCAGGTGCGCTACGCGGCGCCATGCCCCGGTACCAGCCTAGGTCTATGCGCGGAGGCAGGCGCACCGCTTGGCCGTCTAAGGTGGCCGATTCCAGTTCTAAGCGAAAGCGCAAACCCATGGGGTTGCTGTGCGTCATCTGACGCACCACGCCTACCACTTGCACATCGCGCCCTTCCAGCGCCGGGTCTAGCCTGTGCGCATCAAACCAGGCGGCGCGTCCGCCGGTCCAGGCAAAGCCCAAGAGCGCACACAGACACAGCGGGAGGATGTGGGCCGACAAAGCTGACATCACCTGAAACCGCGGCGCCAGCCCAATGCGCGCAAGTGCATAAGGCAGCAGTAAAGCCCCAAGCGCTAGCACTGCGGCGACGAGGTAATGTGCCAGCGGCCACAAAGCGCTTTGCTGCAATTGCAGGGCTGCGCCGGCCACCAAGGCCACTGCCATCATTCCCTCCGGCGCGCTACTAGGCGCTGCCCTGCTATGCGGCCTGTTCATTCAAATATCTTAAAGCGATTTGCCATCGCGCGGTGGGCGACAATGCGCTTGGATCCCCTTGCGCCAGCCGCACTTGTGCGCGCCTGCAGCGGGCTGAGGTTTGATTACACCTGCCCGCCCCGCGCGGCACTTTGAAGGACACAACGCGATGAATATTTACGACACATTAAAAGACTTACATATCAGCCTGCCGCCCGTGGCCGTGCCGGCTGCGGCCTATGTGCCGTTTGTGCAAACCGGCAAGCTGGTGTTTATCAGCGGCCATATCGCCAAAAAAGACGGCAAACCCTGGGTCGGTCAATTGGGCGCCAGCATGCAAACCGCCGAAGGCCAGCAGGCTGCGCGCGCCATTGCGATCGACCTCTTGGGCACGCTGCATGCCGCCGTGGGTGACCTCAACCGCGTCAAGCGCATCGTCAAGCTCATGTCCCTGGTCAATTCCACCGGCAGCTACACCGAGCAGCATCTGGTGACCAATGGCGCCAGCGAATTACTCGGCCAGGTCTTTGGGGAGCGCGGCGCCCATGCCCGCAGCGCCTTTGGCGTGGCGCAAATTCCTTTAGGCGCCTGCGTTGAAATCGAGATGATTGCCGAGATCAGCGATGCCGCCTAGGCCAGGCTGACGCAGCGTCCGCCCCATCCGCGCGTTTCGCACGAAAGGCACGAATTCGATTGCACTGCGGGTAGGCAAAGTTTTACTGCCACCCAAGCGAAAACCCAGTTCGGCCAGTTTATAGACGCCGCGCAGCGCGAACCGGTGCGGGTGCTCAAATACGACCGCGTGGTCGGTGTCATGGTGTCAGTCAAAGACTACGAAGCCATGCGCCTGTTTTATGCGGATCGCATGCAACACCGCCTGAGCCAGAGTGCGGCCCTGGCCAAAGCGGCCGGGCTGGGCACACGGCAACTGCAAGAGCTACTGCGTACCCCTGACTGACTGGGTGCTGGACACCAATGTCCTGATCAGCGCAGCCTTGCCCGACCAAGGCGCGCCACACCAATTAGTGCAGCAGGTGTTACGGCATGGTTGTTTGGTATTTTGTGAAGCCAGCTTTGCCGAGTTGCGCTCGCGCTTGCACCGACCCAAATTTGACCGTTACCTGAGCCTGGACATGCGCGACGCCCTGCTGCACGACTTTGGCGCAAGTGCCCGCTGGGTTGAACCCGGCGCCATCACTGCCTATTGCCGCGACCCGGATGACGATGTGTTTATCGCCACGGCCCTGGCCGCCGGACTGGCCTACCTGGTCAGCGGCGACAAGGACTTGTTGGAATCACCGTTGCCGCCCGGCTTTCGCGTGCTGACCCTGGCGCAAGCCCTTCAGCACTGCACTGCCTGAGGCAGAGCCAGCAGACTTCGTTCACGGGTCCATCGCTACCGAGGGCGGGTTGTCGATCATGGCTTTGAGAATGTGCAAGCCATTTTGCAATTGCGCTACCGAGTCCGGCGCATTGAGGCTGATGCGGATAGCGTGTGGCGCCGGTGAGCGGCCGACGGCGAAGTGGTCTGCGGTGCGCACCAGCACCCCAGCCTGGCGCAATGCGGCGGCAAACTGGCCAGCGCGCCAGGGTTCGGGCAAGGGAAGCCAGATCAGCGGGTATTCGGCATCGGTGCGGAACTCCAGCCCGTGCAGGATCTGCAGCGCGGCCTTGAGGCGCTCCTGGGTCAGTTGGCGCTGCTGCGCAATCAGCGCCTCCATCGCTCCGCTCTCCAACCAGCGCGTGGCCACTTCGGGCAACAGCGGCGCCACCATCCAGCTGTCGGCACGCATGCTGGCGGCAAATTTACTCAGCCACTCAGGGGCGGCCTCGACATAGCCCACGCGCAAACCGGGTGCAAGCACTTTGGAAAAACTGCTGAGCAAAAACGACTGTTGCGGTAACCAGGTGGACAAAGCGGGAAGCGGCGCAGCCTGCATGGCGGCGTGGACACAGTCTTCGATGATGTAGAGCCCATGCGCGCGCACCACGGCGGCAATCGCTTCGCGCCGCTGCATGCTCATGGTGGCGCTGGTGGGGTTGTGTAAGGACGGCGCACAATACAAAAACTTGGTATCAAAGGTCTTGGCCGCGCGCTCCAACGCCTGGGGGGTGATGCCTTGGTCGTCGGTCTCGATGCCGATAAGTTGCAAACGCATAGAGCGCGCCAGCGCCTGCAGGCCGGGATAGCTGAGCGACTCGGTCAGCAAGGCATCGCCCGGGCGCGCCACGGTGCGCAGCACGCAGGCCAGACCATGCTGCGCGCCATGCGTCACCATCACCCGGTTCCACTGGCCGGTCGTGCCAAAGCGGCACAACCATTTGGCGCCGGCCTCACGGTGGCGACGCAAACCGGTCTCGCTCTGGTACATCAGCACCTGTCGCATCATGTCGGTGTCTTGCGCCAAGCTGGCAAAAGCCGCTTGCAGTGCCTGCGCCTCGTCACCCACCATGGCGACGTTGTGCGCCAGGTCGATGGGCGCGGGCTGTTTGTCGGCATCTCCGCCCTGCCCCACGTGCTCGGCCGACCGGACATAGGTGCCGTCGCCCACCCGCGCAGTGGCCAAGCCCTGGCGCTCCAAAATCGCATAGGCGCGGCTGATGGTGCCAGTCGTCACGCCCAGGCGGCGCGCCAGGTTGCGCTGGGGCGGCAGTTTCTCGCCCATAGGCACCTGTCCATTCAAAATGGCCTGGGCCAGGTCCTCGGCGATAGACTGGTACTTGGGCTTGCTACCATCGCCCAGGCTGGCGGATGAAATGAGTTGTTCAAAGGACATACATAGGGTGCGTACGATGGCGCATAGCCAGGCGGGATAGGGACCATCGGCCCGCCACATCCGCTCGCCGGGGGCTAAAAACCATATTCAATTACTTTTTTTGACCGCATTGTCGGCATGCAATCTTATGCATAGTATGACCTTTGTACCCGTTGCCCTCGCCATAGTCCCGCCTAACGTACGGCCCATGCCCCTGATCGCCTACCCGCCCTGCTGCTGTTTATGAACCGTTTTGACTTCATCATCGTGGGCGCAGGCTCGGCCGGTTGTGTGCTGGCCAAGCGCCTCACCGAGAGCGGCCAGTGCCGGGTATTGCTGCTGGAGGCCGGTGGCTCGGACCGCAGCCCGCTGATCCAGGTGCCGCTGGGCTACGGCATTACCTACGCTGATCCCAAATACAACTGGATGTACATGGCCGAGCCGGACCCGGCCATGAACCACCGCGCGTTGTACTGGCCGCGCGGCAAAGTGCTGGGCGGCAGCAGCTCGATCAACGCCATGGTCTATATGCGCGGCCAGGAAGGCGACTTTGACGACTGGCGCGACGCCGGCAATACCGGTTGGGGCTGGGCCGATGTGCTGCCCTATTTCAAAAGATCGGAGGACCATTGCTGGGGCGCCTCCGAGCACCACGGTGCGGGCGGCGAGTTGCATGTCAGCGACTTTGCCGACCAGGTCCACCCCTTGTGCGAGCGTTTTTTGCAGGCCGGCGACGCACTCGGGTTTAATCGCACGGCCGACTTCAACGGCCCCAACAAAGAAGGCTTTGGCCTGTGGCAAATGACCATCCGCCAAGGCCTGCGCGAGTCGACCGCCAAAACTTTTTTGCGCACCGCTATGCGACGGCCCAATCTGGCCGTCATGACCCATGCCGTGGTGCGCCGCGTCGTCATCGACAAGCGCCGCGCCACGGGCGTTGAATGCATGATCGACGGCGTTCTGCAGATGTTCAGTGCGGACAAGGAAGTCATCCTGTGCGCCGGCGCCGTCAATTCGCCGCAGCTATTGCAAGTCTCAGGCGTAGGCGATGCGGCGCATTTGCAAAGCAAAGGCGTACCGGTGCTGCACCACCTGCCGCGCGTGGGCCAGGGCCTGCAAGACCATTTGGCGGTGTCCTATTTTTTCAAATCTAAAGTGCCTACGCTGAACAACAGCCTGGGCCCCTGGTACGGCAAACTGTGGGCGGGTATGCGTTATCTGTGGGACCGCAAAGGCCCGCTGGGTATGAGCGTGAACCAGGCCGGTGCCTTTGTGCGCAGCCGCCCCCAACTGGCCCGGCCTAATCTGCACCTGTACTTCAACCCCATCAGCTACACCGCAAGCAGCGCACCGGTGGGCAAGCGCTTCCAGTTGCAAAACCCAGACCCATTTGCCGCCTTCCTCATCTCGTTTAACACCTGCCGCCCCACGAGCCGGGGCAGCGTGCTCATCACCTCGCCAGACCCGCTGGCCAAGCCGCGCATTGAAACCAACTTCCTGACCACCGAGCACGACCGGCAAGACATCATGGACGGCTCGCGCCTTTTGCGCCGACTTGCCGCTAGCGCGCCCCTGGCCGCGGTGATTAGCAGCGAACACTTGCCCGGCACCCAGGTGCAAAGCGAAGAACAAGTCTTTGCCGACTTCGGCCAGCGCGCCGGTTCGGTCTACCACGCCTCCTGCACCTGCGCCATGGGGCCGGACGCCTTGCGGGGCGTGGTCGATGCGCGCTTGCGCGTGCATGGCATCAAAGACCTGCGGGTTATTGACGCCTCCGTATTCCCGGCGGTGACCTCGGGAAATACCAACGCACCCACCATCATGGTCGCTGAAAAAGGTGCGGACATGGTCTTGCAGGACAATCGCTAAACGGCCTGTGTGCCGCGCATGCGAACCGATCCACTTCTACAAAAATAGGCAAAACCATGGACACAACATTCAAAGCGCTAGTGGTAGACCACATCGAGGGCAAATCGATTCCCTCGCTCAAAGCGTTGCACCTGTCGGAGTTGCCCAAGGAGGAAGTGCTGGTGGCTATCGATTACTCCAGCATGAACTACAAAGACGCCATGGCCTTATCGGGTCTGGGCAAAATCATCCGCAGCTTTCCCATGGTTCCTGGTATTGACTTTGCCGGCACGGTGGTGGACTCCACCAACCCCGCCTACCGCGCCGGTGACCGTGTGGTGCTTACTGGCTGGAGCGTGGGCGAGCGCTACTGGGGTGGTTACAGCCAAATGGCACGCGTTAAGGCCGATTGGCTGGTGCATCTGCCGCCTGCGCTCAGCAGCGAGAGCGCTATGGCAATTGGCACCGCCGGCCTGACCGCCATGCTCTGCGTGATGGCGCTGGAAGAGGCGGGCGTGAAAAGCGGCAAAATTTTGGTGTCCGGCGCCAACGGTGGTGTCGGCAGTGTTGCCATCAGCCTGCTGGCGCGCCGGGGCTATGAGGTGACGGCGCTGACACAGCGGCCCGAAGACAACCGCGATTACCTTTTGGGCCTCGGTGCCAAGGACGTAATCGGCGGCCCCGAATGGAAAGAAAAGCCGGCACCGCTAGGCACCCAGCGCTGGCAGGGCGCAGTCGATGTGGTCGGCGGTACGGTGCTGGCGCGCATGCTCAGTGAAATCGACTACGGCGGCGCAGTGGCCGCTTGCGGCCTGGCCGGCGGCTTTGGGCTGGACACTACGGTGATGCCCTTTATTTTGCGCGGCGTGCGCCTGTGGGGCGTGGACTCGGTGATGTGCCCCTTGGGCAAGCGCAATGCCGCCTGGGAGCGCCTGGCTGTCGAATTTCCTGCCGACGCGCAAGCGCATATGCAGCGCACTGTAGGCTTGAGCGAGGTTGCAGCCCAAGCCGCCGCCTTTATGGCCGGTACCTCACGCGGCCGCGTGGTGGTGGACGTGAACCGGTAAAGCCTTTTTCAAAAACCCAATCTCACACAGAAGGATCTATTCATGAGTGCGAACAAACTTCGTATCGGTTTCATTGGCTTGGGCGCTTTGGGCGAAGGCCTGTGCAACAACCTGGTCAAAGCGGGCTACTCCGTGGTCGTCAATGACTTGAACAAAGACCTGGCCAAAGGCCTGCTGGCCGGTGGCGCCACCTGGTCGGACGACGTGGCGGGCACCTGCCGCGATGCGGACGTGGTGATCACGGTATTGCCCTCCCCTGCCATATCGCGCACAGTGGTCGAAGGCGCCGGCGGCGTGTTTGAAAACCTCAAGTCCGGCGGCACCTGGATCGAGATGAGTACCACCGACATGGAAGACCTGCTACGCCTCTCCGAGGTCGCCAAATCCAAGGGTATCACGGTGCTGGAATGCCCGGTCACCGGCGGCGTGCATCTGGCCAACTCGGGTGAGATCACGGTACTGGTGGGTGGCGAGCAATCTACCTTTGACCGTGTGCAGGACATCCTGGGCACTATGGGCGGCGAGATCATTTACATGGGCAAGATGGGTAACGCCTCGGTGGTCAAAGTGGTGACCAATATGCTGGCCTTTATCCACCTGATTGCGGCGGGCGAAGCCATGATGCTGCCGGCCAAATACGGCGTCGATCCCGATGCCACCTACCGTGCCATCCGCGCCAGCTCGGGCAATAGCTTTGTGCACGAAACCGAATCTAAGCTGGTGCTCTCGGGCAGCTACAACGTCAAGTTCACCATGGACCTGGCTTGCAAAGACCTGGGTCTGGTCAACGGCATCGCCGAAAAAATCGGCGTGCCTTTAGAGCTGGGCTCTATGGCGCAGCAAATTTTTAGGCGTGCACGCGGCCTCTATGGCAGCCAGGCCCAATCGCCCGAAGTGGTGCGCATGATCGAAGCGGCCTGCGGCCTGGAACTGCGCGCCCCCGGCTACCCGACCGAACTGGTCGCTGAATAAAGTAAGGAACAATGTATATGAGCACGCATTGCAATTTTTATATCGACGGCCAGTGGGTGGAGCCCGCTGGTGCGCATACCGTCCACGCCGCCGTCAGCCCCGGGGACGAGTCGGTAGTCGGGCAGGTGATGATGGGTGGGCAAGAGGATGTGAATCGCGCCGTCATGGCGGCGCGCCATAGCTTTGACAGCTTTAGCCAAACCACTCTGGCACACCGCACCCAACTACTGGAAAAGCTGCAAGCCGTGTTTGAACGCCGCTATGAAGAAATGTCCTACGCCATCAGCCTGGAAATGGGCGCACCCTGGGACTGGGCTTACGACCAGCAAGCTGAATGCGGCCCCGGCCATATCAAAGCTACCCTGGCCGCCGCCAAAGACTTCCCCTGGGAAACGCGCAGCGGCGCCAATGCCGATCTGGTCTGCGAAGCCATTGGCGTGTGCGTGCTGATCACACCCTGGAACTGGCCACTCAACCAAATCGTCTCTAAGCTCGCGCCGGCGCTGCTGGCCGGTTGCACCGTGGTGCTCAAACCCAGCGAATACGCGCCTTTGTCGGGCAAACTGGTGGCGGAGTTTGTACACGAGGCTGGCTACCCGGCGGGCGTGTTCAATATGCTGTACGGCGATGGGCCGCACATCGGCCCCATGCTTAGCAGCCACCCCGAGGTGGACTTTATTTCCTTCACCGGCTCTACGGCTGCGGGCATCTCGGTAGCCAAGCACGCGGCGGACACCGTCAAGCGCGTGGTACAAGAGCTGGGTGGCAAATCGCCCAACCTCATATTTGCCGACAGCAAAGTGGACAAAGCGGTGCGCTTTAGTGTCAACAAGTGCATGAGCAATACCGGTCAAAGCTGTAACGCCCCGACGCGCCTCTTGGTGGAGCGCAGTGTGTATGCTGAAGCTTTGCAACAGGCGGCAGAAGCCGGAGCCAAAGTACAAGTGATCCACAGTGCCGACAAAGGCAAAGGTATTGGCCCCTTGGCCAGCAAGCGCCAGTGGGAGACGGTGCAGCGCTATATACAGATCGGCATTGACGAAGGCGCAAAGCTTTTGTGCGGCGGCTTGGGACGGCCCGAGGGGATGGACAAAGGCTATTACGCCCGCCCCACCGTGTTTGGCGATGTGAATAACCAAATGCGCATTGCGCGGGAAGAAATCTTCGGGCCGGTGCTGGTCATCATTCCTTTTGACACGGAAGAAGAAGCCATCGCCATTGCCAATGACACGCCTTACGGCCTGGCCGCTTACATCCAATGCGCCGACGTGCCGCGTGCCAAGCGTGTAGCGCGGCGTCTGCGCGCCGGTATGGTGTCTATCAACGGCCAGGGCCAGGACTATTGCTCACCCTTTGGCGGCTACAAGCAAAGCGGCAATGGTCGCGAATGGGGCCGTTTTGGTTTGCAGGATTATTTGGAATACAAAGTGATCAACTGCGCCGCCTGAGGTGAAGAGCACGTTGGACCAGGCTATTTATAAAAATACGGAGACTGCATGAAAATCACCGATGTAAAGACCTTTGTGGTCGGCAACCCGCCGCCCGGCTTTGGCGGACGCTACTTTGTGTTCATCAAGCTCATTACTGACGAAGGCATCGAGGGCCTGGGCGAGGTTTACAACCTGCCCTACCACCCCAGCGTAGTCGAGCACATGGTGCGCGATGTCGTGGAGCGCTGTGTAGTGGGCAAAGACCCCTACGACACTGAACGCATTTGGCGCAGCGTCTATGGCAGCGGCTTTATCCAACGGCCCGACATCAGCACCATGGGCATTCTCAGTGCCATCGACATGGCTTGCTGGGACATTGTGGGCAAAGACCTCAACAAGCCGATCTACAAACTGTTGGGCGGCCAGGTGCATGAAAAACTGCGTAGCTACACCTATATTTACCCCAAAGAGGGCGATAAAACCAATGTCTATGCCGACCCGGTGCTTGCTGCAGAACGCGCCGCCGAATACCTGGCCATGGGCTTTACCGCGCTCAAATTCGACCCGGCCGGGCCGTACACCATTTATGACGGTCGCCAGCTTTCGCTTACCGAACTGGATCGCTCCGAAACCTTTTGCCGCATGCTGCGCGAAGCCGTGGGCAGCAAGGCTGACTTGTTGTTTGGCACGCACGGGCAAATGACGGCGGCTGGCGCCATTCGCCTGGCGCGGCGCCTGGAAAAATACGACCCGCTGTGGTTTGAAGAACCCGTACCGCCGGACAACCAGCGCGAGATGGGCAAAGTGGCACGCGGCACCACCATCCCCGTGGCCTGCGGCGAGCGCCTGGCGACCAAGTGGGAATTCCAGCGCGTACTGGAAGAAGGCGCGGCGGCGATTTTGCAAATGAACCTGGGCCGCGTAGGCGGGATTTTGGAAGGCAAGAAAATCGCTGCTATGGCTGAGGCCTGCCATGTGCAAATCGCCCCGCACCTGTACTGTGGCCCGGTGGTGGGCGCAGCCAACATCCAGCTAGCCACCTGCAGCCCCAACTTCCTAATCCAAGAAAGCATTCTGGACTGGAGCGGCTTTCACACCGAAATTCTCAAGAAGCCCATCCAGTGGGAAAACGGCTACCTCATCCCGCCCACTGCGCCCGGCCTGGGTGTGGAACTGGACGAAGACGTCGCCCGCGCCCACCCCTACACCGGCACCCTGCTGCATCTGGACATGACGCACGAACCGGCGACGGTGTAAACCGGGGCGTATTGATTCCCTGAAACGCAGGCGCACTAAAGCGCCTGAAAACGCAAGCCCTGCGGCCCCGCGCCCGGCCCAGGGAAGGCTAGGCTATGTCTTGCCTGGTCGTCTGATCGCTTGCCGCTCAGTGGCGCACTTATTCAAGTCCGCGGAGTGTTTTGGCAAGCCATTTATCAAAAAAACCACACCATCACGCCGCCTGCATTGCCCTTTTTAAAAGGCCTGCCAGGCAAAACATGAGTTGCTTCAACTGTTTAGCATTTTTTTACGATGCTTTACTTTATTAAATAACGAATTTAATGATTTTTTCTTTTTTAATTATTTTTAATTTTTATTAAATGATTTATACAATAACAACAAATAAACCAGTTGGAGTAACAGAATGCAACGATTTCGCGTTTCGCTCACTTTGGCCACCTTGGCCTTGCTGTTGTCACCGATCGCTTGGTCTCAGGCGCTGTCAGCGCAGACCTTGGCCAGCAATCAGAGCGCATCTGACCTATCTCTGGCAAGAGGCGAGGATCTTTTTGTCAATGCGGGGCTGACGCTGGAGCCGCATGCGGTATTGAAGCGCACCGGTGCGGGTGTCACCGCCTTTATTCTTGACACCGGAATCCGGGAGGACCATAGCGAGTTTAATGGGCGCGTCCTGCCTGGATTTAGCGTAATTAATGACGGCAAGGGCACCACCGACTGCAACGGACACGGCACCCATGTGGCGGGCATTGTGGGCGGACGCCTATACGGCGTAGCCAAACAAGTCATGCTGGTACCGGTGCGCGTCATGGACTGCGCCGGTGTGGGCACGGTGAGTGGTTTGATTACCGCCTTGGAATGGGTGGGTAACACCAAACAGCGCCCCGCAGTGGCCAATGTATCCATGGGTGGGATAGCTTCAAGCGCCCTGAATGCCGCTATTGCCGCCCTGGTAGCCAAAGGGGTCACTGTGGTGGTGGCGGCGGGGAACAAGGGCGTCGATGCCTGCAAGGCATCGCCCGCCAGCGCGCCCAACGTCATTAGCGTAGGCGCGACCACTAAGGAAGGTGCGCTGGCCCCTTACTCTAATTTTGGTCCATGTGTAAGCATTTTTGCCCCTGGCTTTGAAGTGACTTCCGCTTGGTATACCAGCGACAGCGCGACCAAGACGCTCAGCGGCACCTCCATGGCAAGCCCTTCAGTGGCAGGCCTGGCGGCGCTGGCCTTGGAAACCGTCCCCGAAGCGAGCCCACTGGAGGTGGCTAGCTTCTTGGTGGATCACGCC
Source organism: Rhodoferax sp. (assembly GCA_040400575.1). Lineage (GTDB taxonomy): Bacteria > Pseudomonadota > Gammaproteobacteria > Burkholderiales > Burkholderiaceae_C > Allorhodoferax. The sequence goes on from JBBAPX010000004.1 coordinate 223,695, forward strand.
CGCCACAGCCGGTTCGCTGAGTCAGCTACCAATGCGCCAACGGGCTTGCTGGCATGGATACGCAGCACGCTGGCGGGCTCTGCGGATACCCAGACCCTGGCACTCAAGGCTATGGCGACCCTGAGCGCTGCGCCTGGACCCCGCACCCGGTAAATGCGCTGATTGCTGGTTTCCAGCCTAGGCCGGTACAAGGGCCCGCCCGCAGAGCACTGGCAGCACGCTACAGTACCGACCGCGTTCACTACAACAGGCCGGCACTATGCATGTACTTACCATCCAAGGCAAAACTATCGTCGAGTCAGATGCCATGCCCCAGCAACTACCGGATAAGGGTTTTTTATGGCTCAGTTTCAGCCGGCGCGAGTTTGAAGTACTCCAAAGCGAAATTCAAAGCATGCTGGAGACCGTCTGCAAGGTGCAACTGTTTGATTTGCATGTATCGGACTTGCTCAACAACCAACTGCCCTCCCATTACGACTTCACCACCGATTACGACTTGCTGGTGTTTCGGCGTCTGGCGCGCGGACGCACCGAGTCCGATGTGGCCAATCCAGGCCAGATCTTGCACCGCGCCAGCAATAAAGGGGGGCCGCCCATATTGCGGCGCATCGACACCAGCCCGATCGGTTTTGTGGTCTTTGATCGCATCGTGCTTTCGGTGCATCCGGCCGATTGCACGGTGCGCGATGCCTTTGCCAACCGCCTCTTGCAAAGCGGTGCAAGCCATATGAGTGGGCGTATTCCAGCCAACCCGGCCGATTTGATGTTGCGCATGATTGGCGTCATGGTCGATGGCTATTTGGAACTGCGCCGCGAGCTGACACGTCAGTTAGATCACTGGCAAAGCGAGTTGATCAATCCCAGGACACGGTTTAACAACTGGCGGGCGCTGCTCGATTCACGCCTGACGCTCCATTACCTGGACGAGGTATGCGAAGACCAGCGCGCAGCCGTGCAAGATTGGATTGACGCCCTGGACGCCTGGCATGAAGACGCCAGCTTATCGTCCAAGGAACTCGAGCTGATTCGCGTGCGCAGCCGCGATGTGCTGGAACACATCGAACGGGTGGTGCACCACGTGGGCCGATTAGAGCAAAGTGCAGAGGCCGCAGTGCAGATGCACTTTAATGTGCAAAGCAACCGCAACAACGATGTCATGAAGACCCTGACTGCGCTGACTGCCATATTCTTGCCCTTGAACCTGATCACCGGGTTTTTTGGCATGAATTTCGAGCAATTTGGGTTTTTGAAGTCCGAATATGGCTTGGCGCTGACCGAGGGCTTCATGGTCTTGTTGGCGCTTGCTCTGGTGGCCTACTTTTGGATGAACAATTACCTGGGCAGCGCAGCCAACAGCAAGACCGACGATCGCTGACCTGAGCTTAGACATAAAAATGTCACAAATACTTCATTCAGATGGGCGACCATTAGAGCCATTTCAACCGCTTCAATGGAAACCTCACCATGACTAAGATGCAGGACGATGACCTAGTTCGCAGAATTCGACAAGACCTTCTGGACAGCTTTGACGAAGAGTTAGAGATGGAAGTGGAGGACCGCGCATTTAGCAGCGAAGAGGCTGTCAACGCAACCGACGAGTCGCGTACTGCGCGCGTGAACTATTTCCGCGAGTTGTTTCGTCTGCAGGGCGAATTGGTCAAGCTACAAGATTGGGTCGTTGCCAGCGGACATAAAGTGGTGGTGCTCTTTGAAGGCCGCGATGCAGCGGGTAAGGGCGGCGCCATCAAGCGCATCACGCAAAGGCTGAACCCGCGTGTAGCGCGTGTGGCTGCCCTGCCCGCGCCCAATGACCGCGAGCGCACCCAGTGGTATTTCCAGCGCTATGTATCGCACCTCCCAGCCGCCGGTGAAATTGTCATGTTTGACCGCAGCTGGTACAACCGCGCAGGTGTGGAACGTGTCATGGGCTTTTGCAGCGATGAGCAATACGAAGAGTTTTTTCGCACGGTGCCTGAGTTCGAAAAAATGCTGATGCGCTCAGGGATTCAGCTCATCAAATACTGGTTCTCGATTTCAGATGAAGAGCAGCATTCACGCTTTCTGGGCCGTATCCATGACCCGCTAAAGCAATGGAAGCTCAGCCCCATGGACCTGGAGTCGCGCAAGCGCTGGGAAGACTACACCGTGGCCAAAGAGGTGATGCTAGAGCGCACCCATACCCCCGAAGCGCCCTGGTGGATTGTGCATGCGGTAGACAAGAAAAAGGCCCGGCTCAACTGTATAACGCACCTCTTGGCTCAAATGCCTTACGAGGAAATACCGCACCCCCCCATCATCCTGCCCGCGCGCGTGCGCCACGAAGACTATGTGCGGCAAAAAGTAGCCCAAGAGATGTTTATCCCCGAGATTTACTAAGCCCGCGCCTTGCTGCGGCAAGGCAGGCAACAGCACCGCGCAAGCGCTGCGCCACGCGTCCTAAGTGGGTCTATCGAATACTATCTAAGCCCGTCCAAGGCTCTTTACCTGAAAACTGCTGCCCGTGCGGGCCATGCGCCGCCAGATTGACTTGTATCAAGCTGCGCCACCTTAAGCGCCGAATTTCGCAATGAGTTTCCCAAAAACGGTGCATCTCCCGCAAGATGCCGCTTTGTTTTTTGCGATTGGACGTATCTTATGAATCCCCCTGCGATAGTGCGCGGCCTATTGGCTGCTTCCATCATTGTGCTGACGGCCTGCGGCCCTGCCCCAAAAGTGGTTTCCGACCCCTATGACGCTTCCAAAATAGAGCTGAAATCGCCCCCGGCGACTTTGAGCGCTGCGCGCCATAGCGGACCGTTTTCAAAAGGCGATTCGCTCAATTTTGATGCGCAGCTCAAGCCGCTGGACCCTGCGCCTATTAAATATGTACAACTAGATACCAGTCATAAATTGGTTGAAATTGCGCCCGGCGTGAAGTTCAGTGCCTGGACTTTTGGCGACCAGGTGCCCGGCCCTACCGTGCGGGCTCGGGTGGGCGACAAAATCCACTTCAGCATGACCAACCGCAGTGATGAAACCCTGTCCGCCATGTCGATGGTGGTGGCGCCCATGATGCATTCCATGGACTTCCATGCGGCCATGGTGTCGCCGCAGGACAAGTACCGCTCCATTGCGCCAGGCCAAACGATCGAGTTTGAATTCACTGCCAATTACCCCGGCATCTTCATGTACCACTGCGGTACGCCCATGATCTTGGAGCACATCGCTTCGGGCATGTATGGCGCTGTCATCGTCGAGCCCAAAGAGGGCTACCCCACCAAGGTCGACCATGAGTACCTGGTGATTCAAAGCGAGTTTTATGTCAAGCCCGACCCAGCCGGCCACAAGGTCGATGGTACGCCGGTGTATGTGCTGGACGCGGACCGGCTTAAAGCGGCGCAGCCGACCTATACGGTGTTCAACGGGGTGCATAACGGCATGGTGAAAAAACCGCTGGTGGCCAAGCCCGGCGAGCGCGTGCGCTTGTTTGTATTGAACGTGGGCCCGAGCAAAACCTCCAGCTTTCATGTGGTGGGAACCATTTTTGACCGCGTGTGGCTGGAAGGCAACCCAGACAATCAGATGCGCGGCATGCAAACCGTGTTGCTCGGTTCGAGTAACAGCGCCATCGTGGAGATGATGATTCCCGAGGCGGGTTCTTACATCATGGTGGACCACCATTTCGCTAATGCCTCGCAAGGTGCGATCGGGTTGATATCTACGCTAGCGCAAGCCAAACCGGCTGATCTAGAACACCACAATATGGAGGCCAGCAGCGCACCGACCGACCCAAAAATCATGCAGGGAAAACTGGCGTTTGAAAGCAAATGCCTGGCCTGCCATTCAATTGGTCAAGGTAACAAACTCGGCCCCGATCTGGCTGGTGTGACGCAACGACGCAAAGATGATTGGTTAGCGCAGTGGCTGGCCGCACCTGAAAAGATGCTGCAAACCGACGCGGTGGCCAAAGCCATGCTCAAAGAGTTCAACAACATCCCCATGCCGAACCAAGGCCTGAGCAAGCCCGAGATTGCGCAATACATCGCCTACTTCCATTGGGCCGACAGCCAAAAAGTCGGTGCGGCCAAAGCGCAAAGCGCGCATTGAGCTACGCATGCAGCCCCTGGCGCCGGGCCTTGCTGGCCAGCGCCTTGTGCGCCATGCCGGTGCTAAGCATGGCTTGCGGGCATTGCCTGGAAGACCGGGTGGCCTCGGTCTATGACCATGCCCTGGTGGAGCATACCAAGCAACACCAGCAAACCATGATGTACCTGGTGTGGGACGGGCCTGTGGACCGCAGCGCCGCCACGCGCCAGTGGCTGCTCAAAGCCCTGGGCGCTGTGCCAGGCGTAGTCGCGAACAGCGTGCGCGTATCCATGGAACCGCCCACCATTGCCCTGGCCTACGACCCGCTGCGCACCCGCGCGGTCGATCTGGAAAAAGCCTTGCAAGCCAAACTGGCGGCCAAGGGATTGACTGCCAGTTCACTGCCCATGTAGCTGGGCACCTGCGTCTTTGCAGTCGCAAGCGAGCGCATAAGGACAGCATCCCGCCTACAGGGCCAGGGCTGGCGCCAGGCCTTGGGTGGTAGCGAAGCGGTACCATGCAGGCACAGGCCCTGTTATTCCAGCAATGTCTGCACCACCCGACGCCGGCATTGCGAACGCAGTGAAGCAATCTAGATTGCTATGGAACCCCGGGACGCCTAGATCGGCTGATCGCGTCCCTCCATCTGAAGCGGGATGTACGCAGACCTTCGGGGAGCATGGGTCATCCTTGTACGCTAACAAGCGTTGAAAAGCGCTGCCACCACCATGCTGACTATTGAACTACTCAACTCCTGCGCACAATTTGCCGCCTTTGACCAAGCGGAGCGATGCACGCTACGCGCGCCGGCCCTCTACGCTTTGGCCCGCATGCAGGCCAGCGCTGAGGACTTGAATGCCTTTGTGCGAAGCTATGACACGCAATTACAAGCCAGCCCCGCCTGGGAGGCTTGGCCTGCCGGTGAGGCCTGGGGCTTTGCTTTGGGGCAGGCAAAGGCCTGGCCCCAGTACCGCGATTTGTTTTTTCAATGGCTGGCCTATGAGGCGGCGGGGCAGGTTTTGCCGCAGGCTTTGCCGCGTTTGACCAGGTCATGTGGCGCCGCAGGCTTTGACGGCTTGCTACGCACCGCCTACGCCGTAGAGGCGCGCCACCACCATGAACTGGCCGATGCCTTGAGCTTGTGGGCTTGCTGCTGGCGGGAGCGCGCACCCTTGCCTGCCGCCCCTGCGGGTGCGGGCAGCGATGCGCTCCAGGTGCTGCGGCAATTACCCCGTATTGCAAACCAAGACGGAGACTGGGCACGCGCTATGCACCAAGCCGCCAATACACCCGCCTTGCTGCGAGCGGCAGGCCAATTGCACACCGACGCGGACACGCTGGAGCAACTGGCCGGTTTGGCAGCCCAAGCCTACGCCTGCACGGGAAACGCAGCCGCACAAGCCCTGCTAAGCAGTGCCGGCGCCATGCGCCGCATCCTGCCGCACATAGATGAACCGGAACTGGCGCTACGCAGTTATTGGCAGGACTTTGCGGCCACCGTAGCCGTGGCCGGCCTGCAAATTGGCAAGGCGCCGACCGCCCTGCCCTGGCCCGAACTGCTAAGCCAGGCCAGCGCCAGCCGGGATGTACGCACCATAACCCTGGTCGACTGCTGCCACCATACTGCCCAGGCCTATAGGCGCGACGGCTGGTGGCAAAGCGCAGCGACGCGAGCGCTACAAAACCCTGTCGCCTAGGCGCTTAGGGCACCTGCGGCGCCTGTGATGTCAGCTGCAGCAGGCCGGTATTTCGTCACTTTGGGCCAATTGCGCTTATATTGCGGGCAATTCGCTATTTCTAATTTTGGACCTGCACCCCTTCTCAATCGCGTTTAGCCCCATTCCATGCGAATCCTCTTAGTTAGCATTTTTTTACTCCTGGTGAGCCTGCCGAGTTGGGCAGCCCACGGCTATGCGCTTTGGGGGGACCTCAAGTACCCGGAAAACTTTAGCCAATTCGACTATGTCAACCCCCAAGCCCCCAAAGGCGGCGAATTGCGCATGGTGAGCGGTCTTCGGGTGTCGACGTTTGATAAGTTCAATCCCTTTACCATGAAGGGCAATGCGCCGGCCTACCTGGCCGATCTCATGTTTGACAGCTTGCTGGCCGCCTCCAAAGATGAGACCGATTCGGCCTATGGACTGCTGGCCAAAAGCGTAGAGGCTGCGCCGGACTTGCTGTCTGTTGTGTTCAAACTGAACCCGGCGGCACGCTTTCACAATGGTGATCCGGTCCTGGCAGCCGACGTGAAGCATAGTTTTGACACCTATCTAGGGCCCCATACGTCACCGGCCTTTAAGACCTTGCTCGCCGATGTGTCCGCAGTGGATATGCTGGACGAGCGCACAGTGCGCTTCCGATTTAGCCGCGCCAACCGTGAAATGCCGCTCACGGTGGGCAAGATGGCAATTTTCAGCCGCCATTGGGGCGTCGAAAACGGCAAGGCTAAATCATTCGACAAAATCGTAATGGACCACCCGATTGGCAGCGGACCGTACAAGATCGGACCCGTCAAATTTGGCAAAGATATTACCTATGTGCGCGACCCAAGTTATTGGGCCAAAGACCTTAATGTGCGCAAAGGATCGGCCAATTTTGACCGTGTGACGGTCAAAATTTACAAGGACAACACCGCCAGACTGGAGGCAGTGAAAGCCGGTGAATTCGACCTGATGCGTTTTTTTTCTGCCGGGGACTGGGCACGCAGGGTGAACGGAAAGCGCTTTGACAGCGGCGAGTTGGTCAAGGCTGAATTCAAACACCGGCTCCCTACAGGCTTTCAAAGCTTTGTATTCAATACGCGGCGCCCACTTTTTCAGGATGTGCGGGTGCGCGAGGCTATAGGTTTGGCGCTGGACTACGAGTGGATGAACCGCCAAATGTTTTATGGCGCCTATCAGCGCGTCTCCGGGCTTTTCGGCAATACCGACTGCCAGGCCTCAGGTACGCCCTCAGATGATGAGTTGGCCTTGTTGGAGCCCTGGCGCAAGCAAATACCCGCTGCCAGCTTTGGCGCCATGGCAAAGCCGCCGCGCACCGATGGGGATGACTCTTTGCGCAACAATTTGCGCCGAGCGCTCGTTTTACTCAAAGAAGCCGGCTGGGAAGTGCGCGATGGCAAATTGCGCAATGACAAGGGAGAAATTTTCCGTATCGAGTTCCTCGATAGCAACGAAGGTTCAGCCAGACTGATTGCACCTTGGGTGCGCAATTTAGAAAAAATCGGCATTGAGATGAGTTTTCGGTCCGCTGACTTTTCCTTGTACCAAGAGAGGCTGCAAAAATTTCAATTTGACATAGTCTCCCTGGCCTACCCGGGAACGAACAACCCGGGTCAAGATTATGTAGATTTATTCGGCAGCAAGGCAGCAGACACTGAGGACTCTGGCAATCTGACCGGCATCAAAAATCCGGCGGTTGACGCCTTGCTGGAGCGCTTGGTCAGCGCAAAAAACAAAGGGCAGATGTTGAGCGCATGCCGTACCTTGGAGCGCGTCATTGCGCACAGTCATATCTTGGTCCCAGAATGGACTGCAGGCACCCACCGGATTGTGTACAGCGCACGGCGCTTAGCGCTCCCCCCAAGCATGCCTCCCTATGCGGCAAACGAATTGTGGGCGGTCCAAACTTGGTGGGCAAAATAGCTATGTTTCAATACATTCTTAAACGTATCTTATTGATGATCCCCACGCTGCTGGGCGTGCTGCTAGTCACCTTTGCGGTGATTCAGTTTGTACCCGGTGGGCCGGTAGAGCAATATTTGGCAGAGGCCAAGGCGGCAGGTCCTGGGGGCGAAGGTGCGGGCATGTCCTACCGCGGCTCACAAGGGGTAGATACCAAGCGCTTAGCGGAAATTAAAGCGCTCTACGGGTTTGACAAGCCACCTACCGAACGCTTTATCCAAATGCTTGGGCAATTCGCGCGCTTTGATTTGGGTAAAAGCTTTTTTCAAAACAAGGATGTCAGCACGCTGATCGTGGAAAAGCTACCGGTGTCTATCAGCCTGGGCTTATGGACTTTTTTCATCAGCTACCTGGTTGCAGTACCCCTGGGTATCGCCAAAGCGGTGCGTTCCGGAACCCGGTTTGATATGGTCAGCAGCGTGATGGTACTGCTCGGTTATGCGATACCTGGCTTTGTTCTGGGCGTGGTGTTGCTTGTTGTTTTCGGCGGGCAGCTGCAATGGTTTCCTCTTCGCGGTTTGACCTCCAGCAACTGGGAAGAATTATCCTGGGGGGCACGCATCGTTGATTACCTTTGGCATATCGCTTTGCCCGTGACGTCTATGGTCTTGGGCAGCTTTGCGGTGACCACCATGCTTACCAAAAACGCGTTTTTGGAAGAAATTCGCAAGCAGTATGTGGTCACTGCGCGGGCCAAAGGCCTTGCCGAACGGCAGGTGCTGTACAAGCATGTCATGCGCAATGCGCTCATACCGATCGTGACCCAATTCCCAGCGGCCTTTGTCGGTGCATTTTTCACTGGCTCACTGTTGATCGAAACCTTGTTTTCCTTGGACGGCCTGGGTTTGCTCAGCTTTGAAAGCGTGATTCGACGTGATTACCCGGTAGTGCTCGGTACTTTGTACCTGTTCACCCTGATCGGGCTCGTCACCAAGTTGATTTCAGACCTGTGCTACGTTTGGGTCGATCCCCGCGTGCGCTTTGATTGAACAGCAGGTACGCCAAGTGACACAATCAACAGTACCAACGCAAACATTAAGTCTCTCGCCGGGACGGCGGGCATGGTTACGCTTCAAACGCAACAAAGTAGGGTACTGGAGCCTGCTTGTTTTTTCTTGCATGGTGGCGCTAAGTCTGTGTGCAGAGTTGATCTCCAACGACCGTCCGCTGATAGTCCGCTATCAAGGGCAAACCTATTACCCGGTGCTATACGAATACCCGGAGAAAACATTTGGCGGCGACTTTGCTACCCCTACGGATTATCTCGATCCGTTTATCCGCCAGGTACTTTCGCAGGACGGGAATTGGGCGATCTTCGCCCCCAATCCCTACGGGTACAAAACGCTCAACTATTTCGCCAAGGAACCCAATCCTTCCCGCCCCACCAAAGAAAATCTCTTGGGCACCGACGACCGCGGCCGGGACCTACTGGCCCAGCTCATTTACGGCTTTCGCGTCAGCGTGCTTTTTGCGTTGGCGCTGACGATCAGTGGCACACTATTAGGCATAGTCACCGGCGCGATCCAAGGCTTTTTTGGCGGCCGCATCGACCTGGCATTTCAGCGTTTTATTGAAATTTGGGGCTCGATGCCCGAGCTGTATTTGCTCATTATTTTCAGCGCGGTGTTTGCCCCCAGTATTTTGCTCTTGCTTGTTTTGCTAAGTTTGTTTGGCTGGATGGGGCTTTCGGACTATGTGCGCGCCGAGTTTTTACGAAACCGGCAATTGGACTATGTGCGTGCGGCGCGTGCATTGGGTGTCAGTAACTGGCGCATCATGACGCGACATGTATTACCCAACAGCATGACGCCGGTGGTCACCTTTTTACCCTTTCGCATGAGCGGTGCGATTCTGGCGCTGACTTCACTGGACTTTCTGGGGCTGGGCGTGCCGCCGGGCACGCCATCTTTAGGAGAGCTTTTGTTGCAGGGCAAAAACAGCATTGATGCCTGGTGGATTTCAGTTTTCACTTTTTTGGTTTTGGTGATCACTTTGTTGCTATTGACTTTTATGGGGGACGCTTTGCGCGACGCCCTTGATCCGCGCAAGGCGGACCAGGATTCCCAAGTGGAGGGTAGCCCGTGACACTCCTAAGCGTCTCCAATATGCGGATCAGCTTTGGCAACAAAGAGGTGGTCAAAGGCGTCGACTTCGCCATTGCGCCCGGGGAAAAATTAGCCTTGGTGGGCGAGTCGGGTTCGGGCAAAACGGTCACAGCGCTGAGTCTTTTGGGCCTGCTGGGTAACGGGCGTTGCTCTGGGACGGTGCACTTCAACGGGGCCAGCGGCACGCAGGATCTTTTCACACTTTCGGAACAGGCGATCCGTGCGATTCGTGGGCAGGAGATTGCCATGATTTTCCAAGAGCCGATGACGGCCTTGAATCCACTCTTCTCCATTGGCAATCAAATTGCAGAAGTGGTTCAGCTAAAGCTGGGTTTAAAGCCAGCGCAAGCTGCGAAAATTGCCATCGAATTGTTGGAACAGACCGGTATGCCCGAGCCATCGCGCCGCGCCAATGCATTCCCCCATCAGCTGTCTGGCGGCCAGCGACAACGCGCCATGATCGCCATGGCCTTGGCCTGTAAACCACGTCTCTTGCTGGCAGATGAACCCACCACGGCTTTAGACGTCTCGGTGCGCGCACAAATCCTGGATTTACTCCAAGCGCTACAAAAGGAAACCGGCATGGCCGTGTTGATGATTACCCATGACCTCAACTTGGTACGTAAATTTGCCGACCGTGTTGCGGTGATGGAGAACGGCCACTTGGTCGAGTCTGGCAGTGTTGCAGAGGTCTTTGCTAACCCCCAACAACCCTACACCAGGAAACTCATTGACAGCACGCCAACCCGCGACCCGATCGAAGCGGCTGCCAGCGCAGGTCCCGCTTTGCTTGAGGCGAAAGATGTCAAGGTAGATTACCCCGTGCAGTTAGCAGGCTGGCGTGGGTGGTTTAAAAAAGGCAGTTTTACGGCGGTGCACCACGCCAGTTTCTCCATCGCTAGGGGTCGCACCTTAGGCGTCATTGGCGAATCCGGATCGGGCAAGTCCAGTCTCGCGCTGGCCGTACTTGGCTTGCATCCGCAGGGCGGACAAATAAGTTTTGATGGCCAAGGCTGGGGCAAGGATAAGCTTTCAGACCAGAAAATCCGTCGCTCCATGCAGGTGGTTTTTCAGGATCCGTTTTCATCGCTCTCACCGCGCATGACGGTGGCGGAAATTGTCGGAGAAGGCCTGCTGGTGCATCACGCTGAACTAAGCCCTGAACAGCGGCAACAGCGCGTGCTGCAAACACTGGCGGAGGTGGGTCTGACAGAGGCACAATTTCCCAACTTGTTGGCGCGCTATCCGCATGAGTTTTCAGGTGGGCAGCGTCAGCGCGTGGCCATTGCCAGGGCGCTGATTGTCGATCCGCGATTGCTGGTCTTAGATGAGCCGACCAGTGCACTGGATGTGACTATTCAAAAACAGGTACTGAGCTTGCTACAGGGCTTGCAGCGTCAGCGAGGTCTTAGTTACTTGCTGATCACCCACGATGTGGCGGTCATTCGGGCAATGGCCCATGATGTCTTGGTTATGAAAGACGGGCAGATCGTTGAAATGGGTTCGACAAAAGACGTGTTGGATGCCGCGCAACACCCCTATACCAAGACCTTGATCGCCGCTAGCACTTGAGACTTGCGGGCTTTAGTGGGCCATGCGCCACACGGGTACCCTATCGCTTCATCTGCGCAAGCGACCAACAAAAATGCCACCGCAAGGTGGCATTTATCTATCGAGTTTTAGCTAAATCAGCGCTTTGTGGGCACCGTCACACAGGGGCTTAGCAGCGCTGTGTTTGCAACCGCAAAAATACACGGTCTTGGTTTCTTCGGCGTGGTATTTCACTGGGGTGAATTCACTGCCTTTGTGCGAACCATCGCAAAAAGGTTGGGCCTTGCTTTGTCCGCAAGAGCACCAGTAGTAGTCTTTGCCTGCTTCGACATTGCTGGCATAAGGTGACTTTTGGGCGATGTGGGGTTCCATGATGTTTCCTGGTAATAGAACAGTTTCTAAGGATTGCGGCCGCACTGTCTGCTTGGGCTGAAGCCGGCTGGGAGCACCCGCATTATCCCCCCGGCCTCGGGCTGCATGCGTCGAGCCAAAAAGGCGTCAGGCGCGCCACGAAATCGGGCAGATCCTCAAAATAGGGCAAAGCACCGCCTGGCACTCTGTGGGTGTGCCAGGCACCTGCTGTGGCAAGCAAGGCCAAACCCCGGTAATCGGTGAAGTCGCCGCGTGTCGCCATAGAAATCCACACCGGACATTGCAGCGCTTCATACACCGTGTGGATGTCCTGGCTGAACAAGACCATGGATAAAAAACACAGCGGCGCAAAGCGCGCGCCTTCTTCACGCGCCGTGCGCACGCAATAAGGCCACAGTTGAGGGTCGATATGCGGCGAGCCCCAGGTCTTGCGCAAAAAATAGCGGATGACCGCTGGACTGGTCAGCGTATCGAACAAACCCTGCGACCAGCGTGGCCACAGCAAGGCCGCGTGTACGCGCGGCTTGTAGCTGTTGCTGCCCGGCGGGCCTCGGCGCGACTTTAAGCGGCTCAGTCCGGTGGGGCTGACCAGGGCGAGGTGGGCGATGCGATGCGGCGCCTCGGTAGCGGCGCGGGCCGCAAATTCGCTAGACAAAGACAGGGCCAGTACATCGACAGGCGCAGACCCGTACTCGTGGGCTAGGAGGTTCAACACCGCGTGAATGGCATCGGTCATGAGGCGCGGCGTGTACATGCGCTCGCCGCGCTCGGAAAAACCATAGCCAGGCAAATCCATCGCCAGCACTAGCCGATCGCGCCGATAGTGCTCGAACAAGGGCCGCACTTCCGCAGCCGAGGCAGCAGCGTTGACACTGTGTATCAACAACAGTGGCGGCAAGCGCCGTGCAGGGTCTTGCGGCGTGGATGTGTAGATATTGATACGTCCTGCCACGGTGTCTATCACCCGCTGGGTCGCTTGCAGCGCGGGCGGCAGCGGTGGGATAGGATTCAAAGCGGTGGGCATGGCCAATAGTAAGGTGCTGCAGCGCGCGGGCGCCTGGCCGCTGTCGCCTTCATATTTTTTCTATCACTTGCTCGGAAACAGCTTGCAACTGTTGCGCGCTGACCAGCGCCGGCGCAATGTCCGCCAGGGGGCGAAGCACGAAAGCGCGTTGGCGCATGCGCGGATGCGGCACCGTCAGCGTGGGGCTGTCGATGCGGGCTGTGCCGTAAAGCAGGATGTCCAAGTCCAGGGTCCGTGGGGCGTTGCGGTAAGGCCGTTCACGCCCTGCACCGCGCTCCAACTGGTGCAAACGGGCCAGCAAATCTGGCGCACTCAGGCGGGTAGAAATTTGCAGCACCGCATTAAAGTAGTCCGGCCCGCTAGAGTCCACCGGCGCGCTGCGGTACAGGGGCGAGGCGGCGTGCAACTGGCAGTGCTCAAAAGCGGCGATGGTCTGCATCGCCTCTTGCACGGCCTGTCGGGCATCGCCCAAATTGGCACCCAGGCCGATGGTGGCAATCAGGGGCTCGCGCATGGATGGGCTAGTTAGTTGGAATCGGCAGGACCGCCCTGCCCTTGACTATCGCCTGCTGGGCGCCCAGCGCCAGAGCGACGGCGACGGCGACGCTTTTTTGGAGCGTCGCCCGCGTGAGCATAGGCCTCATCTTCATCGGATGCATGCGGTGCGGTAGCGAGGTCCTGGGCGCTGTCCCCATCCGTAGCCGCGTCGTCAGGCGAGGGCCGCGGCGCAGACGCAGGCCGAGGTGCGCGCACCGCACGCGGACGCTTGAGGTTTTCTTTGCGCACCTGGTCCACCAGGTCTTCGCGGATCGCATCATCGCCGGTAGAGAACTCTTGCCACCAATCGGCCAGCACTTCGTCCACCTCGCCGATGTCTGCGCGCAAGCGCATAAAGTCAAATGCGGCGCGAAAGCGCTCTTGTTGCACCAGGCCAAATGGTGCACTGCCCACGCGTTTTTCAAAGCGCGGCTGCATCATCCATATTTCGCGCATGTCGGCGGCCAATTTGCCGCGCCCGGACACATCACCAATGCGGGCGTTAAACACATCGTCTATCGCATCTTGCAAAGCCGGATGCGCGTGCTGCCCCTCGGCCTGGCGCGCAGCCCAGCCATCGCGCACATCGGCCCACAGCACGCAGGCCAGCAAAAAGCTGGGCGCTACCGGTTTACCCTCGCCCACGCGCCGGTCGGTGTCCTGCAAGGCGGTGGTGACAAAGGCATGGTCGGCGCGCTCTACCACCAGGTCGAGCAAAGGGTAAATGCCGCGCTCCAGCCCGAGCTTGCGCAATTGCGCGATCGAGGCCAGCGCGTGCCCGGTTTGCAAGAGCTTGAGCATTTCGTCAAACAAACGGCTTTGCGGCACATCGGCTAGCAGGGGCAGACATTTGCGTAAAGGGGCTGCGGTTTTACTATCCACCTTAAAGCCCAAAGGCGCTAACTTGGCAGCAAAGCGCACGGCACGAATAATACGCACCGGGTCCTCGCGGTAGCGCACACCGGCATCACCAATCATCTTGAGCGTCTTATTTTTGGCGTCTTTCATGCCGCCGTGGTAATCCACCAAAATTTGCGTTTGCGGGTCGTAGTACATGGCGTTGATGGTGAAGTCGCGCCGCACTGCGTCTTCCTCTTGGGGGCCCCAGACGTTGTCCCGCAACACCCGGCCCGTGGAGTCCACCGCATGTTTCATACCAGCGAGCTCACTCTTGCTGGTTTTTTCATTACCGGCTACTTGTTCGGCGGCGGCGTTATCGAGATAGGCACGGAAGGTAGATACCTCAATCACCTCATGCTCGCGGCCCCGGCCATAGACCACGTGGACAATGCGAAACCGCCGCCCGATGATGAAAGCGCGGCGAAAGAGGGACTTCACCTGCTCAGGCGTGGCATCGGTAGCGACGTCAAAGTCTTTAGGGCGCAGGCCCAGCAACAGGTCACGCACCGCGCCGCCCACCACATAGGCCACAAAGCCGGCATCTTGCAAAGTCCGCACTACGTTGGCCGCGCGCTCGTCGACCAGCGTAGGGTCGATGCCGTGGGTTTTCACCGGCACGTCCACGCGTTTACCCAGTGAGGGTTTGCCGTCAGTGCTACTGCTGCCGGTGGCCTTGGCCAACAAATTGGTGATAAATTTTTTGATCATAAAACAGGGCTTGCGCCGGGGCCTGCGTAGGCGGTCGTGCGGCGCGTCGCCCTTAGGCGAAGAGTTCGAGTATGCGCCATCCGCGCGCCTGGGCAATGGCGCGCAAGCGCTCGTCCGGGTTGGTGGCTACCGGCACATTGGCTTTTTCCAAAAGCGGCAGGTCATTGATAGAGTCCGAGTAAAAAGTACTGTGTACGTCCTGCCAGCCTAAATTGCGCGCCGCTAGCCAGGCCTCCACCCGCGCCACTTTGCCCTCGCGAAAGCTGGGTACGCCGCGCACTTCGCCGGTAAACCAGCCCTTACCGCCAGGCGTGGTGTCGCGCTGCAAATCGACGGCCATCAATTCATCGGCGCCCAAAGCAGCCGCAATCGGGCGGGTGACAAATTCATTGGTCGCCGTCACCACGATCACGGTAGCGCCTTCGGCTTTGTGCTGGCGGACCAACTCAAAAGCTTGTGGCAAGAGGCCGGGCTTGACGACTTCTTCCATAAAAAGCGCATGCGCTTGGCGGGCGGCCTCTTCCCCGCGCTGCACGAAAGCGGCAGTGGCAAAGCGGGCGTATTCAAAAATATCCATGGTGCCGGCTTTGTACTGGGCGTAAAAGCCGTCGTTGCGCCGCATGAACTCCACCGGGTCGGTCCAACCCAGGCGCGCGGTGAACTGGCCCCAGCTGTAATCGGAATCAAAGGGAATCAGCGTGTGGTCCAGGTCAAAAAGGGCCAACTTGGGCAAACTCATGTGTTCTCCAACATCGAGCGAATCAGGGGGATAGTGATAACGCGCTGGGTTTGTAGCGCATAGCGGTCCAACTCATCGAGCAGGGCCAGCAAGCTGCCCAAGTCGCGGCTGAAGCGGCGCAAGGTGTAGTCCATCACCTCGTCGCTCAAGAACAGCCCCCGCGCATCGGCCGCTTGGCGCAAGACCGCGCGGCTTTGCGCTTCGCCCAGGGGCTGCAAGACAAATATATGACCCCAGCCCAGGCGGGTGCGCAGGTCTTCGCGCAAAAGCAAATCGGCCGGTGCGCTGCTGCCCGCGGCCAGCACCGGGCGTTGCAGGCTGTGCGCCTGCACAAACCACCCAAACGCGCTGTGCTGCTGCTCGGCGGAATACAGGTGCACATCATCCATCAGCACCATCGCCCAGGACTCATCAAACTCAGGCGGCGCGGCGCCAGATGCCTCCATCCACCCGGCACTGGCGCCGCGCGCATGCAGGCCTTCTTCCACCGCGCGCAGCAAATGGGTCTTACCGCTTCCTTCAGGGCCCCAGAGGTAAGTCGGCACGGCCAAGGCGTCTGGCACTTGCTGGCCCTGCACTAAGCGCTGCAAGTGCGCATGCACGGCGCTATTGGGGCCTGGGAAGAAATTGTCCAGCGTCGCCGGGCCGGGCATGGCAATATCGAGCGCGATTTGCCGCATCACCACGGCTTAACGCTGGTACAGGCCGCTGGCCATATAGCTACTGCGCAAACGACGTATCGCCACCAGCAGCACGGCACTGGCCGGCAGGGCCACCAAAATGCCAACAAAACCGAAGAGCTGCCCAAAAGCCATCAGCGCGAAGATGACGGCCAGCGGGTGCAGACCGATGCGCTCACCCACCAGGCGCGGGGTAAGGAAAAAGCTCTCCAGCAACTGGCCCAGGCCAAAGACCACGGCCACCATGGTCAGGGCATAGCTGGGGCCAGAAGTGGCCGAGAACTCCAACAATCCGGCCAGCAGCGCCAGCACCATGCCCAGCCCGAAGCCCAGATAAGGCACAAACACCGCCAGACCGGTAAACGTGCCTATGGGCAGCGCCAGGTCCAAGCCAAACAAAGCCAAGGCCACGCTGTAATAAACGGCGAGCACGCCCATCACCACCAACTGCCCGCGAAGGTATTCGCCCAGCACCTGGTCGGCATCGACCAGAAAGCTTTGGGTGCGCTCGCGGTAGCGCGGCGGGATCAGCGTGCGCAGCCCCGTCATAAAGCGCTGCCAATCCATGAGCAGATAAAACAAGACCACCGGGATAAGGACCAAATTGCCCACCACCGCCAAGGCGGCGCTGCCACCGAGCTTGAGCGAAGACAGCACCGAGCCCATGGTGTCTTCTACATTGGCGCTGAGGTAAGTCATGACAAAGGCCTTGATGCCCGCAGGCTCCAGGCTGAAATGCAGGCCGAGCTTGCGCAGCATGGGCTGTACGGCGGCGTTGAGCTGCTCCAGAAAACCGGGCAACTGCTCGCGCATAAGCGGTATCTCTTTGACCAAAATCGGCACCAGCAGCAGCACCAAGCCCACTAGCAGCACCAGCACCCCCAGTTCCACCAGCACCACCGCCAACACGCGGGGCAGCAAGCCACGCAAGCGGGCATCGAGCCAATCCACCAAGGGGGTGAGCGCATAGGCCAGTACGGCGGCGACGACAAACGGCGCCAGCACGGGCGCCAACAGCCACAGGGTTAGCACGCACAAGGCAACAATGGCAGCCCAGGCGGCGGCGCTTTTTTGGGAGTCCGTCAATGCATCTCCAAAAGGGGGCTGGGCTAAGCCCGTAAAATCGAACGCTGATTCTATCGGGCACGCCCCGATTCCCCTCTCGCAGGCATGCCTGCCCCAGCCCTGCACCTTCCATGACCACTTCGCCCCCGCCCACCGTCAGCCCTTTGTCCTATAAATCGGCCGGTGTGGACATCGACGCCGGCGATGCCTTGATCGAACGCATCAAACCGCTGGCGCGCAAAACCATGCGCGAAGGCGTGCTAGCAGGCATCGGTGGTTTTGGCGCCTTGTTTGAGGTGCCCAAGCGCTATCAAGAGCCGGTACTGGTCAGCGGCACCGATGGCGTAGGCACCAAACTGAAACTGGCTTTTGAATGGGATATGCACGACACCGTAGGCATCGACCTGGTGGCCATGAGCGTGAACGATGTGCTAGTGCAAGGCGCCGAGCCGCTGTTTTTTCTGGACTACTTTGCCTGCGGCAAGCTCGATGTGGACACGGCGACTGCCGTCATTGGCGGAATTGCCAAGGGCTGCGAGCTATCGGGCTGCGCCCTAATCGGCGGCGAAACCGCCGAAATGCCGGGCATGTACCCGGCGGGTGAATACGACCTGGCCGGGTTTGCGGTGGGTGCGGTAGAAAAATCCAAAATCCTGAGCGGCGCGGATGTCAAGCCGGGCGATATCGTGCTGGGCCTGGCCTCCAGCGGTGTGCATTCCAATGGTTTTAGCCTGGTACGCAAATGTATTGAGCGCGCGGCCGGTCAATTGCCGGCCACACTCGATGGCAAGCCGTTCAAACAAGCCTTGATGGAGCCGACCCGGCTCTACGTGAAAAACGTGTTGGCTGCGCTGGCGGCGCACCCGATCAAGGCGCTGGCGCATATCACCGGCGGCGGCTTGCTCGAAAACATCCCACGCGTGCTGCCTGAGGACTGCGCGGCCCAACTGGTAAAAGGCAGCTGGCCGCAAACCGAGTTATTTGCCTGGTTGCAAGCCACCGCCGGCATTGACGATGTGGAGATGAACCGCACCTTTAACAACGGCATCGGCATGGTGGTGGTGATAGCCGCCGCGCATGCAGGCGCCTGCGCCCAAACCCTGCGTGATGCGGGGGAAACGGTGTATCCCATCGGCACGATTGTGCAGGCCCAAGCGGGGGCGGCCAAGGTGCTGCTGGGCTAAGGCGCTAGGCAAGCGTGGCTGTGTCCATCCGCGTCGGTTTGAACTGGCGGAACGTGGTGGGCGCACTGGTCCTGTGCAATAGGGCAACGCGTGCGAAAAACACAGCCCGAAGGCGGATTCAAAGGTGAAGGCAAATCGTCCGCCAACAATTGCCTCGAACGATTGCGCTCGATTTCCGGGTCCAAAATAGGAATGGCCGAAAGCAGGGCGCGGGAATAAGGGTGGCGGGCGGCGCTGTACAGCGCATCCCGGCTGGCGATTTCCATGGTGCGGCCCAAATACATCACCATCACCCGCTGGCTGATATGGCGTACCACGGCCAAGTCATGCGCGATAAACAGAAGCGCCAGGCCTAGGTCTTTTTGCAGCTCGGCCAACAAGTTGACAATTTGCGCCTGAATCGACACATCCAAAGCAGAAACGGGCTCGTCGCACACCACGAGTTTGGGCTCCAAAATCAAAGCCCGCGCAATACCGATGCGCTGGCATTGCCCCCCGGAAAATTCATGGGGATAGCGATTGACTTGCTGGGCGGTCAAGCCCACCCGGTCCATGAGGGCACGAACTTTATTCGCGCGGTCAGCGACGGACACTTCGGGGCGATGGATGCGCAGCGGCTCACCAATAATCTGGCCCGCTGTCATGCGCGGGTTTAGGCTCGCGAGCGGATCCTGAAACACCATTTGTATGTCTTTGCGCACCGCCATCCAGTCGGCTTTGGAGGCGCCGACCATCTGCTGGCCATTCCACAGTATGCTGCCCGCAGTGGCCGGATGCAAATTGAGCAAAGCGCGCGCCAACGTGGACTTGCCGCAGCCAGACTCGCCCACTATGCCCAAAGTTTCGCCTTCTTGCAGGTCGAAGGACACGCCGTCAACCGCCTTGACCTTGCCCCAGGGCGCCCAAGGCCAAGCATCTGCCAAACGCACCGGAAAATGGACTTGCAAATCACGCACTTCCAACAAAGACGGCTTGCTGTCAGCCATGTGCCCCTCCTGCGCTTGGCCCCAAATTCAGTAACGCTGCCGGGCGATGGCAAGCACGCTTTGCCGGATACCGCAAAGCCGGCTCAGACGGGACTACAGCGATATCCTGCAAAGCAGGCACTTGCGAATCACACAGGCCATCCACCCAAGCGCAGCGCGGCGCAAAAGGGCACCCAGCAGGCAATTGCCCCATCTGCGGGGGGCTGCCGGCTATAGGCACCAAAGGCCCGCCCTGGCCATCGATGCGGGCGATTGCGCCCAGCAGTCCGCGTGTATAGGGGTGCGAAGCTTTGTGAAAAATATGCGCTACGCTGCCCTGCTCCATCACGCGCCCACCGTACATCACCAAGACCTGATCACACAGGCCCGCGATCACGCCCAAATCATGGGTGATCAGCAAGATTGCAATGCCCATGTCTTTTTGTAACTCGCGCAGCAATGCCAACACCTGGGCTTGCACCGTGACGTCCAGCGCGGTAGTGGGTTCGTCGGCCAGCAAGATGGCCGGTTCGCACAAAAGCGCCATGGCCAGCATCACGCGCTGGCGCATGCCTCCCGAAAACTCATGCGGGTACATGCCAATGCGCGAGGCAGCTGCTGGAATCTTCACAGCATCGAGCAAACGGATGGCGCTGGCACGCGCGGCCTTGCGGTCCATGCCTTTGTGCAATTGCAGGGTCTCGGTCATCTGGCGCTCAACCGTCAGGAAGGGGTTGAGCGCAGTCATGGGGTCTTGAAAGGCCATCGCTATCTGACTGCCGCGTACGGTGTTGAGTTGCTGCTCCGAAAGCGACAGCAAATTGCGGCCCTGGTAGTCAACGCTTCCTGTCGCACGCCCATTGCGGGCCAGCAAACCCATGATGGCCAGCGCTGTCTGCGACTTGCCCGAGCCCGACTCCCCCACAATGCCTAGAGTCTCCCCCTGCTGGAGCGCAAAGCTAAGCCCGTTGACCGCATAGACCGGGCCATCGTTAGTCGCAAACTGAACCTGCAAATTTTGCACCTGCAGTAGCGCAGCTTTGTGGGCTTGGGGGGCGGCAGTCATCGGATCTTAGGGTCCAGCGCGTCGCGCATGCCGTCACCCAAAAAGTTGGCGCAGTACAAGGTAAGGGTAAGCGCTGCGCCAGGAAACCAGATCATCCAGGGGCTGCTTTCCATGACATTGGCACCATCGTGAATCAGTACGCCCCAACTGGTCATAGGCTCTTGCACGCCTAAGCCTAAAAATGACAAAACGGACTCGGTGAGTATCACGCCGGGTACTGTGATGGAGGTGTAAATCACGACGATCCCCAAGAGGTTTGGCACTACATGCGAAAAAATAATGCGGTGGGTGGGTACGCCAATCGCGCGGGCTGCCTCGATGTACTCCTTGGATTTAATCGACAAGGTTTGACCACGCACTACACGGGCCATATCCATCCAGGAAAAAGCAGAAATAGTGAGCACCACGAGATAAAAATCTCGCCCCAAAATGGTGACCATCATGATGGCAATCAGCAGATAGGGAATGGCGTACAAAATATCGACAATGCGCATCATGAAGGCGTCTATTCTTCCGCCCACAAAACCAGCAACTGCGCCCCAGGCAACCCCTATGGAAACCGACACCAGCGTGGCCAGCACCCCCACCGTGAGCGATACCCGTCCACCTATGAGCGTGCGGACCAATAAGTCGCGTCCCAATTCGTCGGTACCAAAGAGATGCCAGCCGTCCCAGGTCGGCCCAATACCCATCTGGTTCCAATCGGTATCGTCATAGGCGTGGGGCGATAGCCAGGGCCCCACCAGACACACCAGCGCAATCAGCGCCAGGATGACCAAACTGACAAGCGCAGCCCGGTTGCGCATAAAGCGTTGCCGTGCATCCAGCCAGGGACTGCGCGCGGCTGGCGCCATCTCAGTAGCGGATTTTGGGGTCGAGTAAGGCATACGCCAGATCTACCAGTAAATTGAACAACACCGCTACAAAAGTGACCAGCACCACCAAGCCCAGGACCAGGGTGTAGTCGCGATTGGAGGCGCCATTGACGATGAGCTTGCCCAAACCCGGAAGCGAAAACCAAGTCTCGGTCACCACCGCTGCGGTAATCGAGGAAATCGCTAAAGGTCCAAGCACCGAAACAACGGGAATGAGCGCCGGCCGCAACGCATGACGCAGCACGATGGTGGACATGGGCAAGCCTTTGGCCCTTGCCGCCAGAATGAAGTTCGAACTAAGCACCTCGATCAGACTTCCCCGCATCACCCGGCCTACGGTAGAGAGATTAATCACCGCCAGCAAGGTAACGGGCAGGACGACAAAGCGCCATTGGCCCTCATTCCAGCCCCCCGATGGCAGCCATTGCAGCCAGAGTGCAAACACCGTCACAAGCAGGGGGCCAATCACAAACGAGGGCACGGACCCGCCGATATTGCAAAAAACCATGAGCGTATGGTCTACCCAGCTGTTTTGCCGCAGCGCCGCCCAAATACCCAACAGCACACCGGAAAACACTGCGATCAGCATCGATAAACCGCCGATCAGCAAGGACACCGGCAAGGCCTTGGCCACCAAGTCGTTGACCGACCAGTCTGCATACCGAAACGAGGCGCCCAAATCACCGTGCAGCAAATTGTTGAGGTAATACAAATACTGTTGCCAAAGCGGTAAATCCAGGTGGTACTTGGCTTGCAAATTGGCGAGCACGGCGGCCGACACTTTGCGCTCGCTGTCAAACGGGCCACCCGGCGTCATGTGCAGCATGAGATAGCAGACCGTAATCACCGTGAGCAAGGTCGGCAGCGTCGCAAGTATGCGACGTAGGGTGTATTTCCACATGCAATGCGCCCGCAGTGACCCGGCAGATCAGCGTTTGATCAGGTACAAATCTTTGCTGCGAAAACGGTCCATAGGGTTGCTCTCAAAGTAGCCCCCTACATTCGACCTGACCAGGCGCGGCAAGGTGTATTGCAACAAAGGAATCATGGGGTAATCCTCCATCACCAATTTAGCTGCACTGGTGAGTAGCGCTTTGCGCTTGGCGGAGTCCACAGCCTGATTGCCCTGGTTGATCAAATCTTCCGCCTTGCGGTTGCAATTTTTGTTGTCATTGGCGTCGGAATCACATTGGACCAAGGTCAAAAACGTAGTGGCGTCGTTGTAGTCGGCCACCCAACCATGGCGGGCGATCTGAAACTCACCATCGTGCCGTTTTTTTATCAGTACCTTGAACTCCATGTTCTCCATCTGAGTCTCTAGGCCCAGCTTGGTTTTCCACTCAGAGGCCGCAAAAATGGCCATTTTTTTATGGTACTGGTCGGTGTTGTAAGTGAAATTGATCTTGGTTCCGGGTTTCACACCGGCAGCGGCCAGCAATTTCTTAGCCTCATCAACCCGCTTTTCCATGGGCCACGCAGCCCATTCATACACGGTGACATCCGCCCCATTGACGCCTTTGACGATCACGCCATAGGCAGGTATCTGGCCATCGGCTGTCACTTTGCTGGCAAGCGTATCGCGGTCAATCACCATCGATAGCGCTTTGCGCACCCGCACATCTTTGAGCAAGGGGTCTTTATTGTTCAGCGCATAAAAGCGCAAGCCCAGCATAGGGCCGTTTTTGATGTCCACCGGGTTACTCTTTTTAAACTGTTCAAACGAGCCGGGCGGCAAACGTTCCACGTAGTCTGTTTCTCCGGACTGAAATAACTTGACGTCCGCATTACTGTCTTCAATGGCCAAATAGCTCACCTTGTTTAAGACAACCGACTTGGCGTCCCAGTAGTGGGGGTTTTTCTCGATCACCACGGCGCTGTTCACCCTCCAATCCTTCAGCACATAGGCGCCATTGCCCACCATATTGCCGGGCTTGGTCCAGTCTTTGCCAAATTTATCGATCACTGCTTTATGGATGGGCGCAAATTGGGTGTTCGATAGCAGGTCGAGCAAAAATGCCACAGGAAATGCTGTCTTCACCTCCAATTGGTCTTTGGCTAGGGCTTTCACCCCCAGGTCAGCAAGCGGCTTCTTTCCCTCGGCCACTTCCATGCCATTGAGGATAAAGGGGGCCAAGGTCGTGGCATAAAGTGAGGCCGTCTTCGGGTCCAGGTAGCGGCGCCAACCGTACACAAAGTCTTCGGCGGTGATGGGTTCGCCATTGGAAAACTTGGCATCCTTCCTAAGGGTGAAGACCCAGGTGGTGGGATTGATCTGCTTCCAGGAGGCCGCCACACCGGGAACCGTCTGGCCACTGGTCGTGGTCGCGGTGAGGCCTTCAAACAAATCGCGGGTGATTTGATTGGCACCGACCGATTCAGCCAGCGCCGGATCCAAGGTTTCAGGCTCAGCGCCGTTGCTGCGCACGAGCTCTTGCTTTGCGGCAAGCTCAATGCCTTTGGGTGGCTGGTTGGCTAAGGCCGACATCGCTGACACGGTGTAAGTCACCATAAGCGCGATCCATAGTGTCTTGTTTTTCATTTCATTGCCTCGCGGAGAAGGTAGCGATAATTTATCAAAGAAGCTGCTGGTGAAATTTTTTACCGCAGTCAAAAAACAGCTTGGCACCGCCAGAAGCACCATATTAGTACATCTGATCAGCCGACAATAGGGTCGCCGCGTCAGCGCGACCTTCACGGTACATGTGTTGCCTCAGGCCTTGCATGCGAAATTTTCCGTCATTTGACTGCGCTTAGGAATTGGTAAACACCCATGCCGCCAGCGTCAGAACGCCCGCTTGCAAGCCATTTTTTGGCTTGCAGTCGCCTCACAAACCGAACGTTTAACTAATGAAAATTTTTTTCAATCAATGCGATCTAAATCGTATTTAGGGGACTTTAATTTGGTAAATATTTAAAATTCTATTTACTTTTAGTAAAGTTAAACGTCTCAATATCCGAATTCGCTTTAATTTACCCACGCAAATCGGCGTACGCACATCCGCGAGGATCAAACGCTATCCAAAATCGGGCTTTTGCTAGGGTTAACGCTTATAAAATTTGTAAAATTCAGCAGTATGCAGACCCGTAAGCTGCATCATTTGTCAACTAAACTGTTGTGCGCTGGCCAAATGGGCCTAGCCAAGGTCTTGAACTATGGACCTATACATTTCAAGGATTCGGAAAATGAAATTTGACGGCAAGAAAGTTCGATACGCCTGCGCAAGCGCGTTTTTAGTTCTAGCGGGCCTGCTAGGCTCCGTGCAAGCCATAGCGCAAACTGAAGCCCCTGCCAGCGCAGCAGTAGCCGCAGTAGCTGCGGTCAGCACCGCCAACCCCTACGGCCTAGAAGCCCTTTGGGCCAGCTCCGACCTGGTCACTAAAGTAGTCTTGCTGCTGCTGGTGATCATGAGCATGGGCAGCTGGTACATCATGATTGTCAAAGTCCTCGAGCAAAGCAAGATGGGCCGCCAAGGCAAAGACGCTCAAGCCTTTTGGAGCGCTGCTACCGTGGCCGAAGGCACCAAGGCGCTCTCCGAGGACAGCCCCTACCGCTTCTTGGCCGATGCTGCTGGCACCGCAGTAAGTAAACACCACGGCCTGATGGGCCACATCCCGCTGAACGACTGGATCGCCATGGCCATCCAGCGCGCGGTGGACCGGGTGCATAGCAACACCCAAAGCGGCTTGGCCTTTCTGGCTACCGTGGGCTCTACCTCTCCCTTTGTCGGATTGTTTGGCACCGTCTGGGGTATTTACCACGCCTTGACGGCCATCGGCATTTCCGGCCAGGCCTCTATTGACAAAGTGGCCGGCCCCGTGGGCGAGGCCCTGATCATGACGGCTATTGGCCTGGCAGTAGCCGTGCCTGCGGTGCTGGCCTATAACTGGTTGGTGCGCCGCAACAAAGCCGTCATGGACGAAGTGCGCACCTTTGGCAACGATCTGCACGCTGTGGTGCTAGGCACCATCAAGAGCTAAAGCCCGCACTCTCCCCGTAGGAACTGCACTATGGCTATGAACGTGGGCCCCAGCCCGGACGGTGACGACGCGGTCATTTCCACCATTAACACAACGCCTTTGGTCGATGTGATGCTGGTCTTGCTGATCATTTTCTTGATCACCATTCCGGTGGTGACCACCGCCATCCCGGTGGCCCTGCCCAAAGAGCGCATCGAGGTGCGCGAGGCCAAGCCGGAGAATGTGATCATCTCGGTGGATGCGCAAAGCAACATTTTTTGGTACGAGGCGCGGGTGGGCAACGTAGAGGCCTTGACCGAGAAGCTCAAGCAAGTGGCCACCAAAAAGCCTCAGCCCGAGGTGCAAATCCGCGGTGACATGAGCGCGCGCTACGAAGGCGTGGGCAAGGTGCTGCTGGCCTGCCAGCGCGCAGGCATTGTCAAGGTGGCCTTTATCACCGAACCGCCTCCCCTGAACTAAAGCGCAGCAGGACACCCCCACCATGGCCATGAATATTGGAAACAGCAGCGCAAGCGACGAGCCGGAGTTGATGATGGAGATCAACACCACGCCGCTCATTGACGTGATGCTGGTCTTGTTGGTGATGCTGATCATCACCATCCCCATCCAGCTGCATGCGGTTAGCCTGGAGATGCCAGTGGGTGCGCCGCCGAATCAGCAAAAAATGGAAAAGATCCAGATCGATATCGACGCGGCCAGCGTGGTCTATTGGAATGGGGTGGCCGTCTCGGGCGTCGAGCTAGAGCAAAAGATGCAATCCATAGGCCAATGGGCCGCGCAGCCCGAGGTGCATGTGCGCCCTAACAAGGATGCGCGCTATGCGGTGTTTGCCAATGTGCTCTCGGGCAGCAAGCGCCATGGCTTGACCAAGATTGCCGTGATCGGTGCGGAGCAGTTTGTCCAATGAGCGCTCTGGCTGACATGGCGAGTTCGGGCCCTGGCGCACACAGCGCCTCGCCGTATGGTTTTGGGCAGCAAGACAATAGCCGCAGGCTTCAAGGCATTGCCTTTGTCATTGCCGTGCATGTGGTGGTGGGCTATGTGCTGGTCTCCGGCCTAGGGCGCCAAGGCTTGGCGCTTCTCAAAAAGCCACTGGAAGCGGTGCTTATCCAAGAGGTGATCATTCCACCGCCTCCCCCTCCTCCCCCCCCACCGCCCAAGAAAATAGAGCCCCCGCCCGAGATGCCCAAGGTGCAAGCGCCACCGCCACCTTTTGTACCTCCACCCGATACCCCACCGCCGGTGTCCAGCACGGCACCTGCGATTCAGTCGGTGGCCACGCCCCCGCCCACGATGCCGGTGATCGCGCCGCCGCCACCTCCTGCGCCACCTGCACCGCCCGCACCCCCGGCGCCCCCGCCACAGCCAGCGCCCCCGCCGCCTGCGCCCCCGGCGCCTAAAACGATTGGCCTCTTATGCCCAACGCAGGTTGCGCCCGAGATGCCACGGCGCGCGCTACAAGACGGCGCCCAAGGCGTGGTCAAAGCGCAGATCGTGCTCAAAGGGGGCGCGGTGCAGGAAGTCACTATCGTTTCTGGCCCGCGCGTGTTTCACGCCGCAGTGAAGGCGGCCATCATGCAGTACAAGTGTGTGAACGATGGCGCGGAACTGACCGTTACGCAGGAATTTAATTTCAAGATCGACTAGTGGCCTTGATGGGCAGCCCCAAGCGCAAAAGCCTTGCGCTAGTTGGACTCGCGCCGCTTGCCCAATTGCCTGCGCAGCAAATCTACCTGGCCACTAACGGCTTCGGCATCGACCACGTCGTTGGCATTGACGACGTAACATTCCAGATCCGCCAGGGCTTGCCCGTGGTTGCCCAGCATGGCGTGCGCCAGGCCACGGTCGCGGTACTCGGACCAGGCTTCGGGCGTCAACACCACCAAGCGCTCTTGCACTGCCAGCCATGGACCGCCCTGTTTTTGGCTGCGGAATATTTCTTTCAAGTTGCGAAGCATGCGCGTCAGGATGTCGCGCGGTGGCGAGGCTTGCAAATACAGGCCTAGCGGCACGTCAAAGTCCGCCCCGTGCTTGCCGCCCAGTCGGTAAGGTTCGAGCCTTTCTTTGAGCTCTTCTCGGCCGAAGGACTGGCCGTTCATCGGGTCGATGACCGCTTGACCTGCAGGCAGCTGCACCTTGATTAAAAAATGGCCGGGAAAGCTAACGCCTTTAGCCTCCAGGCCTATGCCCTGCGCAAGTTCCAGCCAAATCACCGCCAGCGAGATAGGGATGCCGCGCCGCGACTCCATGACCTGGTGCACATAGCTGTTGTCCGGCGCGTAGTAGTCGTTCAGGTTGCCGGAAAAGCCTAGTTCTTGGTAGAAAAAACGATTCAGTGCCATGAGCCTAGCCATGGCCGCAGCGTCGGCGGGCACGCGCTTGCGCAAGCGCATTTGCCATTGGTCCATCCGTGAGAGCGTGGCTTGCACGTCCAAATCCGCATCGCGCATATGGCCTAAGGCGGCAGCCGCTTCAAACAGAGGAAAGCCGCCGTCGCTGTGCACCAGGGAGGCGAAATACGCCAAGGGGCTGGGCGGTTCAAAAGAAAAATCCATACGCAACTCTATCGCAAATCAGCCAAAGCCCGCAGACCTAGCGCCGCAAAAACTGGCGCAAATTGAGGCCCAGCGCCAGGACGCTACCCAGGTACAACAGCGCCGCAACTGCCAGCACCAAAGCCACCCACAGTACCCGCTGCAGCGGGCCACCGGGCATGTCTAGCCACGTAAACGCTTGCGCCGCCCAGGCCAGGTAGGCGCCCAAAACCACACACGCCACCAGGACTTGCAGTGCGAAGCGTCCCCAGCCGGGCTGCGGCTTGTAACTGCCGCGCGCCTGGAGCCCGCGCAGCAACCACAAGGCATTGAGCAAGGCCCCCAGCGAAATCGACAGCGACAAAGCCGCGTGGCGCAAATGAGGTACCAAAGCCCAGTTAAGCACCTGGGTAATGAGGAGCACCACGACCGCAATGCGCACCGGCGTCTTCACGTCCTGGTTGGCGTAATAGCCCGGCGCCAACACCTTGATGGCCACCAGCCCTACCAAGCCCACACCCCAACCGGTAAGGGCCAAGGCGGTTTGCTGCACATCAAAGGCTGTAAAGGCGCCGTAATGAAACAGCACCGCGACCAAGGGCTGCGCAAACACCAACAACGCCACGGCACAAGGCGTGGCCAGCAAGACCACGATGCGCAAACCCCAATCCAGAAGCGCGGAATAGTCGCTGGAATTGGCCGTGGCACGCGCTGCCGACAGCCGCGGGATGAGCACCACGCCCAGGGCGACGCCCAACAGGGCCGTAGGAAACTCCATCAGCCGGTCCGCATAACTGAGCCAGCTGACGCTGCCCGTGGCCAGGTGGGAGGCGATCTGGGTATTGATGAGCAGGGAGATTTGCGCCACGCTCACGCCCAGCAAGGCCGGGCCCATGAGCCGCACGATGGTGCGGGTACCGGGGTCTTGCCACGCCGCGCGCAGTGCCGACCAACCCAGGCCCAGGCGCGGCAGCAAACCCAGGGCTGCCAAGGCCGGTATTTGCAAACCCAGTTGCAAGACGCCACCAGCCATCACCCCGATGGCCATGGCATATATTGGCTCTATGCCCTGCTTGCCAAACCAGGGCGCAAGCGACCAAGCGGCCGCAATCGTGCACACATTGAGCAGCACCGGCGTAGCCGCTGGAATGGCGAAGCGCTTGTAGGTATTCAAAATGCCCGAGGACAGCGCCACCAGCGACATGCAGCCAATGTAGGGGAACATAAAGCGCGTCATCCAGACCGCCGCATCAAAACCGGCCTGCGGCAAGCCACTGGCCATGGCCCAGACCATCCACGGTGCTAGCAAGACACCCGCTATGCACACCAGAACCATGGTCCAGGCCAATAAGGTAGCCACCTGGTCGATCAGCACTTTGGTCGCCGCATCGCCGTCTCGGGCTTTGCTGGCAGCGAGCACCGGCACAAAAGCCTGGCTGAAGGCGCCTTCGGCAAACATGCGGCGAAACAAGTTGGGGATACGAAAGGCGACGTTAAACGCGTCGGTCAGGGCGCTGGCGCCAAACAGCGCAGCCATGAGGGTTTCGCGCAGCAAGCCGGTGACGCGCGAGGCCAATGTCCACAGGGACACGGTAGAGGCGGACTTAAGAAGGCTCACGGCGGGAGTTTAGCCGTTAGCCCCTGCAAGGCTATAATGGTGGGCTTTGCTGGCAACATCTACAAACACAAGGAAACACACATATGGCATCCGGAAAACCCAAGAAAAAGAACCCGCGCTTAGCGTCGGGCCGCAAGCGCGTCCGCCAGGACGTCAAAATCAATGCAGCCAATACCTCGCTGCGCTCCAAATACCGCACCGCGGTGAAGAACGTTGAAAAAGCCGTTCTCGCCGGTGACAAAACCAAAGCAGCCGAGCTGTTTGGCAAGATGCAAGCCGTGGTGGATACCATCGCTGACAAAGGCATCTTCCACAAGAACAAAGCCGCCCGCGACAAGAGCCGTTTGGCTACCAAGGTAAAAACCTTGGCCCTCGCCGCCTGATTCTTCAGGTGCACCGCCCGGGCCCTCCCAAAGGGCTCGCCGTTTGAATCGGGTGCGCTGCCAGCAAAGCAAAAAGCCGTCGCAAGACGGCTTTTTTGTGGGCGCAATGCAGCTAACAGGGTCTTGGAGCCAGGTGGACCCCATCATCGAGCTTGCCTAGCGCGGCCGCACCATCCGAAATAGCTGCTCCGGGCCGATGCTGAAATAGTCCGACGGGCCACCGCCGCGCAGTATCGGGCGGGCTGACGCCGTGTCGTAGATGCCGTCGCGGAGGTGGGCGGTGTCGATGTGCACTTTGACGACCTCGCCAAACACCATCCAAGTATTGAGTTCCTCACCCTTAGCTGAACGCAAGGGCATGGATTGACTGACTTTGCATTCAAAACTGACCGGGCTCTGAGCGACGCGCGGCACGTTGACCAGGTCAGAGGGATGCGGGGTCAAGCCGGCCAAGGTGAATTCATCCACTTCGGGCGCCACATGGGCACAAGTCTGGTTCATCGCTTGGGCCAAATCCTGGGTGGCTAGGTTCCAAACGAATTCGCCAGTGTCGATGGCGTTGCGCACCGTGTCTTTGTAGCCCAGACTGCTAAAGCCAATGAGGGGCGGCACGTAGTTAAAGGCGTTAAAGAAGCTATAGGGCGCCAGATTGAAAACGCCGCTGACGCTGCGCGTGGAAATCCAACCGATGGGGCGTGGCCCGACGATGGCGTTAAACGGGTCATGCGCCAGGCCATGGCCCAGGCGAGGTTCATAGGAATGGAGGGTAGGGGTCATGCACGCCATGGTAGCGCGATCCACAGGCCTGGTCAGCGCCTAGTTAGCCAGCTCTGGCGGGGCGCCGTCACTGGTTTGCAAATCGTTGTCGCGGGCGAAATTGAGGCAAAAATCCCATGCCATGACGTCGTGCTCGCGCAGATCGAGGTGGATGATGACGCATTTGGTATCGCCGATGCTGGTCGGTATGCACCAGGGCGAATAGCCCAGATGGCTGCCCGGCTGCGGGCCGCCGGGCCGGAACTGGCTCATCACACCTGCCAGCCGCTCGGCCCAGTCGCTGGGGCGAAATGCCTTGCCCTGGCGCGTCAGGCCCAGGATGTAAATTTCTTTGGCGAGGGTGGTAGCCATGTGCTCGGGATGGGCCGCTGTGAGGGTGGCATGCGGTCGGTTGAGGTTCCTGCGGATCGCGGGCGTGTTGCGCCGCTCCAAGCAGTTTACCTGTTGCCTATGTGCATCAGCTTACGCAATGTGAACAATTGCAGGCCTCAGCGGCCAAGGGGCGCAGACTCTAAAATCCGCGTTCGGCGGCCCAACTTGCGTTGGGCTGATTGCTTTGTAGCACCACGCTTTTGTATTGTTCCCACGGAGTGAGCCCATGACCGCCCCCGCCCCCCACCACGCTGCGACCTCCCCGCATGTCATGACGACCTATGGACGTTTGCCCTTGGCCCTGTCGCATGGCCAAGGCTGCAAAGTCTGGGATACCGAAGGCCGCCAATACCTGGACGCGCTCGGTGGCATCGCCGTCAACACTTTGGGCCACAACCACCCAGACCTAGTGGCCGCCTTGCAAGACCAGGTGACCAAGTTGATCCACACCTCCAATTACTACCACGTGCCCTTGCAGGAAGCGCTAGCTGCCAAGTTGGTGGAGCTGTCGGGTATGGAAAACGTTTTTTTCTGCTCGAGCGGCTTGGAGGCTAATGAGGCGGCGCTGAAACTGGCGCGCAAATTCGGCCATGACAAGGGCATCGACAAGCCGCAGATCGTGGTCTACGACAAAGCCTTTCATGGCCGCAGTATTGCCACCCTGAGCGCCACTGGCAACCCCAAAGTGCAAGCCGGCTTTGGCCCCTTAGTGGAGGGATTTATCCGCGTGCCCTTGAATAGTATTGAAGCCTTGAAAGCGGCAACCGAAGGCAATAGCGATGTCGTGGCGGTGTTTGTGGAGGCGATTCAGGGCGAAGGCGGGGTCAAGCCTTTGCACATGGACTATTTGCGTGATTTGCGCGCGCTGTGTGACGCGCACAACTGGTTGCTGATGATTGACGAAGTGCAGTGCGGCATGGGGCGCACCGGCAAGTGGTTTGCGCACCAATGGGCCGGTATCGTGCCCGATGTGATGCCCCTGGCCAAAGGCTTGGGTTCGGGCGTACCGATTGGGGCGATTGTGGCGGGGCCGCGCGCAGCCAAGGTACTGGGCGTGGGTAACCACGGCAGCACCTTTGGCGGAAACCCCTTGGCTATGCGCGCTGGCATAGAAACCATACGCGTGATGGAACGTGATGGCCTGCTGGCCAATGCCGAACACGTGGGGGCCCACCTCAAAGCCGCGCTGACCAGCGGCCTTGCGCAGGAGCTGGCAGCTGGCACGGTCAAAGAGATTCGTGGCCTGGGCTTGATGCTGGGCATTGAGCTTTCCAAGCCTTGCAGCCCGCTGATGCAGCAAGCCGCGGACAAAGGCCTGCTCATTAGCGTGACGGCCGACAACGTAGTCCGACTGGTGCCTTCGCTGATATTGACGGCCGCCGAGGCCGAGCAAATCGCCGCTATTTTGTGCCCGCTGATCACTGCGTTTTTGGCAGCCTGAACGCCTGCTTTTCAAAGCCACCCTCCTTTTTTTAGTGATCCCCGCATGCAACATTACCTGCAATTCAAAGACTTCAGTGCTGACGAATACGCCTATTTGTTCGAGCGCGCGGCGCTGATCAAGAAAAAATTCAAAGCCTATGAAAAACACCACACCCTGGTGGACCGCACAATGGCTATGATTTTTGAGAAAGCCTCCACCCGCACGCGGGTAAGCTTTGAAGCCGGCATGTACCAACTGGGCGGCAGCGTGGTGCACCTAACCACCGGCGACAGCCAACTCGGGCGGGCAGAGCCTATTGAAGACAGCGCAAAAGTCATCAGCCGCATGACCGACCTGGTGATGATCCGTACTTTTGAGCAAACCAAGATCGAACGGTTTGCGGCCAACTCGCGCGTGCCGGTAATTAACGGGCTGACCAATGAGTTCCACCCCTGCCAGGTGCTGGCGGACATCTTTACGTTTATCGAACACCGCGGCTCCATCGCCGGCAAGATAGTCGCCTGGGTGGGCGATGGCAACAACATGGCCAATACCTGGCTGCAGGCCGCCGATTTACTGGGCTTCACGGTCCATGTGAGCACGCCTTCTGGCTATGAGGTCAAGCAGTCGGTAGCCGGGCCACGTTCGGCTAATAGTTACCGCGTGTTCGACGACCCGCTGCAAGCCTGCCAGGGTGCGCACCTAGTTACCACTGATGTTTGGACCAGCATGGGCTACGAAGCAGAAAACGAGGCGCGCCGCGCTGCCTTTGCCTCTTGGTGTGTGGACCGCACCATGATGGCCGCCGCCGCATCAGACGCACTGTTTATGCACTGCCTGCCGGCGCACCGGGGCGAAGAGGTGGAGGCCGAAGTCATCGACGGCCCGCAAAGCGTGGTCTGGGATGAGGCGGAAAACCGGATGCACGCGCAAAAAGCGCTGATGGAGTATTTGCTGCTGGGGCGGCAAAGTTGAGTCAAGTTTTCAGACCGTGGCTAGTGGGCTGGCGGGGGTGCGGCCTTTTTCTCTTCCTTGATGGTCTGCTTGATCTTGCTCTTAATCGGCGTAGGACACTTACCTATTGACGAGTTGCTATAGACCTGGAACATCTTGGAGTGGTCCGGGTCGCGGCAGATATAGAGACAAATAAATTGGCCTTTTTCAGGCGCGATGTCTTTGGAATCAAAATCGCAGACAACATCAATAATGCGAAATGGCTTTTTGGTGGCGGCTTTGGAGTCCTGGGCCTGTACGCTGCCCATGGCAGCTATCAGGCAAAAGGCTGCGACAACGCGCCAAGCAATGAATTCGGTACTTTTCATGTGGTTACCAACGAATAATTAGGCCAGGTGGGCCCACAGTGGTGCCTACCAAGCCGGAGCGCAAAGGTCCTACCCCGTTTATACGGCATTTGCAGCAAGCCCTAAAAATCACCAAGGCTATGTCTGCCAGTAGGCAATGGCCGCAGACACCCACACCCCAGCGCATAACACCAGGCTCAGGAAAACGGCCGCACTGCCCAAATCCTTGGCGCGCTTGGACAGGGTATTCCACTCGTAGCCAACGCGATCAATCGCCGACTCTATGCCGGTGTTGAGCAACTCCACAATCAAGACCAAGACCAAAGTGGCCATGAGGAAGCCGGTTTCCAACCAAGTTTCCCCCAAAACAAAGGCAAACGGGCCCATAAATACCGCAAGCCATACCTCCATGTGAAAAGCCGGTTCAGCCCAGCCTGCTTTGAAACCGGCCAAGGTGTTTTTAAACGCCGGCCAGATTCGGGACCAGCCGCGCAATTTATCTTCTAGCCGCATGCGTCTGCCTGGTCCTTGTTACCGTGGAATTACGCATGGATTATCAAGAGGTAAATCACTTGTTGATAATACTTTCAACTACCCTGGGTGATTTTTTGTGTCCGTAAGAATCAAATAAATGATAACGTGGAGCGACATATATGTCATTGATGCTCTTAGGAACATCATTGAATAATTCATCATGTTCGCGGTTAATAAAAAAAGCATTTGCGCCATTGTGCGCATTACAACAAACCAACCTATACCCATATTTTTCAAACATTTCTACCATATTCATCAAAGCTGCGCCGAAATAGTCATCGCCAATCCATTGATGCTTAGGGTCATAGGCGATTTGAAATTTTGCGGGAGGAATAAATTTCCCGTTATATTCCACAATAAATAACTTTGGACGAATTCGGTTTGTCAATAATTTTTCTAAGAAATAAATGTCATTTCCGTCCAGATCAAGGGACAAGACATCAATCTCACTGGCGCCCAATACTTTCATACCTGCCTGAGCATGATCTAATATATTATCAATCGTTATCCAGTCTCGAATATTGTGAAATTTGCTTGCTTTGCTGTAGTCAAAAACCAAGTCCTCACCACCAACCCAGAATCCACGCCAACCACAGGCGGCAAGTATTAAAGTATTATTTTCAAGTCCATTGCCTACGCCGAATTCAGCATACACACCATCGGACAATCCCAACCTTCGGACAATTTCCAGCGTAATACCATCCTCATCGGTCTGCGAAAAGCACTTATTCCCAAATCTATTCAGTGGGTTAATGTGGGTAGCGCGCAGCTGCTTGGTTTGAAAGTCAAGCTCTAGGTCCTTGAACTGGGCAATCAAGCTCAATATACCCCGCTGAAACCGGGCGCTCTCCAGAATATTTCTATCTATGTTTTCGAGGCGCAAATCAAAATGCTTTAAGACTTCTAAATCATTCATAAATCGCAAATCCTTAGAGCTAATTACCAAATCGATTAGTTAACGCGTCAGCGTCCCGAACCAGCTAACCATGGCGGTGCTTCAAGTGTAATTTGAAACGAAAAATTGCAAACGCAGCAAAATCAATCCGGGAGGCCAAAGACGCGTAGCGCATTTTGGTAGGCGACTTTCTCTAAGGTTAGGGGCGTCATGGCGGCAAGCGCTTTGGTTCTCATGAGTTGTACGATTTCGCCGTACCGATGCATCAGGCCACAGCAGGGGTCCGTACCCATCATGACGCGATCCGGGTAGTTTTCAATCATCTCTAACCACCGCGAATTGATACCCTCCTGCGTCACTACGCGCTTGATACCGTGTACAGAGGTCGCCCCACTGATTTCACACATCACGTTGGTAACCGCCTCAAAGATGTGCTTCAAATCATCTGGCGAGCCAGCTGGCAGGCAATGCGCCACGATGGTCAATGCTTTGGGGTAGCGTTGAGCCATCATGACGATTTGATCTACGGTGTTCGGATCCCTGTTGTAATGAATTTGAACAAATCCGCCGTGGAGGTTAGCCAATTCGTACATCCGCCGAACAACAGGACTATCCAATGGAATGGATCGGCCAAATAAATCATTTGGCGCGGCATTGCTGCGGTTGCTGATATGAATTTCGCCAAAGCCGCGGGCTTTACCTGAGGCCATAAGTTCAGCAGCTTCGCGGAAGTACTGCACAAAAACAGGGTGGTCTATGTTCTGCAATCCTTGCTCACCGCTAGCCATCAGCACTTTGGTGAATTCCGCCTGGCCCAGTGCAGCAATGTAGTTAGCGCCCAGTGCGGTTTGCAGGTCCGCCGCGTAATCGCCTACGCCGCCGCCCCAGCGCACATTGTTGTCCTTCATGCGCTGCAACATCTGCGCCACGGGTTGGCGTCCGATGTCAAAGTGCATGTGCATATCTGCAATAGGAACCGACTGCGCCAGCGCCTCGCTCTCCGGGCGTGGACCCACCGGCACCCCCCAGGAAGCCGGTTGGGCGTATGACAAGCTGGCCAAAACAAGGCTCCAGAAAATCGCAATCACATTTTTCCTAAGAAGCATTAATGCTTATAACAATTCGATCCTTGGATAGATTCGCCTCAAATCCCGACCCATGCTTGATCCAAGAAGGGAACAAAATCAAATCACCCGCAACAGGCTGGAATTGCGCGTACTCGAAAGTGTATTCGGTGAAATTTTCGGGACGAATATAATTCAAAAATGGATTAGGATTTTCGAGATGCAATTTACTGCTTTGTGTATCCGCTTGAATAAAGAGCGCCGCTGATATCTTGGAATCAGTATGCACATGATGCTTCAGCACACTCCCGGGGCGCTGCACATTAAACCAAGAATTTTTTATCTGAACGCCCTCAAATCCATATTCCAAAGCATAGCCGATCATAAGTTTGGACAAACCGGTGTGCAAACCCTTAAGTACAGGGTAGTTTGTTTCGAGATTTTCAATTAAATGAGAATTTCTACTAAATGAAGATTTAGTGTCTCCAATGAAAGCGCGATGCTGCCCTGCTTCGACTGAAAGACAATGCGTAGCAATAGCCGCCAATTGGACGGGCGAAAGTACTTCTCGGTAATGGTGCACAAGCGTTGGGAAAAGCTTAATTACTTTTTTTTCCATTGTTCTGGTCCTTTTCTATGCCAAGGTAGCGTAATGCAAATTTACTACAAAACATCATCAATTAACAAATGCATTTCATGATGATGCATTCCAATTGATTGAATAGACGCTTATTCAATCAAGGGCCCCACCAGGCTCTTGGTATGCGAGCCCCTGTTGATGTTTATGCTTTAGCAGGCAAGCCTGTGCAAAAACCGCTAGGTCAATACAGAAATTCCTTTGTAGAAATTCCTAGCTCTGAGGCTTTGGGTATGTCGAGGGATCGTCAGCGCTTACTGATCACACCGGCACCGCGAACTTCCAACCGAATGGAATCAAGAACCTCACCATTGGCTCCAACAATCTGAACCTCATGGCGACCAGGCCAAGGTAACCACTGGGCCTGCGGCCCCTTGGCAAATGGTTTGCCATCGATCAACCAGCGGTTAACCACGCCATCGGCTCCAAAATGCAGGCGCTGACGGTCCGGCGGAATATCGGGGTCCAAGGCGATGATGGTGCCGTTTGCCGGAAAGGAGATGCGTGCAATCGCACGATTGCGCCGAGCAGAGTTGGGGCCGCTATCGCCTTGAGACAAGGCGAACTGGCTCTGCTGTGTGCCATCTACAAACCACTCCAAGCGAGGCGCTTCAGTCGCAAGGCCGCCACCATGCTCAGCGCCGTACCCTGCCGGCAAGGGCGAGGGAGCGCGCGGGAAACTGACCGCCTGACGCACCAAGCCGGGGGGGGGCAAGGGCGCACGGCTGGGCGTTGAACGGTGTAAATACTGCATCACACTGGCCCAAACAGGCGCGGCACCACTGGTGCCGCTGACATTCCACATAGGTTCGCCACTGGCGTTGCCAACCCAAACGCCCACGGTATATCGTTCAGAGTAGCCAATAGCCCAGTTGTCGCGCATATCTTTGCTAGTGCCGGTTTTGACAGCACTCCAAAACCGGGTCGCCAGCACGCTGTCGCTGCCAAAAGTACGGGCGCGGGCATTGCTGTCGGCAAGGATATCGCCAACGATGAACGCCGCACGTGGATCGACCACACATGCAGCTGGGGCTGGGTGGACACTGCCGGGCAAAAACGTGCTTTGACTCAAGCAACCACGGTTAGCCATCGCGCGGTAGGCATTTGTCAGTTGCAACAAAGAAACATCCGCGCTTCCTAATGCCAGGCTATAGCCGTAATAGTCGCCAGTTTCACGCAGCGAGAGACCCAAAGCCGTGAGCTGCTGATGAAACGCATCTGGCGAAACCATTACCAGAGTGCGTACTGCCGGCACATTGAGGGACGCACCCAAGGCGGTACGCGCAGAGACCCAGCCTTTGAAGTGGTGGTCGTAGTTCTGCGGGATATACAAACCGCCAGACGTTTGGATTTGCGCTCCAGAGTCATCCAATAAGGACGCCGCTGTAATGCGCCGCTGCGCAATGGCTTGGGCATACAAAAATGGCTTGAGCGTAGAGCCCGGCTGGCGCAGCGCCACAACACCGTCCACCTGGGCAGCGGCACTGAGCGAACCCGAGGACCCAACCCAGGCCAAGACCTCACCGCTCGCGTTGTCCAAGACTAGCACCGCGCCGTCCTCGACATGACGCCCCTGCAATTCACGCAATTGCTGAGTAAGGGATTGCAAAGCCATGCGCTGCAATGGCGCACGCAGGGTGGTACGCAGCACCTGGGGCAATGGCTCGCTGCGCTGACGCAGCGCCTGACGCGCCAAATGGGGGGCAATCCCCTCGCTGGCCGGGAATTCGCGCCGCTGCAGCGCCGCCTGTGCGAAATAAACCAAACCTTCGCAATCTGTCGCTTGGACGGAAACGTCCATGGCTTGCAGTACCGTGCATGCCCGTTGCCCGACCTGTGCACCGGACGCGTTGGGGGCTCGAACAAGGGCTGCGGCTATTGCGGCCTCGCGGTTGTCGAGCCCTGAGGCAGCCTTGCCAAACAACGTTCGGCTCAGCGCGTCGATGCCGACGAGCTC
The DNA here is from genome assembly GCA_040400575.1 of Rhodoferax sp. Classification (GTDB taxonomy): domain Bacteria; phylum Pseudomonadota; class Gammaproteobacteria; order Burkholderiales; family Burkholderiaceae_C; genus Allorhodoferax. The sequence goes on from JBBAPX010000004.1 coordinate 262,687, forward strand.
ACCGCGAAAGGGCACCAAATTCAAATAGGCTTCCAATATCTGGTCTTTGCGCCAGCCTCGTTCGAGCATCTGCGCCGACACGGCTTGGCCAATTTTTTGGACGACGCTTCGCCCGCCCGCTGCCCGGCGCAGGTCATCATCAAGTAAGCCCGCCAATTGCATGGTGATAGTGGAAGCGCCGCGGGTTTTCTGGCTCCAAAGATTTGCCCAGGCGGCAGCCGTTACCCCCTTCCAATCAACGCCGCTGTGTTCGTAAAAACGCTTGTCCTCACTGAAAACCAAGGCCGTTCGCAAGGCCGGCGATATATCTTCCAAAGCCAGCCATTGGCCCTTACGCACGGTGTCATCGGCGCGGACACGCTGCACGAGCACACCATCCCTATCCAGCACCCGGACGTCCGAGGCGCGGTATGCCGCTTTGACGTCCCCGTAACGCGGCTGCGCAAGGGCTTGTCCAGCCAAGCAGCCCATGGCCAAAAGGCTTAGCGCGAAGCGCGCCAGCGGCATGCGCATTAGCGGGCAGCCTGCACGCGCACGCGCGCATTGGGCGTTGCACCAAACATCTCCGGCGCATACATGGCCTCTACCCGCGACGGCGGTAAAGAAAAATCACCCACATTGTTCAGGCGTAAGGTGTATTCGACCTTGGTAATACCCTTAGGCAAGTAGCCGTAATAGCCCCGGTAGGACTCAAAACTACGCTCCTCAAATGCCGCCCAAGCAGACCCTTCCCGGGTCTCGCTCTGGCTCGCAATCTCAGAGTCCCGCCCCAAACCATTACCCAAAATAGCGGCCCCGCTGGGCACTGGATCGGTCAGCGCGACCCAGCTCATATCGGCGCTGGCGCTCACCTCCAGGGTGACGCGCAGCACATCCCCGAGCGTGTAGCTGCCCGCGGGAAGGCTCTTGTTGGCCTGCTCTATCGGCGTAATGGTTTTGCGAATCTGGTAGCCCGCGCGGACAGGCTCTTTGAGCTGCAAGGCAGCGATCGACTGCAAGGTCAGCCAGGGTTTGCCAGAGCCTTGGTGGCTCAGCTTCAGCGACTCGGTCCCCGCAGGTTTATTCCAAGGCAGAAACATGCTGTTATTGCGCAGGTTACCGCCTATTGCGGGGGCGCCAAAGGCACTCGACTTATTGCCTTCGCCCGACGCCTCTCCCGCTTTGACTCGCTCCACTCGACTCCAATCAATAGCTGCATTAGCAGACCCCATCGTGGCCTTGGTGATGCCCGTGACCGGAGCCGACTCAAAACGCACAGAAAATTTTTCTAGTGCCAAAGCACCCCACAAGTTAGCCGTGGTGGTCTGCCAGGCGCCGCCTTGCTGTCGGTTGATAAAGCCATTCGCCAGTCTGCCGGCGTCGTCCTTCCAGGCAGGGTCCTCGAGCACCGCCAATATCAGTCGCGCGCCATTGACGTCGCCGTTTTGCATCAGCCACCACCAGTAGTCATCGGCCTCGGAATTAAAGCTTAATTTGCTTCCCTGGTAGCTGATGCGGCTGCGCAAAATCTGACCGGCCTCGGCAAGCCGTTTGTCGCGGTCGGGCACATCAATAACGCGTTTGAGAATGTTGAACCAGTCAATCACCGCATGGGTCGGCCATTGGTTAGGCGCCGTGGTAATGCTGTTGAGCATTTTTCCCTGGGCCTTACCGTAGCGAGAGAGGGCTTCAATCGCAGCGAGTTTACGCACGTCCAGGTCCTTGCGTGGGCTCCATCTGTCTCGCTGGATACGCCCCTCTACGAATGCAATCAAGCCGCGTTCTAAAGGAGCGCGCGCTTCCTCACTCAGCGCAAAAACACGGTTCACACCGGAGGCCTCGTGCGCGGCCGCCAAGATGTAGGCAGTCAAGGTATCGCTGCCCCGGTTACCTTCGCCTTCCAACTGCGCAAAGTAGTTCACCAGTCCGTCAGCATCCCGGTAACCGGGTAACTCCGCCACTACCGCCTGCCAAGACTTGGCGTCGCGCAAGCCCAACGCCTTGCTTACTTTTTGCTCCATGCACGAGAAGGGGTAATTGGCAAACCAGTCACGTACTCCGGGCAATCCTTCGGACAGTCGCGGCTGCAGCACCATCTTCAGGCCACCACGTCCCGGCAGCGCGTCCGCCGAGGCGTTCACGTCTAAGGTAAAGGAACCGTCAATTTGCGCCAATGTCGCCTGCTGCACGGTGAGCGGCACGGCGGGGATGATGCGCTGCTGCGCTTTGAGGCCATCGCGCGCAGCACTGCGCTTGTCCTTGGCTTCGATCTCCCAGTGGATCGACTCGAAGCGGGAGAATGCGAGCTGTACGGGGGCGGTCACGTTCCACGCCACCTCACGGGCTTCTCCGGCAGGAATCTCCAAGGTTTGCGGCGCTAACTCTAACAGCGTGGCACGCGGAACTACTACGACTTGCATAGCCTGTTTGGTGGTGTTGCGCAATGTGAATTGCGCGCGGAATTGGTCTTCCTCGCGTACCAGCGGTGGCAGCCCGCTGATGATTTGCAGGTCCTGGGTGGCACGGATATTGGTAGAGCCGGTGCCAAACAAACCTGTACCAGCATCGGCAATCGCCACGATTTTGAACGTGGTCAATGCATCATTGAGCGGCACAGTCAGGGTAGCGCTGCCACTGGCATCGAGCTGCACGCGGGGGTTCCACAGCAACAATGTGTCCAGTAACTCACGGGTACCGCTGCGGCCACCACCTCCACCCGCCGGTACCGCTTTGCGGCCAAAGTGCCTGCGGCCGATAATTTCCATGTGCGCGGTCGAAGTCTCCACGCCCCAGGCCCGGCGCTGCAACATGGCCTCCAACAAGTTCCAACTGTCATTGGGCAGCAGTTCCAGTAAAGCCTGGTCCACGGCGACCAAAGCCACTTCGGCGTTGGCAGCTGGCCTCCCATTGGGCAACTTGACCTGAACCTTGACCTGCGCATTACCGCGAACCGGATAGGTCTCTTTGTCGGCTTTGACGCTAACGTCCAATTGATGTGCCCCGGTTCCCACACGTATCTCAGCCACGCCAAGGCGGAAGGCAGGCTTGCTCAGATCCACCAAGGTCGTCGGCGCCGTGTATTCCCGACCCTCGTACCAGAAGGTAGTCCACCATTCCCGTGGCGCGCGGTAGCCCCAGGTGAAAAAGCTGTACCAGGGCACCTCGCGCAAACGACCGCGCAAGGCCAGAACGCTGACAAAGACATTGGGACCCCAGCCCTCCTGCACTTTGACTTCCACGGTTGGATCACGGCCGCCTAGCTGTACCACACGGCTTTCCAATACGCCCTCGCGTTCGATTGTTAGCAAGGCAGTCGCCAGACGAAACGGCGTACGGACTTGAAAGCGAGCGGTCTCGCCAGGCTCATAGCTTTTCTTTTCGGGCAAGAGGTCAATGCGATCATGGTTATCGCCGCCGAACCAGAGTTCGCCTTGCTTGGTGACATATACCGAGCTGGCAGCCTGGCTGCTGTTGCCTGCGCGGTCGGTTGCCGTGACGACCAGCTCCACTTCTCCTGGATCGGACAGCGTGGTTTCGCACATCAGCAGTCCGCGGCTGTCGCTTTTACCGGAGCACACGCTGCCCAGATCTTTGACCGTGGTCTGGTTGTCATAGGTATAAAAGCCGCCCACCATGCGCTTGCGAGCACTGGTCACTATGCGCGCCATAGCACGTACCTGCAAGGCAATGCCCTCTTGCGGTTTACCGCCCAGGTCCAAAGCGAGCGCCTGAAACTTGATCTGTTTGCCGCTGGATAGCCAGTCTTCGGTCTTGATGCCGGCCAACACCGCGGCGGGCCACAGAGTGCGCGTGCTACGCAGGGTTTGCACTTCGCCATTCGGATCGGAATAGCTCGCTTCGAGCAAAAGATCAACGGGCTGTTTGCCGGGTGCCAAGGGTGTCAGTGTGGTTTTACCGCTGCCGTTTTTGTCCAAGCGCAATGGCAACTTGTCCGCGACCACGCGCGAATCCGAACTTTTGTTTTCTGATTCCTGCTCACCGCTAGCGACTGCGTCAGGCCGGTCGCGAGGCGCTTGAAAGCTGAAATCTTCATAGTCCGCGACGCTGACGTATTTTGGCCGCAGCATGGCCGACACCTGAACCGGTAGATTAGCCGCCGGTCCACCCGATACATAGTTGATTTGCACCTCCACCGGTACGGAGGCGGCATTGACCAACTGTGCGCTACCCACGGGGTTCACACGGCCCTCGTAAACCGGTAATCGGAACTCTTCGACACGGAACTCGCCTGTGTGGATACTGTGACTTTCGCCCCTGCGCAATTCAATGCGGTAAAGGCCTAGCTTGGCAGTGCGCGGTATGGCAAAACTACTTTCGGCACTCTGGCCTCCAGTGGCGGTTTTGCGCCATACCAGTGCTTGGGGATATTTCTGTCCGCTGCCCAAGTGGATCAACACCAGACTATCCGGTGGTGCACTAGAAACACCGAAACCCTGCCCGGTCTGGCTGCGAATGAAGTGCTTCATGGAGACGGTCTCACCCACACGCAATAAATTCCGGTCCACGATGGTGTGTGCCCGCTCGTCGGGGTGGGCGACTTGGCTAGTGGGCAAGTTAAAACGCCAAGACTCAATGCCGCGGTTCCAGTCGCTCCAAGTAAAAGCGAGGTCTTCGACCGTACCCTTGCCATCGCCCGCCGGTTGCGGCGCGCGGGCGCTGACAAAATACGCTTGGGTGTAGCTGTTTTCGGTGTTGCAAGCAGGCGCTTGCGGCGAGATGCCCTCTAGGCGGGCGATGCCAGCAGCATCGGTCTTAGCAAGGCTAAGCTCCCGACCCCGGCAATCCGATACACGAACCGTTGCACCCGCGACGGGTGCACCCTTGTCGAGTGTGGTGACCCAGGCCAAGGCGTTTTCACGCCCCAACTTGAAATGCACGGCCAGGTTGGTGACCAGCGCGGAGGTCCGCACGTACATGGTACGCCCGGGGCCATGGCGAGCGTCTAGTAGGGAGGCTCCCAACTTTTGCGAAGCAATTTCGACCACATGGAACCCGGCATCCAGCGGAATACCCACTACTTCAAATGGACGTGGGTCATTGCCTGCTGTCTTGGGTAAGTCCAGAGTTTTCACGCCGGGCTGGCCCTTTAACAGAGACACCATGCGGGTCTGCACCTCGGTGCGGTCGCTTTTATCAATAGATTTCGGGACCGTATTGAGATCGGACACAGCCACCTTGCGTGTCACCGATGCGGTGTCATAGGTTTGAACCTTTTGAAACCAGGCAATGATTTGGGCGTCATTGATTGGCTTGAAGTCGCTGACCTGCCCGGCCTGCAATCCTTTGACCTTGAGCGAGGCTTCTACATTGCGCAGGGTAACCGGCAGCAGTGCCACGCCGCCCGGTTCCGCAAAACGCTCCACCACACCGAACGGTGAGGCAGAAAATTTGGCAAGCGGTGGCAAGGCACCTGTGGACACCTTCAGGGGAAAGGTCGATGCATTGCGCAAACTGCGTCCGCTTTCATCTTTGACATCCTTGGGCAGTTCCAAACGAAATTGCGTTAGCTCGGGCAATACATTAGGAAAACGAATGCTATCGACATTCTGTTCATCGCCCCGCCCGCGGACCTCTTCAAAAACCGGCTTGAAGCTTTCTTTTTCCGATACTAAACGGATGCCCTCTAGCCACTTCATAGGCACTGCCGCAGTAAAAGCCAAGGTCATCGGGCGAATGGGAAGGCAAGCACTTTGCGCGTTCTCACGCTCGCAGCTAAAGCTGGCCGAAAATGGTTCGCGCACCGCAAAGCCAAATCGCTTCTGCTTTGTATTGGCAACCCCCTCCGGGGTGGCTACGCCGCTGTCAAACACAAGTTGTAGCTTGGCAGAAGGCGTAAAGCGACGATTGCAGGCTAGCGTTAAGAAGGCCAGCGGGTTCCGCGCCGCATCGCGATCCCAATCGTGCGCTTTAAGCAAAGCGGCGCGCTCTTTGCCTTCGATCAAGCGCACCGCAATGCGCTCACCAAGCCCATCGACCGCGCACCAAATGTGCGCCTGCACACTGGTAAGGCTCGCCGCACCCGACAGGCGTAAAGCAAAGTACTGCTCCTCATCCACAGAGCTATCGGCATAGGGAAGAATCGCTTTCACAAACGGCCCACCCGTACTGAAATTGAAGCGATCCGGTCCGCTGAACTCAACACCTTTTGATGACTTCAAGCCGGGCTTCATCTGCACGCTGCAGCGCATGCCGGAAGGCAAGTCGTCTTCAAAATCAAAAACCCAAGAGCGTTCATTCAACCATCGCCCTGCGCCCTTGAGTACAAAGCCGTCGGCACAGCGCAGATCCACCGGTGCCTCGGCCTTTGGATCGCCGAACCCAATGGCGGCCTCGTCAAATTTAATCACTACCTGCCGAACCTGTGCAACCTCACCCTGAGGAGACGCGCTGCTAATCTGGAATGCGTGTGCCGCCAAAGCGCTCAGCGCCAGCAATAAGATGGTCAAAAGGGTTTTGATACGCATGGCGTTGTCACTGATAAGTAATACAGTTTAATTGACCTGCCGACGTCCCCCCGTTTTCAGTAGCACTTGGTTTTAGAGTCCAGGGGTTAATTTAA
>JBBAPX010000005.1:0-237347 GCA_040400575.1 Rhodoferax sp.
ATGGTGCCTACGTTAACGTGGGGCTTGGTACGCGCAAATTTTTCTTTTCCCATTTTCAGACTCCGAAAAGTAATGAGGTCAAACTACAAAAAACCTGTCCATCGTCAGTGACCGTCTCGATGGACCAACCATAAAACCCTGGTGCCCATTGCGGGAATCGGACCCGCGACCTCTCCCTTACCAAGGGAGTGCTCTACCACTGAGCCAAATGGGCGCAAACGCCGGCAACCGCTGGCGATTTTCTTTCAAACTTCAACAGGGCCGTTGCGTGCAACGCCCGGCATTCCATGGAGCGGGGTAGGAGAATCGAACTCCTCGCTTTAGCTTGGAAGGCTAAGGTATTACCACTATACGAACCCCGCACAGAGCAAGCACTGGTGGAGAGGGCTGGATTCGAACCAGCGTACTCGTAAGAGGGCAGATTTACAGTCTGCTGCCATTAACCACTCGGCCACCTCTCCAAACGTGAGCCCGCGATTATGCCACGGTATCGCCTCGATGGACAAGCGCCCCCTTAAACCGACACGCAGGCACGCGCCCTCAGGGTCACTGCTGCTGCGCGCACCATTTTTGTGCACGAGAGAAGTGGCCGCAGCCAATAAATGGCGCTGGACCGCGCAGCGCGGACAAAGGCGAGGGGTGGTTGGCGCACAGCACCAGGTGGCGGCTTTCATCGATCAGACCGCGTTTTTTTTGCGCTGCAGCACCCCAAAGCATAAAAACGATGCGCCGGGGGCTGTGCGATACCTGTGCTACCAAGGCGTCGGTCAGGGCTTCCCAGCCTTTTCCTTGGTGGCTGTTGGCAGCGCCTTCCTCTACTGTCAAGCAGGTATTCAGGAGCAAAGTGCCTTGTTGCGCCCACGCAACAAGGCTGCCGCCGGGCGCCGGCATGGTCGGCCAGGCTTCGCCCAAGTCGCGCTGGCGCTCTTTGAAGATGTTACGCAGGGACTGCGGCAGCGCCTGGCCTGGTGCGACGGAAAAGGCCAAGCCCTCGGCCTGGCCGCATCTGTGGTAAGGGTCCTGACCCAGGATGACAGTGTGCACCGCATGCAAAGGCGTCAGAGTCAAAGCCCGCAAAGGCTGTGGCGGAAATATCACCACGCCTTGGGCTAAGCGGCGCTTCAGAAAAGCGAGTAGCGCCACGCCTTCAGCGCCCTTGAAAAAGCGATCCACCACCGGGCACCAGTCCGCAGCGACCGGCCAGTCACCAGGGTCGGATGTTTGCAAATACGCCTGGGCGGCTTCCTCGGGGAATAATTCCACGTCCTCAACCGAACAAGGCGGCCAGAGCCAGTCCGGGATCGGGCGCGCGCATAAAGGCTTCGCCCACCAAAAACGTATTCACGCCCGCGGCGCCCATGCGCAAGACATCGTCGCGCTGCAAGATGCCACTCTCCGTCACCACCAGTCGGTCGACGGGCACCAGGGCGCGCAGCTGCAAGGTGGTGTCCAGCGAGACATCAAAAGTTTTGAGATTGCGGTTATTGATACCAATCAACCGGGTTTTAAGCCGTAGCGCGCGCTCCAGCTCCGGCTGGTCATGCACTTCCACCAGCACAGCCATGTCCAAACTGCAGGCGATGGCTTCAAAATCCTGCATTTGCGCATCGCTCAGGCAGGCGGCGATCAGGAGTACGCAATCGGCACCCATGGCGCGTGACTCGTAAATTTGGTAGGCATCGACCATGAAATCTTTGCGCAGCACCGGCAGGTGGCAGGAGGCGCGGGCTTGTTTGAGGTAATCCACGCTGCCCTGAAAAAACTGCACATCGGTGAGCACCGACAAGCAGGCCGCTCCATGCTCGGCATAGCTTTGGGCAATGTCGGCGGGAACAAAGTCCTCACGCAACACGCCTTTGGAAGGGCTGGCCTTTTTCACTTCAGCAATCACCGCCGGTTTGCCCGCAGCAATTTTTGCGCGCAGGCTGGCTTCAAAGTCGCGGGTGAGCACCCGCGAGTGTGCGTCGGCGCGCACGGCCTCCAGTGGCTTTCGCTTTTGCGCTGCCGCGATCTCTTCGCGCTTGACCGCCACGATCTTGTCCAGAATGTCACTCATGTTTGCTTTCGTGCGGCCAGGCCGCGCTTGGGTGTGAACGAGGCTTGCGATTGCGCTGACGGCTTAAACGCCCGCGACTTGGAAGGTTTTGGAAAAAGCGACCAGGCTCTGCATTTTCGCCTTGGCCTGGCCCGAGGCAATGACGGCGCTGGCCCGCTCAATACCTTCGGCCATCGTGTTGGTCACATTCGCCGCATAAAGAGCGACGCCCGCATTGAGGGCCACGATATCACGCGCGGCGCAGGACTGGTTGTCCAGCACCGATATCATCATGGCCATGGACTCCTGCGCGGTTTCCACCCGCAGGGCGCGGTTGCTGGCCATGACCAGGCCGAAGTCTTCCGGGTGGATTTCATACTCGGTAATCTGACCGTTGCGTAGTTCGCCGACCAAGGTGGCTGCGCCCAGGCTCACTTCATCCAAGCCGTCGCGACCATAGACCACCACGGCATGCTCGGCACCTAAACGCTCCAAGGCGCGCACCTGAATACCGACTAAATCAGCATGGAAAACACCCATTAGGATGTTGGGCGCAGAGGCCGGATTGGTGAGTGGCCCCAGGATGTTAAAGATAGTTTTTATACCTAGCTCGCGTCGCACCGGACCGACGTTTTTCATCGCCGGGTGATGATTGGGCGCAAACATAAACCCGACGCCGTGGGTCTCTATGCATTGGGCAATGGCGGCGGGGGGCAAATTGATATTGAGTCCTAGCGCTTCGAGCACATCGGCGCTGCCGCTCTTGCTGCTGACGCTGCGCCCGCCGTGTTTGCTGACTTTGGCACCCGCAGCGGCAGCCACGAACATGGAGCAGGTGGAGATGTTGAAAGTGTGCGAGCCATCGCCGCCGGTGCCCACGATGTCTACCAAATGTTGTTTGTCCGCCACTTCCACCTTGGTGGAAAACTCGCGCATCACCTGGGCCGCAGCAGTAATTTCGCCAATCGTTTCTTTCTTCACGCGCAAGCCGGTAATCAAGGCCGCCATCATGACCGGCGACATCTCCCCCGACATGATTTGGCGCATCAAGTGCAGCATCTCGTCATGGAATATCTCGCGGTGTTCGATGGTGCGCTGCAAGGCTTCCTGCGGCGTGATTTTGGTGGGAACTGCGGGGATGGGGGACATCGTAAAACTCCTAAGACGAAGAAGGCGCATCCGATAGCGCCAGTTGAATACCAAAAGCCAAAAACATACAGGCTGCTACACCATCGAGCGCGCGCAAGGCCGACTGCAACAGCGCAACGCGGCGCGCCATCCAAGCCGCGCCCCAGGCATAGGCGCTGCTCACCAGCAAACCATTGGCCGTAAACAAAATACCCAGGGCCCAAAAGTACAGCGGCTTATCAGTGGTGTCGGCGGGAATGAACTGCGGCACAAAGGCCAGAAAGAAAAGTGCCACCTTGGGATTGAGCACATTGGTGCCAAAGCCTTGCAAAAAAATACTGCGCGCACGCATCATGGGCTGCAATAAAGCGTCGGTAAAAAAAGACTGCGGTGCCGGCGCCAGGGCAGAACGCACAAGGCCCCAAGCGACGTACAAGAGATAGGCCGCACCAAGCCACTTGAGCACGGCAAAAGCCTGGCTGGAACCTGCCAGCAATGCACTTAGGCCCCAAGCCCCCGCGCTCACATGCACCAGGCAACCCGCCGCCACGCCCAATCCGGCAAAGCAGCCAGCGGGTGCGCCACTGCGCAATGCATGGCGCACCACCAGCAGAACATCAGGCCCGGGCGTCAGGTTGAGCACAATGCCCGCAAGCGCGAACAAAACAAGGTGTTGGCTTTGCATGGTGCGAAGCGTGGGCGCTGCGGGATTAAGCCTTGAAGAAACTGCGAATGGCCCCGATGGCTTTTTCCACCCCCGGGGCATCCACATCCAGATGGGTCACAAAGCGCAAACGGTAAAGACCGGTGGCACGCACACCGCTTGCCTGCAAGTGAGCCATCAAGGCCGCCGACTGCTGGCGCGCTGCGCCTTGCAAATCCACAAAAACAATATTGGTCTGCGGCGCTTCTACCGCCAGGCCTTCCATCCCCTGCAGGCCTTGGGCCAGGCGGTTTGCCAATGCATGGTCATCGGCGAGTCGCTCGATGTGGTGGTCTAGCGCATACAGGGCCGCCGCGGCCAGTACGCCGGACTGGCGCATGCCGCCGCCGAGCATTTTGCGTACCCGGTGCGCCCGGCCAATGAAGGCCCGGTTGCCGCACAAAGCCGAGCCGACCGGTGCGCCCAAGCCCTTGCTAAAACACACCGACACGCTGTCAAAACACTGCGCGATACGCCGCGCCTCCAGTTGCGCTGTGCTACCTAGCGCCGCCGCTTGCGCCGCGGCTGCATTGAACAAGCGCGCTCCGTCCAGGTGGCGTTGCAAACCCTTGTCCTGCGCTAGCTTGGTGGCTGATTGCACATAGTCGAAAGGCAGCAACTTACCACCCAAGGTGTTTTCAAGACACAGCAGGCGCGACTTGGCAAAGTGCGCGTCATCGGGTTTGATCGCATCCTCAATGTCTTGCAAATCCAAACTGCCGTCACTTTGGTTGTGCAAGGGCTGCGGCTGCACGCTGCCCAAGACGGCGGCACCACCGCCTTCCCAGCGGTAGCAATGCGCTAACTGGCCGACGATGTATTCATCGCCGCGATCGCAGTGGGCCATGATGCCGCACAAATTGCTTTGGGTTCCCGTAGGTACAAACAGCGCGGCCTCGAAGCCAAGCATGCCAGCAATGCGCTCCTGCAAAGCATTCACTGTGGGGTCGTCGGCAAACACATCATCGCCCAATGGCGCAGACATCATGGCAGCGCGCATTGCGGCAGTGGGCAGGGTCACAGTGTCGCTGCGCAAATCAACGAAGGGGGTCATGCTAAAAACGTCCTGGTGGTGGTGCAAAGGCCGGCCATGTTATCGGAGCGACTTGGGGCCCTTGCTACTGCAAAAAATTGCGCAACATCGCATGGCCGTGTTCGGTGAGTATGCTTTCCGGATGGAATTGCACGCCCTCCATGCGAACCTGCGCCGCCAAGCCGGTGTGGCGCACCCCCATGATTTCACCATCTTCGGTCCAGGCCGTCACCGCCAACTCTTTGGGACAGGTCGCACGGTCGATCGCCAGCGAGTGGTAGCGGTTCACGGTAAAACTCTTTGGCAAACCGGCAAACACGCCTTCGCCGGTGGTTTGTATGACACTGGTTTTTCCATGCATCAGTTGCCGTGCGCGCACAATGTTTCCGCCCAACGCCGCACCTATGCTTTGGTGACCCAGACAGACACCCAAAATAGGCAACTTACCCATGAAATGCTGGATGGCCGCCACCGAAATACCAGCCTGCGCCGGGGAGCACGGACCTGGCGAAATCACCAAACGGTCCGGCGCATGATCCGCGATGCCTTGGAGGGTGATTTCATCGTTGCGAAACACTTGTACCTGGGCACCCAGTTCGCCAAAGTACTGCACGATGTTGTAGGTGAAGCTGTCGTAGTTATCGATCATCAGTAATTTCATGGTGCCTCTCCTTGGCGTAGGCGTAAAAATTCTTGGTCTTCAAAGGCAATGGATTGCTCGATCAGCCCCTGGTAGGCTGCCTGCGCGATCTGTGGCGGGAAACCCTGCGCCTGCATAGCTTGGCCTACGCGCTGGACGATGTATTGCACACGCTCGTTATCGCGCACCTGGTGCTGGTGCTGTTTGATACGCGCCGCCTGTGTCATATAGCTGGTGCGCTGGGCCAAAAGCGCCACAATTTGCATATCCAAGTCGTCAATGCATTGGCGTACTTGCGCCATGGTGCTGCACACAGCGGGAACCGTGTTGTACATATTTTCCATTACAAGCCTTCGAGTCCGGATTCGACTAACTCGGCGGCGCGCAGCAAGGCGCGGGCTTTATGCTCAGTTTCGGCCCATTCCATTTCAGGCACGCTGTCGGCCACGACGCCAGCAGCCGCCTGTACATACAAGGTCTGATTTTTAATGATGCCAGTGCGTATGGCAATGGCCACGTCCATGTCTCCGGCATAACTCAGGTAGCCGCAGGCACCGCCGTAGATTCCACGTTTGACCGGCTCGAGCTGGTCAATCACCTCCATGGCGTGTACTTTGGGCGCGCCAGTCAGGGTACCTGCAGGGAAGCTTGCCTTGAGCACATCCATGCTGCGGATACCCGGCAACAAGCTGCCCTCCACATTGCTAACAATATGCATGACATGGCTATAACGCTCTACGCAAAACGCATCGGTCACTTTGACGCTACCGGTCTGCGCAATGCGTCCTATGTCGTTGCGCGCCAGGTCAATCAACATGACATGTTCGGCACGCTCTTTGGGGTCGTTCACCAATTCTTCTTCAGCCGCTTTGTCCAGCTCCGGCGTGAGGCCACGCGGGCGCGTACCCGCCAGCGGTCGAATGGTTACTTTGGTCTGGCCATCGGCAATTTCCTGGCGCACCAGAATTTCAGGGCTGGCGCCGATGACATAAAAATCCGGCGCGCCATCTGCCGTGGCCCCGCTGAAGTTGTAGTAGTACATGTACGGGCTGGGATTGAGCGAACGCAAGGCGCGGTACAAACTCAGTGGCGACTGGGTGTATTTTTTCTTGATGCGCTGGCCGACCTGTACTTGCATAAAGTCACCCCCAGCAATCAACTCTTTGGCTCGCACCACCGCAGCCAAATAGTCCTCTTTGGAGAAATCACGTACCGCTCCTCGCGGCGGACTGGGTAGCACAGCAGGAATCTCCACCGCCTGCGCCAACTTGGCCTTGAGTGCGGCCAGGCGCGCGCTGCCTTGCACATAAGCGTCGGGCACTGCCGGGTCAACATAGACCATGAGGTGCAATTTGCCCGACAGGTTGTCAATCACTGCCAGCTCTTCGCATTGCAATAGCAAGATGTCCGGACAGCCGATTTCATCGGGCGGGCAACTGGCTTCTAACTTCTTCTCGATATAGCGCACCGCGTCGTAACCAAAGTAGCCCGCCAAGCCGCCGCAAAAACGCGGCATGCCGGGCCGTAGCGCCACTTTGAAGCGCTGCTGGTAGGCGGCAATAAAGTCCAAAGGATTACCCGCTGCGGTTTCTACCACGGCGCCATCGGTCAGCACTTCGGTCTTTGTCGCTGCGCCAAAACCACTGCTGCGCAATAAGGTGCGCGCTGGCAGGCCGATAAAGCTAAAGCGGCCAAAACGCTCGCCGCCCACCACCGACTCCAGCAAAAAACTATAGGGCGTATCGCCAGTCAATTTCAGATAAAGCGAAAGCGGCGTTTCCAGGTCCGCAAAGGCCTGGGCCGTCAAGGGTATGCGATTAAATCCCTGGCGCGCCAGGTCGTAAAACTCTTCTTTGGTCGTCACAAAATTCACCTTACCAAATACTTAGGTACAGCGCGGCCCGGACGTGGTATTTGCCACAAACGCCGGAAAAAGACGCTGGCCGCAAGCGCGGCACGTTTAGTCAAACAAAAGGGGGAGGGGTGCGCAACAGTCCCGCGCAAAGCGCCAAGGGATCAAACCGGTAGCGAAGATTAGGCCCAGCGCATAGCAGTGCGGGTACGCCAGGGCCAGGCTCCCCGGTCGCTACGACCTGTAATGCTGTTGCGATGAATAAACATGGGTTTGAGTGTAGCAAAGGCTTTGTGTGGCTTAAAAGCCGTTAAACACCGCGTGCACGGTCAGCATGAAACTGCACCACAAAGGCGCCAAAGCGTCCGGCCTCTAGGGCATCGCGCACTTGCTGCATCAGGTGCAGGTAATAGTGCAGGTTGTGGATGCTAGCGAGCATAGGCCCGAGCATTTCGCCACAGCGGTCCAGATGGTGCAGGTACGCGCGGCTGAATCCCTCACGTCCACCGTCCTCCCAGGAAACACCACTGCTGCCCGCGCAGGTATAGCAACTACAGCTAGTGTCCAGCGGCTGGGCATCGCTTTTGTGGCGGGCATTGCGAATTTTCAAGTCACCATAGCGGCTAAACAAAGTACCGTTGCGGGCATTGCGCGTGGGCATCACGCAGTCAAACATATCAATACCGTTTTGCACCCCGGCGATCAAGTCCTCTGGCGTGCCCACGCCCATCAGGTAGCGCGGCTTGTGCTGCGGCAGACGCGGCGCGATGTGCTCGAGAATGCGCATCATGTCGTCTTTGGGTTCCCCCACCGAAAGACCACCCACCGCAATACCCGGAAAGTCCAGCGCCTCCAAACCGGCAAGCGACTCCTCGCGCAAGTGCTCGAACATGCCCCCTTGCACGATGCCAAACAAGGCATTCGGATTTTCAAGGCGCGCAAACTCAGTTTTGCAACGCTGCGCCCAGCGCAAGCTGAGCTCCATGGACAGGCGTGCTTCGCGTTCGGTGGTGACCTGGCCCTTGGTGGCCGGCTCGACGGACAAATACGGGGTGCATTCGTCAAACTGCATAACGATGTCTGAATTGAGCACCATCTGGATTTGCATGCTCACTTCGGGCGTCAAAAACAGCTTGTCGCCATTGACCGGCGATGAAAACCGCACGCCTTCTTCGCTGATTTTGCGCATCTGGCCCAGGCTCCAGACCTGAAAGCCGCCTGAATCGGTGAGTATGGGCTTGTCCCATTTTTCAAACTGGTGCAGGCCGCCGAACTTCTCCATCACGTCCAGCCCTGGCCGCATCCACAAGTGAAAGGTGTTGCCCAAAATGATTTGCGCACCCATGTCATGCAGGCTTTGGGGCATCACCCCTTTGACCGTGCCATAGGTGCCCACCGGCATAAAGATGGGGGTTTGCACATAGCCGTGGTTCAGCCGCAAACGCCCCCGGCGCGCCAGGCTGCCCAGGTAGGAGCCTTCGGGGCGGGCGGGATCTCGGGCTAACACGTCAAATTCAAGCATGGCGCAATTCTAGGTCGGGTACTTGCGGCAATCCTGTGCTTTATTTATACTTTGCTTTACTTTTCATGATGTAAAGGAGGGAGAAATGTCGGAAATCGCAGAAGTGGAGGCCATCGTCTCCAGCAAAGGCCAGGTCACCCTGCCCGCCGCCATGCGCGCCAAACTGGGCATCAAGCCCGGCTCGCACATCCATTTTGAATTGCGCGGCGCTGAATTGGTTATCAAGCCGGAATTGCCCATCAGCGCATATCGGGGTATTTTGAAAGGCTATGACCTGGGCGATATCGAGCCTGAAAAAGAGCCGGATCGGGAGTTTTAAGTGAACTTGGTTGACTCTTCAGGCTGGATTGAGTACCTGCAAGACACGCCGCGCGCCGATTTGTTTGCAGACGCTATCGAAGATCGCCATTCCCTGCTGGTGCCCACGATCGCCCTGTTTGAAGTCCACAAGGTGCTCAGCCGCCGCCTGCCTGCCGATCTGATAGAGCGCTGTCTGAACGTCATGCGCTTGGGCCGCGTACTGGATTTCACCGACGCCCGCGCAGTATCCGCATCGCAGATCGCGGTGCGCCACCAACTGGCCATGGCCGACGCTGCGATGTACAGCATGGCGCAGGAATTCGGAGCCACTTTCTGGACGCAAGACGCCGATTACCAAGGCTTGGTGGGGGTGCGCTACTCCCCAAAGACCTAAGCCGATGCTTGGGTGGCCCGCGCCAACAGCATCGCGTCTCCGTAACTGAAAAACCGGTATTCCTGCGCTATCGCGTGGCGGTACAGGGCGCAGATAGGTTCATACCCGGCAAAGGCACTGACCAGCATCATCAGGCTGGATTTGGGTAAATGAAAGTTGGTCACCAACAAGTCAACCAACTGAAATGCAAAGCCCGGCGTGATAAATATCTGCGTATCTCCCTGCGCCTGACCGGTCGCCGCCCAGGACTCCAGGCTACGCACCGTGGTCGTGCCCACGGCTACCACCCTGCCGCCACGCGCTTTGCAATCGGCAATCGCTTGTTGGGTTTGCTGCGGCACCTGGTACCACTCGCTATGCATGCGGTGCTCGGCCAGGTTTTCGGTTTTCACCGGCTGGAAGGTGCCCGCGCCCACATGCAGCGTGACGTAAGCCGTTCGCACGCCGCGCGCTTGCAAAGCTGCCAATAAGGCCTCGTCAAAATGCAGTGCAGCCGTGGGCGCCGCCACTGCGCCGGGCGCTTTGGCAAAGACCGTCTGGTAGCGCTCGGCGTCCTGCGCTGCATCGGCGTTCTGGCCTTGCTGCTGGCGCTCAATATAGGGAGGCAAAGGCATATGGCCGTGGCGCTCCATGAGCGTGTAAGGGTCATCGCCCGCGTTATTCGACAGCACGAAACGGAACAGCGGCCCATCCGCATCCGGCCAGCGGCCGAGCAAGGTGGCACACAAACCATCGGCAAAACCAGACGCGCTATGCAAAGCCACGGTAGCCCCGATCTCGGGCTTTTTGCTCACCCGCATATGCGCCGCGACCTGGTTGCCGCCCAGCACCCGCTCTACCAGTAATTCCAGCTTGCCACCGGTCGGCTTTTCGCCAAACAAGCGCGCCTTGAGCACGCGCGTGTCGTTCATCACCAGCAAGTCACCTTCGCTCAACCATTGAGGCAGATCGCGAAAAATCCGGTCCACCGGCGGGCTGTGGCTTGCGTCCAACAACCTTGAGCCGCTGCGTTGCGGGGCCGGTTGCTGCGCAATCAAATGCGCGGGCAAATCAAAATCAAAATCGCTGAGGGTGTAGGTAGAAGACACGGTGCTTGAGGGCCGGACGGACCCGTTCCAAGTAAAGAGGGCGCGATTGTGGCATGCAGGCCATGGCGGTCGCCTGCTCTGCTATTGTTGCCCCATGAGCCCTCCCGCCGACCGCAAAGCGCAAGCGCCTGCGCCCAAGTCCGCGCCGCAAAAGGCGCTGGAGAAGCTGGGGCTGCTGCGCGATATCGACCTGGCCCTGCACCTGCCGCTGCGCTACGAGGACGAGACGCGCATCCTCAAGCTGCGCGATGCGCGTGAGGGCGACACCCTACAAATTGAAGCGCAGGTGACGCACCAGGAAATCAGCTACCGCCCGCGCCGCCAATTGGTAGTTACGGTGGATGACGGATCGGATACCTGCACGCTGCGCTTTTTCAACTTTTACCCGTCGATGCAAAAAGCGCTGGCGGTGGGTCAGCGCCTGCGCATAAGGGGCGAAGTCAAAGGCGGCTTTGCCGGTTGGACCATGCTGCACCCCACGGCGCGCGCGGCCGGCGGCGAGCTGCCCGCCGCGCTCACGCCGGTGTACCCTACGGTGGCCGGTTTGCCGCAAGCCTATTTGCGCAAAGCGGTGCTCGGCGGGCTGGCGCGCGCTGAACTGTCCGACACCTTTGCCCCCGGCGACCTGAGCCCCCTCAACCCACAAGCCCAAGGCGGCTTGTGGACCTTGCACGAGGCGCTGGCGTTTTTGCACCACCCGCGCCCAGACGTGGCCATCGACACCTTGATGGACCACAGCCACCCCGCTTGGCAGCGCCTGAAGGCCGAGGAATTGCTGGCGCAACAGCTCTCGCAACTGCAAGCCCGCCGAGCCCGCGCTGCCTTGCGTGCGCCCGTGCTGCTGCCTGACGCCGGCCCCGCTGCACTGCGCCAGCGACTGCACGCCGCCCTGCCTTTTGCCCTGACCGGTGCGCAGGCGCGTGTTAGCGAGGAGATCGCCTTGGACATGGCGCGCGATACGCCTATGCACCGCCTGCTGCAAGGCGATGTAGGCGCGGGCAAAACCGTAGTCGCTGCGCTGGCGGCAGCGGTCTGCATAGACGCAGGCTGGCAGTGCGCGTTGATGGCGCCCACCGAAATATTGGCTGAGCAGCATTTCCGCAAACTGCTGGCTTGGCTGGAGCCCTTAGGCATTACCACCGCCTGGCTGACCGGTACGCAAAAGACCAAAGAGCGACGCGCCATGCTGGAGATTATTGAAAACGGCCAGGCGCAGTTGGTAGTGGGCACGCACGCCATCATCCAGACCAAGGTGCATTTCAAAAATCTGGCGCTGGCGGTGATTGACGAGCAACATCGCTTTGGCGTGGCCCAGCGTCTAGCGCTGCGCAGCAAATTGCAGCACGAAGCCATGGAGCCGCATTTGCTGATGATGACAGCCACGCCCATACCGCGCACCCTGGCCATGAGCTATTACGCCGACCTGGACGTCTCGACGCTAGACGAGTTGCCACCGGGACGCACGCCCATCGTGACCAAAGTGCTGGCCGAAAACCGACGCGCCGAGGTGATAGAGCGCATACGCGCGCAAGTGGCGCAAGGGCGGCAGGTGTATTGGGTTTGCCCGCTGATTGAAGAGAGCGAGATGCTCGACCTCAGCAATGCTACCGCCACCCACGCTGAACTCGCCGAGGCCTTGCAAACGCCCGATGGCGAACACACCGTCGGCCTCTTGCACTCGCGTCTGCCGCCTGACGAGAAAAAAGCCGTGATGGCGCAGTTTGTAGCGGGCCAGATCGCAGTACTGGTCAGCACGACCGTGATTGAAGTGGGCGTCGATGTGCCCAATGCCTCGCTGATGGTGATTGAAAACGCGCAACGCTTTGGCCTGTCGCAGCTGCACCAATTGCGCGGACGCGTGGGGCGCGGCGCCGCCGCTTCGGCCTGTTTGCTGCTGTATTCGACCGGCGATGCGCCGCGCCTGGGCGAGGCCGCGCGCGAGCGCCTCAAAGCCATGGTGGAAACCAACGACGGTTTTGAAATCGCCCGCCGCGACCTGGAGATTCGTGGGCCGGGAGAATTTTTAGGTGCGCGCCAGTCAGGCGACCAAATGCTGCGCTTCGCCGACCTGGCGCAAGACACGGCGCTACTCGCATGGGCACGCAAAGAAGCCCCCCTGCTGCTGGAGCGCCACCCGGCGCTGGCCGTCAAGCATGTGCAGCGCTGGCTGGGCAGCAAGGCTGAATTCCTGAAGGCCTAAAGGCTAAAGGCCGCCGTGGCCCAGCACGGATAATGCGCGCATGACGCTGACCGAACTCAAATACATCGTAGCCGTAGCGCGAGAACGCCACTTCGGCAAGGCCGCCGATGCTTGTTTTGTGTCCCAGCCCACACTATCCTTGGCAGTCAAGAAGCTGGAAGAAGAGCTGGACGTCAAACTGTTTGAGCGCAGCGCCAACGAGGTCAACGTCACCCCGCTGGGCGAGGAAATTGTGCGCCAGGCGCAAAGCGTGCTGGAGCAGGCGGCGCATATCAAAGACATCGCCAAACGCGGTAAAGACCCACTGGCCGGTGCGCTCAAGCTGGGCGTGATTTACACCATTGCCCCCTATTTGCTGCCTGATCTGGTACGCCAGGTCATCACCCGCACGCCGCAAATGCCGCTGATGCTGCAAGAGAACTTCACCGTCAAACTGCTGGAAATGCTGCGCACCGGCGAAATCGATTGCGCCATATTGGCAGAACCCTTTCCTGATGCCGGGCTAGCCATTGCGCCTTTATATGACGAGCCTTTTTTTGCCGCCGTGCCCAGCAGCCACCCACTGGCCAAACAAGACCATGTGACAGCGCAGGAGTTAAAAAACGAAACCATGCTACTGCTGGGCAACGGCCACTGCTTTCGCGACCATGTGTTGGAAGTCTGCCCCGAATTCGCGCGCTTTTCCAGCGACACTGAAGGCATACGCAAAAGCTTTGAAGGCTCATCTCTGGAGACCATCCAACATATGGTGGCCGCCGGTATGGGCATCACTTTAGTGCCGCGCTTGAGCGTGCCCGCGCAGGCCTTGCAAGCGCCCAAGCGGCGCGACGCCAAATTGTTTGTCAAATACCTGCCGGTGCAGGATGGCAAAGGCATTGCCCCACCCACCCGCCGCGTGGTGCTGGCCTGGCGGCGCAGCTTTACCCGCTACGAAGCCATCGCCTCCTTGCGCAATGCCGTCTATGCCTGCGAACTGCCAGGCGTGACGCGGCTGTCTTAGCGAGCCTGGCCCGCACGCCTGGTACAACTATGGACCCAACTGTGCTCATGCCCGCGCGCCTTCAATGGCGTGAGCGCCTAAGCTTGTACCTGGATCTCATCCGTTGGAGCCGCCCCGCCGGTTGGTTGCTGCTGTTGTGGCCCACGCTTAGCGCTTTGTGGCTGGCGGCAGGGGAATTTCCGGGCTGGCATTTGTTGCTGGTGTTCACCCTGGGTACGGTGCTGATGCGCAGCGCCGGTTGCTGTATCAATGACGTGGCCGACCGCGACTTTGACCGCCATGTGCGCCGAACCGCGCAAAGGCCGGTAACCAGTGGCCGGCTGCAAGCGCGCGAAGCGCTGGCGGTGGGCGCGGTGCTGGCCTTGTTGGCCTTTGGCCTGGTGCTGACGACCAATACCGCCACCGTCTTTTTATCGTTTGCCGCCCTGGCAGTGACGGTGGCATATCCCTATGCCAAACGCATCGTGTCCATGCCGCAGGCGGTGCTGGGACTCGCTTTCAGCTTTGGCATCCCCATGGCCTATTGCGCGGTGCAAGGTGCGGTGCCTTGGACGGCTGCGCTTTTGCTCTTGGGCAATTTGTTTTGGGTGCTGGCCTATGACACGCAATACGCCATGGTGGACCGCGACGATGACCTCCACATTGGCATACGCACCTCGGCCATCACTTTGGGGCGTTGGGACGTGGCGGCGGTGATGTTTTTTTATGCCGCTTACTTAGGCATCTGGGGTGTTTTACTGGCGCAGACGCTGCACTATCCTGCTTGGATGGCGGGCCTGGCGGTAGCGGCGACACAAGCGCTATGGCATTACCGACTCATACGCTTGCGGGAGCGTGACAACTGTTTTACCGCTTTTAAGCACAACCATTGGCTGGGCTTTACCGTGTTTGTAGGCATTGCGCTGAGCCTGCCTTGGTAGCGCGCAACATTATTCAAGCGCACACCAGCCTCCAAGCACGCGGCGCCCAGAGACGCCACCCCGGGTAGAGCGCTTACTAAAGCACTTACACGCCAAAGATACGTGCCATGCGCACGCCAAAACCTTGTATCCACGGCGCAACATAGCGCAGGCGCGGACGCTTGGCTTCGCAAGCCTTCACGATAGCGGCGACCACCGAATCCGTGCTTTTGGCTTCCAAAAAGCGAAAGGTGCGCTTTTCTTCAGCCTGCATTTTTTCTTTTTGGTCATGGAAGTAGGAATCCGGGCCCATCCAAGCGTATTTGCTGGCGGTCATGCTTTGGTTAAACCCAGTGTGGATGGCGCCGGGCTCGACCACGCAGACCGCAATACCTTTGCCCAGTTGGTCCATTTCGGCGCGCAAGCCCGCTGCCGCTGCCGATAGCGCGAACTTGGTCATCGAGTAGGGCATCACAAAGGGAAAAGGCACGCGCCCCGCTATTGAGCTGATAAACACCACGGTGCCACGCTGGCGCGCGACCATGCCGCGCAGCGCCACCTGCGTGAGCGCCAGGGTGGAAAACAGATTCACCTCAAAAATGCGGCGCACCCGCTCCATGTCCACCTCGGCCAGCGAGCCCGATTCGCCCAAGGCGGCGTTGTTCACCAAGGCATCGATGTCCCGCCCGGCGATCAGCACCCTGTCTTGTGCGTCGGTGATGTCCAGCTTGAACACTTCCATAGCCACGGCACGCGCAGCGCATTCCTGACGCAGGGCCTGGGCTTGGTCTTCATTGATCGTGGTGGCCAGTACCTGGTGGCCGCGTACGGCCAGGGCAAACGCAGCGTCATGGCCAATGCCCGTGCCGGCGCCGGTGATAAGAATGGTCTTGCCCATGGTTTGGATTTCCTAGAAGTAAGAGCAGCGAGGCATTTGCATGCGCCGCTGCTTGAGGGGCACCAGCGATGGGTGCCCCAAGGTAAAAATCGTGTAGCCAGCTAGGAAAAACACTTTCATCCGCTTAAGCCCTATTACCCGTGCTTAAGCGGATCCGGTGCGCTTGCAGCGGGATTTATTTGGCCTTCAAACACTCGCTCATGAACTTCTTGCGCTCGTCGCCTTTGAGATCTTTGGTCTTGGCGTCAGCGTTGCAGGTCTTCATTTTGTTTTGCTGCGTCGTGCCGGCTTCGGATGCGGCAGGCGCCGGTGCCTTGGCGCTTAAGCACTCGCTCATGAATTTTTTACGCTCGTCGCCTTTGAGCTCCTTGGTTTTGGCTTCGGCGTTACAGGCGCCCATTTTATTTTGCTGGTCACTGGCGGCCACTGCGTTGCCTCCGGCGACCACCAAGCAAAGGGATAGCGCCACAAATATATTTTTCATACAAACCTCCTTGAGTTAAATCACCAAACCGCTTGCGCGGCGACAGCAATCTTCGCTGTCGACTCAAGCATACAACGGCTGCGTAACAAAGCACAGGGGCGCTAAGACCTAGGTTCCTAATTTTTGATGGCGCACAAGCAAAAGCCATATCCAGCGCACTGCGATGGCCAAGCGGCAAGAACCTCCCCCTAAAATCGCCGCTATGCCCTCCGTCAAATCCGAACTTCTGGCAGCGCTGGCCGCTTCGCTGGAAACCCTGCTCCCCGGCGCGGGCAGCCAAGCAGCCCTTGAATCGCCCAAAGTCGCCGCCCATGGCGACTTCGCCAGCACCGCCGCTATGCAATTGGCCAAACCCCTCAAAAGCAATCCGCGCCAGGTCGCCGAGCAATTGCGCGCCCTGCTGCTGGCGCAAGCCGCTTTTGTGCAGTGGGTACAGGACATTGACATCGCCGGGCCGGGCTTTATCAATATGCGCCTGCTCCCTAGCGCCAAGCAAGAAGTCGTGCGCGATATTTTGCAAAGCAAAGCTGGCTTTGGTACGCACCAGCCAAACGCGCAGCGCGTGTTGGTGGAATTTGTCTCGGCCAATCCGACCGGGCCTTTGCATGTCGGCCATGGCCGCCAGGCGGCGCTGGGCGATGCAATTTGCAATTTGCTACAAACCCAGGGCTGGGCGGTATTCCGCGAGTTTTATTACAACGACGCGGGGGTGCAAATCAACACCCTGGCCACCAGCACCCAGCTACGTGCGCGCGGCCTGCGGCCAGGCGACACCGGTTGGCCCACCGACCCCGAGGACCCGGCGAGCAAAGGTTTTTACAACGGCGATTACATCGCCGACATAGCGGAAGATTTCAAAGCCGCTAAGACCGTAGTGTCTGATGACCGGCAATTTACCGCCAGCGGTCAAATCGAAGACTTGGACAACATCCGCGAATTTGCTGTCGCCTATTTGCGCCGCGAGCAGGACCTGGACCTCAAAGCCTTTGCTATTCACTTTGACAACTATTACCTGGAAAGCAGCTTGTACAGCAGTGGGCGAGTAGCGGCCACCGTAGAAAAACTGCAGGCCGCCGGCAAGACCTATGCGCAGGACGGCGCATTGTGGCTGCGCTCGACCGACTACGGCGACGACAAAGACCGCGTTATGAAGAAGCGCGACGGCAGCTACACCTACTTTGTGCCGGACGTGGCCTACCACATCGCCAAATGGGAGCGCGGTTTTAGCAAGGTGGTCAATATCCAGGGCGCGGACCACCACGGCACGATTGCCCGCGTGCGTGCCGGTCTGCAGGCAGCCGGCGTCGGCATACCGCAGGGCTACCCGGACTATGTGCTACACACCATGGTGCGGGTGGTGCGCGGCGGCGAGGAAGTCAAGATTTCCAAACGCGCGGGCAGCTATGTCACATTGCGTGACCTAATTGAATGGACGAGCGCCGATGCGGTGCGCTTTTTCCTGCTCAGCCGCAAGCCCGACACCGAATACACCTTCGATGTGGACCTGGCGGTGGCCAAAAACAACGACAACCCGGTTTATTACGTGCAGTACGCGCATGCGCGCATTTGCTCAGTGCTGGCGGCCTGGGGCGGCGACAGCGCGCAGCTGGCCAGCGCCGGCCTGAGCCCACTGACCAGCCCGCAAGCCCAGGCGCTGATGCTGCTGCTGGCCAAATACCCCGATATGCTGGGCGCTGCCGCGCTGGACTTTGCACCGCACGACGTGACCTTTTACCTGCGCGAGTTGGCCGCTTGCTACCACAGCTACTACGATGCCGAGCGCATTTTGGTGGACGAGGAGCCAGTGCGCCTGGCGCGGCTGGCGCTGGTGGCCGCGACTGCGCAGGTATTGCACAATGGCCTGACGGTGCTGGGGGTAAGCGCACCGCGCAAAATGTAGTTATTCAAGGTAGCAAGACATGCAAAGACAACGCGGCGGAACCTTTTTGGGTTTTGTATTGGGACTGGTGATCGGCCTGGGCATTGCCTTTGGCATAGCGCTTTACGTCACCAAAGTGCCCCTGCCATTTTTGAGCAAAGGCCAGACCCGCAGCGCCGACCAAAACGACGCTGAGGCCAAAAAAAACAAGGACTGGGACCCCAACGCCCTGATTACCGGTAAGCCGCCGCCCAAAGCTGCGGCCCCTGAAGAGGCCGCGAGCGGCGTCGTGCCGCCGCTATCCCCACCGGCTCCCGCCGCGCCGACCACCACCGCAACACCTACACCGCCAGCGGCCGCAGCCGACCCTATCGGCGCCCTGGCCAACGCCAAAGCTGCATCTGCGGCCATGCCAACGGGCCAAATTTTTTATTACGTTCAAGTGGGTGCTTTTCGATCAATGGACGATGCACAAAGCCAGCGCGCCAAGCTCTCACTGACGGGCGTAGAAGCGGCGGTGACGGAGCGCGAGCAAGGCGGGCGCCCGATTTTCCGGGTGCGCGTAGGCCCCTTTGAAAAGATCGAAGATGCCGAACGCAGCAAAGATAAATTGGACAAGTCCGGTACCGACACGGTGCTGATGAAAGTACAGCGCTAGCAGGGGCGCTGGCGCAATCATTATTTTTCGGAGTATGTATGACACCCACCCGGCGTAATTTTGGACAACAAGCGATGGCAGGTTTGATCGCCTTGCAGTCACCGGCCATTGCCTTGGCCCAATTCAAAAAGCCGGTAGCCGGCACGGACTATCAGGTGCTCGATGCGCGCGCGCCGGTAGAGGCGCCGGCCGGGAAAATCGAAGTGGTGGAGTTCTTTTGGTACAACTGCACGCACTGCAATGCTTTTGAACCCATGCTGGCCGATTGGGTGAAAAAACTGCCCAAAGACGTCGCTTTCCGGCGTGCGCCGGTAGCTTTCAATGACAGCTTCGTACCGCAGCAAAAACTTTTTTATACCCTGGAATCCTTGGGTCTGCTGGACAAACTGCACGCCAAGGTATTTGCTGCCATCCATGTGGAAAAGCTCAACCTGTCCAAGGCTGAGGCCATTGTCGAATGGGTGGGCAAAAACGGCGTTGATAAGGCTAATTTTGTCAAAGAGTACAACTCCTTTGGCGTAGTCACCAAAGCGCAAAAGGGCTCACAGTTGCAAATTGCCTACAAGGTAGAAGGCGTGCCGGCCTTGGGTGTCGGCGGGCAGTTTTATACCGACGGCAGCATGGCGCGCAGCATGGATCGGGCACTGTTGGTGGTGCAATCGCTGGTAGATGACCTGCGCGGGCGGCGCGCCTAAAGCCACTGCGCGGTGCAAAGCCGCAAAACTTCTTCACAAAGAAGGCCAAAGACACTTGGGCTTTTAAAATGCGGTGGCTAGAATGCACGAATAATGCTTTCAGCAATTTTCGTGCCTTTATGAAACCCACCTTGATCCTTTACGCATTGCTTGGCGCCGGGCTGCTACCAAGCGCCTGGGCTGAAAAAGCCGACCGCAACAAGCCCATGAATATCGACGCTGACAGCATGCGCTACGAGGATGCGCAGCAACTCACCATATTTACAGGCAAAGTCGTGGCCACCAAAGGCACTATCGTGATCCGCGGCGCCAAAGTCGAAGTACGCCAAGACCCCGAAGGCAACCAATTTGGCGTCGTCACCGGCACCCCAAAAGAGCGCGCCTTCTTTCGGCAAAAGCGCGAAGGGCTTGACGAATTTATCGAGGGAGAAGCCGAAACCCTGGTTTACAACGGCAAAACCGACACGGTGCGCTTTGAAACCAATGCAGTCATGCGCCGCTTTCGGGGCAGCACCCTGGCCGATGAAGTGACGGGTGCCATCATCAATTACGAAAACACCACCGAAAAATTCTCGGTGGACGGCAGCGCCGCCGGTGCCGCACCGGGCCGCGTGCGCGCGGTGATCACACCCAAGCCGGAAAACACCAACCCCGCCAAAACCCCATGAAATCCGATAGCACTTCCGTGCTGCAAATGGGCGCCCAGGCGGAGGCGGCGCACAACACAGCCATCGGCGTGCTCGAAGCAGGTCACCTGCAAAAGTTCTACGGCGCGCGCAAAGTGGTGCAAGACGTGTCCTTATCGCTGCGCACCGGCGAGGTAGTGGGACTGCTCGGTCCCAATGGTGCGGGCAAGACCACTACCTTTTACATGATCGTCGGCCTGCTGCGCGCCAGCGCTGGCAGCATCACCATCGACGGCCAAGCGATAGAGCACATGCCGATTCACCGTCGCGCGCGTCTGGGACTGGGCTATTTGCCGCAAGAGCCCTCGATTTTCCGCAAGCTCAATGTGCAAGACAATGTGCGCGCGGTGCTGGAGTTGCAGCGCGACGCCAAGGGCAAAGCCTTCTCCAAGGCCGACATCGAATCGCGGCTTACGGCTTTGTTGCAGGATTTGCGGGTGGAACATCTGCGACTATCGCCTGCGCTCGCGCTCTCGGGTGGCGAACGCCGCCGCGTGGAGATCGCCCGAGCGCTGGCAACCCAGCCGCGCTTTATCCTGCTGGACGAGCCCTTTGCCGGTATTGACCCGATTGCGGTGATTGAGATTCAGCGCATCATCAATTTCCTCAAGAGCCGCAATATTGGCGTCTTGATCACCGACCACAATGTGCGCGAAACCCTGGGTATTTGCGACCACGCCTACATCATCAGCGAGGGCCGGGTTCTGGCCCAAGGCCTGCCGTCCGAGATCGTCGAGAACGCCGATGTGCGGCGCGTCTATCTGGGCGAAAACTTCAGGATGTGAGGCCATGAAACAAGGCCTGTCGCTACGCGTATCGCAGCATCTGGCGCTCACGCCCCAGTTGCAGCAGTCGATACGCCTGTTGCAGCTCTCTACCCTGGAGTTGTCGCAGGAAATCGAGCAAATGCTCGAAGCCAATCCCTTTCTGGAAATGGACCACGAGGCTGCCGAGCGCGAGCAGTTCGGTTTGGAACAAGTCGACAGCCTAGTCAGTCAGGGCGACCGACTCAGCGAGGCGCCCACGCCTACCGTCAGTGACTACAGCAGCACAGTCGCCAGCGACAGCACGCGCGACGAAGAGGCTACACCGCTGTCGGCCGAGCCGGGCGGCGACGATGCCATCAGCTGGGAAGGCGATGGCACCACCGAAACCACGCCCGATGACGGCGAATGGGGAGGGGACGCCAAAGCCAAATCCAACAACCTGGGCGACGACGAAGACAAAGACGCCACCGAGCTAGCGCGGGTACAAGAGTCCTTGCAAGCGCATTTGCACCGCCAGGCGCTGCGTTTGCGCCTGAGCGACAGCGACCAAGCGGCGCTGCGCTTTTTGATTGAATCGCTCAACGACGACGGCTACCTGGAAGACACTTTAGAAAGCCTGGCCCAGGGTCTGGCCGGCGATGACTACGAGCAAGTGGAAGACCTGGTGCACCACTTCACCGTAGCGCTCGGCCTGTTGCACAGCTTGGACCCGGTAGGCGTGGGTGCGCGCGATCTGGGCGAATGCCTGCGTCTGCAAATATCCGCCCTGTTGGCTAGCAGCCGCGCCGAACTGGACGAGGACGACTACCCGGTAGACCCGGCCGATGACGACGACGAAACCGCCATCTTGCGCCATCGCGTGGAGGTGCTGGAGGTGGGGCTGCGTATTTGTCAGCAACCCTTGGATTTGTTGGCGCGGCGTGACATCAAGCGCCTGGTGCAAATCGGCGTGGGCAGCGACAGCCTGGTGCGCGAAGCGATTGCGCTGATTGCACGACTAGAGCCCAAACCAGGCCGACGTTTTGTCGACGTGGAACGCAACATCATCGTGCCCGATGTGCTGGTTACCGCCATCCACAAAGAGGGCATGACGCCACGCTTTCGGGTGCAACTCAATCCGGACGTGATGCCACGCCTGCGGGTACATGATATATACGCCAACGTGCTTCGCAACCATAAGGCCAGCTCCAGCCACGCCGGCCTGCAACAACGCCTTCAAGAGGCGCGGTGGTTTATCAAAAACATTCAGCAACGTTTTGACACCATCTTGCGCGTGAGCACTGCCGTGGTGGAGCGCCAGAAAAACTTCTTTACCCATGGCGAACTGGCCATGCGCCCGCTGGTGCTACGCGAGATCGCCGAAGAGCTGGGCCTGCATGAATCGACCATCAGCCGAGTCACCACCGCCAAGTACATGGCTACGCCTTATGGCACTTTTGAACTGAAATATTTTTTTGGCTCCGGCTTGGATACCGAGTCCGGCGGCAGTGCCTCCAGCACGGCGGTGCGCGCCATCATCAAGCAATTTATCTTGGCTGAAAACCCGAAAAAACCGCTCAGCGATAACCAGTTATCCGAGATGCTCAAAGAGCAAGGCATTGAGTGCGCGCGCCGCACGGTAGCGAAGTACCGCGAAGGCCTGAAGATCGCGCCGGCCAGCTTGCGCAAAGCGCTGTGAGCGCTCCCCACGACGCGCCCAGGCGCAGCACCATGGCATGAACCAGTTACAGATTTTTTTGCCCTGCGCCGCTGGCGTGGAAGACTACTTGTGCGGCGAGGTGCAAACGATTACCGACTTGCCCGCGCAATCGATACAGCGCTGGCGCGGCGGGGTGATGCTGCAAGGATCGTGGCGCGCAGTGCTGCTCCTGAACTTGCATTGCCGCCTGGCCCAACGCGTGATGGTGCAGCTGTCACTGACGGACTACCGCAGCGAACAAGATCTTTACCGCGCCGCCGCCGAGGTAGCCTGGGAAATTTGGTTCACACCCAAGCAAAGCATCAAAGTGGAAGTAACGGCACAGCACAGCCCACTGACCTCTCTGAATTTTGCGGCCCTGAAAATCAAGGACGCGGTCTGCGACCGCTTTCGCGACAAAGCCCATGGCGTACGACCGGATGTGAACACCCGCTGGCCCGATGTACGCATCTTTGCGCACCTGACGACCGACCAGTGCGCGCTGTATATCGACACTTCGGGCGAAGCGCTGTTCAAACGCGGATGGCGTGAAGACACAGGCGATGCACCGCTCAAAGAAACCCTGGCCGCCGCCATGATTGCTGCCAGCGGCTGGGCCGATGGCGACGCGGATTTGCTGCCCCTGTACGACCCCTGCTGCGGCAGCGGCACGGTGGCGATTGAAGCAGCGCAAATCGCTTGCAATATTCCGCCGGGCCTGTTGCGCCAGTTTGCGTTTGAGAAATATCTGCCCATTCAGGCCCATGTGTGGCAGGCCATCCGCGATGAAGCGAAAGCGCGCATCATCCATCCCGAGCCCGGCGATGCGCCCCTGATTTACGGTAGCGATGTATCGCACCGTATGGTTGACTTTGCCGAGCGCAATGCGCAGCGCGCCGGCGTGGCTGGGGTGATTAGTTTTCGCGGTGGCGACGCTTTGCAGCGCATGCCGCCTATCGAAGGCGGCGGCGTGATGCTGCTCAACCCCCCCTATGGCGAGCGCATTGAAGTGGGCGGCGTCGCGGGTGAAGGCGCACGCTTTGGCGCACGCGAAGTGGCAGAGACCGAAGAAGGCGGCGCCTTCTTTAACCAACTGGCCAGCCATTGGAAAAAACATTTCAGCGGCTGGAGCGCCTGGGTGCTGACGCCCGACCTGAAACTGCCAGGCAAGATGCGCCTCAAAGAATCGCGCCGCGTTCCGCTATGGAATGGGCCTATTGAATGCCGATTGTTCAAATTTGACCTGGTGGCAGGGCGTATGGACAAAAGCAAGGCGGGCGCGGAATCGGAAACTAGTACGCGCCCCGCGAGCGCTTAGTTGAGCCAGCCACCCGCATCCGCAGATACCGCGCAGCGCCCGCTGTGGGTGCTGGACACCAATATCGTGCTCGATGTTTTTCTCTTTGCCGACTCTGCCGCCCAGCCGCTGCGCCAGGCCTTGGCGCAAGCGCGCATTCGCTGGATCAGCACCGCGCCCATGCGCGAGGAACTGACCCGGGTGCTGGCCTATCCGCATATCGCCAAGCGCATGGACTTTTACCAGCGCAGCTTTGAGGACTTAATGCGCGACTTCGACAAGTACAGCCACCCAGTGGAAGTCGCCCCGCGCGCTCCGCTGCGCTGCAAAGACCCGGACGACCAGCACTTTATCGACCTGGCGCTGGCGCAGCAAGCAGGCTTGCTGAGCAAAGACCATGCGGTTTTGTGTATGGCCAAGCGCTTGCGGGCGCGGGGGGTGCCGTATGTGGGCGCTACATTCCTTGAAGTACAGACAAGTCTAGGTGTTTAAGCGCCGCAGGCAAGCGTACTTTTATCAGCTTGCACTTGATTGCAATTTGAGGCCAATGGTGGCCTCCGCTTTGCGCCACTAATCAGCGCCACCACCTACAAGCACATGGTTTTCATGGCGACCATCACCCAAGACAAAGTAGGTGATGCCGACCTTGGTATAGCCTTGGCGGGCATAAAAGGCGAGGGCTCGTGCGTTCTTGCTATTTACCGTTAGCCATAAGGGCGAGCTTGACTGTTCTTGCGCCTTACCCTGCGCAGCCTGAAGAAGTGCCCAGCCGATTCCATGGCCCACGAAATGCGCTTGGACATAAAGGGTTTGCAGCTCCACCCCTGCGCCAGCGCGTGACGGGCAGGTAGCACCAAACTTGAGGACGGCAAAGCCAGCAAGGTAATGGTCGCGTTCGGCTACAAGGATGGTGGTCTGAGGCTCGTTCAGCTGCTCCGAAAACTTTTCGGCCGTGAGTTCCGAAAGTACATACTGGGCAATCTCCTTGCTGATACCGTCGGTGGCATAGGTATGCAGCCAGACTTGCGCGGCCAAGACAGCCAAGCGATCGGCATCGCCAGCCTGTCCGGTGCGTACTTGAAAACTATGCGGCATCGCGTAAAGATTTGGTTTTATTTACAAACTACGCTTGTACACATGATCGCCGCTGTCATAGGAATACAGCGTGGGCACACCCTGCGTTGGCATCCGCACATAGCCTTGACCTTGAAGCAAGCCTGCGCTGCGTTGATTCTCTGGATGCGTCGTAGCCCAAAACGATTGGACGCTTGTATTTTCGCGCAGCTGATTTTGCAGCCACAAAAGGCCCTGGGAAGCGTAGCCGCACCCCCAAAGCCTTGGGTTGTACAAAAACGCAAGCTCAGCAAGATGGTCGTGAATATTGGCCTCAAGCCTACCAATGACTTCTCCGGATTCAGCCAAACGTACCGTGAAGTTAAGCCAACGCTCGCCAGTGGCCTCTGATGGCGGGCCTGCGATCGACAGACGAAGCCAGAGATCAAAGTCAGCCTTACTAGGTATCCCGCCAATGTATTGGTAAACAAGTTTGCTATGGAGCGCGTTCGCTAACTCTGGAATATCACGCTCCTCCAGTGGGGAATATATAAACTCTCCAGCCAGTGTCATGCATGCGTTCCTTAGAAGTAGCGTTAATTCCGCGCTTCGCACTCCAGTGTAGCGCCGTACGACATGGCCATGCGCTGACGCTCTAGGTACTGGCGAAGCACGACATACATTCTTGATTGCCGGCCGTTGCCGGTGGATTTGCAATACTCCACGACCTCTTGGCTAAAACGTACTGATAAGGCGAACCGCCAATTAAACGGAGGCGTCACGGAACGCTCTCAGAACTGTGTTGATCCGCGTCTGGTAGCCAGCACCTTGGGCCTTGAACCACTCAAGTACATCTTGATCCACGCGCAGCGAAATGGACGCCTTGACAGGTAATGGCTTCAAGCCCTTGCGCACCATGCCACGCACAATGTGCTTTACGTCAGCCTGTGGGTGTTCAAGCGTCGGCTTCACATCGGCAGCGTCGGACTTCAGTCGTGCCCAATCAGTTTTGGATTTCATCGAAGTAGGTTTGCGACTCGCGCTTGCTTGCTTTTCGGAACGAGATGATGCGGATTTCATATTCACTCTCTGTATGTACGACTGAAACAGGTATGCCTGCGAGCAAGCCAAGGGTTACAAAGCGTTGTTCGCCGTAGGAGAAGCGGTCATCTTCAAAGGTAAAGGTCACACCTTCAAAAACGCCCACAGCATCTGCGAAGTCAAGGCCATGGGCTTTGACGTTCGCTGCTCGCTTCGTTTCTGACCAGGTGAACGCTATGTGCATAGTGTATATACAAAACGTATTGTCGCCAAGCTGATTTTTTCTTTTGGTTTAACCCTTGCGTTGGATATGCTGGCGAATACGCGCCGAGTTTTGTGGCTCAGCTCTCAAGTCGGCGCAGGGGCTTAATGTTGGCGCTCGGCTTGAGAGAGGAGTAATGCGTCAGTTCAC
Organism: Rhodoferax sp.; assembly: GCA_040400575.1. Lineage (GTDB taxonomy): Bacteria > Pseudomonadota > Gammaproteobacteria > Burkholderiales > Burkholderiaceae_C > Allorhodoferax. Next base: position 26,343 of record JBBAPX010000005.1, read on the forward strand.
CCATATTGACAGGTCTGCAAATTCCCCAGTGAGTCGCTTGATGTTTGCATGTGCTAGACCAATCCCCACACTGGTCAATGTAATGTTGAGGAGAGGCGTGCTCATCCAAAGATCAAAAAGAGACTGCAAATAGGGGAGTTGCTCTATGCATTTTGCCTTGATTTCTGCAGCATTTAGGCGATTCCTTCCGAAAACTTGGCGAAGCCTTTCAGCATCCTCTGAGGAAACGCGATACGCCACCACCAATTTTTCCAAGTGCTCCAAGTTTTGTGCTCGCACTTGAATCTTGCTTGCATCGAGGGCGCATGGGCCAGTCAGTTGCTGATCGGCATTGAAGTAAAAAGCCGCACCACTTAACTCGGCTCCATCGACTCCCTTGTCAAAGAGTCCTTGATATCGCTTCCATAGAATGTCTTCTAGGCTGCTCGATGTGACTTGGACCGTGCCGCAACCAGCGAATTCAAGGTGTTGATACGAAGCTGAACCGCGGGGCAACGTGTCAAGAAAGGGTCTGACAAACTGGTTGAGCTGTACCGCTAATTGCTGGAACGTGAGTATCCCAGTTGTGTTGCAGTACTTGAGAAAAAACACTATTGCTAGTGCAGAAAGTTGCTCGTTCGTAAGTTTAGGCGCAACGATAAGGCACTCATTCAGTACTATTTGCACCATATCTCGCTGCGGGTGCTTGGTGCGATCGACAAGTAGGTCGACGAGTAGGTCGCCAAGGTCGGTGTCCGCTGTGCGCGCAAAATCGCGCTGAACCGAGAACAAGCCGTACTGGAAATCTGGAGTCGTTGCTTGCGACAGGCCTGCTGAATTTTCGTTTTGCAGTTTCTCCAAGAACTTATCGGTAATCTCTTCCGCGCGTTGGCGCGCAACTTCCTTTGCTTCTCCGACAAGTTGTAGGAAGTTAGAGCGGAAGACGTCAAGTACGACGGCGCGGACTTCGGAATAGGACAGACCATTGTTGACGACTACATTTCCAGCTGCCTGGATCGCGGTTGCACCTTGTCCGACCTGTTGGGTTTGTTCGTCGCCCTTATTCAGCATATCTATTTCTCCGTGGTTCTTGGGCTGTTGTTCCCGGTTGTGACGTTGCCGCGCGCTTGAATGCCAATTCCCCCTCCATCTACTTGCTGATGCATTGACACAGCTTGCTTTCGCTTTCGGTCAACTAGAAACGTAGCGATGCATGCTGCGAGTGATGTGATCGCGGTAACGGCTGGTTCGTAGTCAGGCGCATGAATGACCCATGCAACAGAGCCGACTAGTGCTGCAACGTAGAGTGCTTTCAATGTGAGCATGGTGTGCCTTCTGACGCATAACGTAATTTAGATCGTAAAACTCGGTTGATACATCCAGATTGGGTGGATACATCAGGCTGATTTAAATACCATTTAGGCAAGTATATGTTTTTTAGCGATTTATAAATGCCACACAAATGAAGTGCTATTCAAGTCAGGATGACTTTAAATCCTGCGCTTCATTGGCGCACCCATCGACGCCAAGTTTCCGCCAATGCGTCCGCTTTGGATTCGCAGTCAAGCGTTGCTGGATTGCGGCGTCACTCCGCGCATCGCGCTGCCGCTGGCTTTCAAGCCAGTTTTAGGGTTTAAGGCCTAGCGCTCAGCGCTTCTGCGCCAAGCAATACCCCACAACAGCATTCGCATGCCCATGCCCCATGCCATGCTCGGCCTTCAGCCAGTTCACAATTTCCATGTGCTTGGCGCCGCTGCGGGTTTCGACCAGCGCGAACCAGTGGGCCATGGGCTGGCCGTATTTCTTTTCGATGGAGGGGAAGTAAGAAGCTGGCCCTTGGACATTGGGTACGTTTGCCATAGTGCGCCTTAGCCGAGGATATCGGGTTCCACCAGATTGGCTAATTGCGCCAGCGATTCTTGCCAGCCCAGGTAGCACATTTCTAGCGGGATAGCTGCGGGAATGCCGCTTTGGGTGATGTTGATTTCTGTGCCGCAGATGACGGCTTGCAGCGTCACCGTCACTTCCAGCGTGCCGGGTAAATTCGGGTCTTCAAAGCGGTCGGTGTAGCGCAGGCGCTCGCCGGGCACCAGTTCTAAATATTCACCTCCAAAGGAATCGGTGCCACCGGTGCTGAAGTTGTGAAAGGACATGCGAAAGCTGCCGCCCACCCGCGCGTCCATGTGGTGCACGGTGCAGCTAAAGCCATAGGGCGGTATCCATTTGGCCATGGCCGTGGGCTCGATAAAGGCGCGATACACCTTGTCGGGTGTGGCGCGCAGAACGCGGTGCAAATGAACGCTGCGGTCGGCCATGGTGCCCTCGGGGTTTAGAACGGAATATCGTCGTCCATGTCGTCAAAGCCACTGGCCGGGCGCGCGGCGGGCGCGGTGCGGGCCGGGGCGGGGGCGGCGGGGCGCGCTGCCGGTGCGGTGCGGCGTTGGCCGCCGTCGTCGCCTTCACCAGGACCACCCATGCCTTCGCGGCCACCGAGCAGTTGCAGTTCGGTGGCGACGATGTCCACGGTGTTTTTCTCTACGCCGGCCTGGTCGGTGTATTTGCCGTACTTCAAGCGCCCTTCGATGTAGGCGGGACGGCCTTTTTTCAGGTATTCCCCGGCGATTTCGGCCAGGCGGTCGTAAAAAGTGACGCGGTGCCACTGGGTGTCTTCAATCGACTCGCCGGTGTTTTTGTCTTTGCGGCGGCTGCTGGTGGCGATGCTGACGTTGGCCACGGCCTGGCCGGAGGGCAAATATCGGATTTCGGGGTCGCGGCCGCAATTGCCGACGAGGATGACTTTATTGACGGATGCCATGGTTTTTCTCCAAGATAGTGGGCCATTATCCCGCCTTTGAAAACCGCTGGCGATGCGGGAAAGTGCTTAGGCCGCTAGCGGGCACCCCCGAGGGCGAAGCCGGGGCTGGGCGCCCGCAGACCAGCGCATTGGCGATAATGCGCGGTTTGGCTGGGCGCGCACGTTTTGAACACTCCACACACTCCGATCAACTTGGCTGCCGAACTGGGCGAGGAGGCCGGCACCTATCTGGGACGCAGTCTGCGCCAGCCCAGCATCAGTATTCGGGGGGCGCGTACCCACAACCTCAAGAACATCGATCTGGACATCCCGCGCAACCAGTTGGTGGTCATCACCGGCCTGTCGGGCTCCGGCAAATCCAGCCTGGCTTTTGATACCTTGTACGCCGAAGGCCAGCGCCGCTATGTGGAAAGCCTGTCCACCTACGCGCGGCAGTTTTTGCAGCTGATGGACAAGCCCGATGTAGACATGATTGAAGGCTTGTCGCCCGCCATCTCCATCGAACAAAAAGCCACCAGCCACAACCCGCGCTCCACCGTGGGCACGGTGACCGAAATCCACGATTACCTGCGCCTGCTGTTTGCCCGCGCCGGTACGCCCTACTGCCCCGACCACGGCCAGCCCCTGCAAGCGCAAACTGTCAGCCAAATGGTCGATGCGGTGCTGGCCCTGCCGCAGGACACGCGGCTGATGATTTTGGCGCCGGTGGCGCGTGAGAAAAAAGGCGAATTTTTAGATGTGTTTGCGCACATGCAGGCCCAAGGCTATGTGCGTTTTCGCATCAATGGCGTGGTCTACGAAGCGCAAGATATTCCGGCCCTCAAGAAAAACGAAAAACACGATGTCGACGTGGTGGTAGACCGGCTCAAAGTGCGCCCCGAGCTGCAACAACGCCTGGCCGAAAGCTTTGAAGCCGCGCTGCGCTTGGCTGCTGGCCGCGCTATTGCGATGGAAATGGACAGCAGCGCCGCAGATGGCAGCTTGGTGGAGCACCGCTTCAACGCCAAATTTGCCTGCCCGCTGTGCAGCTACAGCATCAGCGAGCTAGAACCGCGTTTGTTTTCCTTCAACTCGCCGGTGGGCGCCTGCACCGCTTGCGACGGCCTGGGGCAGCAAGATATTTTCGATGTGGCGCGCGTGGTGGCCTTTCCGTCGCTCAGCTTGGCCAGCGGCGCGATCAAAGGCTGGGACCGGCGCAACGGCTATTACTTCGCCATGCTAGAGAGCCTGGCGCGGCATTACAAATTCAATGTAGAGGCGCCTTTTGAAAGCCTGCCTGCGCATGTGCAACATGCGGTGTTGCACGGCTCGGGCGAGGAAGAGATCAAGTTCAGCTACGTGCTGGAGTCGGGCAACTCGCAGGGGCGTAAAGTCAGCAAAAAACACCCGTTTGAAGGCGTGCTGCCCAATTTGCAGCGGCGTTACCGCGAGACCGAATCAAGCCTGGTGCGCGAAGACCTGTCACGCTTGCGCAGCACCCATCCGTGCAGCGAATGCAAAGGCACCCGTTTGCGCGCGGAAGCACGTCATGTGAAGGTGGGCGAAGGCAGCCAGGCGCGGGCGATATTTGAGATCAGCCAAAGCACCTTGCTGGAGGCCCAAAGCTATTTTGAAAGCCTGCAACTGCGTGGCTCCAAGGGCGAGATTGCGGCCAAAGTGGTGCGCGAAATCGGGCTGCGGCTGAAGTTTTTAAACGACGTAGGCCTGAGTTACCTAAGCCTCTCGCGCAGCGCCGAAACGCTCAGCGGCGGCGAGTCGCAGCGCATACGGCTGGCCAGCCAGATCGGCTCGGGCCTGACCGGCGTGATGTATGTGCTGGACGAACCCAGCATTGGCCTGCACCAGCGCGATAACGACCGCCTGATCAGCACCTTGCGGCATTTGCGCGACATCGGCAACAGCGTGCTGGTGGTGGAGCACGACGAAGACATGATGCGCGCCGCCGACTATGTGATCGACATGGGCCCGGGCGCTGGTTTGCACGGTGGGCAGGTGACGGCGCAGGGCAGCTTTGCGCAGGTGCGCGACAACCCCAACTCGCTGACCGGTAAATACCTGTCGGGCGCGCTGCAAATCGCCATTCCCGCACAGCGGCGCGCATGGTTGCCGACGGTGGAAAGCCTTGCCTACCAAGCCAAAAACCCTTCGCGCTTTGCGCCCAGCCCAGCAGCCGAGCGGCGCGCAGAGCGCGAGGCGCGCCACCGTGCTACCTTGGGCGAGTGGCAATCGCTTCGCGTGTTGGGCGCGCGTGGCAATAATTTGCAAAACGTGAGTGTGGCTTTTCCGGTGGGCTTGTTGACCTGTGTGACCGGCGTTTCGGGCTCCGGCAAGTCCACGCTGGTGAACGACACCTTGTACGCTGCCGCCGCGCGCACCATCCACCGCGCTCACGAAGAGCCGGCGCCGCACGACAGCATCGAAGGTATCGAGTATTTCGATAAAGTCATTAATGTGGACCAATCGCCCATTGGGCGCACGCCACGCAGCAACCCAGCCACCTACACCGGCTTGTTCACCCCCATCCGCGAGCTGATGGCCGAAGTGCCGATGGCGCGCGAGCGTGGCTACGGCGCGGGCCGCTTTAGCTTCAACGTACCCGCCGGTAGTGGTGGCGGGCGCTGCGAAGCCTGCCAGGGCGACGGTATGGTGAAAGTGGAAATGCATTTCCTGCCCGACGTATACGTACCCTGCGACGTTTGCGCGGGGCAGCGCTACAACCGCGAGACGCTGGAAGTGCTGTACAAGGGCAAAAACATTGCGCACATCCTGGAGCTGACGGTGGAAGCGGCACTGGACTTTTTCCAGGCGGTGCCTACGCTGGCGCGCAAGCTGCAAACGCTGATGGACGTGGGCCTGAGCTATATCCGACTGGGCCAATCGGCCACCACGCTTTCGGGCGGGGAAGCGCAGCGGGTGAAGCTGGCGCTTGAATTGTCCAAGCGCGACACCGGGCGCACGCTGTACATCTTGGACGAGCCCACCACCGGCCTGCACTTTGCCGATATCGCCCTGCTGCTCAAGGTGCTGCACCAGTTGCGCGATGCGGGCAACACGATTGTGGTGATCGAGCACAACCTAGATGTGATCAAAACCGCAGATTGGGTGATCGACATGGGCCCCGAAGGCGGCTCGGGCGGCGGCACCTTGGTCGCAGCCGGCACGCCCGAGGACATTGCCGCCACGCCGGGCAGTTTTACCGGCGCCTATTTGCAACGGGTATTGCAGCAGCGCAGCTAAGGTAAGCACTCGGCGCTTGAAGCGCAGGCCCTTTGTCCTTAGCCCGCACTCGCACTGAGGCATTCACGGACAATACGGAAACCTTGGAATCGATTCAAGTCGGCGTCTGCAATAAGTCCATAGCCAAACACAAATCGGCCCAGGCTTTGGCTTTGTCCGCCGGTTGACGCAGCAAGGCCTGGGGGGTGTAAGTCACCAGCACGGGCACACCCTGATAGCGATAGACCTGGCCACGCTGGCGGCCCAGCGGCAGGGCCGCCTCTTGCGGATAGTCTTGCAGCAATACCTGGTTTGCAAAGCGGCCCATGGCCACAATCACAGCCGGTTGCACCAGGGCAATTTCACGTTGCAAGTAGGCGGCGCATTGGGCTAGTTCGGCAGCCTGTGGCACACGGCCCTGGGGCGGGCGGCATTTGCTCACCGTGGTGACGTAGGCGGCTTCCAAGCCGGGTGCCAGCTCGCCGCGCGTGGCGCCCACGGCTTTGAGCATATTGGCCAGCAGCAGCCCTGCTTCGCCGGTAAAGGGTTGGCCTGCGGCGTCTTCGTCTTCACCCGGCGGGTCGCCCACCACCATCCAGCGCGCGCGCCGCCCCGCCTGGGCGCTGAGCATGCTGCGGCTACGCCCGGCGCACAAACCGCAGGCCTGGCAATCGGCGGCGGTGCGCGCCAGCGCGTCCCAGTCCATGGTGGCGATTTGGCTCAGGTCGTTGGCGCCATCGCCGCGCGGCGCTGCGGTGGCAACCGTGCTCGCGGGAATAGGCCTGTGCGCTGGCAAACCAGGCTGCGGCGCTTGGGCCTTGGGGGTAGTGCGCAAAACGTCGTGGGGGCTTAGCTGTTTGGCCGTGACCGCGCCCGGCAAGGCGCTGGAATCGGCCACTGCGAAATCGGTACCCGGCAACCAAACGCGCACACCCATCTCCAAGAGCATGGCGCGCTGGCGGGTGTCTAAAGAAAGCGGCATGGGGCCATTATCCGAGTTGCAAGCGCATCACCAGCGCGTCCTCGCGCTGACCACGCCCGGTGGCGTAATACGCCTTGCGCTGCCCGACCACTTCAAAGCCATGGCTTTGGTAGACCTTGATAGCACGCACATTGCCCACCCGCACCTCAAGCCACAAGATGTGGGCCGCCTCGCTCAGGGCCCATAAGCGCGCGGCGTCGAGCATCAAGCGGCCCCAGCCCTGGCGCTGATAGGCCGGGTCAACGGTGATATTGAGCAGATGCGCCTCCTCTACGCCCAGCATGACCACGAAGTAGCCCAGCAAGGTATCGCCACCGAGCAGCAAGCGCGCGTGATAACCGCTTTGCAATACATCGCCGAAATTAGCGCGTGACCAAGGGTGGGCGTAGGCGCGCTGCTCCACTTCCATCACCCGCGCCAGGCTGGGCAAGTCCATGGCCGCTATGCGCGCCTCGGCGCGCTCCACCCCTTTAGGTCCCGGGTGTCTGCGCATGGGCTGTGGTAAGGGATACAAGCCTGGCCGCGGACACTGCTTCGGCCTGGGCCAGGCCCGCTTTGTGCGCTTTCTCCAAGGCACGTTCGCCGGTGGTTTTGGCGACTTTGTCGCGCACATACAAAGGCAAAGCCTGCTCCGGCGCTACGCATGCGCCCGCTGCAATCAAGGCCGGAGCCACTTGCAATAAGGCCATAGCCTGCGGCAGTGCCTCGCAACAAAAAAGGCCCGCAGGGGCCGATAGACGCTCGCCATAGCTGGCAAATACATTGCCAGCCCAGGCATGCCATGGCGCGTTCAGCACAGCGCCGGGCAGCGCAATGCTTGGGGTATGCGCTGCGTGCGCGGACTGCGCCCAAGAGGCCACTTGCGCGGGCGCCAAGAGGCAAGGCGCTTGCAAAGTCGTCCACCCATCGCCGCTCCATGCATAGGTTGCGGCATAGACCTCGTCCATGCGGGCATCGAGCAAAGCGCTAACGCAAGCCTCGGTAGCCTGCGGCGCATGGCTGGCACGGGCACTTTGCGCCAGCGCCAGCAATGAGGACACGGGCAAGACCGGCACCCCTGCACCGTAAGCCAGGCCCTGGGCGACCGAGCAGGCGGTACGCAAGCCAGTAAACGAACCTGGGCCGCTGCCAAAACAAATCGCATCCAGGTCGTGCAAGCGCAGATCGGCCTCGCGCAGCAAGTCCATGGCGGCGGCGATCAGGCTGCCGGATGCAGCAGCGCCGCCCTCGCCTTGGTGTTGCCAGTACTGCGGGCCCGCAGGGCTGCTGCGCATTACCGCCACGCTCAAAGCGTCGGTACTGGTGTCAAAGGCCAAAAGCTGCATGGATTTGGACAGGCTCAAGGCTTTTGGAGGACTAGATCAGGCGCCACCGCCACCGGGGCCTGCACCACTTTACGCACGCCAAACACAATGCCGCAGCTGACCAGCGCCAGACCGACCAGCACATTCCAAGGCAGGGGTTCGCCCAAGAAGAATGCCGCGCACAAAGCAGACAAGCCGGGCACCACCGCCGTCATCATGGTGGAGCGTACCGGGCCGTAGTACTGAATCATTTTGGTAAAGCCGATGCCCGAGACCACCACCGAACCGACACCCTGAAAACCCATCTGAAAAACAATTTCTTGCCAGGGCGCTTGCAATACCTGACCCGGCAACCAGCCCAGCAGGCAGCCCAGGGTATAGGCCGGCACATACATCACAAAAGCAAAAGCGGTAATGCCAATGGTGGCCTGCACCGCATCCAGCGCAAAGCGGCGTACCAGCACGCTGTACATGGACCAGCACATGGCTGCCAGCACAAACAAGACGTCGCCACGCCACACGCCGCTGCCGTCAAACGCATGCAACAAGCTGGCGCCACCCACCAGGGCATCGCCGCAAACAATCAAACCCAAGCCCAGCGCCCGGCCCCAGCGTATGCGCTCACCCAAGAGCAGCAAGGCGAGCAAGGTAGTCCACAAGGGCAGGCTTCCGGGCAAGAGCACCGATGCATGCGCCGCCGGAGCGAATACGAAACCGCTATAGGCCAGCGTGGCGTAGAGCAAACCGCCAAACAAACCGATGCGCCAGGTAATGGCCCAGGGCAAGGGCGAAACGCCACCGAGCGAACCGCGCCCGGGTGCGAACGGGTCCGCTTGCTGCCGAGCCGTACGCGTGATCCACCAGCCCCAGGGCAACAAGACCAATGCCGCGCCCCAGAGGCGGGCATAGACCACGTCCAGAGGCAGGAGCGTGCCGCCACGCGCGGGGTCGGCCGTAGCGCGCGCGATCACGATGAAAGCCGTCCAGATGGATACGGTCACCACCGCAGCGATGCGGCCTTGTGCAGCGGGAGACAGGCCAAAAGGCGATGCGGCGGGGACAGAGGAAGTCATCGGGGAGATTATCGGGCTTGGTTTGTCCCCCGCTTCCCCCCCCGCCCCTTCACCCCCGCCGGGGTGAAGGGGGGCTTGAATACCCAATTTGTTTGTTTGCGCTTGGCTTAGGGGTTTTGAATCGGGGCGTTGCTGCGCGGGTTTGTTGGCCCCGATTGGGGAACGTAGCAGTCGTAGTCAATGGATTGGGGATTGGCGCGGCTGCGGCAGCGGCGTGTGCAAGGTGAGCGAAGCGAACGATCACACGCTGCCCCACTTGCCATTGGCCGTGCTGAGCAACGCAGCGGCGCACGGATCAGGGCGGGCGCTTGTTTGAGCGTAGCGCGTTTGCGCACGACCCCGGGCGGCGCGAGTAGCGCAAGGAACCCCGCAGGGGCACGGCCTTGGGCTCGCCTTTCTTTTGCTCACCTTTTCTTTGGCGAAGCAAAGAAAAGTAAGGCCTGCGGCAGGCAGCAAGCCAGCCCACAGGTGGAACCCTGACTTTCAAGCTAGTCAGAGCCGCCGATAATCAACCATGGGTTTTTATTTCTACTTGCGGTATGGCTTGACTGCACTGTTCGTGCTGGCCAGCGCCACCGCGCAGGCCCAGTTACCGACGGCGGTGGAAGAGGCTTTGCAGCGCGCCCGCATTCCGGCAGGTGCAGCGGCCTTTTTGGTGGTGGACGCGCAGGACGCTAAGGCTTCGCCGCGCTTGCAACACCGCAGCGAAGCGCCTATGCAGGCGGCTTCCGTCATGAAGTTGTTCACCACCTATGCGGCGCTGGACTTGCTGGGCCCGGCCTATAGCTGGAGCACGCCGGTGTATATCGATGGGCCGGTGCGCGATGGCACGCTGGACGGTAATTTGTACATCCAAGGCCAGGGCGATCCGCAACTGGTGATGGAGCGCTTGTGGCTGCTCTTGCGCAGGGTGCAAAGCCAAGGCATTACGCGCATCAGCGGCGACATCGTGCTGGACAACAACGCGTTTTGGGTGCCCGACCAGGACCCCGCAGCTTTTGATGGCGAGCCGCTGCGCCCCTACAACGCGCGGCCCGAGGCGCTGCTGATTAATTACAAATCCATTGTCATGACCTTCACACCCGAGCCTGCCGGGCGCGTGGCACGGGTGCAGTACGACCCGCCTCTGTGGGGCGTACAAACCCAGGACACGGTAGCGCTAAGCGGCGGCGCTTGCAATGACTACCGCGCGTCCTTGAAGGCAGATTTTTCTGACCCTTTGCGCATCCGCTTTGGCGGCGCCCTTCCCACCTCCTGTGGAGAAAAAGTCTGGCCTGTTGCCTACGCCGACCCCGCCAGCTATGCGCCACGCGCGGTACAAGGCCTGTGGCGCAGCATGGGCGCGGGCCTGGACGGTAGCGCACGCTGGGGCACAGTGCCCCCCAAGCTGCTGGAGGCCAAGCCACTGCTGGAGTGGCGCTCGCCGCCCCTGGCCGAGGTAGTGCGCGAGATCAATAAGTACAGCAATAACGTCATGGCCCAGCAAGTCTTTTTAACGCTGGGGCGCGAGGGCGGCATAGGCACAGCCCGGGCCGAGCAATCGCGCACCGTATTGCAAAAATGGTGGGAGGCACGCATAGGCAAAGAGGACGCACCCCTGGTGGACAACGGCGCAGGTTTGTCGCGCAGCGAGCGTGTGAGCGCCCGGGCGCTGGGCCTTTTACTGCAACACGCTTACCGCTCGCCGCTGATGCCCGAAGTGATTGCATCCCTGCCCATTAGCGGCATCGACGGAACCCTCACACGCTCCAAAGCCCGCGCCGCGGGCAGCGCTCACCTCAAGACCGGCAGCATTTTGGGTGTGAATGCCATCGCCGGCTATGTCGATGCCGCCAGCGGAAAACGCTACGCACTGGTCGCCGTCATCAACCATGCCAATGCGCCAGCCGCGCGACCCGTCCTCGACGCGCTGGTGGACTGGGCCGCCCAGGACAAATAAATCTGGTATGAACCTCACTGACACCATAGGCACCGTAGGCGCCACCCTGACCACGGTCGCCTTCCTACCTCAGGTTTGGCACACATTCCGCACCAAAGATGTCAGCGGCATCTCGCTGGGTATGTACACGGTGCTGACCATCGGCATCGCGCACTGGGCGGTCTATGGCTGGCTGCTATCGGCTTGGCCGGTCATCATCGCCAATGGCATCACATTGGCCTTGGCCTTGGCGATTTTGGTCATGAAGCTGCGCTACCGCACCTAGCTTGCACAAGCGCCAAGGACAGCGGTCGGTGCAATCCAACGCGCAGCACACGGAAAATCCAAAAATTGACAATTGATTGGCAAACTAATTAGCGAACGGGTTATCGCCTTGGTTTGAAGGGTATACCCGAATTACAAAATTGTGACTTCAACGTTACATTATTTCGCGAATTTGGTAATTTAATCAAATTACAGCACCCTCAACAGCCAAGGAGACATTCAGCATGCGATTTGAAAAACAGTTGGCACTCGGTTCGATCACGGTAGTGCTGCTTGCGGCCTGCGGTGGCGGATCGGAACAAGCCGCCAAAGTGACGTATTCCAGCGTAGTGTCTTTTGGCGATAGCCTGAGCGATCCGGGGGCTTATAAAGTGGGACAGATTGCCTTGGCCGGTGGCATGTTTACCGTCAACGGTATCAGTGGCGCCATTGGCGCAAGCACCGCGCCCAGCTATGTGTGGCCGCAATTGGTGGCGGCGGCGATCGTGGGCACGCCCTCCTGCGCGGCGCGCGTGGGATTTGCAGGCGTTGTAGCGCCGGTGTCAGGATGTACCAATTACGCACAAGGCGGGTCCCGGGTCACTGACGCCAACGGCTCTGGTAAATCCACGGGTGCTTTGACCGAGCCAGTGGTCGCGCAAATTCAAAATTTTCTCGCGCTATCGGCTAACGCTGGCAAATTTAAAGGCACCGAACTCATTACCGTGCAAGGCGGCGCCAATGACATGTTTGCTCAGGCCGACATTCTGACGGCGGCGGCGACAGCGGCTGGCACGGCGGCTGGCAACGCCGCGTTTATGCCGGCCATCATCAGCCGTCTGGCTGCCGGCGCACCGGTGGGCACAACGCGCACGGCCGCGCAAACTGCAATCACTAGCGCAGTGGTTGGCGCTAGCGGCGGAACAGTTACGCAAATGATTAGCGCAGCGCTCGTGGCGGCACTCACCGATGCCGGCAACAACGGCTATACGAATGCAATCGCAAGTGCTGCTGCATTGGATAGTGCTGCAGCGTTGGCTGGATTGGCCACCGCAGACGCAAATGCGGCCGGCGCTGCAGCTGGTGCCGCCTATGCTGGCGGCACAGGCGCTGGCATCGCTTTGGCGAATATGTCTACTGCCGGTAAAGAGTTGGCCGATGCCGTCAAGTCCATGCTTGCCAACGGCGCGAAAAAAATTGTGGTGCTCAATATCCCCGATGCCAGCCAAACGCCTTACGGGGTGAGCGCGGGGCCGCAGCAACAACCGCTGATTCTTGCCATGACCCAGTCCTTTAACACGCGCCTGAAAGCTGAGCTGGCCGGTGTATCCGGTGTGCTATTTGTCGATGCCTTCGCAGAGAACCAAAAGCAGTTTGCCATGCCAGCACAGTTCGGGCTCAGCAATGTGTCAGACAAAGTGTGCAAGGTCGATAGTGTGACCAATCCCTCCGGAAGCTCGCTCTTTTGCAACCCCAGCAACGTGATTGCTGGAGATACCTCCCGCTATTTGTTTGCAGACGGCGTACACCCCACACCCTATGGCCATAAATTGCTTGCGCAATTTGTGAACAAAGAGTTGGTCTTGGCCGGTTGGCTTTAATCGTGCGCATTTCCGGAGAATTACCCATGAAAAAATCAATCGCATTTCTAACGTTCTCAGCACTCGCACTCGCTGCTTCCCTGGCTAGTGCCCAATCAGCCGGCACTTGGTTGGGCCGCGTCGGCATGACCACGATCGCGCCGCAAGTCAGCAGCGGTGATATGACAGCGCCCAGCTTCGCCGGCACCAAGTCGGATGTCAGCTCGGCCAGCCAGGTCAGCGGTGGCGTTACCTATATGTACACCGATAATTTTTCCGTGGATGTGCCGCTGGCATTACCTTTCACCCACAAACTCATCGGCGCGGGCGCATTGGCCGGGGCTGGGCAAATCGGGGAAGTACAGGCCTTGCCGTTGACGGTGTTTTTCCAATACCGGTTTATGGAAGCCAACAGCCAGTTCCGCCCTTACCTTGGCTTAGGCGCCACGTACGCCTATTTCTTTAACGAAAAAGGCGGAGCGGCACTCACGGCCATGACGAACCCAGGCGGGCCGGCGACAACGATCAAGGTCGATTCGAAGTTCACCGTGACCCCCCAGATCGGCTTGACCTACGCTATCGACGACAAGTTATTTGTCGATGTTTTTTACAGCAAATCGATGCTGCAAACCCGTAATACTTTTTCGACCGGCCAAACGCTGGATGTCACGCTAGACCCCGCGTCTTACGGCATTACGATAGGCACCAAGTTCTAGGGTTGACGCCGGTGCGGATACACCGGCAGATCGCCGATCTTGAAAGTAGCAAGCCCTTGCTTTTTAGCAAGGGCTTTTTTATGCCGCGGGCGTACGTACGCCGAAAATCGCCGACCCCACCCGCACCATGGTGCTTCCGGCCTGGATAGCTGCTTCCAAGTCCGCACTCATGCCCAAAGACAAGGTGTCTAAACCAAAGCCTTGCGCATTTAGCGCTTCATACAGGACTAAGCTTTGCCGATGCACCGCCAAAGCGCTGGCAAAGTCTGGCGCCGGTTCGGGAATGCTCATGATGCCGCGCAGACGCAAGCCGGGCAGGCTGGCGATCTGGCTGGCTAGTTCTGCGGCCTGCTCGGGGGGCACGCCAGCCTTGGTCGGCCCGCCATCGACATTGACTTGGATGCACACCTGTAGCGGCCCGCGCGCTGCGGGTCTTTGCTCGCTCAGCCTTTGCGCTATTTTGAGCCGATCGACCGAATGCACCCAATCGAAGTGTTCGGCGACCAGGCGCGTTTTATTGCTTTGGATCGGGCCTATACAGTGCCAGACCAGGGGTAAATGCGCCAGGGTCTGGATTTTTTCTACGCCTTCTTGGATGTAGTTTTCGCCGAAATCGCACTGTCCCGCTGCATGGGCCTGGGCGACCGCCTCGGCCGCAAAGGTTTTGGAGACGGCAAGCAGCCGCACCGAGGCCGGATCCCGCGCGGCGGCTTCGCAAGCCTTCGCCATGCGCAGCCAGATAGATTGCAAATTAGTTTCAATTTCCAACATAATTTAATGTAGGCGTTTAAAAATTGTTCTAGCGCTTGAAAAGCAATCAATGCGCAAGGGAAACCGGCACCATGGATCTATCGCAGCTACTGGCTTTCAGCGTCAAAAACAAAGCTTCGGACCTGCACCTCTCGGCCGGTCTGCCGCCCATGTTAAGGGTTCATGGCGATATGCGGCGCATCAACCTGCCCGATCTGGAGCATAAAGAGGTGTTGGCCATGATTTACGACATCATGAGCCAAGCCCAGCGCGAACACTTTGAAAAATTGCTGGAACTTGATTTTTCATTTGAAATTGAAGGCCTGTCACGGTTCCGGGTCAACGCCTTCAATCACTTGCGCGGCGCCGGTGCGGTGTTTAGGACGATCCCGAGCACCATCTTGAGCCTGGACCAGCTCAATGCGCCGGCTATTTTTTCCGACATCGCGCTCAAGCCGCGTGGTCTGGTGCTGGTCACCGGCCCTACCGGTTCGGGCAAATCGACCACGCTGGCCGCCTTGGTCAAGCACCGCAACGAGAACACGCGCGGGCATATTCTGACGATTGAAGACCCTATCGAGTTTGTCCATGTTTCGGGCAAGTGCCTGGTCAACCAGCGCGAGATCGGAGCCCATACCCTTGGTTTTTCGCACGCGCTTCGCTCGGCCTTGCGCGAGGATCCTGACGCGATTTTGGTGGGTGAGTTGCGCGACCTCGCAACCATACGCTTGGCACTGACCGCCGCAGAAACCGGGCACCTGGTATTTGGCACCTTGCACACGTCCAGCGCCGCCAAGACCATAGATCGAATAATAGATGTCTTCCCTGGCGACGAAAAAGAAATGGTCCGCGCGATGTTGTCCGAATCGCTGCAAGCCGTGATCGCGCAAACATTGTGCAAAAACCTGGCCCATGACGGGCGCGTGGCGGCGCATGAAATCATGCTGGGTACCAACAGCATCCGCAACTTGATCCGCGAAGGCAAAGTGGCACAAATGTATTCCGCCATTCAAATGGGCCATGGCCTAGGCATGCAAACCCTGGACCAAAGCCTTATGGCCCTGGCCAAGTCCAAGCGCATCAGCTGGGGGGAGGCGGGTAGCAAGGCCAGAGCGCCTGAGGCTTTCAAAGACCACGATTAGCGAAACGTAGGCCTTGCGTCACGCTGCTGCGGCGCAATGACTTGCCCTGAAGATCGTCTAAAGTGCAGGCTTTGATAACCCGTCCAATAAGGAAGATGTATGAGCCAGAGCGCCTCCGTAAATCCCAAAACCTATGCCCCAGCACCCGCGAAACGGGTCGCATTTTTAGGGCTGGGCGTGATGGGCTACCCCATGGCGGGCCACCTGGCGCTGGCTGGTCACCAGGTCAGTGTCTATAACCGCACACCAGCCAAGTCGCAAAGTTGGGTGCAGGAGTTTTCCGGTCACGCCAGCACCTTGGGCGCCCATGCTAGTGCGCCGACCCCACGTCAGGCCGCACAGGGCGTCGACATCGTGTTTTGCTGTGTGGGTAATGACGAGGACCTGCGCAGCGTCGTGCTGGGCACTGATGGAGCCTTGGCCGGCATGCACCCGGGCGCCGTCTTGGTGGACCACACCACGGCCTCGGCCCAAGTGGCGCGCGAACTGTACGCCCAGGCACAGACCCTGGGATTACATTTTGTCGACGCACCGGTTTCGGGCGGTCAGGCCGGCGCACAAAACGGCATGCTGACCGTGATGTGTGGCGGGGAGGCAGCGCCCTTTGATGCAGTCCAAGCCACTGCCATGGCCTTCTCCCGCGCCTTTACCTTGCTGGGGGCCAGTGGCGCCGGGCAGTTAGCCAAGATGGTCAATCAGATCGCTATTGCCGGCTTGGTGCAAGGCCTGAGCGAGGCCGTTGCCTTCGGACAAAAAGCCGGTCTGGACATGGAACAGGTTCTGGACGTGATCGGCAAAGGAGCAGCCCAAAGCTGGCAAATGGACAACCGTGGCAAAACCATGGTGGCCGATAAATTTGATTTCGGCTTTGCGGTGGACTGGATGCGTAAAGACTTAGGCTTGGTTCTGGACGAGGCCAAACGCAATGGCGCGCGTCTGCCTGTTACCGCGCTGGTGGACCAGTTTTACGCCGACGTGCAGCAAATGGGTGGACTGCGCTGGGATACCTCCAGCTTGATCAAGCGCCTGCGATAGCACCGAGCCAGCCAAGGCGCATTGACACGGCGCGTTGGTTGCAAGCGCCCGGCTAGGTCCTCGGTCAGCCTAGTTAGTTGGGGGGCTTAGCATTCAGGTTGGCCAGCTCGTCCTCGGTGATGGTTTCGTGTACCAAGACCACTTTTGTAACACCCATCACACCGCTGATAACGCTAGAGACACGCTTGGCCTCGCGCGCTGTGATGCGCCCCATCACATAGACGTTGCCGCGTTCCACCACCACTTTGTAGGCATTGCTGAACAAATCTTTCGCGTCAATGAGATCGGCCTTGATGCGCCCCGCTGCGATCAGGTCATTGGTCCGCTCCGTTAAGGTGGTGATGGCGGTAACTCCGACTTCATTCCAAACACTGCTGGTGTTATCAACACTCTTGGCAATCTCACCCACACGCTCTTTGTCTTGCGCGTCCGGCACTTCACCGGTGAGCAGTACTTTGCGGTTGTAGCTGGTCACGTTGACATGCACGCGCTCGCCCAATGCGTCGCGGATACGCGTGGAAGTTTTGACCTCAATCGCCTGGTCTTCCAGCATCGCACCCGAAGTACGGCGATCCACCGCGACAAAGCCGGTCATGACCACGCCACTGGCCACCAGCGGAAAGCAGGCGCTCACCGACAGCAGCGTAGCCAGCAGGACAACGACCAGCGCAAAATAACGAAGCAGAGGTTTCATAAGGCACTTTCCTGTTCACCCATCAACTGGGCATCTACGCCATCGCAAATGCAATGGAGCGTCAAAATATGGACTTCCTGCACGCGCGCCGTGCGCTCGTGCGGCACACAAACGTGTACATCGGTATCGCGTAAAACCTGGCCGATTTTCCCGCCGCCACGCCCCGTAAGCGCCACCACCACCATATCGCGCTGGTGCGCCGCTTCGATGGCCGCCAGCACATTGGCCGAATTGCCACTGGTGGAAATGGCCAACAACACATCGCCGGCCTGGCCCAAAGCCCGCACCTGGCGCGAAAAAATCGAGTTGAAATCGTAGTCGTTGGCGATCGCAGTAATGATGGAGGTATCCGTCGTCAAGGCGATGGCGCCTAGCTCGGGACGTTCACGCTCAAAGCGGCCGACAAACTCTGCCGAAAAATGCTGCGCATCCGCCGCTGAGCCGCCATTGCCGCAAGCGAGCACTTTGCCACCGCTGGTCACGCTGGCCAGTATGGCGCCAATAGCTTGTGCAATCGGCTTACTGAGCACCTGCGCCGCTTGGTACTTCAAGTCAGCGCTGTCGATAAAGTGTTGTTCAATGCGTTGTTCAAGCATTGGACAATGATAACCGCCCAGTGTGAAGCCCCATTTGTTAAACCGACACCGCTTGCGTCGCAAATCGCTGTAAACCTTGAAATGGCAATGCCGGCGTCATTGCATGGCCGCAGGGAAGACTCCTCATTGCGACAAAGCGCAGCGGGGCAAGTTCGGTGCAATCCGGCTCAGGCCACAAGCTCTTACTTCAGCCCGCATCAAAAGCGCCCGGCAGCCAATGCACGCCTTCTTTATCAATTTCCACCACATCAAAGCGGCAGGGCGGCAGGCGTGGCAGAGCCAATAGGTAGTGCTGCGCCGCGCGCACTATGCGTTTTTGTTTCACCCATCCCACACTGGCCGCCGCGCCGCCGTGGCGCGTACTCAGGCGCTTACGCACTTCGACAAACACCAGCGTTCCATCAGGGCAGCGCATGACCAGATCAATCTCGCCGCCGCCACGCCCCGGTGTCCGATAATTGCGCGTCAGCAGACGCAGGCCCTGTTCCTGCAAATACTGCAGAGCTTCGTCCTCGGCGGCATCGCCGATTTTTTTGCTGCTAGGCTGTGCGCGTGGCGCCCCAAGGAAACCCTTGCGTGATTGCATTATTTGACTCCGCCCTGAAGGCCGCCCACGAGGCGGCCGGTGCCCAGGATTATCCGAAAAGTGCGCTCTATGTGGTGGCCACGCCTATCGGTAATTTGGCCGACATCAGCCTGCGCGCCTTGCATGTCCTGTCACTGGCCGACCACATTGCCTGCGAGGACACGCGGCACACTCGCACACTTTTGCGCGCTTACGGCATCGACAAAAGCAGCGCCCAGTTGCTGGCGCTACACCAGCATAACGAAACGCAAGCGGCCCACACGGTGGTGGACTTGCTGCGCCAGGGCGCGCGCGTGGCCTGCGTCAGCGATGCGGGCACCCCAGGCATCAGCGACCCGGGCGCGCGCCTGGTGGCGCACGTGCGCGCGCAGGGCTTGCGGGTGCTCCCATTGCCCGGCGCCAGCAGCGTAACGGCCTTGCTCAGCGCAGCGGGCGCAGTGCAAGGCGGCGAGGGTGACACTGGTTTTGTGTTCGCCCGGTTTTTGCCCAGTAAAACCGGCGAGCGGGTGCGGGCGCTGGACGCGCTCGCCAGCCAATCGCGGGCCTTTGTGCTGCTGGAGGCGCCGCATCGCATGCAAGCGCTGGCGCAGGCGCTGGCCATCCTGGGCGAGCGCACGCTGACGGTGGGCCGCGAACTGAGCAAGCAGTTTGAAGAAATCGCCAGTATGCGCGCCGATGCCCTGGGCGACTGGCTGGGCGCCGAAAGCATGCGCCTGCGCGGTGAATTCACTTTGGTGGTGCACGCCGCGCACGCGCCCATCGAACAGGCGCAAGACGACCGGATATTGCGCTTGCTACTGGCCGAACTGCCCCTGAAAACCGCCGTCAAATTGGCGGCCGACATCAGCGGCGAAGCGCGCAATGCGCTGTACGAAAGGGCGCTGGCTTTGAAGCAACAAGACGGGAAGTCGCCAGCGCCTGACTAGGCAAACGCTTAACAAGCCAAAGGGCATTTGCAAACGCAGCGCGGCCATCGCGGCAGCGCCCTTAGATGCGCCGTGCCAGCGCAGCCGCTTTACCGGTATAGCTGCCTGGGGTCATGGCGAGCAGGCGTTGCTTTTCTTCGTCGGGTAGGGCCAGCGCGGCGATAAAGTCTTGCATCAGTTCGCGCGTCATGGCGGCGCCGCGGGTAAAGTTTTTAAGCTGCTCGTAGGGCTGGGGCAGGCCATAGCGGCGCATCACGGTTTGGATCGGCTCGGCCAGTACTTCCCAGGAATTGTCCAAATCAGCAGCAATCGCGGCGGTATTGATCTCCAGCTTGCCCAGACCGGCCTGCATCGACTGGTAAGCCAGCAAGGCGTAACCCAAAGCGACGCCCATATTGCGCAATACCGTGGAGTCGGTAAGGTCGCGCTGCCAACGGCTAATAGGCAGCTTTTCGCTCAGGTGACGCAAGAGCGCATTGGACAGGCCTAAATTGCCTTCGGCGTTTTCAAAGTCAATCGGATTGACTTTGTGCGGCATGGTGCTCGAACCGACCTCGCCGGGGCGCAGCTTTTGCTTGAAATAACCCAAGGACACATAGCCCCAGACATCGCGCGACCAGTCGATCAAAATCGTGTTGGTGCGGGCTACCGCGTCGAACAACTCGGCCATATAGTCGTGCGGCTCAATCTGAATGCTGTAGGGCTGAAATACCAGGCCCAGGCCATGCGGCTCGGGCTCTTCCACCACGCGGCGGGCAAAGCCTTCCCAATCAAACTCGGGCCAGGCCGATAGATGCGCGTTGTAATTGCCAACCGCACCATTCATCTTGCCCATGATTTGAACGCTGGCAATGCGCTCGCAGGCCGCTTGCAGGCGTACCACGACATTGGCAATTTCTTTGCCCACCGTTGTCGGGCTGGCGGTCTGGCCGTGGGTGCGGCTGAGCATGGGCACATCGGCATAAGCATGCGCCATTTCGCGCAGCATCAGCACCAATCGGTCGAGCTGTGGTAACAACACGATGCCGCGCGCGGCGCGCAATTGCAATGCGTGGCTGGTGTTATTGATATCTTCGCTGGTGCAGGCGAAATGCACAAATTCAGCGACGGCTAATAGTTCGGGGCGCGCCTCGAATTTGGATTTGATCCAATACTCCACCGCTTTAACGTCGTGGTTCGTGGTTTTTTCGATCTCTTTAATGGCCTGTCCGTCAGCCACCGAAAAGTTCTTCGCCAGGCCCAGCAGGTATTTGCGCGCGCCGGTACTTAGCGGTTTGAATTCTTGAAAACCCGCATCGCTCAAGGCAATAAACCAGGCTATTTCCACCTGAACACGGCGCTGCATGTAGCCCAATTCGCTCATCAAAGGACGCAAATCGGTAAGCTTGTTGGCATAGCGCCCGTCTAGGGGCGAAATCGCGTCAATGGGGAAGAATTTCATCGGACAATTGTAGGCTCATCACCCTGTATAGAATGCCACTTCCTAGTTGGAACAAGCACACGATATGAAATTAATAGGCTCGACGTCTAGCCCCTATGTGCGCAAAGTGCGCGTAGTCATGGCAGAAAAAAAACTTGACTACGCTTTTGTCACCGAGGACGTCTGGGCCGCTGGCACCACCATCGGCCAATCCAACCCCTTGGGCAAAGTGCCCTGCCTGGTGATGGAGGGCGGCGAAGCCTTGTTTGATTCACGCGTTATTGTGGAATACCTCGAAGCGCTGTCCCCAGTGGGCAAACTGATACCGAGCACCGGGCGCGCGCGCGCCGAGGTCAAGACCTGGGAAGCGCTGGCCGACGGCGTACTCGATGCACTGATTCTGGTCCGCTTGGAGGCGACCTGGGCCGGCCGCAAAGACAGTGAGCGCAGCCAGGCCTGGATGGACCGTCAAATTGCCAAGGTGGATGCCTCCTTAGAAGCCATGTCTAGCGGTCTAGGCGATCGCAATTTTTGCTCCGACATCCACCTGACATTGTCTGACATTTCCGTCGGCTGTGCGCTGGCCTACCTGGATTTTCGCTTTGCCCATATCGACTGGCGTACCCGCCACGCCAATCTAGCCAGGCTCTATGAAAAGCTGTCCGAGCGGCCGAGTTTTGCCGACACCGTGCCTGTTTAAGTAGGCGCTTAAATCTGCGCTGTAGCCTAGCTGTTGGCGCGGCGTTTGAGCCAGCGCATCAGACTGCCCACCAAGGGTAATTTTTCATACAACTCCTCTGCCGCGTCCCAATAGTCGCGGTGCATGTGCACTTTGCCTGCAGCATCGAACAGCAAATGGGATGCGCCCAAAATCACTTGCTCCTGGCCTTGGTGGAAATTGCGAAAGCAAAAGCGAAATTCCCAGGTCAAAAAACACTGCGCGCCTTGCGCCACACGACCGGTCACCACAAAGCGCGGCGCAATCAACGCTTCGAACATGTGCACAAAAATCGCTTCAATAGCAGGCACACCCTGCACCTCGTTAAAGGGGTCTTTGAAGCGCGCATCCGGCGCGTAAAACCGGGATAGTTGCTGCACACTGGTTGGCGTCAAATGCGCGAACCATTGCACCAGCGCGTCCACAGCGGCGGCCTGTGCAGCCTGTTGCGCATCACTAGGCGTGGCGGGCATGAGCGGGTTGTCCGCCGGATTCATGTTGTGGCCTTAGCGACCAGGTAAAAGTACCAGCGCCGGGGCATGATGCGCAAGAGCTGCATCCACAGCGTAAAGCGGCGCGGGAAATGGATTTCAAACTGACCGCGCGCCCATCCCTGCAGCATGGCCTGGGCGGCTTGTGCGGGGCTGATCAGGGCGGGCATGGAAAAACTATTTTTTGCAGTCAAGGGGGTTTCTACAAAGCCAGGGTTCACCACCGATACCGCGATACCGTCGGCCTGCAAGTCCAGGTACAAATTCTCGGCCAGGTTGATCATGGCGGCCTTGGTCGGCCCATAGGCCAGACTGTTGGGAAGGCCACGGTAACCGGCCACACTGGCGACCAAACTGACATGCCCCGTACCGCGTGCGCGCATGGCGGGCAGCACCGCGTGCAACACATTGAGCGCGCCCTGGTAATTCACCTCCCAATGGCGCCGCATATCCTCCAAGTCCATGGCCTGCGCGCGCATGGGCTGGTAGTGGCCTGCGCAGTACAAAACCATGGCCGGCGCACTGTCCGGCCAGCACTGCTGCGCCGCCTGCGCCACGGCTTGCGCGTCGCTGCAGTCCAGCGTCTGGGCGCTGCTGCCCGGATGGGCTTGGACGAAAGCCTGCAAGGCCTGCGCATTACGCGCCGACACCGTGACCAGCGCGCCTTGCGCATGCAGCGCCGCAGCCGTGGCATGGCCTATGCCACTGCTGGCCCCAAGAATCCACACCGATTGGCCGCGCCAGTCGCGCAGGGGCGGGTTCAGAGATTGCATCCAGGCCATGGCTTAACGCTTGTAAAAACTGAGCGTGACCTCACCCAGCGGTAGGCCGAACTTGCGCATGCGCGCTTTGTTGAGCATCACGCGCTCATCGACCAGGTACATCCAGTCGTCCATCTGCACATCGTAAATTTTGCCGTCCACCGGCAGCGCCAAGGTGTACTGCCACTGGAAGGCGTTGCCCTGCGTGCGCCCCTGGGCGAGGCCCACCACATCATCGGCCCGACCGGTGTAGTTGCCGTCCGGGCCAGCAGTCAGGCGCCAGATACGTTTTTGTTTGGTTCCGTCGGAATAGATGAAGTCCTCGTCCAACACGCCCTCGTTACCGGTCCAGGTACACACCATCACGACCTTGAAGCGTTTGACCACGGTGCCGGAGTAATCGGTGAACACGCCATAGGCGTCCAGCGTGCCGTTGAAATACTGGCGCAAATCGAGCGCCGGTTTTTCCTGCGCATAGGTGTCCAGCTTTTGCGAGGCGCAACCACCCAATGCCAAAGCTGCACCGGTGCCCAGTGTCAGCGCAAATAAGCGACGTCGATTCATGGTGTTTTCCTGATAATGAAAAAATACAAAAGTGCCGCGGCACCTAGCTTCAAAAAGCAAGGCAACAGGCAATAGGCCCAGGTAATGCTGCGCAATGCCTCTTCGCTGCGGCTGCCCGGCTCATAGCCGGCGTAGGACAGCAAAGGCAGGGCCAGGCCCGCGGCCAGCGCTAAATTGAGCTTGGCCGCCATATTCCACCAACCCCAGTAAATACCGCTGTCGCGCCCGGGTTCAGGTTGGCTGCTAATCAAGCCAGCCAGCATAGCGCCAGGCACGGTGAGGTCCGCCGCCAGACACAAACCGGAAAGTACGCAAATAGCGATAAACGGCAGACTATCGCCGCTACCTAGTTGAGCGGCCCAGGCAAAAACCAATACCGACAAGCCCATGGACGCCAGCCAAAGCGCTTGCAAACCCCAGCGGGCCACCAGGCGCGAAACCGGCGCCATCGCCAGCCCAGCGGCCAGGAAATAGCTGGCCAAAAACCAGGGCTCCATGGACGCAGGCGCCTGCAACCGGTCCTGGACAAAAAACAATATCAAAGTCGCAGGCAAGGCGCTGGCAATGCCATTGGCCAGAAAAACTGCTAGCAAAGCACGAAACGGCCGGTAGCGCAGTGGCGCCAATAGCCGCAAGCCGGCGCCTGCATCCTCAGACACAGGCACTGGAGCCAGCACCGGTGCAGGCGCCCTGGTCCAGGCAAACCAGCCCATGCCCAATGCCAGGCACAAAATGGACGCCGTCAGCGGCAAACCCCAGACCAAAGGCGCCATCGAAGCCAGGATGACGCCGGCCAGGCCCAGACCTTCGCGCCAGGCCACGATACGACTGCGCAAGGCCGCATCACCGCCGAGCAAAGCACCCCAGGACTGTTGGACCAAAGTCAGCGCGCTGTAGCCCAGGTAGCACAGCACCAAGGCACCCGCGGCCCAAACCAAAAGGGCCCCGTGATCGCGCACCGGCGGAAAAAACAAAGCGAAAAATCCAGCCCCCAGCAAGACCGCCGCAAAGGCGGAAAAACGCAATACCCGCGCTTGCGAGTGGGCAAACAAGCGGTCAATCCACCGTCCCAGCAAAGGGTCTACCAGGGCATCAGCCACCCGCGCCAACAGCAACAATACCCCTAAGCTGGCCAGCGGCAGCCCGAAGCTGCGGGCGTAGTAATTGGGCAGGAACACATACAGCGGCAAGGCCACAAAGGCCAAGGGCAAGGCCATAAGCCCGTAGCGAAGACCCTGCGGCCAGGGCAAGGCGGACAGGCCTGGGCTAGTTGGCATTTAGTTGCTCCTACCCAAAAGCTGCGCACGCAGTCGTGGCTCCTGCGTCGCCGGGCTGAGCCAAATCGCAAAAAAATGCTGGCTCAGCAGGGGGTCGTCAATCGCTTTATGCAACTGCCCGTTGAAGTACAGGCGCAAGCCCTTGTCAGGGAGATGCAAGCCCGTCAGCCGGTCGCCGGCTTTGACGTCGGGGAAAGCGCCTTGCAGCGCCTGAAACCAATCGCTCTGCCGCACGCCGGGCGGCGCTTCCAAGGCCCGCATCTGTTTGAGCGTGGCGTCCGTCAACATGCTTGCACTGATGGCGCGCGCATAGAAGATCTCCAGCGCAAAAGAATGCGCGCCAAAGCGCTCAGGCTGGAACTGCGGCGCGGTCCATAAGCGGGCTTCGTACACCGAGAAACCGAAGACCTGCAAGCGCCCGCTGCCAGCCAGGACGGGCTTTTCCAAGTCGCGCGCCAGCTCGCCCGGCGGCACGGGTGCGGTGGAAGCCTGCACGCCGCTGCAGGCGCAAAGCAAGGCCAAGCACAGCGCCAGCAGGGCCTGCGGCCAGGTATAGAGAGTCGCTTTAGGCTGCAGCATGGGGTTTTTGCAGGGTGTATTGCAGGACATCAATGTTGTCTTCCATAAAGGCCGCTTCGCAGTAGCACAAATAAAACTCCCAGATGTGCATAAAGCGCTGGTCAAAGCCCAGTGCCAGCACCTCTTCGCGCTGGGCCAAAAAGGCTTCACGCCAGCGCTGCAGCGTCTGCGCGTAGTCATGGCCGAAGGCGTGTTCGTCCACCACCAACAAGCCGGCCGCGCGCGCCTGCGCTTTGAACGCTGAGGGGCTGGGCAGGCAACCGCCGGGGAAGATGTATTGCTGGATAAAGTCCGTGGAGGCTAGGTAGCGCTCGAACAAGTCATCGGCAATCACAATGCTTTGGATGCAGGCCTTGCCGCCAGGCTTGAGCATGCGCGCCACGGTAGCGAAGTAAGTGGGCCAAAAGCCCTGGCCTACGGCCTCAATCATTTCGATAGAGCACACCGCGTCATACGGGCCATCCTGGATATCGCGGTAGTCCTGCAAGCGCAAGTCAGCCCGCTCTGCCATGCCCTGGCGCTGCATGCGTGCGCGCGCGAAGTCCAGCTGTTCGGTGCTCAGGGTGACGCCGCTTACCCGCGCGCCGTATTCCAGCGTCGCCATCTCGGCCAGTGCGCCCCAGCCACAGCCGATTTCCAATATGCGCTGCCCTGGAGCCAGGTCTACTTGCTGTAAAGCGCGGCGCACTTTGGCGTTTTGCGCTTGCGACAAACTTTGGCTCAGGTCGCCGCCAAACAGGGCCGACGAATAGTTCATGGTCGGGTCCAGCCACAAGGCATAAAAATCATTGCCCAGGTCGTAATGGGCATGGATATTTTTCTTGCTGTTACTGCGCGTATTGCGCTGAAGCAGGTGCTTGATACGGTAGGCCAGTCGCCCTAGCCAACTGCCGAAAATAACGCGGTCCACCTCGGCGCGGTTTTGCACCAGCATGCGCAGTAAGCCGGTCAGATCCGGCGTAGTCCAGTCACCGTCGATAAAGCTCTCGGCAAAGCCGATGTCGCCGGATTTCAGTGCGCCGGTAAACGCATTCCAGTTTTTCAGGTGCAGCGTGGCATGTGGATTGGCACTGTCGCCAAAGCGCTGCACACTGCCATCGGGCAGATGCAGCGTGAGGCTGCCGTGGCGGATTTTTTGCAGCAACTGCAACACCGTGCGCGCTGCTGCGGGCGGGCGCTGGGCGGCTTTGTCAGCGCTGTATTTGACAGTGGTTTGGTTCATGGTGGATAGACACAACTAGCGGCTGACAAAATTTTCAGGCGCGGGGGGTTGACGGAAAAATGGGACACGCTTGAGCGACAGGCGCAGCGCCTGCCAGTGGATGCGCCAGACCACGGCAAAAGTCATTAGCGGATAACGCCATAAGGCTTGGCGTGCGGCCAGCGCGCTAAAGGGCTGCAATTGCCCGCTGACACTGGTTTGAATCAAGGGGCCGCGCGCGTCGTCGTAGTCGACGCGCGCTACGGTGCGGTCGCCTTGGGCATTGACCATGAAGCGAAAGCGGTACTGCCCTTGCACCGGGCAAAACGGCGAGACATGCAATACCTTGTCCGCCCGCTGCTCCACGCCAAAGCGCGCTTGCGACAGCAAATAGCAATGCCGTTCGCCAAAAGTGTTGTTCACCTCTACCAGCACGGCGCGCAAGCTGCCGTCTGCGCGGTGGCAATACCAAAAGCTGACCGGCTTGAAAGTAAAGCCCAAGACGCGCGGGTAGCAATGTAGCCAGATTTCACCATCAGCATCGGTGATGCCTTCGCTGCTTAGCAATTCCTCCAGCCAGGCCAAGGCGCCGCCTTGCTGCGGGCCACGTCCGTCGCCGTGGTCGCAATCGTAAAAGCTGAGGGCTGCGCGCCGGTTGCGCGGCAAGTCACCGGGGGCACTTTGCAAGCTGCGCATGGGCAGCATCAGAAAGTAGGTCGGGTAGGCAAAGGCGTGGTGCTTGGGCGCAAGCCGGGTGTGACGCACCTGGCCAAAACCAATCATCGCTTGTGCTGCGGCCATACTCACTGACTCTGGACCAGCAAAGGCTTTAAGGCATCCGCCACGGCCAGACCCGACTTCAGACCGTCTTCATGGAAACCAAAGCCAGTCCATGCACCGCAAAAATAGGTGTGACGCCCGCCCTGAATGTCGGGCAGGCGTTTTTGCGCCTGTGTGGCTGCCAGGTCAAACACCGGATGCGCATAGTCAAAGCGGCCATACACCAGGGCGGGGTCTAACTCCTGCGCAGGGTTGAGGGAGACGACGACCGGCTGGCTAAAAGGCAAAGGTTGCAACATATTGAGCAGGTAGTGCAGGCAGACGCGTGGACCCGTTTCGCCATCTAATCTGTCGGCCGTGCGTTGGTAGTTCCATGCGGCCCAGGCTTTTTTGCGGCGCGGCAGCGCCGATGCATCGGTATGCAGCACCGCATGGTTGGGCTGGTAGCGGATGGCACTTAAGGTCTGGCGCTCCAGGCCACTGGCATCTGCCATCAGCGCCAGTGCCTGGTCGCTGTGGGTGGCGATCACCACTTTGTCAAAACGCTCGGTTTGGCCTTGCACATGCACCAACACGCCATCCGCCAAGCGCTCTATCCACTGCACTGGCGCACGCAAGCGTTTGTCCGCGATACCGGTCAAAATTTTTTCGACGTACTGGCGTGCACCACCGGGTACGGTGCGCCACTGAGGCCGGTTGGTTAGCGCAATCAGGCCGTGGTTATGGCAAAAGCGCACCATGGTGGCTACTGGGAAGGCCAACATCTGGTCCGTAGGACAGCTCCAGATACACGCCAGCATGGGTAGGAGGTACCAGTCCTTGAACTCCCGGGAAAAGCCGTGCTGGCGCAAAAATTCGCCCAGCGGCTGCACGAGTTCGGCATCGGCATTGCGCAGCGCCAAGCCGGTCGCCAGTTTGTTAAAGCGCAGCACATCGGCCAGCATGCGCCAAAAACGCGGCCGCAGCAGGTTGCTTCTCTGCGCAAACACTGCGTCCAAGGAAGTGCCGCACCACTCCAGCGCCGGGGTATCCGCGCTCGCGGCGGTTTGCACCGAGAAGGACATATCCGAATCGGCCGAAGGCACCCCCAGTTCAGCGAACAAGGCTATCAATTGCGGATAGGTGCGGTCGTTAAACACCAGAAAACCGGTGTCCACGCCGTGGGTGTGTGGGCCGGTGGGCGTGTCTAGGGTGATGTCCACCGTGTGCGTGTGGCCACCAAAATAATCGCCCGCTTCGAGCAAGGTGATATCGGCTAGACCAGTTAGCCTGTGCGCGGCAGCCAGCCCGGAAATTCCTGAGCCAATAACGGCTACCTTCATAAGTGATTCTCCAGTCGAGTTACTATACAGTAATAGCGCGACTGATGAGTAACATTTCATATCAGTACGTTTCATATCGGATTTGGTTAGTATGGGTCAACAATCGGCAGCAGGCAGAGCCATGCGACCGGTGTGGCCAAAAAGGCTGAAACCTGGCTTGCCCGCCTAAAATCAAAGGTCATAGAAAGCACTGCATGCTCTACCCGGAACTCTTCAGACAACTGGAATCCGTCCGCTGGGACATGGAACGGGACATCCCCTGGGCCAGTTTTGTCCCGGCAGCGCTGTCCGACGAGCAGGCCACCACCATCAAAATGAACGCGATAACCGAGTGGGCGGCGCTGCCGGCCACCGAAATGTTTTTGCGCGACAACCGGGGGGACAGCGACTTTTCGGCCTTTATGTCCATCTGGTTTTTCGAGGAACAAAAGCATTCCTTGGTGCTCATGGAGTACCTGAGGCGCTTTCGGCCCGAGCTGGTGCCCACCGAGGCCGAGCTGCACAACGTACGCTTTGAGTTTGATCCGGCTCCGGCATTGGAAACCCTGATGTTGCACTTTTGTGGCGAAATCCGCCTCAACCACTGGTACCGCCGCGCCAGCGAATGGCATACCGAACCGGTGATCAAAGCCATTTACACCCGCTTAAGCCAGGACGAAGCGCGCCATGGCGGCGCCTATTTGAAGTACATGAAGCGCGCCATCCAAAACGTGGGTCTAGAGGCCAAAAGCGCCTTTGCCAAGGTCGGTGTACTCATGGCAAGTGCCCGGCGCACCAGCCAGGCGCTGCACCCGACCAATCTGCATGTCAACAAAGCGCTGTTCCCCAACGACACGGTACAGGCTCGCCTGCCCAACCCGGATTGGCTGGAGCACTGGCTGGACAAGCAAATTGATTTTGACGCCGTCTGGGAAAACAAAGTGATAGAGCGCATACTGCACAACATGAGCCTTTTGATGGAACGCAGCTTTGGCACCGTGCAGGAACTCAATAAGTACCGCAAAGAATTAGCGCGCGAGCTGGGAAGCACTCTGGAGTCGGGCAAGCCTGGCGGTCAAGGGGCATGAGCGAGGCTGGCCCTGCCGCTGCACCGCCAGCCATGCTGGACAAGCTGTGTGAGCGCAGCGCCTTGTTGACGGCCTTGGCCCGCCTGCCCCGGCCTTGGGTGTTTTCTAACGGCGTGTTTGACGTGCTGCACCGCGGCCATGTGGTTTATTTGGCACAGGCCCGCGCGCTGGGCGGCAGCCTGATCGTGGCGCTCAATACCGACGCCTCGACACGCCGCCTAGGCAAAGGCGAAGACCGCCCGCTAAATAATGAAATGGACCGCGCCATCGTCATGGCCAGCCAGGAGGCGGTCAGTCTCGTTACCTGGTTTGGCGAAGACAACCCGCAAGCGCTGATCGCCGAAATCCGCCCCGATGTTTTGGTCAAAGGCGGCGACTACAACATGGAATCTCTGCCCGAAACCGCCCTGATGCATAGCTGGGGAGGCAAGGCGCTGGCACTGCCTTTTGTGTCGGGCTACTCGACTACCGCGCTGGTGAAGAAGATTCGAGCACAGGACAATTGATAGCTGCAACTTAAAGTTTTTGGCGCGCCGGGCTTGCGAGCGGGTTGGAGCGCAGAGACGGGTGTTTTGCTTCGCTGCTTTGAACTTCCTAAATGTCGCGGTTCGACACGTAGTGCTCCTACGACAAGGGTCGGCCACTGACCGCAGATGGCCCAAAGTGATTGCAGCCTGTAGCTCCTCAATCCCCATTCATTGAGCAAAGACTATCAAGCTGCCTTGATCTCGCTGATTTGCATCACAGGTTGCGAGTCCGTGTAGTTTGCAATGTCGTCCATGATCTCCGCACCATGCGTAGCCATGGCGGCGCCAAATGCATCCATAGATTCAAACAGCAATGTTCCAATAGCCATGTAGGGTGCTGGTGAGCCCGGAGCACCGCCTGCAATTCCTGAATCGACAGTGAAGCCAGCGCATGAAGCGCCAATTTTTCCTTTCACCAGGGTCTATGCTTGTCGATGTAGTAGGCCATGTCGAAACGTGCGCCAGGTGTCGGGGAATACATGATGGTCGCTTTGAACATGAGTTTTCCACTATAAATTCACTACGGCGCAGTGATCGCTCTTCAGCGCATGGGATCTGCTGACCGTCTGCGGGGGGTTACCCTTCAGATTCGACGTGCCTGGTACCAGCATTAGCCCGACCAAGCACAATGCTAGGCGGCAACCGTCCGCCCCTGACCGGCACCTCCTATGAATCCATTGAACCCTAAAAAATTGTTATTGACCAAATGGACGGCTGTTACCCCATTGGCCAAGCAAAAGCATTTTCTTGTTAGCCGAGTGGTCAAACCAGAGTCGCCCACCGATCCTATTGAGTTGGTAGAAATCGAATCTGTGTTTTCCAAAGTAACCCAGCTGATTGCGTGGCGAGATCTGCAAAACGATGATGTCTGGCGGCAGGGTTGGGTCTGATCACAATATTCAGTGCAATGGCGCAAACGTCAATTTGCATCGACTGCCGCCACCTCCAAGGCGGTCACTCGCAACGGACTGCTTTGGGCCTCACCACGCAGTGAACCACTATTACGCGATAAGCTCCTGCAGAGCGCGGACACCAACAGGCGGATGCGCCTGGAATGCGATAGCGAATAGATTTTTGGATAGCCCATCCGTAATTCGCTGAATTTGACGAAGCTCGCCATGCAAACGCGCTGCCAGCAAGGGATCTTTCGTAGTAGCTGCCAGCACCGAGCGATTTAAAACCCATGCATAGGGTTCAATATTTGCACGCCTTAGATCTTCTTGTAGCGCCGATGCCTGTGATACGGGAGTGACCTCAGGCAAAGTGACCAAGATTATTTTGGTGTAGTCAGCGTCTTGCATTCGCATTAACGGCGTAACGATTTTGGCGCAAGAGCCTGAATGTTTTTCATAGGTACTCATCATTTGACGGTGGTAGGCGCCAGCCGCATCCATTAGCAGCAGGGAGTGGCCTGTTGGTGCCGTATCTAAGACAATAAAACCGCTTCGGGCCTGTGCAACGATATGGGCGAAGGCATGAAACACAGCGACCTCTTCGGTGCAAGGCGACTGTAGGTCTTCTAGTAATAGTGCCTTCTCATCGTCATTGAGGGACGGGCCTTTTGCCGCCATTATTTTTTCGATGTAATTTTTTGTTTCAACTTTAGGATCGATGCGGCTAACTTGCAATCCGCTCACCTCTTCTAATAGCGTTTCTGCCAAATGCGCTGCTGGATCGGTGGTACTGAGGTGAACGGTCTTGCCCTTTTGAATCAACCCTAATGCGATGGCTGCAGCGATGGTTGTTTTGCCCACGCCACCTTTGCCCATGACCATTATTAATCCATGGTCCTGTTTCGACAATTCATCAATCAACAAAGCAAAACGCTTTGCCGTCATAGGTACTCGAGCTAGGGTGCGCTCAATTGGCGCCGCAGATGTCGCAGACAGCAGTGATCTCAAAGCGGGCAGCCCCACGCTGTCAACCGCCCTAAGGGGCACCTGGTCTTGAGCGAGCAGCCGCAGCTCTGGGGGCATGTTGGATAAGGCTACTTGACCTTGCAATTCCACTGCTTGTGCGACCTGGTCATTGGCTACGCTGCGATGAAACACCCCATTAATAATCAACCGTTGCTTGGATAAGCCCAGTGCCTTAAGTTCTACGCTCGTCCGTAATACCTCACGTAGGGCACTTGTCTCGGGACGTGCGACCAGGACAACAGACGTAAGTGTGGGATTGCTTAAGGCTGCCAAGGCTTGGTTAAAGCGAGTTTCCTGCATCTTGAGGCCGGAGTGCGGGCCTAGGCAGGATGCGCCTTTGTCATTGTTTGCCAGAAAGCCGCTCCAAGCTTTGGGCAGGCTTAGCAAGCGCAGCGTATGCCCACTCGGAGCGGTGTCAAAGACTACGTGGTCATATTGGCTGTTGGACTCAGCTAGGAGACTCGAAAATTCATCAAACGATGCAATTTCGGTCGTGCACGCGCCGGATAGTTGCTCCCTTACCGTGACTATCTCCGCTTGTGTCGCCGCAGCACCCATTTGGTCGACGACGCGCTGTCGATAGGCCAGCGCCGCCGCGTCGGGATCAATATTGATCAATTCAAGCCCCGGGACACCGGGCACCGCTACGGCTTGATTGCTCAGCTTTACACCCAGCATCTCATCTAAGTTGGACGCTGCGTCCGTACTGACAAGCAGGACTTTTTTGCCCGCATCGGCCAAAGTGATAGCCACCGCAGTTGAGATCGAGGTCTTTCCTACCCCGCCTTTGCCGGTAAAGAAAAGGAAGCGGGTCGCGGAATTGAGCCATTGCATTTTGAGTCCTTAAGCGGAATAAGTTCCACGCAGACCAATTTACTCCGTCGCCAACGCCGCAGCCTGCTTTAGGTCAAACACCGACATAATTAGGTCATATATTTCCAATATAATCGAATTATGGAAGACAAACACGTTGTAAACGCGCTGGCTGCATTAGCTCAGACAAGCCGGCTCCGGATTTTTAGAGCCCTGGTTGTCAAAGGCAATGAAGGGCTTACCCCCGCGCTGCTAGCTGAGATGATGGGCATGCCCGCCAATACGCTGTCTTTTCACCTCAAGGAGCTCATGCATGCGGACCTGATTTCCCAAGAGCGCAGCGGACGCAACTTGATTTACAGGGCGCAGTACGACCGCATGAACGCCGTCTTAGCCTACTTATCCGAAAACTGTTGCCAAGGGCAGGCCTGCGAAGTCGCCCCTGCAGCTGCTTGTCAAACTTGTTAAACCCTAAGGAATCCACCCATGACCGAAGCGAAACCCTTGAACGTGCTTTTTCTTTGTACCCACAACTCTGCCAGAAGTATCCTGGCGGAGGCCACACTCAATCACATAAGCAAGGGCAAATTCAAAGCCTATTCGGCAGGCAGCAGTCCCCGCGAAAATCAAACGCCAAACCCTATGGCATTGCAGACATTGGAAGTGGCTGGCATCTCCACAGATGGTTTAAGCAGCAAGAGTTGGGATATTTTTGCATTGCCAGATGCCCCCCACATGGATTTGGTGATTACCGTCTGTGACAACGCAGCTGGCGAGGTTTGCCCGTATTGGCCAGGGCAGCCGGCCACGGCCCACTGGGGATATGCGGATCCGTCAGAAGCAGTCGGCAGCGACAAGGTGAAATTAGAAGCCTTTATGCAAACACTGATTCAAATTAAAAGGCGTCTGGATCTGTTCACTAGCCTACCGCTGGCTAGTCTTAACAAACTCGCTTTGGAAAACTCGGCACGCGAATTGGCAAAGAAGTGAAGCACTTGCGGAAATATTTTGCTGAGTTGGTAGGTACCGCAGCGCTTTTGTGCGCTGTGATCGGCTCAGGCATCATGGCCGAAAACCTATCAGGCGGGAACAATGGAGTGGCATTGATTGCCAACACATTGGCTACGGTGTTTGCACTGTATGTGCTGATCGAAGCTTTCGGTCCATTAAGCGGCGCCCACTTTAATCCTGCGGTATCCATGGTCATGGCATACCGCAAAGACTTAGCTCGTGAACTGCTGCTTGGTTACATCGTCGCCCAATTGCTCGGTGCAGCGGTAGGTGCTTGGCTTGCGCATGCGATGTTTGATTTGGAGATCTTGCAATGGTCTACCAAAGTGCGTAGCGGAAACAGCCAATACCTGGCGGAGGCAGTTGCTACGGCAGGACTCGTTTTTGTGATCTTGCGCTCAGGCGCGGGTAAGGCGTCGGCTATGGTTGCCAGCTATATTGGTGCCGCCTACTGGTTTACAGCAAGCACCTCATTTGCCAATCCAGCAGCAGTTTTTGGTCGCATGATGAGCAATACATTTGCTGGAATTCATCCGAGCAACGCAATTGAATTCGCAGTTGCTGAGGTAATTGGTGCCTTTATCGGATTAGCGCTTTACCAGTTACTCAGTGCTGGGCCCGACCCTAGCGAGTCAAACCGCTAAATGCTTACGATATTTCATAACCCGGATTGCGAAACCTCACACAACACCTTGGCAATTTACTTGACTTCATGGTTAAACATCCGATCCTCATAAACCGGCCTGTGGTGGTCACCAATTTAGGTACCAAACTATGCCGTCCATCGGAAGTCGTTTTAGGTATTCTTGAAAATCCGCAGCGCGCTGCATTTAACAAGGAAGATGGAGAGCCGGCAATCAATGAAAAAGGACAGCGTGTCTGAGATTTCACCCATGTTGCCCAATATGGAACAAAGCTGTTTTCAGGTGCCTGAACATCGGATGCTCAGAACACTTGCTAGTTCCACGCATCGGCCAAGAATTCTCATGTTGTATGGCTCCTTGCGTGAGCGTTCGTATAGCAAATTGTTAACACTGGAAGCGGCTCGATTGCTCGAAGCAATGGGCGCCGAGGTCAAGGTTTTTGATCCTAAGGACTTACCCCAACCAGACGGCGCGCCTGACAGCCACCCCAAAGTACAGGAATTGCGCATACTCGCCGCTTGGTCCGAAGGGATGGTGTGGTGCTCGCCCGAACGCCACGGTGCCATGACTGGGATTATGAAAAGCCAGATAGATTGGATCCCGCTCGCTTTGGGTGCAGTGCGGCCTACCCAGGGCAAAACGTTGGCAGTGATGGAGGTTAGCGGCGGATCGCAATCATTTAATGCAGTAAACCAAATGCGAATTTTGGGCCGCTGGATGCGGATGATTACGATACCGAACCAAAGCTCGGTCGCCAAGGCATTTTTGGAATTTGACGATGCCGGACGTATGAAGCCCTCAGCCTACTATGACCGAGTCGTAGACGTGATGGAAGAACTCATGAAGTTCACGCTACTCACCCGGGATGTGGCCCCGTATTTGGTTGACCGGTATAGCGAGCGCAAGGAAACGGATGAGAATTTGAGCAAGCGCGTCAATCAAAAATCAACTTAGTGGTGGGATGGCAAATAGGGGTAGGTCACACCCACACTCAAGCCATCTCCGTCCGCAAAGCAAAGCTGTCCGCACTGGCTTTGGGCCAGTGGTGCTGGTACACCATGGGCAAACCGTCCAGCGTGTCTTGCAGCAAACTTCTTTCGGGAATTTCGCGCAGCAAGGCATGGGCTAGGCTGTCTACCGTGTGGTCGCCGGTGCGGCGCACGATGTGGTGGGCGTTGATCTCATTGGGGTGTTGCACCCCGGCCGCTTGCACCAATTCTTTCAAGGCATGCAAGGTGTTTTGATGGAAGTGATAGACGCGCTCAGCCTTGTCGCCCACCACCAGCGCCTGCTGGCGCAGCGGATCTTGCGTGGTCACGCCGGTAGGGCAGTGGCCGG
Organism: Rhodoferax sp.; assembly: GCA_040400575.1. Lineage (GTDB taxonomy): Bacteria > Pseudomonadota > Gammaproteobacteria > Burkholderiales > Burkholderiaceae_C > Allorhodoferax. Next base: position 62,351 of record JBBAPX010000005.1, read on the forward strand.
TGTGGCAAGTCTGCGCCTGGATGCAGCCGATGGCAAACATAAAGCCGCGCGCGCTATTGCACCAGTTGGCGCCCAGGGCCATCAGCCGCGCCAGATCGAAAGCGCTGATCACCTTGCCCGCGCAGCCGATCATGACCTGCGAACGCAGCCCGGCGCCGCGCAAGCTGTTGTGCACCAGGATCAAGCCTTCTTGCAAAGGCGAGCCCACGTGGTCGATAAATTCCAAGGGCGCCGCACCGGTTCCGCCCTCGGTGCCATCGACCACGATGAAGTCGGGTGTGATGCCGGTTTGCAACATGGCCTTGACCATGGCAAACCACTCCCAGGGGTGGCCGATACAGAGCTTAAAGCCCGTGGGTTTGCCGCCCGAGAGTTCGCGCAAGCGGGCCACAAAATGCATCAATTCGGTCGGCGTGCCAAACGCGCTGTGCGAGGCCGGAGAGACGCAGTCCACACCCACCGGCACGCCGCGCGCCTCGGCAATCTCGGGGGTCACCTTGGGGCCAGGCAGCACGCCGCCGTGGCCAGGCTTGGCGCCCTGGCTGAGCTTGATCTCGATCAGCTTGACCTGCGGGTCACGCGCATTGGTTTTGAATTTGTCGGCATTAAACGTGCCGTCGTCATTGCGGCAACCGAAGTAGCCCGAAGCCACTTCCCAAATCAAATCACCACCATGTTTGCGGTGGTGTACCGAGATGGAGCCTTCGCCCGTATCGTGCGCAAAACCGCCGCGCTTGGCGCCAGCGTTGAGCGCGCTAATGGCATTGGCGCTGAGCGCGCCAAAACTCATGGCCGAAATATTGAAAACGCTAGCGCTATAGGGCTGCGCGGTATGCGGCCCGATAGTGATGCGAAAGTCGTGCGAGGCCAGCGTGGTGGGCGCTACCGAATGCGTCATCCATTCATGGCCCGTGGCGTGGGTATCGAGCTGGGTGCCGAAAGGCCGTTTGTCCGAATCGCCTTTGGCGCGCTGGTACACCAGCGAACGCTGCGCACGCGAAAAAGGCGCGGCTTCGTTTTCACTTTCGATGAAGTACTGGCGGATTTCGGGCCGTATGAACTCCAGCAAAAACCGCATATGCCCGATGACCGGGTAATTGCGCAAAATAGCGCGCTTGGTTTGCCATAAATCGTGAAAACCCGTACCGACCAAATAGGCAAACACCAACACCGGCAACACATGTCCGCCACCCACCCAGACCAGCAAAGACAACAGCAAACCGACGGCGCACAGCATAAAAGCCAGATAGCGCATGGGGAAAACCGAATGGAAGAAATTCAGCATAGTAGCAACTCCTTATCAAACACCTGTCGGCACGCCTCCCTGCCCGAACCATACCATCAGCGCAAGACCTGCCATAGTCGCGGCGATGAAGGCATCGAGCACGCGCCAGGCCATGGGCCTTGCAAACACCGGGCGCAGCAAACGAGCGCCAAAACCCAGAGCGGCAAACCAGCACAGGCTGGCACTGGCAGCGCCCAGCGCGAACCACCAGCGCCCGGCCTCACCGCGCTGCGTCGCCACGGCGCCCAGCAGCACCACGGCATCCAAATACACGTGCGGGTTGAGAAAAGTAAAGCCAAAACACGTCGCTAAGGCAGCGGGTAAAGACAAGCCTGGCGCATCCAAGGGCAGCATGGCCGCCGGGCGCAAGGCGCGGCGCGCGGCAAACAGCGCATAGGCCGCCAAAAACAGCGCACCGCCGATACGCGCCACTTCCAAAGCCACCGGATATTGCTGCACCAATGCGCCACCACCGGCGACACCAGCGATGATGAGCAACGCATCGGACAGCGCGCAAAAAACCACTAGCGCCAGCACATGTTCGCGCACGATGCCCTGGCGTAAAACAAAAGCGTTCTGCGAGCCGATAGCCACTATCAAAGCCAAGCTAGTGGCAAAGCCGGCAAGTACGTCATGCATGTATGGGAGGTGCTATATCCAAGGGGCTCGGGCCAGCCCCCATTTAGCTAACCGGGGTCGCTTGCACCAAGGACAGCAGCTCGGTCAAGCTGTGCTGCACCGTAGCGCTGCGCACCTGGGCGCGATCGCCTTCAAAGCAGCGCATTTCGCTATGCACACCGCCCGGCGTAGCCCAGGCAAACCAAACCGTGCCCACCGGCTTGTCCGCGCTGCCGCCTCCCGGCCCGGCGATGCCGGTAACCGCCAGCGTGCATTGCGCCTTAGCGTGCTGCAGTGCGCCTTGTGCCATAGCGCGCGCCACCGGCTCGCTGACTGCGCCGTGGCGCGCAATCAAGGCCGCGTCCACCCCCAGCATTTCTGTCTTGGCCGCATTGGAATAGCTGATAAAACCACGCTCCAACCAGTTACTCGAACCAGCCAAGTCGGTACAAGCGCCAGCAATCAGGCCACCGGTGCAGCTCTCGGCGGTGGCCAGCATCCAGCCCCGCGCCTGCAAAGCAATAGCCAAGTCTTCTACCAGGCCCGCCATAGCGCCATCACCAGCAGGGTACAACCCGCCGCTACCAAGTCATCCAACATGATGCCCCAACCGGCTTTGGCCCAGGGCCAGCGTTCGGTGTCCACATCGATGCCATGAAACAGCGCATCAGCCCAACCCACCGGCCCGGGTTTGACCGCATCAAAAAACCGAAACAGCACAAAAGCCGCTGCCTGCGTCGCAAAGCTGGCCGGCGTTAAGACCCACAGCACCAACCAAAAAGCCACCACTTCGTCCCAGACAATGCTGCCGGGATCTAGCACACCCATATTGCGCGCAGTAAGCGCGCAAGCCCACCAACCCACGAGGGTGGAGGCCAGCAGCGCGTAGCCCCAGAGCGCATCGTTCATCAAGGGTGTCAGGCACCAAAAGGTCAGCCAGGCCCACAAGGTGCCACTGGTACCCGGGGCAATTCGCGACAGGCCCGAGCCAAAGCCCAGTGCAAACACATGGGCCGGATGCGACAACATAAAGGCAGCCGTAGGCCGCGCCGCAAAGCGGCTGGCGCCCGCGCCCGTGCCCGTGGTGTACAAAGTCTCAGGTGCGGGCATAGGCTAGGAAAAAGGCGACGGCGGTGGCGCTCAGGGCAGAGTGGCCAGGTAGGCTTCTAGCTGTGCAAAAGTACCGGTCCAGCCTTGCTGCATGCTCTCGTGGCCGGCGTCAAACGTGGCGGTCTCGTCGGGGGTAGATTCAAAAGGTAGCCACTCCAGGTGCAGGCCGCTACCGCTGCCTTCTTCGGTAAACGTCGTGGTGGCCATGGTGCGCAGCGGCCAGCCCGGCGACATGGGGTGGCGGGTGATGCCGCCCTCGCGATCGGAAAAATGCTGGACCAGCGACAAGCGCCGTGGCGCGTCGATGCCTAAAAACTCCCACTTGCCCCACATTTGCGTGCCATCGGGGGCTTGCAGGGCATGCAAAAACGCACCGCCCACTCGAAACTCCATGTCATAGGCCGGCATGGTGAAGCCTTGCGGTCCAAACCATTTGGACAAATGCTCGGGCTGGGTATATACCGCCCATAAAGTGTCGCGCGAGACTTTGAAACTGTGCGAAATACGAAATGGCGTCGACATGGTGTTTCCTTCCAACGATGTTTATGGCAATGCAAGCGCAGCTGCGAAATGGTCAAACGCGGCGAAGTCCTGGGCCACGGCTTGCCCAGTGGCATCCACCAGGCGCAGCCCCGGCGCAGCCTCTATGGTAGCGATACGGGTGAGCGGCAGTTGCAAGGAGCCTGACAGCGCGGCTAAGGCGCTGCGCATTGCTTGCGGCGCGGTAAACACCAACTCGTAATCATCACCCCCGGCCAGTACACATTGCCGTGCGGTGCGCGCACCCATATCGCGGTCAAACTGCGCACTACCGCCCGCATAGGCCTGGCGCGCAGCCAGCAAGGGCAAGACCTGGTCCACCTCCACCCGCGCGCCACAGTGCGAGCGCGCAAGAATATGGCCCAAATCGCCCAACAAGCCATCGCTGATATCGGCGCAGGCGCTGGCGATGCCGCGCAAGGCCAAGCCCAAGGCCACTCGCGGCGCGGGTTGCTCTAGGCGAACTCGCGCCGCCTGCAAGAGGTCTGCAGGCAGCGTGAGCCGGCCTTGCAAAGCCAGCAAAGCCAGGGCTGCATCGCCCAGGCTACCGCTGACAAACACATCATCGCCCGGCCGCGCACCGCTGCGCAGCAAAGCCTGCGTGGGCACGGGGAGCGCCGCCTTGCCCGCTGGCACTTCGCCGTATACCGTGATGCAAATTGTCAAAGGCCCGCGCGTGGTGTCACCACCAATCAGTTCGCAGCCATGTGCATCGGCCAACGCCAACAAGCCTTTGGCAAAGGGTTCAAGCCATGCGTCCTCTGCATGTGGCAAGGCCAGGGCTAGGCTAAAGGCCAAAGGACGGGCGCCGCAAGCGGCCAAATCACTCAGATTCACCGCCAGGCACTTATGTCCCAGTAAAAAAGGGTCCACGTCCGCAAAAAAGTGCCGGCCTGCGACCAGCATATCGGTGGAAATAGCCAGTTGCATACCTGGCGCGGTTTGCAGCAGTGCGCAATCATCGCCCACGCCCAGCACCGCTGTGTGTACCGGCCGCGTGAAATAGCGCGCGATCAGTTCAAACTCACCCGGCACGCGGCACCCTAATGCAAAGTGCGCGCGCCGCTGCCCGGCCCGGCACTAAGTGCATCGAGTACAAACATGGGAATGTCCACCTCAAATTTTTCGCCATCTTCGGCGACGCAAAAATAACTGCCGTGCATGGTGCCCGTGGGCGTGCGCAAACGCGTGCCACTGGTGTACTCAAACACCTGCCCGGGCTGCAGCAAAGGCTGCTGCCCGATGACGCCCAGGCCTTTGACTTTTTCGGTGTGGCCGTTGGCGTCGTTCACATTCCAGGTGCGCGAAATCAGCTGCGCGGCCATCTTGCCGGTATTGGTGATGGTGATCGTGTAAGCAAACACATACAAAGCATTTTGCGGCGCCGACTGCTGCGGCAAATACTGTGGAAACACTTCCACATGAAACTGGTAGGCAGAACTGGTTTTGGACATGGCCGGATGCTAACGCGCAAAATCGGGTATGTTCCACCCCAGGGCCTGAATAAGCCTCATTTTTCAAAGCAGAAGAGACTGTCACCATGAGTTTTCGCATTGCCCCCTCGATTTTGTCGGCCGACTTTGCCCGTCTGGGCGAGGAAGTCAAAAGCGTCATCGCCGCCGGTGCCGATTGGATTCACTTTGACGTGATGGACAACCATTACGTGCCCAACCTCACCTTTGGGCCCATGATTTGCCAGGCGCTCAAGCCGCATGCCCACACGGCTGCGGGCACACCGGTGCCTATCGACGTGCATCTCATGGTTTCACCAGTCGATGCGCTGGCCGCCGCCTTTGCCGATGCCGGGGCCGACCTGGTCAGCTTTCACCCTGATGCCTCCACCCATGTCCACCGCAGCATCCAGGCACTCAAAGCCAAGGGCGTGAAAGCCGGGTTGGTGTTCAACCCGGCTGAGCCACTGGACGTGCTGGACTGGGTGATTGAGGACATCGACCTGATCCTCATCATGAGCGTGAACCCGGGCTTTGGAGGACAGGGCTTTATCGATTCGGCCTTGCGCAAAATCGAAACGGTACGCAAACGCATAGACGCCTGCGGCAAAGACATACGCCTGGAAGTCGATGGTGGCATCAAAACCGACAACATCCGCCGCGTGGCCGACGCCGGCGCCGATACCTTTGTGGCGGGAAGCGCCATCTTTGGCAAGCCGGACTACAAAGCCGTCATCGACCACATGCGCAGCGCGCTGGCCGCTTGAAGTAGCGCGCTAGCCCCGAGTGGGCTTAGCGCACCAGCTGGTTCATCTGGATGATGGGCAGCAAGACAGCTAGCACGATCAGCATCACCACCAGGCCCATCAAGACGATGAGCAAGGGTTCGAGCAGCGTGGCCAGTTGCATGGCGCGGCGCTGCACTTCGCTACTGAGCTGGCTGGCGGCACGCTGCAGCATCCGGGGCAATTGGCCGGTTTGCTCGCCCAGGCGCGCAAACATGGACAGCAAGCCCGGAAAGCGTTTTTTCTGGGCCAAGGCCGAAGCCAGGGGCGCGCCTTCGCGCACCGCCACCAAAGCTTCTTGCGCATCGCGGCGCATGGCCTGGTTGCTCAAAGTATCCGAGGCCGCTTGTAAGGCTTTGAGAATCGGCACCCCCGCCGCTGCCAACATCGCCAGCGTGCTGGCAAAGCGTGCCGCGTTGTAGCTGCGCGAAAGCCGCCCGATGATGGGCAGGCCCAGCCAAGCGGCATCAAAACGGTAACGTAACTCGGGAGCGCGCAGTGCCCAACGCGCAGCGCCGATACCCAAAACCAGTAGGCCCAGCATCAGCCAACCATAGCTGCGCACCACGTCGCTCAGGCCCAGCATCAGCACGGTTAAAAACGGCAAAGCGCGTTTGCTACCGGCAAACACACTGGCCACTTGCGGCACTACATAGGTAACTAAAAACAAGACGATGGCCAGGGCCACCAGGCTGACGATGGCCGGGTACAAAGCGGCGCCCAACAACTTGGCGTTGAGCACTTGCTGGTCTTCCAGGTCTTGGGCCAAATGCTCCAGCACCAGGCCCAAATTGCCGCTTTGCTCGCCGGCGCCGACGACCGCCACATAAATCGCCGAAAACTCGCGTGGGTGCTGCGCTAGCGCGCGCCCAAAAGTACTGCCGCTGTTGACCTCGGCACGCAAATCGGCCACCAGATTGCGTTCGGCTTCGCTTTCGGCGTCGCTGCTGAGTGAGGCCAGCGCTCGCTCCAGCGGCAGGCCCGCACCCACCAGCCCGGCCAGCTGGCGCGTCCACACCGCCAGGGCTTGCGCGCCCAACACGCGCCGGGTAAACAGGGCGCCAGCGCTACCGGCTTTGGCCGCTTGCACCACCTCCACACGCAGGGGCACCAGCCCCTGCGTGCGCAGCTGGGTGCGGGCGGATTTGGCCGAGTCCGCCTCCAGCGTGCCCTTGCGGGTCTGGCCATCGGCGCTTAAGGCTTCAAAAGCGTAGGCGGGCATAGTGGGCGGGCAGCTCTGTGGTGATGCGCTATTGCAGGGCGGCCGCCATCAATCCCGCGTCACGCGCAGCAACTCTTCGCGCGTGGTGATCCCGGCATCGACCAAGCGCTGGCCGTCTTCGCGCATCAGCACCATGCCACTGGCTAATGCCGCCTGGCGGATATCGGCCTCAGAGGCCTGGTTGTGAATTTGCGCGCGTATAGCGTCATCAGTGAGCAGCAACTCAAACACGCCGGTGCGCCCGGCATAGCCGGTATGCCCGCAGGTGGCGCAGCCCGCGCCGGCGCACGTGGTACAACGTTTGCGCACCAGGCGCTGCGCCAGCACGCCCAGCAGCGAGGAGCTCAGCAAGAAAGGCTCCACACCCATATCGGTGAGGCGCGTGACGGCGCTGGCCGCATCATTGGTGTGCAAAGTGGCCAACACCAAGTGGCCCGTCAGCGAGGCCTGAATCGCAATTTGCGCGGTTTCAAAATCGCGGATTTCACCGATCATGATCACATCCGGGTCCTGGCGCAAGATGGCGCGCAAAGCTTTGGCAAAGGTCAGGTCGATCTTGGCATTGACCTGGGTCTGGCCGACGCCGGGCAGCTCGTATTCAATCGGGTCTTCCACCGTCATGATGTTGCTGCCCTGGGTGTCTAGGCGTTGCAAACCGGCATACAGCGTGGTGGTCTTGCCCGAGCCGGTCGGGCCGGTCACCAAAATAATGCCGTGCGGCTGCGTCAGCAAGTGGCTAAAGCGCGCCAGCACATCGCCTTGCATGCCCACCGATTCGAGGCTGAGTTTGCTCTCGCTTTTGTCCAGCAAACGCAGCACCGCGCGCTCGCCATGGGCGCTGGGCAAGGTGCTAACGCGCACATCCACGGCGCGGGTGCCGATGCGCAGCGAGATACGCCCGTCTTGCGGCAAGCGCCGTTCGGCAATGTCGAGCTCGGCCATGATCTTCAAGCGCGAAATCAGCGCCGCGTGCAAGGCGCGGTTGGGTTGTACCACTTCGCGCAAATTGCCATCGACCCGAAAACGCACTACCGAATGGCGCTCGAAGGCCTCGATATGGATGTCGCTGGCGCCATCGCGCGCCGCCTGGGTCAGCAAGGCATTGAGCATGCGGATGATGGGCGCGTCATCCGAGGTTTCCAGCAAGTCTTCGATCGCCGGTAGGTCTTGCATCATGCGCGTCAGGTCGGCCTCGCCCTCCACTTCACTGACCACTGCCGCGGCGCTGGATTCGCCCTGCGCATAGGCGGCGCTGATGCGCTGCACCAACTCGGGTGCGCTATGGTTTTGCACGGTACCCACCGGGTACTTACGCATTACCTCGCTCAAGCCGCCGGGCAGCGAGGCGGCATGCACATGCAGCGTGAGCTGATCACCCACTTCCTCCAGCAGCACTTGCTGGGTGCGCGCAAACGCATAAGGCAGGGGGTAGCGCATTTCAGTTTTTAGTGGGCAGCGCGGGCAGCACCGGGCCTTCATTGATCGGCATGGCCAGGCTGGGCGCGGGTTGCGCCTCCTTCATGCCGCCCAGCATTTGCTCGTAACGCTCCATGGACAGGCGGTCGCTGGAGGCGGCGTCGCGCACCACCACCGGACGCAGGAAAACCATCAGATTGGATTTTTTGCGGCTGCGCGAATTGCTCGTGAACAAACTACCAAATAAAGGCAAATCGCCAAGGCCTGGAATCTTGTCGGTGTTGCCGGTGAAGTTGTCTTGCAGCAAGCCACCAAGCACCACCACCGAGCCGTCATCGACCAGCACATTGGATTCGATAGTGCGCTTATTGGTGGTGGGGCCATTGGCGCTGGATGACGAGCTGCTATCGACTGCCGAGACCTCCTGGTAAATGGTGAGCTTGACGGTGCCGTTAGCGCTGATTTGCGGCTTGACTTTGAGCGTCAGGCCCACGTCTTTGCGCTCAATGGTTTGGAAAGGATTGACCGCGCCGTTGCCGGTGCCGGTATTGGTGAACTGGCCGGTCACAAAGGGCACGTTTTGCGCAATCACAATCTTGGCCTCTTCATTGTCCAAGGTCAACAAATTGGGTGTGGACAGCACATTGCCCGAGCCCGAGCTTTCCAGAAAACGCGCCAGCGCGCCCAAGACATTTTTGCCTTCGTATTGCGTGGCAATGCCGATGTTCAAACCGGGCTTGGGTAACGCAGTGCCTAAAGCAGCGCCAGTCGCCAGGCTGATGATGTTGGCGCCACCGGAGCCGAAGTTGGTGCCCAAGAGGCCCACCGCGCCATCGCCAATTTTGCCCAAAGCGCCCTGCCACTGCACGCCAAAGTCGGCGGCTTTGTCGGAGCTGACTTCGGCGATCAGGCTTTCGATAAACACCTGGGCGCGGCGCCCGTCCAGCATGTCGATGACTTCGCGCAACTGGCGGTATTGCGGGTCCGGCGCGGTGATGATGAGCGAGTTAGTCGCCACATCGGCCTGCACCTGGCCGCCGGTCGTGGTAGCGGGGGCACTCGCGCCCCCGGGTCCTGCACCCGCAGCAGGCGCCGCTTGCGCGCCGGTGCTGCCCGCGCTCATGGCAGCACGCAATGTGGCGGCCAGCTTGGTGGCATCGGCGTTCTTCAGGCTAACCACGCGCAAAATACCGGCCTGGCCATTGCCCTGGTTGGACGCGCGGTCCAGCTTTTCCACCAACGATTTGATTTGCGCCATACGCGCACCGTTAGCGGCGCGCACCAGCAGCGAATTGCTGCGCGCCTCGGCGATCACCGCGGTCTTAAAGCCACCATCGGCCCCAGCAGCGCTGGGCGCTGCACCAGCGACACCACCGGATTCGAGCAAGCGCGTCACCAAAGGCGCGAGGTCGACCGCAATCGCGTGCTTGAGTTCAAGCACTTCCACATCGGTCGCATTGCTCACATCGAGCGCTGCGATGATGCGCGCCATGCGGCGTAAATTGTCTGCATAGTCGGTAATCACCAGCGAGTTGTTCACCGGGTTGGCGTTGATGGTGTTGTTGGGGCTGATCAGCGGGCGCAGTATGGTGACCAGGTTGTTGGCCGACTCAAAATTAAGCCTAAATATTTGGGTAGCAATTTGTGCCCCAGGCGCGCCTTTGGGGGCGCTCTCGCTGGTTTCTACTGCGGCGCTTTGCAGCTTGGCGTCGGCCTCGGGCACCACTTTGAACAAGCCCGACGACTCCACCATGGTAAAGCCCTGCATGCGCAAGCTGGTCAGGAACTGCGCCATCGCCACTTGCGGGCTGACCGATTTTTCGCTTACCAGATTGATTTGGCCTTTGACCCGCGGATCGACCACCACGTTCATGCCCGAAATCACTCCCATGGTGCGGGCGACGGCCTCGATGTCAGCAGCATTGAAATTCAGCGTGATGTGGTCGCCGCGTTTGTAGGCCGTTTCCACCTTGGCAGCAGCCGAGGCTGCAGGGGCCGGGGCCGGAGCCGGGGCTGCGGATTGCGCTTGCGCAGGCAGCAGGCAGGCGCTATACAAAAGCAGGCCGATGGTGGCTAAAAAGCCCGATGTTTGGATATGCGCAAAAGCTGTCATGAAATTTCAACCCAGTTTGATGATGGAACGCGCACCTTTGCGCTGCCCAATGATGTTCAGGAGATTGGCCAGCGCCTCCTCACGGTCAGGCGCGGCACTGGCCTCGCCGTCAAAACGCCATTTGCCACCCGTCCACTGACCGCTGCCTTGCAATTGCAAACCGCCTTGCAGCGTGCTCAATTGCAATTGCGAAGCGGGCTCATCCTGCAAACGCAAGCGGTAGCTGCCCATAGGCCGCAAGGTGGACAGGCGCGAGGCCATGTCCAAGGCGTCGATTTGCAATACCCCTTGCCAAGACCAGCGCCCCGCCGCCCATTGCACCACAAAGCCGCTGCTTTGCAAAAGTAACTGGCCTTCGGGGCGGATGGTATTCCAAGGCGTACCCAGGCCCGCCAGCCACTGCGCCGACCAATGGGACTGGCGGTCTGCCACCTGCAAGCGCGCGCCGCCCCAGGATGGCAGGATATGGACTTGCATACCCTCGGGGGTGCAGCAATCGGCGCGCAACTCCAGGTCTAAGGCACCCCATGCCGGCAACAAACGCCAGTGCACCCGTCCAGGCAGCACGCTGGCGTCCTTGCTGCCCTGCCCACCATGCAAGCTGAGCTGGCCCGAGCCGGACCAGACCGTGCCTTGCGCATCGGACAGGCGAATCCGCCCTGCGCTGACCTGCTCCACTTGGGCGGCCAACCAGCGCGCCGGTGCAAACAAAAGTAGCGCCAGGCACAGGCCGATCAGGCATCCGCCGGCCATCCAAGCCCAGGGCGCGCGGCTGCCCGCTACAACAGGAAAAGCGGAGCGAGCCCTTGCCATGGTGCTGCGCGTCTTGTTAGGGTGCGCCCGGCGCGGGCAGTTGCAAGACCAGGCTGCCAGACCACAGGCCAGCGGCCTGGTTGAGGTGCATTTCCAGGGTGCGGGCGTGCGCCATCAGACGCGCCTGCTCCAGATAGCGCGCCAGTGCATCGGGCTGTACGTCTTTGAAGCTGATGGTGGCGCGCTCGGCCAACACCGCCATGCGCGCATTTTTTTCTAGGCTACTTAAACCGTTTTGCAAAACCGCTTTGGCATCGACCTGCGCGCTAGGCGCTTGCGCCCGCAAGGCCAGCGCTTGCGCCTGCAATTGCAAGACCTGTTCGTACTGCGCCCGCACCAGTGGCGCTTGGCTACGCGCTACCTGTAAGCCGACCCAGGCCGGACGCAGCGCAATAAACCACACAGCCGCCAGCAACACCACACTTAGAGCGATACGCAGCAAAGTTTGCTCGCGCGCACTGGCTTGGGACCAGCGCGCTTGCCAAGCATCGCGCAGTGATGGCATCATGGCGCGCCCCTTGCACGCAGGGTCAGCGTCGCGCCCTGGGCTTGCAATTGGTAGCCGCGCGCCTGCATGGCGCGGCTCAGGTCGGCCAGGGCGGTGCTGGAAAGTTGCAAGCCCTCCAGTTGGAGTTCACCGCTTTGGTAATGCACACCAATGGGCGCCGCCGGGAAATTGGCCGCCTGCATCAAGGCGCTGAGCATGACCTCCGCATCCTCTTGCGCTAACTGGCCGCTGCGCTGGCGCAGCTGCTCGACTTCGCGCTGCATTTGCACAGGCGCGTCCACCACCACCGGCACCTTGGGAAAGGTGCTGGTAAAGGCCGCTTGCATGGCGCGGCGCTCTTGGTTCAGCGCCGCTTGTTGCTGGTAGGCGTACAGATTCAGTCCCAGCACTTGCACCAGCAACAAAACCCACAAGCCCCAGCGCACCGGGCGCCAGCGTGGCGCGCCGGCGAACTGTTGCCAACCCTGCGCTAAGCGCCGCACGCTGCGCCCGCCGCGCGAGGCTACGATGCCAAACTGCGCCAAGTCCCAAGGGCCCTGGCTGGCCAGTAATGCGCGCTGGGCGCTGCTTTGTAAATACAGCGGGCGGCCCAGCAGCGCTTCAGCCTGCGCGGCGACCGCCGGTTCGGCCCACACCGGCATATCTTCAGGCGGTTTGAGTGCGGCCAGCACGGCAGCCTGCAAAGGCCAGCGCGTCAGGCCGGCGGCGCTGCTGTGTACCCACTGCGGGCCCTGGGGGCTTTCAAGGGCAAAGAGCTGGGCGCTCGTGTCTGCGTCACCCGCACCCAGGGCAGGTGGCGCCAATTCAGGCACCAGCGCCGCGATGTACAAGCCGGCCTGCTCCACTTCACGCACGCAGTCCAAGAGCCAGGCTTTGTCACAAGCGGCCAGCCAGACCGGGCCTTGGGTGGGGAGGGGCGATTGCAAGGCCAGGTGCAGATCGGCCACCTCGTCGAGCAACTGCTCTTCCACCAGGCCTTCGAGCACCGCTCGCAGCCGTGTAGAGCGGGCCGCACCCGGTGGTAATTGCACCCGGTGCCATGACACACGCTCTACCGGCAGCACCAGCACCACCTGCGATGCCTGTGCCGCGCGCGCACTGGCAGGCAACAGCGACCAGGGCGCGCTGGACTGGGTGTCCAGCGCCGTGCCGTCGCGGCTGATCACATAGTCAAGCTGGGTAGCGGACTTGAGTGCTTGCGCCGGCAGGGAAATGATCAAGATGGCCATGGGTTCAATCGCTGCGGGGATTGTAGGCGGCAGGCCTGTGCGGGCGCAGCTTTGCGCTATTGGCTAGCGGGCGCGCGCACCGGAGCGAGGATGCGTTCCTGCCGCAAGATGCGCACGCGCTGGCCGTCACGCTGCGCCAAGGCCATCACATGCACCGGCTGGCCGTCCAATTCCAAGGAACCACGCAATTCAAAAAACCGGGTTTGCGTGGCCAAGGCTTCGTTGTCCAGCAGTTTGGCGACGGGGCCGGCGGCTTGCGCAAAATCGTCCAAAGTTTCCCAGGGTTTGTTGCTGCGCTTTTGCAGCAACTGCTGGGCCAAGGCGGCGTCCACCCCGGGGACAGCGGCGCGCAGCACGATGTCGGAGGCGGTGTTCAGATTGAGCTTGCTGGTCTCGGGCAGCATCGTCACGTAAGGGCGCAGTTGCGCGATGGTGTTGCTGCTCAGGCCCAGCCAGGCCAGTTGGTCCACCGTCTGCGGTACCAGCGGCCCCTGCAGGGGCGCGCCCACCGTCGCATTAGCCGCCTGCTGCGCGCCAAGGAGGCCGTTCAGGAGCAAAGTCAGTTCTTGATTGGGTAAGTTCAGGATAGCGAACAGGCGGGCAAACTGCGCTGCGGTGGGGGCATGGACTTTGTCGCCCCGAATGAGGTTGCGCAGGTTCAGGCGCGATTGCAAGTCAGCCATTTGGCCCGAGAGCAGTGCGCTGCCGGCCTGGTCGGCCAAGATGGCATCGCTGCGGTCCACCGCCAAAAAGGTAGACAAGCGCGCTGCTTCCAGCGGCATAGACCAGGGTTCGGTGAGGTTGTCCGAGCCACCTTTGCGCCCGTCTTCGGCCAGTATGAGGCGCGCCCAGTCGTGCGCGCCTTGCAGTATCCAGGCCGACTGCGCGCGGCCACGCTCCGCGATCTCGATCTCTATCGCGCGCCATTGCTGCCACAACGCGGCAGAGGCCAGCGTGGCCACCAGCACCACCGTGAGCATGGCCATCAAAATCGCTGCGCCGCTTTGTTGGCGCCGGCTTGTGCTGCGCTTTGTCATGAGCCCCCCAGGCCCGAGCGCGACCAATCGCGCGTGATAGTGCCGCTAACTGCGGCGCCCTCGGGCAGTGTCAGCACCAGGCGCACGCCGTCGGGCAGGGCTTCGGTTTTGGTTTTGGTTTGCGCCTGGCTTGGTGGGTTGATCGCGCCAGACACTGCACCGACCAATCCGCCGAGCAAGCCTTTGCCAGTATCGGCAGCGACCTCACCTACCGCGCCACTGGCTGCTAAGGCTGGCGCATCGGGCGTGACCTTGACCTGGTCGCCACTGGACAGCGGATTGGACCAAGCGCCACCGCGGAAATACACAATTTGCCAGCTGCCCATGGGCGCGATGATGACTTCGCGCACCCGCTCGGCGTCGCCGGGGTTTTGCGCCCATAAAGCGGCCTGGTTCCAGGCCGCCAGCATCTGGGAGCGGTTGGTCAGCGGCGGCGAAGACCAGCGCAGCCACACATTGCCCTGGGCCCGTTGGCCCTGCGCCCAGGCCACTACAACTAAGCCTTCGCCCGCGCTTTGGCTGCCCCGGCGCAGCAGGCGCAGCGCGCGGCCATCCCAATCCATGCTGTTTTGGCCGGGCTGGGTTTCTAGGGCCTCCAGGTCCGCTGTCCATTGCGCTAGGCCGTTTTGCAGGCTCAGCACTTCTTGAGAATGGAGGGCCAGGCTGCCTTGGTGGCGCTGCATGGCGTCCAGGCCGCGCCAGCTTAATGCGGCCATAACGGCCATGAGCACCAACGCCACCAAGAGCTCGATCAGCGTGAAGCCGCGCATGCGCCTTTTATGCGCATCGGCGCGTCTCTGCGTGGTCCCTTGCGGCGCGGGAAATAGGTCGGGCTGCATATTAGTTGCGGCCCACGATGGTGGTGAGGCGCAGCACCGGCTCGGTGCTGCTGCGCACCAGGGCATCGACGCGCACGAAATTGGGGTTGGGTGTAGGCTGCACGTCCAGCGCTAGGGTGTAGGTCTGCGTGCCCTGCTGGCAATCGCGGCTGCTTTGCCCCACGCCGGGCATCTGGCGCGACAAGCGCATTTGGTGCAAGGCGTTTTCTACGCACATCTGGCCCAGCAGCACATCGGTCTGGCGCTGCGCCTGCAGCGTTAAAGCGCCGCTGGCCTTCATGCCAGCCATCAGCGTCACGGCCACGATCGTCAGCGCCACCAGCACTTCTATCAAGGTGAAGCCGCGCGCGGACGCGGCTGCAGCTCGGACCCTCCGCTGGCGTACTGGTGCTTTGGACAAATGCATCATGGCGCGCGTCCTGTTGCGCTGGGCGCCGCTGCATCGGCGGGCACGATGGCAAAAGGCCGCACGCCGTCGGTAGCGACGCGCACCCTATTGGACGGCGTCTGGCCCGAGCCCAGCAGCACCGATTGCGGCGCCAGCACCGGCTCCGGGCCCAGGGCCAGGCTTGCCAGCGTAGCGGAGTCGATGGCTGGGTTGCGCGGCAGCACGTCCAGCACCCGGGTGTCTTCGCTGAGCCAAGGCTGTTCGGGTACCGGTTTATTCAAGCCCTCCAGAGCAAAGCCCTGGGGCGTAGCGCGCCAGCGCACCGGGGTGCCCTGCAAGCGGGACTGCGCGCGTGCGTATTCCAGCATGGCGGCTAGTCGCTGGCCCTCGCGCTCCAGGGCGATGCCCTGGGTGTCGCGCAAACTAAAGGCGACCATGCCCGAGGCTAGCGCCACGATCAGCACCACCACCATCAACTCGATCAGGGTAAAGCCGCGCTGCCCTTTCGCGCGAGAAGTGCAGCGGCAGATGCGCCGCTCAGGGCTGCCAGCTGCCGATGTCTGCATTCTTGCCCTCGCCGCCGGACTGACCGTCTGCGCCAAAGGACATGACATCGATTTCCGCCTTGATGCCGGGGTTGAGATAGACATAGGGCTTGCCCCAGGGGTCATTGGGCAACTGGTCCAGGTTTTTCTTCCAATTGGGCGCCATGGGCTCGGCAGTGGGTTTGTTCACCAGCGCCGCCAGGCCTTGCTCGGCGCTGGGGTAGCGTCCATTGTCCAGGCGGTACATTTTGAGCGACTGCATCAGGTTACTGATGTCGGACTTGGCCGCAGTCACCTTGGCATCGTCTGCCCTATCGAGCACATTGGGCACGATCAAAGCAGCTAGCACGCCGATGATGAGCAAGACCACCATCAGCTCGATCAGGGTGAAGCCGCGTTGGAGGGCTGCAGTTAAGTGACGTGTTGGCTGGGACATGGGCCGATGGTGCGCGAAAAAGAGGTGATTTTGCCTCATAAACCAAATAATCATTCAACCTAGTCAGCAAAGAGAATTTCAGTTCTGCCCTATTTCAAAAATATGTTTGCTGATTAAAAAAGGGCGCCGAAGCGCCCTTTTTTATAGGTCAAAAATGTGGGTTTGGCGAATTTTTTCTTTCGATCAATTGAATAGTATGCGACCTACATTCAATGAATTCGCAGCACCGCCGCCTTGCGCGCCGGCAATGTTCAGACTGTTGTTTGCAGATAGTAGCTGTAAGTGTATTTCATTGATGCCTGCTTGTAGGACTTCGGTTCCACTGGCATAGCCGCACGCTTTGTCCAACGTAAGTGAGCTCAGCGCTATCGTGGTCAGCGTGCCGGCCGCTGTCGGAATTGTTGCCATACCTTTAAGGCTTGGTACGCATGAGCTTCCGTTATGGGTGATAGCGGGGGCGTTCAGGAATATCGACACATTTGCATTCGTGCCAACGTTGGCAGCCGGACTCCAAAATTCCAAATTGATGTTTTGGTATCCGAGCATACGAGCATTGCCATTGCTAGGCGCTTTTACGAAATATCCCATGCCCCATGGGGCCGTACCTGAGTACTGTAGCCCCAGCACCGCTACGTAATTTGGATGATCGCCGGGACTTGACTGACCAAAGTACCATCCATTCCATGTAATGCCTGCTGTATCGTCTTTGTAAAAATTTGCAGTTGCACCCCCATCGGTCAACCATCCATTTGCACCATTGCCGGTGTAATCATTGGCATAGTTACCATAATTAGCGGCGGTACCCGAGCCCACAATCGCTTGCTGATTCACTGTTACAAGCGCTGTGCCAGCATACACTTTTACGCTTATTGCTGGTGACGTAATTGCCAAATAAGTTGCGTCGGCCGCTTTGGTTGCCGTCACAGTACACGTGCTTGAGGTCGACGGTGCTGTAAGCGTTGTGCCGCTCACGGTACATGATCCGGAAGCGACGGCGTAACTTACAGCGCCTGTGCCCGCACCACCAGAAGAATTTAAAGTCGTCGTACCCGAGGCGGCTACGTTTGACGATGCGGCGGTAGCGGTAAGCGCTGGCTGTGTAGTCAAGGCCGCTGGCGTGGAACTGCTTCCCCCGCCGCAAGCCGAAAGTATCAATGCTGACGCGGCAGCGCCGGCCAGCAGGGTGAATGAGTTACGCGAGATATGCACGATGTTGCCTCCTATGGCGTTTGAAAAAGAGATGGACTTGCGCTTAATTGTTGAAAGCGCAGTCTGAAAGCGCTTTCAACAATGTTACGGTTTGTTGAATGCGCTTGCAAGATTTTTTTCCTAGGGGTTTCCCTAGGTTTTTAGGGTTTTTTTGGATTTTTGGGGTTTTTGGGCTTCCTGTAGAGCGCCGGACAAACATCCCGCCCAAGGGCACTTACAGCTTGCTGTAATAAATCTGGTCCACCAGCGCGCTAAATGCTGGCGTACCGCCTACCGCTTCTATGCTGAAGGGAATGGTGACCGGCCCTTGGGCGGCAGCGCCGAACTCGGTCAGAGGGATAGTGATGTCCTGCCAGGCTGTGGTCGCCTGCAGTTTGGACGCCAGGGACACTGAACCGACGGTGCCGGTGCCCGCAATACGCACGCGCACAAACTGCGCGGCGCTGGCAGTTTTGATTTTGAAGTGCAGTCGGGTGTAGGCGCTCAGGTCTTGGCTGGCACCCAAAATTTGCCAGCCGGCGCCATCACGGCCTAGGCTAAAGCTGATGGCGCGGCTGCCTTCGAAGGCGTCGGTTTGCACTTCCTGGGCCACGCCTCCCACATAGACCTGCGGCGCGCTGGTGCCGACCCAGGTGCCGGCGTAAGCGGTTTCGGCATACACGCCTAGGGTGGCTGGCATGGCTACCGTGCCGCCGCCTGTCGGGGTGCTGACTACGGGTACGGGGAATGGCACAGCCGTCTGTGTGGGGTAGTTAGCGCTGCTGCCATTGGTGCTCCAGGGCATGCTCAAGTGGGAGTCAAAGTCGTTGCCATTGACCACCAGGGTAAGCGCCGGCCCGCTGAGTTTGCTCAGTTCCAGGCGGATGGTCTCGTTGCTCAGGGTTTGGGCGGCAATGCCAGTGAAGTTAAAGCGGGTGCTGTGGTTGCCGCTGCCGCTGGTGAAGGGGTCGACCTGGGCCTGACCGAGCAGGGTTTCCGTGCCGTCGGCGCGGCGGCGGTAGATGCGTGCGCGCACGGGGGCAGAAGCGGAGACGGCCAGCGTCCACACCTGGGCTGCCCATGCGCCGGCATCAAAGCTACCGCTGAGGTAGGGGGTGTACCAAGACAAAGCGGTATCGGCCAAGGTGACTCGTGGTTGCGCACCCGTGCCAGTGCCAGCGGCGGCAGAGAGTTTGGGGTCGGCGCCCAAATGCCATAGCGAGGGCAGGCCCGCCGCGCTGCCTTTGGCGGGCCAGGCGCGGGTGTAGTGGCGCACATAGTCGATGGCATAGGTTTGCGGAAAAACCGTAGTGCTATTGGCCCAGCCGCCCCAATTGCCGCCCACTGCCAGGTTCAGCAATATGAAGTAGGGGTTGTGAAAAGCCTCCATGTCCGGCGTGATCAGCCGCGTGCCAAAGGCCACGTCGTCGATATACCAAGTAAAGCTTTGCGGCGTCCAGTCCATGCGGTACACGTGGAAATCATCAGAGAGTTTGGCGGTATTGCGGTAGCCGATGCTCAAGGCCGGGTTGTAGTTGGCGGCGTTGAGGTAGTGCAAGGTGCCGTAGGTGGTGTAGTCGCTGGCGTTGCCAGTGGAGCCGCCTATCATTTCCATGATGTCGATTTCGCCACAAGCGGGCCAGTTGACGTTGCCGCCGTACAGGCCCCAGGCGTTGCAGCTATTGCCCAACAGCCAGAAGGCCGACCACATGCCTTGGGTGGATGGCAGTTTGGCGCGCATTTCGAAGCGCCCATAGGTAAAGCTTTTTTTGCGCGAGGTTTGAATGCGCGCCGAGGTGTAAGGCGCGTCGCCCGCGACCTCTCTTTTGGCAGTGATGGTGAGCAAGCCGTCAGCGACGACGGCGTTTTGCGCTTTGTAGTACTGCGATTCGCTATTGCCCCAACCGCCAGAGCCCAGATCCGCCGTCCAGACCGTGCTGTCCAGGCTATTGCCGTTGAACTCGTCGCTCCAGTTCAATACCCAGTCGTCTTCTGGCTGTCCGTCTGTGGATGGGTTCGCCGCGGTGCTGGTGCCGCCGCCGCAGGCGCTCAAAAGCATCAGGCTCAAGCAAAACGCGATGAGCGCGCTTTGGGGGTGCAAAGTCATGCGATCTTTCGTAAAAATTTTCAAAGGCGGCCCAGGCCGGCGCGCTTTGAAATAGAGGGCTATTGCGTGCGGCCCAAACTATGTGGCGCCACTTGCAGGCTTTTACCGTCGCTAAACAACACGGTAAGCGGCTGTGTGCCCGGGTTGTACGCGAGGTAGGTTTTGCTGCCGTCTGCGCGTTGGAACACGCTGTAAAGCGTGGTGTTGGCGGTGGTTGCAAAGTCGGGCGTGCCCATGGCTTGCAGGCTGAGCATCCAGTGCAGCGCGTGGCTGCGGGTGTCGCCCAATTCAAACGAGCCCCAACGGTCCCACATGGCCAACGCCGCCTGCGGGTCGGCAGTGGCCATGTATTTGGCAAACAGGTCTTGCCAGATGTCTATGGGCTTGGCCACTTTGCCGCGCGCGGCATAAACATCGGTTTCTGGTTTGAGCGAAGCGAGGCTGCGTTTCACAAAAGCCGCGTCGCGCCCCAAGTAGGTGGACGCGGTGGTGATGGGCAGCAGGTTGATGCCTTTGATTTGGCGCGGCTCGTCAATCCACCAGGTGTTGTGCGCGTACTTGCCGCCAAACAGCATGCTGGTTTCCACGTTTTTGTATTCGGGTGGAAAGACCAGTTGGTGGATGTCAAACCAGTAGTAGTTGATGGCCTCGATCTCGGAGGTGTAGAGGTAGATGCCCAGGTCGCGCAAGGCTTTGTCGCCGGTGACTTCGGCCCACAGAATGAGGCCCACCCAGGCGTTGACTGCTTCGGAAGATGACTCTTGGTTGTTACCAAACGGGCCCAGGCCGATGCCAGACGCCCAGGAGTGGCCTTCGTAGGGGTCAAAGTTGCGCACAAACGGAAAGTCTGCTGCGCCTCGGCGCGGGGTGGCGATGTCGGCAATGAGCAAGTCCACCATGGCGCCCCACTGGGCTTTGGACGCCCATTGCGGGTCGCGCAGCGCGATTTCGGCCATGGTGCGTATCCAGTAGCCGTAGTGGAAATGGTGGTCGTTCATTTGCTCGACCGCAAAGTATTCCTCGGGGTAGGACGCGACCGTGCCTTGCGCTTTGTCGTAGTGAAAATAGGTTTTGTTGTCGCTACCGGAAAACCATTGTTCGATGCGCGTTTTCATGTGCTTGAGCAACTGATCGCGCGCCTCTAGGTCGCCCTGTTGCTCGACCACGTCCATCAGCTTAGAGATGCGCTGTAGGCCTTTGCCTTGCCAGTAGGGGCCGACGCCGATTTCCAGCATCATGCGCCGAGCGTTGCGCACATCCGTTTTCATGAGGTCGCGCAATTGCGCGCTGCGAGTTTGCTCGGGCAAGCCAGGCCAAAAAGGCACGAAGCCGTTGTAGGTGCGTGTTAGCTCAAATTGCTTGGCGGCCAGCAGCTTGATGGGGCCGCGCAGGGTTTCGAAAGCGGGGCCGAGTTTGCCTTGCAAGGCGATGTTGTTGTGCCACTGGTGCGGGAACAAACCCAGAAGTGGCGGCACGTCGGGGCCTTCCATGTTGCGTGCCGTAGCCACAAAGGTGCTGCGCACGCGGCTGGCGGCTTCGTCAAACTGCCAGTCCACCCGCGTGTCCAGCAAAAACGCGTAGGCATGGCGGGTGAATAAATCCAGGGTAGTTGCGCTGTCGTCCGGCAATGCGGCGGCTGAGGCATAGCCTTTGCCCTCGGGCAAGTGGCCTATCCATTCGGTGCCCGAGACTTGCTCCCAGCGCACACCGCTGGGGCCATAC
Organism: Rhodoferax sp.; assembly: GCA_040400575.1. GTDB lineage: Bacteria > Pseudomonadota > Gammaproteobacteria > Burkholderiales > Burkholderiaceae_C > Allorhodoferax. Next base: position 83,703 of record JBBAPX010000005.1, read on the forward strand.
AAAGCATAGGACTTGCCCTTGAGGCGCAGAGCCAAAACCCGTGCATCCGCATAGGGCACGCGGGTAGCGGCAAAGGGCAACTGAAGGCGGACATTGCCTTTGGGTATTTGCAAAGAGACAAAGGGGCTGCCGTGTGCCACGGTGGCCGTCATGGCGGCATCGTTCGGGCCCCAGGCGATGTCGATGGCCCAGTCGCTGGAATTAGCCAGCTTGGGGCGCTCTAGCGTCACGCCGGTGGGCGAAAGCAGTAAAGCGTCCTGGTGCGGGTAGTGGATTTCTACATCGCGCCGCTCGGTGGGCACCACGGTTTTGCTGGGCAACGCAAACTCGATGCCGGCACTGCTGGGCAAAACAGTTAAGGGGTGGGCAAACAAGACCTCGGGCTTGTCGCTATAGACCAGGGCCGAATACCACTGGTTGCTCGGCGCGGCGCGCTTGAGCATGGCCGGCGTGCGGTAAGGCGCGGGCGGCACTGCCCGGTCCGCCGCCTTGGGGGCCAGGGTATAAGCGCCAGCCCCAGCTTGGACCGTTTGGGCCTGCACCGCAAAAGAGGTGGCACAGGCGCACAGCAAAGCAAGGCACAAAGGGCGGATAGCGGGCATGGGGTTTCCTGTTCCGGACAAGTGCGCTGGCATGTCCAACATTGGGTTTTACAGCATAGATTATGAAAGCGCTTTCATGATTCTGGAACTAGGGTTTTCCATAGGTCTGGCAGCGACTGGGCGCGCACCACAATTGAGGGGGATTTTTTGCGCCGTACAAGGGGAAACCCTAGGTGGCAGATGGCCCGAAAACGCGCGGCATGCAATTACAATGAAAGCGCTTTCATACATTTTGGCACACTAACACTATGAGCCTTCCAAGCAAACCCCTCCCTACGCGCCTTAGAGGCAAGCGACTGGCCCTGGCCGGTGCCTTGCTCAGCTTGTCCGCTTCCAGCTATGCGATTGATTTTGGCCCCGATGGCATGTTCAGCCTGACCGGCTTTGCCAAGGCGGAAACATCGATGAACAGCAATCAGTGCAAGGACTGCGCGCGCTTTCCGCTTGAAGACAAGCACCGCATTTGGGCCGATGAGCTGGTCAATGGTAAAGAATACAAAACCATGGCGCAGACCACCATCTTGTTCCAGCCCTGGCTGGGCGCCAAGTACAACCTGGGCCAGGGCTACACGGCCAGTGCCTTGCTCAGCCAGCGCTTTCGTGGTGGTGCGGGCACTGTGCTCGATTCGGTGAAATCCATAGACCGGGATATGGCATTCGATCCGACTATTTGGTACGAAAAAAATATCGCCATCAGCCACGAGGACTATGGCCGCGTCGCAATTGGCAGCATGACAGCGCGTGGCTGGGCGGTAGCAGACTACCCCTATGGCACCAACATCGGCCTGTCCAATGAATGGGCCGGCAGCGGCGCAGGCTACGGCATGCTGGGCAACGCCATCCGCGTAACCACACGTCCTTTCGATGTGATGAACGGCGATCTGGTGCTGGAAGCAACTATCGACCAAGGCAAGACCGACTTCACGATAAACAAACCCTTGCTCATTGAGCTGTATGCGCAATACCACCAGGGCGACTTGGTAGTGGATGCGGTGTTCCAAAACGCCAAAAACGGTAAACCCTTGGCTTGGGGTCATGGGCCTTTCGGTGCTTTGACCGATTCAGCCGCCGACGACAGCTTGCTCACCAGCGGCGCTGAGCAAAGCATGGCGATGGCAGTGGCGCGTTACCAGCTGACATCGCAAATTGAGCTATCAGGCGGCGTGCGTGCCAACCGCTGGAGCGGCATGCGGGCGATCCAGCTATCGACCGGGGCGCAAGGGCTTTGGAACACGATGTTTAACGTGGCCTGGGACACGAATGTGGGCGGCGTGGCTAACCCAGGCTACTCGGCAAGCTCGGTGGACGTGAGCGCCGGTGCCCGTTACCGCACCGGGCCCTGGACGGCCTCGGCAGGTGTTATTTACCTGGGCACCGCGACCACCAGCAACCCCACGGAACGCGGCCAAAGCAATGACGCCACCGCTGCCACCGTGGGCCTGAATTACGACTACGGACAAGGCCTCCAGTTCTACGGCTTTGCCGGGATGAGCCACTTTGGCCGCATCGGCCTGTCTCCTATGTCCATGCCAGGCAATAACGCTTTTTGGGGCGTTGACTCGCGCGTGACCCAGGATGGCAATTGGTTTGGCGCGGGTGTGGTTTACACGTTTTAAGGCTCAAGAGCCAAAGGTTTACCCATGAAATTTTCCCAAGTTATTTCTTCAACTGCGCGCAACGCTCTGTGGCAGCGCGCTTTGCTAGTACTGATGAGCGGCCTGCTACTTGCCTCCTGCGGCGGCGGTGGTGTCGTAGTGACGGGCGTTACGCAACGACTGCTCAGTCCCGAAGTGGCAAGCCGCAATGCCGTGAATTACGCTCCCTATCGAACTTCGCAAGTTGAATCAGACCGTGCCAATGAGACGATTACCGAGGCCATGATCAAGCAGGACCTGGACCTGATGGTGGCAGGTAACTTCAGGCTGATTCGTCTGTTTGACAGCTCGGACCAAGTGGCCAAGAAAACCCTGAAGGTCATTCGCGACAACAACCTAGATATCAAGGTCATGCTGGGCGTGTGGATTGCCAGCGGCAATGACGCATTCAACCAGGCAGAGATTGCCCGAGGCGTGGTGCTTGCTAAGCAATACAGCGACATCGTGCTTGCCGTCAGCGTCGGCAATGAGACCATGGTCAATTGGTCTTTCAATCGATTGACAGTAGCCCAAATGGCAGCGTACATCAAAAGTGTTCGCGGCCAGGTCAGCCAACCTGTCACTACCGATGACAACTGGGCATTTTTTGCAAAAACCAACGATCAGGATCAAAACCCGCGCCCGGTGCTTGACGTGATTGACTTCGTAGCGATGCACACCTATCCGCTGGCCGAGACCGTCCACCCGCCCGCTACCTGGGACTGGCAGCAGTTGGGTGTGGCGACCGGGCCCTTGCGGGCGACTGCCATGATGGATGCGTCCATAAGCGCCGCGCGTACGCAGTACGCAGCTGTGCACACCTACCTGGATAGCCAGGGCTTTTCCAAAATGCCCATCGTAATCGGCGAGACCGGTTGGAAGGCTGTGGCCTCCAATGGCGAGTTCAACCGCGCCCATCCGGTAAACCAAAAAATGTATTTCGACCGGCTGCAAACTTGGACGAACGAAGTGCGTGCCGGCGCAAGTGGACCCAAATCTATTTTCTATTTCGCAGCCTTTGATGAAGACTGGAAAGGTTCCGACGATAAATGGGGGCTGTTCAACAAGAATCGGCAGGCGCGCTATGTAGTCCAAAGCCTCTACCCTAAAGCCCAGGGCTTTACGCATGAGACCGGTACCTACGCCGCGACGGACGCCTTGTTCGCACCGGACGTGAGTCAGGCCGTGGTAAGTGGATCGCGCTTCACGCTGTATGCAGACAGTATTCCGACTGGCGCGTCGGCGGCGGTTGCGACGGGAGCAGATCTATTTGGTTGGGACAACCCTCCAACAGCCTTTGGTGGCGAAGAAGATGCGGGTGTGCGCGTGACCGGCGCACCTGGCGACAGTGCCAATGGGCTGGTGGTTAAACCCGTTCCCAAGATATGGGGTTGGGGCCTGTTGATCGCACCTAGCAATGGCACCTTGATCGCGAATCTCAGTGCCTACGAAGCGACAGGCAATTTGAACTTCAGCATCAAGACGACATACCCTGGCAAGTTGGAAGTGGGCTTTTACACGGGCAGTGGCGCCTCGGGCTATGACGTTTACATGCCTCTGGTAAGTGGCAGTTACGGCTATGTCAACGATGGCAATTGGCACACGGTCACCATTCCGATCCGGGACATCAAACCGTCTGGCAACAAAGGCTCTGGCAACGAGGGCTCGGCCACATCGATTTTTGATCTCAGCAAAGTGACCAACCCGTTCGTCATCGCGGATCGCTTTGGTAAAACCGGTAACACCCAAGCCAGCGCTACCAACACCAAGATCTATATCGACAATATTTACTGGTCCAAATAAGCCAACACCCAGCCTCTTGAAGAAAAAGGGACTTGGGTGAAAAGCATGATCCGTTATTACCTTAGCAAGCAGGGTGCGACGTCCCAACTGGTAGCACAAGCGCCTTTGCTTGGCTACCAGAGCCCTGGCGGCGTTCCTTCGCTCTACATCAACCCCGCCAAAACCTTCCAAACCCTGGAAGGCTTTGGCGGCGCCTTCACCGAATCCGCGGCCACCACCTGGAAAAAGCTGCCCTTGGCGCAGCAGCAAGAGGTTCTGCGCGCTTGCTTTGACCCGGTGCAGGGGCATGGCTATACCTTTTGCCGGGTGCATATGAATAGCTGCGATTTTTCGCTGGGCAACTATGCGCATGTGGAAACGGCGGGCGATGTGGACTTGCACAGCTTTAGCATCGAGCGCGACCGCGTAGCCTTGCTGCCCATGATTCAGGCCGCGCAGCAAGTGGCCGGGCGCAAGCTGCAACTACTGGTATCGCCCTGGAGCCCTCCGGCCTGGATGAAGAGCAATGGGCAGATGAATCGTGGCGGGCATTTGCTGCCCCAATACCGCGCTGCTTGGGCACGCTGTTTTGTGGAGTTCATCCGCGCTTATGAAGCCGAAGGCGTGCCGGTGTGGGGCGTCTCGGTGCAAAACGAGCCCGAGGCGGTGCAGGCCTGGGACAGCTGTATTTATACCGCCGATGAAGAGCGCGATTTTGTGCGTGACCACCTAGGGCCTACTTTGGCGGCAGCGGGCCTGGGGCATGTGCGTATCGTGATCTGGGACCATAACCGCGACCGCATGGTGGAGCGCGCAGACCGGGTGCTAAGCGATCCGCAAGCGGCGCAGTACATCTGGGGCACCGGTTTTCATTGGTATGTGGAAGACCATTTTGAGCATGTGCAACTGCTGCACGATGCCTGGCCCGAAAAGCATCTGCTGTTTACCGAGGGTTGCCAGGAAGGTGGGCCGCATACCGGTGAGTGGGCGGTGGGCGAGCGCTATGCGCGCTCTATCATCAACGACCTGAACCGCTGGACCGTAGGCTGGATCGACTGGAACCTGCTGCTAGACGATACCGGTGGGCCCAACCATGTGGGCAATTTGTGCAGCGCACCGATATTGGCGGATCCGCGATCCGGCGCATTGGACTACCAAAGTTCTTATGATTATCTAGGCCATTTTTCACGCTTTATCCGGCCTGGCGCCAAGCGTATTGTGTGCGCTGCGACGCGCGAAGCCTTGGAGTGCTGCGGCTTTATCAATACCGACGGCTCGATTGTCGTGGTGGTATGCAACCGCAGCGATACAGCGATTGCCTTTGATCTGCATTGGTGCGGCCAGGACTACACCACCGAACTTCCAGCGCATGCAATAGCCACGTATGTGCAGGCCGCGCAGGCGACCTGAGCGGCCCGCCTGTTTACAAGACCATGCCCTCGGAGTCAAAGCCCAGCACGGCCTCAGCCGGGGCACGCAAAAACACCATTTGTCCGGCCTGAAACGGCCCGCTGTTAGCGGCCACTTTGGCCTTGAGCAAGTCGGCCAAACCTTGCACACGCATGTGCAAAACCGAAGCATCACCCAGGTGCTCGGCCAGCACCACGGTGGCGGCTACGCCCTCTCCGCCTGCATGCACTTGCAGGTGTTCGGGGCGCACGCCGAGCTGCTTTGCTCCGGCCAGGCGTCCACCGGCCAGGGTTTTCCACAGTGCAAGGTGGGCCAGGTCCGCCGCGCTACCGGGCTGCGCTATCAGATTGATTTTGGGCGCGCCCATAAAGCCGGCTACAAACACATTGGCCGGGCGCTGATAGACCTCTAAGGGCGCACCGATTTGCTCGATCACCCCTTGGTTAAACACGGCGATGCGGTTACCCAGCGTCATGGCCTCGACCTGGTCGTGGGTGACGTAAATCATGGTGGTGCCCAGCTCTTTGTGCAGGCGGGCCAACTCCACGCGCATGTCCATGCGCAAGGCGGCGTCCAGATTGGACAGAGGCTCGTCAAACAAAAATACTTTGGGCTTGCGCACAATCGCGCGGCCAATGGCTACGCGCTGGCGCTGGCCGCCAGACAGCTCTTTGGGGTAGCGCTGCAGGAGTTCGGTCATGCGCAGGGTTTCGGCCGCTTGCTGCACCTGGCGCTCGCGCTGGGCCTTGGACACACCGGCCATCTTCAGGGCAAAGCCCATGTTGTCGGCCACCGTCATATGCGGGTACAGGGCGTAGCTTTGGAACACCATGGCCGCGCCCCGGTCAGAGGGGCGCAAATCGTTGGCCCGCACGCCATCTATAAGCAGTTCGCCCGCACTGATACTTTCCAGCCCCGCGATCATGCGCAGCGTCGTAGTTTTGCCGCAGCCCGAGGGACCGACAAAGACCAGGAACTCGCCATCGCGCGCTTCGATGTCGATGCCACGTATCACCTCGGTGGTGCCGTAGCTTTTGCGTATGCCTTGCAGCGTGACGGTGCCCATGGATGTGTTCCTTGTTGCGGTGGGCGCTATCAGGCGGCGCGCTGCACCTGCGCCTGGCCAGCCAGAAAGTCGCGGTACCACTTGGCGCTGTCTTTGAGCGTGCGCTGCTGGGTGTCGTAGTCGACATACACAATACCAAAGCGTTTGGCATAGCCCGAGGCCCATTCAAAGTTGTCCATCAGGCTCCAGACCATATAGCCCTTCATGGGCACGCCTTGCTCCATGGCGTGGTGAACCGCTTGGATATGGGTTTGCAGATAGCGTATGCGGTCGGCATCATGCACTTGGCCATTGACCAGTGGGTCTTTAAAAGCGCCGCCGTTTTCGGTGATCATGAGCGAGGGCACGGGATAGTCCTGGTGCAGACGCACCAGCAACTCGGTCAGGCCTTGGGGATACACCTCCCAGTCCATTTCAGTCACCTCCAGACCGCTGCTGTGCACGTCATAGCTGCCCTCGGCGCGCACTACGCTGCGCGAGTAGTAATTGATGCCCATAAAGTCCATAGGCGTCGCGATGATGTCCATATCACCGTCCTGCACCGGTGGCGCGTCGCCGCCGAGGTGTTCCAGGATGTCCTGCGGGTAGCTGGCTTTGTACAGCGGGTCCATAAACCAGCGCACCAAGCGGCCATCGTCAAGGCGGGCTTTGGCAAGGTCTTGTGGACTGTCGGTGGCGGCTTGGACCGGCGAGAGATTGAGCACAATGCCCAACTCAGCTTTACAGCCGACTTCGCGTAAGGCGCGTACCGCCATGCCGTGGCTGAGCAGCAAGTGGTGGGCTGCGCGCATGGCGACACCACGCTCTTTAATGCCCGGGGCGAAGATACCGGTCTCGTAGCCCAAGATCGCCATGACCCAGGGTTCGTTGTGCGTGGCAATCGAGACCACACGGTCCCCCAGGCGTTGGTGCATGCCCAGGGCGTAATCCACAAAACGGTGGACGGTGTCGCGCTTAGCCCAGCCACCTTGGTCTTGCAAGGCTTGGGGCAAGTCCCAGTGGTTGAGCGTGAGGTAAGGGGCCAGACCGCGCTTGAGCATGCCATCGACCAGGCGCTCATAAAAGTCCAGGCCTTTGCTGTTCCAGGCGCCACTGCCCAAGGGCTGCACGCGCGGCCAGGACACCGAGAAGCGGTAGGTATTGACGCCCAGCTTGGCGATCAGGTCCAGGTCCGATTGCCAGCGCTGGTAGTGCTCGCAGGCACGGCTGCCATCGGTGCCGTCGGCAATAGCGCCGGGTTGGGCGCAAAACGTATCCCAAACCGACGGGCCACGCCCATCGATGCTCGTGGCGCCTTCAATTTGGAAGGCACTAGTGGCCACGCCCCAAACAAAATCATGCGGGAAACAGGCTTTGAGTTCTAGGTCGGTAAGAGATGACATGGTTTTTGATAACGACAATTTTTGGGTAGCGTTTGATGAGTTTTTATTTCACCGCGCCTGCGGTCAGGCCGTCGATCAAACGGCGCGAAGAAATCGCAAATAAAACGAGCAGCGGCAAGGTGGCGATGGCCGAGCCGGCCATAACAGCACCCCACTCGGTGTTGACCGGGCTTTGCATGCTGCGCAGGGCCAAGGGCAAGGTGTACATCTCGGGGGAACGCATAACGATCAGCGGGCCGATAAAGTTGTTCCACGAGGCGATGAAGGTGATCAAGCCCAGCGTACCCATGGCTGGTTTGAGCAGGGGCACCACGATGCGCCAGTAAATGCCCAACTCGCCACAGCCGTCCATGCGCGCCGCTTCGATGAGCTCGCGCGGTATGGCGCTGGTGATGAACTGGCGCATCATGAAAATACCGAAGGCACTGGCAGCACCCGGGATGTAGAGCGCGCGCGGCTGGTCGATCCAGCCAAAAGCGTCCATGATCATGAAGCTGGGAATCATGCCCAGAAACGAAGGCAGCAGCATGGTGCCCATGACCAGGGTGAACAAGGGCTGCTTGAAACGGAAGTCAAACATCGCAAACGCATAGCCGCCCATAGAGCAAAACAAAAGCGTCAGCGCGGTAGACGCCAGGCCCACGTACAGACTCCAGCCTAGGCTGCGCCAGAAGGGAATCTTGGTGGTCAAGATCTCCATATTGGCCATGAAGCTGTCGCCGAAAAAAAGCGGTGGCGGCAGGGTGAATATCTCGGTGCGCGAATGGCTGGCAAACACAAACATGAAATAGAAAGGCAGCAGCATCACCACCGCACCCAGGGCGACCATCACATAAGCCGCACGCGGTGCGAGCTGGCTCGGGGCGGACGATGGGCTGCTCATGCAGAGGGGCCGCGCGGTTTGAAGGCGCGGTTGGTCAGCCAGGTCAGCAAGGCCACAAATACAAACAAGAGCCAGGACAGCGCGCTGGCGCCGCCAAAGTCATTGAACTCAAAGGCCGTGCGGTACATATACATAGCAGTAGTCATGCCGCTTTGGTCGGTGCCGCCGCGCCCGCCCGTCAGGATAAAAGGCTCTTCAAACAACTGCAAACCGCCGATCACGCTGAGCGTGACGCCGAAATAAATCATGGGCTGCAAGCTGGGCAGCGTAATGAACCAAAACTGCTGCCAGCGCCCTGCACCGTCCATAGTGGCGGCTTCGTAAATATCGGCGGGAATGGTTTGCAAGGCTGCCAGGTAAAGCACGGTGTTAAAGCCCACGTAGCGCCAGAAGACCACCAGCGAAATCGCCGGTTTGACGTTTTCGGCCTGGCCCAACCAGTCCACCGGTTGGGCCGGTGTAATCCAGCCAAGCCCCGGGAGTTGGTGCATGGCCAGCAGCGCCTGGTTAATGAGCCCGTAGTCAGTGGAAAACAAGGTGCTAAACATCATGGCGATGGCCACGGTGCTGGTGATGTAAGGCAGGAAGTAGGCCCCTATCACCATGTTGCGGCTGCGCTTAAAGGAGGTGTGGATGAAGTAGGCCAACGGTATCGCCACCAGGTGCTGCGGCACACCGGACACCAGCGCCAGCCAGGCCGTGTTTTTCAGGGATTTCCAAAACCATTCGTCGGTGATGGCGAAGGCAAAGTTGTCTAGGCCGACGAACTTCATGGCTGACAAACCGGCGCTTGGCTCCCAACTCTGAAACGCCAGAAAAAAGGAAAAGATAAGCGGAAACAAGCCAAAAACTACGAACAGCAACACAAACGGGCTAAGTAGCACATAGGGCGTCGCGGCGGGCGACAGGCGGGGCATGAATCCGGCGCGCATGGGGTGGTACAGAAGTGCCCGGTTTAACGCTTAGCGCGGCGCTCAATCAGCGCTTTGGCATCGGCCAAGGCGGTGCGCACGTCTTTGCCCTGGTCGAGCACTTTGTCCAACTCGGTATTGATGATTTCATCCGCAATGGGGTCGAGCTTATGCACTTCCACCGCGCTAATCTTGCGGGCTGCATCACGCCATAGCAAGCGCGCTTTTTGGCCACCCAAAAATTCGATGGGTTGTTCGAAAAATCCATCGTTATGCACTGCAAGCAGCGCGGGGAAAGCGTCATGTGCTTTAAAGGCCGCCAGTTGAAGCTCGGGGGTGAGTGTCATCATCTGGATGAACTCGGCAGCCAGGGCCTTGTTTTTTGCGCCTTTGGGGATGCTGTAGAAGCTTCCACCCCAGGAGCCATACGCTTTTTCAGGCAGTTGGGCGGTGCGCCACAGACCTTTGGTGTCAGGGGCCAGCCAGTTATTGAGGTGGCCGGCCAGCCAGGCGCCGGACATTTGGGTGGCGATAGTGCCACGCTTAAAGCCTTCGGACCACTCGTTGGACCAAGATCCAATCTTGCCGTCAAGTTTTTGCTCGCGCACCTTTTTGGCGAGCGTAAATGCACGCACAAAGCGCGGTGAATCAACCAGGACTTTTCCGGTTTTATCCAAATACAAGCCCTCGCCGGGCTGGATATCGCAGCGAATCATGATGTCTTTGATGTCGCGGGCATGGGCCATCAGGTAAGCGCCTGTGGCAGCCTTGATTTTGATCCCCGCGCTCACGTAGCCGTCCCAGGACTGGGTGAGGTCTGCCTCAGTCAGTCCGGCTTTTTTGAGTACGTCAACGCGGTAAAGCAGGGTACCGGGCCCGATATCGGTGGGCATGGCCACCAGTTTCCCCGTGCTGGTGGTGCCCTGGCGGTAAGCAAAAGGCGCGATGCGCGATTGCTGCGCTTGCATGCTGTAGGGTGCTGCGCCCAGGTCCTCCAGGCCACCGCCCTCGGCAAAGCGGCCCACGTAGCCGTACTCCAGCACCATCACATCCGGCAAATTGGAGGCCGTGGACAGGGCTGTGGTCATGGCGGTATGGTGATCGGCAAAAGCCCGGCTAGTGATTTTGACCTCCACGTCTGGGTGTTTCTTCTTGAACGCGGGGATGGCTGCCTTGGTGATTTCGTCCAAGGCCGGGTAGGCGGAAATGGACAGGACGGTTTGCGCCTGCGCCCAGGGCGCGGCACACGCCAAGCAAGCTATTGTCAGCAGGGCGGCACCTAGCCGCGCGTGCGATTTCAATTTGGCCATAGAGTCCTCTTTGATGAAGTCGCGCTGTGCACCAAACCTTTAGAGGCAAGGATTGAAAGCGCTTTCATTGATTGTACGAAGTGCAGCAAGCGCCCTTGCTAAGGGGAATCCCTAATATGTAATTTCCTGGCTTGCTGTGTCGCTTGTATCGCCCGCAATGCTCAGCCATGACGCCCCGCTTTCGAGGCGCGGGGGAACTAAATTCGATTCGCGATCTCAATGGAACCGTTTCCAAAACTGGGCGGTTCGCCGGACGGTTTTTGCCCCTCATTCGCACTTCAGGCGCGCCGGGGCAGGATGGATGCGGACTCCTGGGCCAGCGGTGCCTTAGCCACAGAGGCACGCCAGGTCACGCTGATGGGGAAGTCGCGCTGGACCGCATGGCCCGAGCCATAGCATTGGTTGAGTAGCCATCGGACGGCCGACCGGGTGATCTCGGGCCAGGGGATATGCACGGAGGTCAGTTGCGGCGCTGAATATTTGGCGCTATGGGTATCGTCATAGCCCAGCACGGAAATCGCAGCGGGGACTGCAATCCCCACACTTTGCAAATAGGCCAGAGCGCCCACGGCTGTTTCATCATTGGCGCAAAAAAGTGCGGTGAATTCATGCCCTGATGCGACCAGGGATCGCGCGCAATCCCAGCCGCCTTCGGGGGAAAAGTCACTCTCTCGGGTGGCAATGTGTTGTGGATCGACGTCCTGCAACGCTAGTTCTTTCATGAAGGCATCCACCCGGGCCACATTGTCTGGCGAGGTGCTAGGGCCGGCAATCACGGCGTATTTTCGGTGCCCGAATTTCAGCAAAGCCTGTGCAGCCAGGGTACCGCCAAGCCGGTGATCAGGGGTAAAGCATTGGGCTTCTAACCCGGCAAAATCAAAGTTAAGAATGGCCAATTTGCTGCGCGTTTCACCCAGCGCAGCGATGTCTTCGTCGCGCAATGCATCGGTCATGATCAAAAGGCCGTCACAGTCGCGTTCAATCAGAAAACGAATGCCTTCGATGGCCTGACGGCGCGCATCGCCATCGCCGCATCCGAACGCGACCACCATATGCAGGCCCGAATCACGCAATTGCGCGTCGATGGCGCTCAAAATCGGGGTGTAAAAAGTACCTTCTAGCAAGGGTATGTAAACGCCGATCATTTGCGAAACGCCGGACAAAAGCGAGCGCGCAACATGGGAGGGGCGAAAATTTAAGGCTTCAATGGCTTGCCTAACGCGCTCGGCCGTCGCGGGGGCAACCGAGCCTTTACCACTGACCACGCGCGACGCCGTTCCAACGCCAACGCCAGCCAAACTTGCTACGTCTTTGATCGTGGCCATGTCATTTTTTTACGGTTGAAATTCTCGAACAAAAAGCACACGTTAAGGTGGATCAAGCACCACGCAAAAAATGCCCGGCGGATAGTAACAAAGAATAGCTAATGCGATGCGGCACAGTGCTGCGCAATGTATTGCGCATGGGTCGGCATCACGTCAACACATTTTTGAACCACGGACTCGACATCATCCAAATATGTTTTTATTTCAGTCACCGAACGCAAATCCACCAAAGGGTGGTAACCCTTGGCGTGAATGCCTTGCCCGTGCATGACCTGTACCCAGCTGACGTCGCCAAACAGTTCATTGTTGTCCCTGAAGATCCGTCCGTTGCTGGTAAATAGGTCTATTTTGTGCTGCAGGGTCGCCGGTATCTCCATAGTGCGGCAGTGGTTCCAAAACGCGGAATCGGTGCGTTGCGTGGCCTTGTAGTGCAAGATAATGAAATCGCGAATACGCTCATACTCTATTTGCGTTTGCGCATTGAACTCGTCGATATTCGCCTGCGCAAATCCCATGGCCGGAAATAACCTAATCACGCGGGTAATGGCCGTCTGCACCAAATGAATATTGGTCGATTCGATGGGCTCGAAAAATCCACTGGCAAGGCCAATGGCAACACAGTTTTTGTGCCAAGTTTCTTTGCGTCGCCCTGGGGTAAAGGGTATGTGGCGCGGGTCGGCCAGCTGCTTTCCATCCAGGTTATTGAGCAAAATAGCGGTCGCCTCGTCCTGGCCCATAAAACGGCTCGAATAAACATGCCCGTTGCCAATACGGTGCTGCAGGGGAATGCGCCACTGCCAGCCCGCCGAATGCGCGGTGGCCCGCGTATAAGGCACCAGCGGTGCAACTGATTCGCAAGGCACCGCTACGGCGCGATCGCAGGGCAGCCAGTGCGACCAGTCTTCGTATGCTCGGCCCAGCGCCTGCCCAATCAAGAGCGCACGCATGCCAGAGCAGTCCACAAAGAAGTCCCCAGCAAGCACCTGCCCATTTGCCAATGTGACCGATTCGATGAAGCCGTCTGTTTCTCGCAGCGTAGTCTGCACAATACGGCCTTCTTGGCGTATCACACCTCTTTCTTGTGCGTATTGGCGCAAAAATTGCGCATACAAACTGGCATCAAAGTGGAATGCGTTATTGATGTCGCCCAGCGGCGAGTCCGCCATTTCTGGCTTGCTACTGATAAATTTGGATTTTCGCGGCGCCCATGTATTGATGGAGTAATTGCCAAGGTCGGCAGCCTGTCCCGCTTGCTGCATTTTGAGCCAGTACTGGTAGCAGGGTAAGGGGCCCAAATCTCGGCCTATCTTGCCAAATCCGTGGATATAGGAGTCGCCCTGTTGGCCCCAGTTGACAAACTCAATACCCAGCTTGTAGGTACCTTGCGTAGCGCGTAAAAATTCATTTTCATCAATGCCCAACGCAGCGTTGAAATCTTTGATGAGAGGAATCGTCGCTTCACCCACACCGATGGTGGCGATTTCATCGGACTCAACCACGCAAATACGGTAGTTGTATCCCAACAAGCTAGCAAATGCCGCCGCTGTCATCCAGCCCGCGGTACCGCCGCCCACAATAATGATTTGTCGGAGTCTGTCTTCGGACATGGCGTCGTCCTTTCGGCGGTAAGGGGGATACATATCCCTACTGAGTAATGAAAAAACCCTGCTGACCTGCGCCAGCAGGGCCCTCTATGCTGGAGCCGCCTAGAACTTGTAGGTAGCGCCGAGCATCATGGAACGGCCAAAGTTTTCGGTTTTCCATGGGAGCAGCCCGAGCGCATTTCCTCCGACTTCTGGTCCGCGTGTCTGTACTGCCGGGGCATCCGTGACATTGTTGACCTGCAGCAAGACCGATAAGCCTTTATAGGCACCGCTGTTGAACGCATAGCCCACTTGCAGATCCACTTGGGTTTCCGCATCAATCTGCGTGTTTGATTCAGTGTTCAGGAGCACACTGCGGGTGGTTGCGGTGAACGCTGAACGGGAACGCCGGCTAATCCGCGAGGAGAACCCCTGGTCTTCGTAGTAGAGCGTCAAACTGTTGACGTTGCCTGAGAATCCATCCAAGTAGATCTTATTGCCGTTCTTATCACTGGGCAGGCTGTTGTTCGTGCCCGATTCACTCACGATCACGCCAAAGCCCTTGAGCGCCGGACTCAGCAATGCGCCTTCCAGCGAAGCGCTTATCTCCAGACCCCAGACCTCGCCGCCTTGCCCGTTGGTCTGCGTGCTAACTGTGCCCAGGTTGGCATTGCATCCGAGATTGCTGGGTGCGCAACCGGGCGTCAGATTGGAGTAGTTTTTAAACATCGAGAAATCGCGTACCGTTTCTTGTCTGTATATGAAGCTGTCGAGCTTTTTATAGAAGGCCGCACCGGCGACATAGCTGCTCTTACCAAAGTATTTTTCCAAGGAAAAGTCGACGGACTGCGCGCGCCAAGGCTGAAGATCGGGCTTGCCGCCCGCACCGGCTGACCATTGGCCAATGGTGCTACCAGGCGCCACCGCCGTAAGCTTGGGCTGGTCCGCCCCGGCACGCATGTCATCCATCCGTGGCCTAGCCATGGCTTTAGCCAAACCAAATCGGGCGATCAGCTCAGGGCTCAGGTTGGCCACCAAGTTCAGGCTGGGCAAATAGTCGTTGTAGTCGGCGCTGCCGCTGACGGCAATGAGTGCGCCGGCACCAGGAGCACCCGGCGTGCCGCCATCGTTCCATTGCATTCCCGTAGAGCTTTGCTCAGTGTGAACCGCTTGCAGACCCACATTACCGCGTAAAGGCACTGCGCCCAAAGCGGTATCCAAGCTGAGTTTGGCAAAGGCGGTGGTGACTTTTTCGTGCACACCAAAGGTGTTGGACAGCGCAGACCACGGGTCCTTGGCGGCCTGGGTGTAGAGATTCATCATGCTCGGAATATCCCAGGACACCGTATTGACGTTGGCGCCACCGACATTGATGTTGACCGGGCCCCGCAAAGCGCTAGCAGGTATCGCAACATTGTTGCTTG
The DNA here is from genome assembly GCA_040400575.1 of Rhodoferax sp. Taxonomy (GTDB): domain Bacteria; phylum Pseudomonadota; class Gammaproteobacteria; order Burkholderiales; family Burkholderiaceae_C; genus Allorhodoferax. Next base: position 99,015 of record JBBAPX010000005.1, read on the forward strand.
CCAGCGCTAGGCTGTAGGCATTGGACTGGACGTCTTTGTCGCGCTGTGCGTAATTCAGGCCCGCTTCCAGCGCGCTGAAGATACTCACTTCCAAGTCACGTTTTGCTGACAGTCGTAATGTTTTGATGTCGTCCTGGTAGGACGGTGTACGCATTTCTGCCCAATTAGGATCATTGGTTAATAGCACGTTGCTGGCGCTGGTCAGATTTTCGGTGGTGGACCAGGTCTGATTGCCGGTGCTTCCCAGACCTGAAAAGCTCATCGGCCCGCCAGCCTGGCCCTTGGCGACAGATTGGATATAGGTCTCGCTCCTTTTGGCCCGTGACAGTCCTAAGTCGGTGGTACCGGTCCACTTGTCGTTCAGCTTAATTTCATTTTTCCAGCCCAGCGATGTAATGTCATCACTGCGGTGCCAGTTCTTTTCGTACACCAAGTTGCGACCACCGGCGACGGTGCCGCTGTCAATAATGGTGTTGCCGTTGACATTGGAGGTACCCACATTACTGAACTGACCGCCGCCGCTCCAAAGCCCGATGTCTGCGGCCCAGAAATTGGAAACCCGGTCCTGGTCGAACTTGGAGTAGTACAAATCCACCACGCTGTGGACGTCTTTATTGGGTCTTAGCTCGAGCACAGCCATCAGTCCGTCTCGTACTTGTTTGCTGGAGGTCACACTGGCTTCCATGCCTTGCGCAAACAGCGCCTTGCCGCCGCCGGCAGTTGGAACCCCCGTAGCACCGGCACCCCACTGGCCGACGTAATCGCCGTATTTCCAAGCCTCGTACTTTTTGGATTGGCCGGGGGAGTCCAGATGTGCAAAACCCAGCGCCAGCCCGACGGTGTTGTCTGCGAATTGGTTGACGTAGGAAGCGCTCACGCGGTTGCCCATGTTTGCGCCTCCCTGTGGCGACAGTTGGCCCAATGAGTTTTGCTCGCCGCGCACGCTGACCGACACCTGGCGACCGCGTGAATCAAGTGGCATCACAGGGCGAATGTCGACCGTACCGGACAAGCCCTGGCCTACCAGGGCGGCATCGGGGGTTTTGTAGACCAGAACCTGGTGGATTAGCTCCGATGGGAATTGGTCGTACTCGGCAGCACGCCCGTCACCAGAGCTGACGACCTCACGCCCATTGAGGACGGCGCCGGCAAAATCCGGACCTAGGCCCCGAATGGAAATCGCCGAAGCGCGACCGTCCACACGCTGCGCAGCCAAGCCTGGCAGGCGGGCGATAGAGTCTGCGATGCTGGCGTCGGGCAGCTTGCCGATGTCTTCCGCCGAGACCGCCTCCACAATCGAGTCGGCGTTGCGCTTGAGGGCGATAGCACTTTCGATGCCCGCGCGAATGCCCGTCACCGTTACCGTGCCCAGGCTGTCCGTACTTTGTTGCGCATAGGCCGCTCCGGCAGTGAGAACCGCCATGGCGCAAGCCAGCGCGACCGGCTTGGCTTTGAACGCGGGCGCACTTTTGCTCGAATTGCGCGGGGTGGGGTTGCTTGATCGTGTCATTGCCGTACTCCTTGGTCTGGAAAATCTAGATTGCATGTAAAAAGAACATGATTTACGCACTAATGGAATGGATTCCATAAAATTGGGAACGATTCCAATAGAAAGAATGTAACGGCCTATTTTTTAAATGTTATTAGGGAATTCCCGCATTTTTTCGCTATTTTCATCTGTTTAAGCGTTTATTTTCGAGAAAAATCGTCGTTTTGATAGCCGTAAAAACTGAGCGACGCGCTGGCAAACAAAGGGTTGTTACCGATAGCGGTCTAACAGATAGGAACTACAATTGGAATGCTTTCCATAATCGCGAAAACCCCATTTACTGCATGAAACCTCACCCGGCCAGCGTTCATCTTCCCGTGCGTCGGATGGACTTTCCCACCGACTTTCGCTGGGGAAGCTCGACCTCGTCCTACCAAATAGAGGGGGCAGCACAGGAAGGTGGTCGCGGGTCATCCATATGGGACCATTTTTGCGCGGAGCCCGGGCGCATTCGCGATGGCGCAAGCGGGGCGGTCGCATGCGACCATTACCACCGCTGGCCACAGGATTTAGACCTGGCCCGTGGGCTAGGCACCAACGCCTACCGCTTTTCCATCGCCTGGCCCCGCATTTTTGCCCAAGGCGGTACTGGCGCGCCACTGCGCACAGGCTTGGACTTTTACAGCCGCTTGGTCGATGGCATGCTAGAGCGCGGCTTGGAGCCCTGGGCCACCCTCTACCACTGGGACCTGCCACAAGCCCTGCAGGAGCAAGGCGGTTGGGCGCAGCGCGCCACCATGGACGCATTTGCGCACTACACCGACGCCGTCACGCGCCACCTGGGCGACCGCATCAAACACTGGATCACGCACAACGAACCCTGGTGCACCGCCTTTCACGGCAACTACGAAGGCGTGCACGCGCCCGGATTGAAGGATTTCAAAATCGCTTTGCAGGTCTGCCACCATGTACTGGTCTCGCACGGTATGGCCATCGAAGCCATCCGGGCCAATGTGCGGCACGCCCAGGTCGGCGCAGCATTGAGCCTGCATCCCCTCAAATCGGTCAGCGACAGCGCACAGGACCTGGCAGCCACGCGTCGCCACGATGGCTTGCGTAACCGCTGGTTCTTGGACCCACTGCATGGGCGAGGCTACCCGCAAGATGTATGGGACTTGCTTGGCACCCAGGCGCCTACGGTATTAGCGGGTGATTTGGCACTGATGGCCACGCCCACTGACTTTTTGGGTGTGAATTATTACTTTCCCGAAATCATCGCCGACGCCCCCGGACAGGGCCTGATGCAAACCCGCGTAGTCGACTCCAACGAGGTCGAGCGCACCGGTTTTGGCTGGGAAGTGTCCCCCCAGGGCATGGTAGATCTGCTGCAACGCGTGCATGCCGATTACCAGCCCCCTGCCATCTACCTGACAGAAAACGGTTCCACCTATGATGACCGGCTCACGCCCGAGGGTCGCATCGACGATCACCAGCGCATGCACTACCTGCAACGCCATCTGCGCGCGGTGCACCAAGCCTTAGCGCTGGGGATCCCCATCCGAGGCTATTTCGCGTGGAGTTTGCTGGATAACTTTGAGTGGGCAGAAGGTTATTTGCGGCGCTTTGGCCTGGTCCATGTGGATTTCACGACCCAGCAGCGCCGGCTGAAGATGAGCGGTCAGTGGTACCACAGTTTTTTAAACGAGGAGACACCATGCTGAACTTTGCACGCATTGCAGCCTTGGCCCTGGCAGTCGGTAGCGTCCATGCCGCAGGCCCCAAGGCCGAAGTCATCCACTGGTGGACCTCGGGCGGCGAGTCAGCAGCCGTGAAAACCCTGGCCGATGCCTACGCCAAGGCCGGCGGCGTGTGGGTCGATACCGCCATCGCATTGGGCGAGCAAGCCCGTTCAGTCGCTGTCAACCGGATTTTGGGGGGCAACCCACCCACTGCGGCACAGTTCAATACCTCCAAACAGTTTCTCGACCTGGTCGAGCAAGGCATGCTCAACCCCATCGACAGCGTGGCACAGCAACAGGGCTGGGACAAATTGCTGCCCGAGACGGTGCTTAGCGTGGTGCGCGTGAAAGGCCATTACTACGCTGCACCCGTCAATATCCACATGCCCACCTGGATTTGGTACTCCAAGGCGGCGTTTAAAAAGGCTGGCATCGCTGCAGAGCCCAAGTCCGTTGACGAATTGTTCGGGGCGCTGGACAAGCTGCGCGCTGCCGGCCTGGTTCCGCTGGCCCATGGCGGGCAGCCCTGGCAGGAAAACATTGTGTTTACTGCTGTACTGGCCAATGTAGGCGGCACCGAGCTGTACCTCAAGGTCCTGCGGGACAAAGATCGCCAAGCCATTGAGGGGGAGGCCTTCAAAAAAGTCTTGCTCAGCTTTAAGCGCCTGCAGTCTTATACCGACAAAGGATCGCCAGGACGCAACTGGAATGACGCCACCTCGATGTTGATCACTGGCAAAGCGGGCGTGCAAATCATGGGTGACTGGGCCAAGGGCGAATTTGCCCAAGCCAATCAAAGCCCGGGCAAGGACTTTGGCTGTATCGCGGGTTTTGGTGCCAAGTCGCCCTACATCATTCAGGGTGACGTCTTCGTTTTTCCTAAGACCAGCGACCCCGAGGCCATCAAGGCGCAACACCTCTTGGCCGGCATCATGCTTGCGCCCGCCACCCAGGTGGCCTTTAGCAATAAAAAGGGCTCGATCCCGGTGCGCACCGATGTGGACGTGTCCAGCATGGACCCGTGCGCACAACAAGGGCTGGCGATCATGAAGGACAAGTCGCGGCAGCTGGGCAATGGTGAGATTTATATGAGCCCGGACCAAAACGGCGCCTTGACCGACATCTTGACCGCTTATTGGAACAAGAACCAGCCGGTAGAAAAAGTCCAAAAAGACATAGCCGCTGCGCTCAAGAATTGACGTCAGACCGTGACAGCACCCCGCTCTTGGTGGAACGTGCGCACTGGCCAGTTGAGCGCCAGCGTCGCCTTGCTGCCCTTGGCCTTGATCGTGCTGGTGGCCTATGTTGGCACCGTCTTGTGGTCGCTACGCGTATCCCTGACCGATGCGCGCACCTTTCCTTCCGATGTGTATGTGGGCCTGGCGCAGTACGAGCGTCTGTTTCATAACGAGCGTTGGCTCTTGTCACTCAACAACTTGGCGTTGTACGGACTGCTGTTTATTTGCCTTTGCATGGTGCTCGGGTTTTTACTGGCCGTTTTTATTGACCAAAAGGTTCGCGGCGAAGGGCTGCTGCGAACCGTTTTTTTGTACCCCTATGCCATGTCTTTTGTGGCCACCGGTCTGGTTTGGCAATGGCTGCTTAATCCTGAGCTGGGCCTGCAAAACGCGGTGCAGACGCTGGGCTTTTCTGACCTGCAACTCGATTGGATCGTAGACCAGGACAAGGTGATGTACACCATCGTGCTGGCTACCGTGTGGCAGGCCTCGGGCTTTGTCATGGCCTTGCTGCTAGCCGGAATGCGCAGCATTGATGCGCAAATTTGGAACGCAGCACGTATCGACGGTATTCCCACCTGGCAGGTATACGCCTTTATCGTCCTGCCCATGCTGGGGGAGTCCATTGCTACGGTGTTTGTGCTTTTGCTGACGGCCAGCGTGAAACTATTTGACGCCGTGGTCTCGATGACCCAGGGTGGGCCGGGCAATGCCAGTGAGGTACCCGCCAAATTCATCATGGACCACTTGTTTGGCCGGGCCAACCTGGCATTGGCCTCGGCCGGATCCGTCGTCTTGCTGCTGACCGTGCTGGCCCTGGTCGCCCCCCTGCTGTATGCACGCAGCCGCTACCAGAAGCGCGGGGCGCCCGTATGAAAAGCCGGACCTCCGTGGCACGCTGGGGGATTTACGGCTTCTTGCTGGGCGCAGCCTTGTTTTTTCTGCTGCCGGCCTATGTCATGCTGGTAACTTCGTTGAAATCTATGGACGAAATCCGTCTGGGCCACATCTTTGCCTTGCCCGGTCAACTCACCGTCGAGCCCTGGATCAGCGCCTGGTCCAGCGCCTGCACCGGCCTGAACTGCGAGGGCATACGCGGCGGGTTTTGGAACTCGGTGGGCATCGTCATCCCCAGTACGGTACTGCCCATCTTGCTGGGCGCACTCAATGGCTATGCGCTGTCGTTTTGGCGCCCCCGGGGAAGTCAGGCCTTGTTTGCCGTGTTGATGGCGGGCGCCTTTATTCCGTCCCAGGTGATGATGTACCCGCTGATTCAAATTTTGGCCGCCATAGGGATTTTTGGCTCGCTAGCCGGCATTGTGTTGGTTCACACCATCTTTAGCATGCCGGTGATGACGCTGCTGTTTCGTAATTACTATTTATCGATTCCGACCGAACTGTTTCATGCCGCACGCATCGATGGGGGCGGCTTTTATCGCATCTTTTTTGAGCTGGTTTTGCCGATGTCAGTGCCCATCGTGGCCGTAGCGGCCATCATGCAAATTACCGGTGTGTGGAATGACTATATTTTGGGCCTGGTGTTTGCGGGGCGCGAACACCTGCCCATGACGGTGCAGCTCAATAACATCATCAACACCACGACCGGCACCCGGCTTTACAACGTCAATATGGCGGCCACCATCCTGACCTCGCTGGTCCCGCTGGCGGTGTACTTTGCCTCCGGGCGCTGGTTCGTGCGCGGCATCACGGCCGGCGCGCTCAAGGGATAAGCATGGCAGATATCAAGATCAGCGACCTCCGCATCGGCTACGCGAACACCACCGTCATTGAGGGCCTGAACCTTGAGGTGCTTGACGGTGAATTTTTGGTGCTCTTGGGCCCCTCGGGCTGCGGCAAGTCCACCTTGCTGCACGGTATTGCCGGCTTGCAAGAGGTGTCTGCCGGCACTATCGCCATCGGCGGCGTGGACATGACCCATACCGACCCGACAGACCGCAACATCGGCATGGTGTTTCAGTCCTACGCGCTTTATCCGACCATGACCGTTGAGCGCAATATGTCTTTTTCGCTGCGAGTGAAAGGCTTTTCACGCGAAGAAATCGCGCGCCGGGTCGAGCGCGCAGCCCAGATGCTGCAATTAAACGAACTGCTACAGCGCAAGCCATCACAGCTCTCGGGCGGTCAACGCCAGCGTGTCGCGATTGGGCGGGCATTGGTGCGCGATGCCGGCGTGTTTTTATTTGACGAGCCGCTGTCCAATTTAGATGCCCAGTTGCGTACCGAATTGCGCCGCGAACTCAAATTGCTGCATAAGCGCCTGGGCACCACCATGGTGTATGTGACCCACGATCAGACCGAGGCCATGACCCTGGCCAGCCGCATTGTGGTGATGCGCGCTGGCCATATCGAGCAAATCGGTACACCGGGCGAGGTTTATGCCCGTCCCCAAAATTTGTTTGTCGCCAGCTTTTTAGGAGCACCGGCCATGAACCTGGTGAATGGCACTTTGGTGCCGCAAGGTGGCGCTATGGCACTGGCGCTCAAGGGCGTAAACATTGACCTGGCCGATTATGAATTTGCAGATGCACCGCAGCTAACAAGCCAAGTCGTCTTTGGCGTGCGGCCTGAATCGCTGCAATTGGACCCTGCCGGACCCTTTGAAGGCACCGTTGTATTGGTGGAGCCCATGGGAAATCACAGTGTTGTGTGGATCGGCTGGGCCGGCCAACAGCTGTCGTGCCTGCTACCAGGCGGGGCGACACCAGCGCTTGAGTCCGTGCTGCGGTTTGCCATCGATACCACCCAGATCTCGCTGTTTGACCGCCATACCGAGCGGCGCCTCTAAGGCCGCCCCAACGCTGTTTGTAAGGAAGAATCACCATGTCTGTTGAACCGGTTCAAACCATGGCCGCAGCCGGCTTTGCGCAGCGCTGCGGTGCGCGCAGCACACCCTGGGACATCGCTTTGGCCTGGGCCATGTGCGGCCTCTTTGCAGGCGCCCAGGCCGCACCAAAGGCCGCCACCGTGCGGGCCTGGATTACCACCACCGACCAGGTCCACCTGCTGGCGCCCGCGCCTGCGCAAGCCTTTGGCAAGCGGGCGGCACTCGAACTCGATATCGAGGTCGATGCCAAGCAGCGCTTCCAAACCATGGTGGGCTTTGGCGCCAACATCACTGACGCGTCGGCCTGGCTGATCCAGCAACGCATGAACCCGGCGCAGCGCAAAGCCTTGCTGGACGATTTGTTTGGCAAGCCCCCAGGTATTGGCCTGAGTTTTACCCGGCTGACGATTGGCGCCTCAGACTTTTCCCGCAGCCACTACAGCCTGGCCGATGTGCCGGCCGGTGAAACCGACTTTGCAATGGAGAAGTTTTCCATAGCGCCAATGCGCGCGGAGGTACTGCCCGTGTTGAAAGAGGCACAGCGCATCAACCCGGCGCTGCGCATCATGGCCAGCCCCTGGAGCGCGCCGGCCTGGATGAAAAGCAGCGGCAGCCTGATAAAAGGTACGCTCAAACCCGAAGCCTATGGCGCCTTTGCCGCCTACCTAGGTAAATTTGCCGACGCTATGCAAGACGAGGGCTTGCCGCTTTTTGCGCTAACGCTGCAAAACGAGCCGCACTTTGAACCCGAGGATTACCCTGGCATGCGTTTGATGCCTGCAGCTCGGGCGCAATTGATCGGCGAACATGTGGGGCCGCTGCTGGCCAAACGTGAACAGAGCATCAAAATACTGGACTGGGACCACAATTGGGACGAGGTCAATTCGCCTTTGCAAGTGCTGGCTGACGCTCGCGCCAACCCCTATGTTGCAGGTGTGGCCTGGCACTGCTATGGCCCCGAGCAAGAGATCGTCTCGCAAAGCAAAGTCCACGACGCTTACCCCGACAAAGAGACCTATTTCACCGAATGTTCGGGTGGAGAGTGGAAGCCGCACTGGCGTGAGACGCTGCCCTGGTTTATGCGTTACCTCATCATCGGCACCACACGCGGCTGGGCCAAGGGCGTGCTGTTGTGGAATATCGCGCTCGACGAAAACCATGGCCCGCACCTAGGCGGCTGCAAAGATTGTCGGGGTGTGGTCACCATCGACAGCCGCACTGGCGCAGTAACGCGCAACTTTGACTACTACGCCCTGGCCCACGCGAGCCGCTTTGTGCGACCGGGCGCGGTGCGCATCGGCTCGACCGGCGAACTCGATGGCCTGGAAACCGTCGCTTTCCAAAATTCCGACGACCAGTCCATCGCGCTGATCGTGCTCAATGGTGCCAACCGGGCGCGCAAGTTCTCAATCCGCTTTGGTGGCCAACGCTTTCACCACAACATGGAAGCAGCCAGCGTCGCCACCTTTGTTTGGGCGGGCCAAACGCCTGCGCAAGCGCGTCGCACACTGCCTTAGAGATGACCTAGCCGCTTAGCCCAAGTCCCTAACCAACCCAACGAAAGACACCCATGTTGCATCGCATCGCTTTCCTGGCCCAGCGCCTTCGCTACTTAAGCATTCAGCGCGCACGCATCAGCTGGCTTGCCGCTGCTCTGCTGCTGCCCCTGGCAAGCTGGGCCCAAAACCAGGTATTTCTGCAAGCGCAGGGTACCCGCTGGGCCCGCGCGGACGGTGCATCACTGGAGCTGCGAGGCACCAACCTGGGCACCTGGTTGCTGCCAGAGTTTTGGATGCTGGGCTACCCCGACGACGCACCCGTGAACGACCAATGCAAGCTTGAGGCCGTGTTGGATAAACGCTTTGGCTACGTGCAGCGCCAGCGGCTGCTCACTGTTTTTAGGGAAAACTGGATGCGCGAACGCGATTGGGACCTCATCCAGTCCTTCGGGCTCAATTTGGTGCGCCTGCCCTTTTTATGGAGCGTGATTGAAGACGAACGTCGCCCAGGCCATTTGCGCCCCGATGCCTGGCGCTACCTCGATGCCGCTATTGCGCAAGCCAAAGCGCGCGGCATGTATGTAGTGCTTGATTTGCATGGCGCGGTGGGCGCCCAAGGCAAAGAGCACCACAGCGGCTGCGCCAAGCAGAACCTACTGTGGAGCCGACCCGATTACCAAGCGCGCACCGCGTGGCTCTGGCAACAAATCGCCAAGCGCTACAAAGACGAGCCCGTTGTGGCTGCTTACGGTCTGCTCAACGAGCCCTGGGGCAGCTCGGAAACGCAGTTGGTAGAGGTGGTGCGAAAGTTGTACGCCGATATCCGCCAGATCGACACGCGTCACATCATATTGCTGCCCGACCACCCCAAAGGCATTGGCGCCTATGGCAACCCGGCGGCACTGGGCATGCGCAATGTCGTTTTCGAGTCTCACCCCTACCCGGGGCACTTCGGCTGGGCCCAACCGGGCTTGGAGGTGCACCGCAATTGGCTAGGCTGTTTACCCGACGGTGGCGGCCTGTGCGACTGGAAGAAGCGCATGGCGGCGATTGATACACCGCTATTTATAGGCGAATTCCAGCCCTGGGCCGACATGGATGCGCAGCTGGGCGGCCAGATATCACGCGCAAGCTTTGACGCCTATGCGGCCCAGGGCTGGGCCAGTGCGGTATGGTCCTACAAAATGGTTCGCGCACAAAATATTGCTGCGTCGGCTGTATGGGGCTTGGTGATGAACGCCGATGAGGCGCCGGTGCCGCAACTGGACTTTCGCAAGGCATCGCTGCAAGAGATTGAGAACCTATTCAAGCTCTACGGCAGCATGCCCTACCGCGTGCGCACCGAGGTACGCGATGCACTGCGAAGCAGTGCGGCCGCCCCGCTTTAAGTAGGCGCCAGCAAGCGGGCCAGCTTACCCTTGACGACCGGCACCGTGAGCATGGTGCTGCCCAGGGCCATTAGCAAGAGCGCGGTAAAGGCGTCGTTGGAAATAATGCCTTTGTCCAGCAAGATGTTGCAAAAAATAATCATGATCAAAGCCTTGGTTTGCAGCAACCAGCCGATTAAAGAGGCTTCGCCCTGTTTCCAACCCAGCAGGCGTCCGGCCAGGTGCACACCCAGTAATTTGCCGCTCACCGCAGCCAGCAACAACCAGGCAGCGGCCACCAATACAGCCATGCCGCCCAGACTCCATTGCGTGCGCAGACCCGTGCTGAGGAAAAACACTGGCATCATGAGCAGCAACACATTGTGCCGCAGTGCATCGCGCTGGGCCTGTTCGATGGCGTCAGCATCTATCACGACGCCGGCCAAAAATGCACCCACCATAAAGTGCAATCCCGCCACGTCAGCGCCCAGGGCGCATAAAGCCAGCCAAACCAGTCCCAGGTAGAGCCGGTCGCGTACCGGTATACGCGGCATGATCGCGCGCAAGCACCATGACAGCAGCACAAACAAAAGCAGGAAAACGACCTGTAAGCCCACCCTCTGATAGTCCATCAGAATCAAGGCTAAAACGCCCCAAATCAAGATATCGTCCAAACTGGCGTAGCGAAGAATGCGCTGGCCCAGGTCGGTGCGCAAAATGTGCAGCTTCTCCAAAAACAGCACCAAGATAGGCAAGGCCGTTACCGCGCAAGACATCGCCACACCCAGCACAAACTGCCACCGTGTCGCGGTCGGCCCCATCCAGCCGGGCTGCAATACCATGGCGTATGCGGCGACCGAGCCAAAAACCAGGGGCGCAGACAGGGCTAAAGAGGCCGTGATCACACTTTCGCGCCGATGCGTCCAGGCTTGTGCCAAATCCAGCTCCAAACCTGCCAGCCAGACAAAAAGCATCACACCCCACCAGGCCAAACCGTTCAAACTGCCTAGCACGGGTGGTGTAAATATCGCTTGGTAAACCTGTGGAAACTGCTCTCCCAGGATGCCTGGCCCTAGCAAAATCCCTGCGCCGATCTGAATTACCACCAGGGGTGCGTAGTTATCTGTATCGGCCAGACGCCACAGCAGATAAGGCAGGCTAAATATGATGAGGAGCGCTGCGAGGAACAGCTCAGAGGTGCTCACAAGCGCACTGGGCTGGCTTCTAGGCGTGGCGCCTGACTGGACTCGCGAATCAACAGCTGGGGGGCAGGCAGCACCGCATCGGGCTCGGTGCCAGCAATCAACTGCAAAATCGAGGCGGCTGCCATGCGTCCGAGCTCGTAGGCCGGTTGCTGGATGGTGCTCAGAGGTGGCGTAGCGTACATCGAGGTGGGCAGGTCGTCAAAACCTACTAAAGACACGTCATCGGGTACCTTGAGCCCGTTGCGAAACAGGCTGAGCGCCGCGCCTGCGGCCATCTGATCGTTGGCGGCAAATATAGCGGTGAACTCGCGCCCTTCGGCTAGCAAGCGGTCCACCGCCTGCTGCCCACTAATCTCGTAATAGCGCCCAGGAACCACCAAAGCGGGGTCAAAAGCAAGGCCCGCAAGCTCCAAGGCAGCGCGGTAGCCACGCATGCGTTCGGCCGCATCCGGGTGCTCTTGGTCACCCGCTATGAAAGCGATGCGGCTGTGGCCCAGGTCCAACAAATGGCGGGTAGCCATGAAGCCGCCAGTGTAATTATCAAAGTTCAGCGCGAAGAGGCCCGGCGCCTGCAGACTGCGGCCGGACACGACCACCGGCAAAGTCTTGGCGCATTCCTGCAGCACGCTGTCCGACAGTCGGGGCAGCAAAACCACGATGCCATCCACCCGGCGCGAGCGCAGCACGTCCAGGCAGCGGGCCTCAGCTGCCGGGTCCCAATGCGCGCTCATAAAAAGGGGGCTGTAACCCGCAGGGTCCAAAGCGTCTTCAATTCCGCGCAAGGCAGCGCCGTAAAACGGGCTGTCAATAGCCTGAGTGACGACGCCGATGCTAAAAGTTTTGCCACCAGCCAGGCCGCGGGCCAGCGGGTTGGGCACAAAGCCCAACTCCTGGGTCGCATCCACAACGGCCTGTCGCTTGGCTTCGCTGACCACCGCCGTGCCATTCAATATGCGTGACACCGTGCTGGGCGATACGCCGGCGCGCTTGGCCACCATTTCCAGCGTTACCGTCACCCGTTCGGACGCAGCCGACGCGTTAGATGGGGTTGACGGTGTCATATTTTTCATGCACTTGTTGAAATAGCGACCTTGCTGCGACGACTGAGGGCTTTCTTGAAACCGCTTTCTATCATACCGCCATGTGATATCGGAGCCGCATTGCGGCCTAGCGGGCACTGAATTCCCGGATAATCCGCGCATGCAAACAAGCGCGTTTCAAATTTGGTGGATCCGGGCTGTGACATTTCTAGTTGCTGCCATGGCCAGCGCCAGTGCGGCCTGGTGGGCCTTGACCTTGAGCAATGCCGCACCTTGGCAACCCTCGGTGTCTGCGCAGCCAGCTCCGCAAATGGATGTGGCCGTGCTTGCGCAGGCGCTGGGCGCAGGCGCGGCACCCGTCAGCGCGGCGTCCGTGTCTGCATCCGCCCCACCCCTGGCGATTCAACTGCTGGGCGTGGTGGCAGGCACTGGCGGCAAGGGCCATGCGCTGCTGCTCGTGGGCGATGCAGCGCCTAAGACTTACAAAGTTGGAAGCAAACTGGGCAATGGGCTGGTACTGCAATCCGTAGGCCCGCGCAGCGCCCGGGTGGGTGCTGAAATGAAGGGGCCGACACGCCAGACGCTGGAGTTGCCGCCCATTGGCAAGCCTTAGGCGGGTGTTGAATCAACTTCTATTCAATGCGTAAAGTGCGATTTAGGCAATACCATTGCGCCAAGAATTTATCAGTTAAGCTCACAATCGACAAATATTTGCTACACATAGGAGCGATTTCATGCACATAGGCGTCCCCGCCGAAACCGTTGCCGGCGAGACCCGGGTGGCGGCGACCACGGAAACAGTCAAAAAAATCATTGCCCAAGGCCATACCGTCATGGTGCAAGCCGGTGCCGGTGTTGCGGCCAGCGTCACCGATGCTGCCTATGAAGCCGTAGGTGCGCAGATAGGCGACGCCGCTGGCGCCCTGGGTGCCGAACTAGTGCTCAAAGTGCGCGCACCGTCGGCCGCCGAGTTGCCACACATGAAGTCCGGCAGCGCACTGGTGGGCATGCTCAACCCGTTTGACGCCGAAGGCTTGCAGCGCATCGCAGCGGCTGGCCTCACCAGCTTTGCGCTAGAGGCCGCACCGCGCACCACCCGTGCGCAAAGCATGGATGTGTTGTCCTCGCAAGCCAATATCGCCGGCTACAAGGCGGTAATGATGGCGGCTGACAAATACCAGCGTTTTTTCCCTATGCTCATGACCGCCGCCGGTACCGTCAAGGCCGCGCGTATTGTCATTCTGGGCGTGGGTGTCGCCGGTTTGCAGGCGATTGCGACCGCCAAGCGCTTGGGTGCGGTCATCGAAGCCTCGGACGTACGCCCCAGCGTCAAAGAACAAGTGGAATCACTCGGTGCCAAGTTCATCGACGTGCCCTATGAAACTGCAGAAGAAAAAGAAGCTGCAGAAGGCGTGGGCGGTTATGCGCGGCCCATGCCGCCTAGCTGGCTGGAGCGCCAGAAAATAGAAGTGGCCAAGCGCGTAGCGCAGGCCGACGCGGTAATTTCAACCGCATTGATTCCTGGGCGTGCCGCGCCGGTGCTGATCACCGAGGACATGGTCAAGAGCATGAAGCCAGGCTCGGTCATCATTGACCTGGCCGCCGGCAAAGGCGCCAATGGCGTGGGCGGTAATTGCCCTCTGTCCGAAGCGGACCGCACCGTGGTCAAACACGGCGTCACCTTGGTCGGCGAAACCAATCTGCCCGCTTTAGTGGCTGCAGATGCTTCGGCGCTGTATGCACGCAATGTGCTGGATTTTTTGAAACTGGTGTTGCCCAAGGACAAAGGGTTCACCGTTGACATGGAAGACGACATCGTAGCGGCCTGCCTGATGACGCAGGGCGGCGAGGTCAAAAGGAAATAAGCATGGACCACACCGTTACCAATCTCATTATTTTTGTACTGGCCATCTACGTGGGCTACCACGTGGTCTGGAATGTCACACCCGCTTTGCATACGCCGCTGATGGCGGTGACCAACGCGATTTCGGCCATCATCATCGTCGGAGCGATGCTCGCGGCAGCACTTACCGTCACGCCGCTGGGTAAAACCATGGGCGTGCTGGCGGTGGCGCTGGCGGCAGTCAACGTCTTCGGCGGCTTTCTAGTGACCCGTCGAATGCTAGAAATGTTCAAGAAAAAAGCCCCTAAGGCAGGAGCTGAAAAATGAGCATGAACCTCGTTGTTCTTCTTTACCTTGTAGCGAGCATCTTTTTTATTCAGGCGCTTAAAGGGCTTTCGCACCCGACTACGTCGATTCGCGGTAATTTGTTCGGCATGAGCGGCATGGCGATTGCCGTGCTGACCACCGCTGCGCTGATTGTCAATCTGGCCGGCCATGCCGACGGCCTGGGCTGGGTACTGCTCGGTCTGGTGATCGGCGGCGGCGGCGGCGCCATCATGGCGAACCGGGTCGAAATGACCAAAATGCCCGAACTGGTCGCATTCATGCACAGCATGATCGGCTTGGCAGCGGTATTTATCGCCATTGCGGCGGTGGTCGAACCCGCGGCTTTTGGCATCGTGGCGCAAGGCTTGGGGACTTTGGATATTCCCAATGGCAACCGCTTAGAGTTGTTCCTGGGCGCGGCCATTGGCGCCATCACCTTCAGCGGTTCGGTCATCGCCTTTGGCAAGCTCTCTGGCAAATACAAATTCCGTTTGTTCCAAGGCGCGCCGGTGGTGTTTGCCGGTCAGCACATGCTCAATTTACTGATGGGTGTTGCCACGGTTGGCCTGGGCGTGTTTTTCATGTTTACGGGCAACTGGGATGCTTTCTTGGTCATGCTGGCGCTGTCCTTTGTGCTGGGTGTGCTCATCATCATCCCGATCGGCGGCGCGGATATGCCGGTGGTCGTCTCTATGCTCAACAGCTATTCGGGCTGGGCGGCCGCTGGTATTGGTTTTTCGCTCAACAACAGTATGTTGATCATTGCCGGTTCGCTAGTCGGCTCCTCCGGCGCCATCCTGTCCTATATCATGTGCAAGGCGATGAACCGCTCCTTCTTCAACGTGATTTTGGGCGGCTTTGGCGGCGAGGCAGGGGTAGCAGCTACCGGTAGCACTGAGCAGCGGCCGGTCAAGAGCGGCAGCGCTGATGATGCGGCCTTTATTTTGGGCAATGCCGAAACCGTGGTCATCGTGCCCGGTTACGGTTTGGCCGTCGCCCGCGCGCAGCATGCGGTGAAGGAACTGGCGGAAAAACTGACGCACAAAGGTATCACCGTGAAATACGCCATCCACCCGGTGGCTGGCCGCATGCCAGGCCATATGAACGTCTTGCTGGCTGAGGCCGAAGTGCCCTACGACCAGGTGTTTGAGATGGAAGACATCAATGGCGAGTTCGGTCAGGTCGACGTCGCCATCATCCTGGGCGCGAACGACGTGGTCAACCCGGCGGCCATGATCAAGGGCAGCGCCATTTACGGCATGCCGATTTTGGAAGCCTATAAAGCCAAAACCGTGATCGTCAACAAGCGGTCTATGGCGGCGGGCTATGCCGGCCTGGACAATGAGTTGTTCTACATGGACAAAACCATGATGGTGTTTGGTGATGCGAAGAAGGTTGTCGAAGACATGGTGAAGGCGGTAGAGTAAGCCAGTAAGCCAGTGAGCTTGGTAAATGGTATGGTTGAAAGCATCTGTTTATAAAGCCCAAAGGAATGGTCTAGGCATAAGGCGCATCGAGCTTGATCTTCATGCTTGGGCCGCCTAAGCGATAAGATTTATGTCTCTTCGGACTATAAAGATGATGCCAATCGCGCCGATATACCCTCATGTAAATCCCTGAATGCAACGTAAAGCGGACGGGGCTGTCCCAGCAACGGCGCGCACACAGGCTATTGCGCACCCTTATCCGGCAACAAACTGACACCCCATGAAAAACTTTGCTTGCACTTTGCTGGTCAGCGCCTTTTTTGGCCTTCTTGGCGCATGTGGAGGCGGAGGAGGAGGTGATGCCAGCACAAGTTCGCCCGGAACTGGCGTAAGCCCAACTCCACCTTCGACAGGCGGAAATACGCCAACTGTTTTACTTGGCGTATTTTTGGATTCACCGGTATCCAACATAAGTTACAAAACTACTACCCAGTCGGGCACGACTAATGCAGATGGGCAATTTAATTATTTGGCCGGTGAAACGGTTACTTTTTCGGTTGGAGCCGTGAACTTACCGTCTACACCCGCCACTAAGACCATTACCCCTCTGAGCCTGGCTAACAGCACCGATATGGGTAATAACACCGTGCTCAATCTCCTGGTGTTTTTGCAAAGTTTGGACGAAGATGGCACCCCGGGTAACGGCATCAAAATTCCGGATACAGCAAACGCTGCCGCCACCGCAGTTATCGACTTCAATGTATCGCCCGCGGTATTTCGCGCCAACCCGGTCTTCACCACCTTGGTAGCCAACTCCGGCTCGGCTACGAAATCGCCCGTGACGCTGGCATCGGCAATCGACCATTTCATGACGATGAAGTCCGATTTGGCTGCCAGCAACATCGTGGTTCAAGACCCTCGCCCAGTAGCAGTCATCAAGGCGGTAGATTCTGTCATGGTGGGCAAAACAGTGGTCTTAGACGGGACCGGCAGCACCGATCCGAAATCGGCCAAATTGACATACACGTGGAGCCTAAAAAAGCCTTTGATCACCATTCGAGATACGGGACTGAGCGATCCGACCAGTTCAAAGCCGACTTTCGCAATAGATGCATCCGGGAGTTACGAGGTCAGTCTTACCGTGAGTAACGGGACATTGACAAGCGCCACTAGTACGATCGTTGTCAATGGAATTAACAACGTATTTGGTAGTACCAACCTGCTCATCTATGGAAAAGGGAAAACCAACAACCAGGCAACTATTTTTATAGGATGTCTGACCTGTGACGCAGACCAAGCGGACTCCGTTTGCAAACCCGATGGGGATTACGGGTTGGTAAATAGCGCTAGCAGCATCTGGAACGTGAATAGCGACTATGGCGGCATGAGCGCATTCAGCCCATGGAACGCAAATACCGAACTAATCAAAACGCCCTTGACATTTAATTCATTAAATGAAATCGTCGGGATTTTTACGGCAAATGACGATAGAAGACATGCACCTCAAACCGACGACGTATCTGGAAAGGTAATCCAACCCGATCCAGAAGCGCCAGACACCAAGTTTCTCGATAATTTATTTGCCGCACCAACGCCTACAGATGCCAGATTAGCGCTTTGCTCGCCAACACCCCCAGCCACAATCGGCGCAGTCAGATAATTTTTCAATCGCCTGCGCTAAGAAAAAATGCCTTACTTCAACCACCCTCGCTTGCGGAAATACCACATCGGCACCAGGGCGCTACCTACCATCAGGGCCACGGTGTAGGGGTAGCTCCAGCCGCCTAAAAATTCCAGCTCGGGAAACTTCAGGTTCATGCCATAGACGCTGGCAATCAAAGTCGGAGGTAACAGAGCCACGCTGGCCACCGAAAAAATCTTGATGATCTTGTTTTGGTTGATATTGATGAAACCGACGGTAGCGTCCATCAAGAAGTTGATCTTGTCAAACAAAAACGCGGTGTGGCTGTCCAGCGAATCAATGTCGCGCAGAATTTGACGCGCGTCCTCAAACTGCTCAGCGTTGAGCATTTTGGATCGCATCATGAAGCTCACCGCCCGACGGGTGTCCATCACGTTGCGACGAATGCGCCCGCTCATGTCCTCATGGCGTGCGATCGCGGCCAGGGCCTCGCCGGCGATTTCGTCGGTCACATTGCCGGCCAGCACTTTGCGGCTGACGTTCTCCAAATCATCGTAAATGCCTTCGAGCGTATCCGCCGAATATTCGGCGTCGGCATCAAACAATTTGAGCAGCACTTCTTTGGCGTCTTCGATCAGACCCGGTGCGCGGCGCGCGCGCATGCGCAGTAAGCGGAAAACTGGCACGTCTTCGTCGTGGATAGAAAACAAAACGCCTTTACTTTTGAGGCTGTCGTTGACCAGATTGAGAATAAAAGCGGCACGCACGGTGCGGGGTTCATTCTCATCAGCGATTAAGAAGTCACTGCGGATATGCAGTTCGCCGTTGTCTTCGGTATAGAAGCGGGCGGACTCCTCGATGTCTTCGTCCATCGCGTCTTCGGGGATGGACAAGCCGTAATACTGCTTGATCCAGCGTTTTTCTTCGACGGTGGGCGATTCCAAATCCACCCAAATGGGCTGAAATTTGGAGAGTTCCTCCAGGGATTCGATTTCTTCCTGGAACAAGCGGCCGTTGGCCAGGGTGAAAATATTGAGCATGGCAAATGGTTGAAGGTCGGGGCCTACGGTTCGAGGTTGCGGCGGGGATACGGCAGCTTTCGAACGACAGGGCCTATTGGCCTACACCATCCGAAAGCTACCAACTAGGGTAGTGTTCCAAGAATGCTCTCCAAAGTGGCAATCCCCTGATTATCGCACTGCAGCATCGGGTTCCCGAAGGCTTTACAGCCTGCCTACCTACCCTTGTGCCGCCTGCCGCCAGGGGCCAAGCCCGGGCCGCATAAGCCCATCGGAAAAGCTTTGCTTTTTTCCGAAAACAAGCGCATAGTGGGGTTGGGATTTCCGCAAAATACCTAATCTTTGCGGAATTGGACTGGCGACCGCCAGGTCGCCGGATGTGTAGCAAGCAACTGGAGGCTATTTATGAATTTGACAATCAGCGGCCATCATCTGGAAGTAACGCCGGCCCTGCGTAGTTACGTGACCGAAAAATTGGACCGCATCATGCGCCACTTTGACCAGGTCGTGGATGTAAAAGTCTTGCTCACGGTAGAAAAGCAAAAGGAAAAAGAGCGCAGGCAACGCGCCGAATGCAATATCCATGTCAAAGGCAACGATATGTTCGCGCAAAGCTCCCACCAAGACCTGTACGCCGCAGTCGACGATTTGGTAGACAAGCTCGACCGGCAAGTGGGGCGTCACAAACAGCGCATTCAGGATCATCACCACGCCGCGCCCAAGCGCCTGATGTAGACTTTCCAGCCATGAGGATTTAGCGAAACCGCCACCCACCAGTGGCGGTTTTTTTGTGGGCATAATCCGCACCACGATGAACCGACTCGCAGCCCTCTTACCCCCGCAGCATGTGCTGGCGCAGGTGGACGTTACCAGTAAAAAACGCGCGTTTGAAGAGGCTGGGCTGCTGTTTGAGAGCCTGCATGGCCTGAGCCGGGCGCTGGTGACAGACAGCCTGTTTTCCCGCGAACGGCTGGGCTCGACCGGCCTGGGTCATGGCGTGGCGATTCCGCACGGGCGCATCAAGGGCCTGAAGTCACCTATGGCAGCGGTGTTCCAACTGGCCCGCCCTATAGGCTTTGACGCACCGGACGATGTGGCGGTGAGCCTGATGATTTTTTTGCTGGTGCCCGAGGCTGCCACCCAGCGGCACCTAGAAATTCTGTCCGAGATTGCCGAACTGCTCAGCGACGCCGATATGCGCAAGCGCTTGACCAGTACCGCCGACGCAACGGAGCTGCACGGCCTGCTGGCCAACTGGCGCTCGGCCCAGGTCCACTAGCAGCGGCGCCCCAGCCCAGCGGCCACCCACCGGAACCCAGGCTGTGAAACCCAACGCCATCAGTGCCGACGTCCTTTTCGAGGCCTTTCGCAGTCGTTTGCAATGGCAGTGGGTAGCGGGCTTAGGGGCGTCCGAGCGGCGCTTTGACGAAGTGGCGGTGCGCGCCGCCCGTTCGGGTGCCGATCTGGTGGGTTACCTCAATTACATCCATCCCTACCGGGTGCAGATTTTGGGCGAGCGCGAAATCGCCTACATCGCCAATGCCAGCGAAGAAGACAGCACCCGGCGTATCCAGCGCATCGTGACCTTGGAACCACCGGTATTGGTGCTGGCCGATGGCCAGATACCGCCGCCGGGCCTTTTGCGCATGTGCGAGGAAGCGCAAATACCCATGTTTGCGGCGCAAGGCTCCTCGGCCTTTGTGATCGATGTGCTGCGCGCCTATTTGTCCAAACACTTTGCGGATCGCGTGTCCATGCACGGCGTTTTCATGGACATTTTGGGGCTGGGCGTTTTGATTACCGGCGAATCGGGCCTGGGCAAGAGCGAGCTGGGGCTCGAGCTGATTTCCCGCGGCAACGGCCTGGTGGCTGACGACTCGGTGGACCTGTACCGCATCAACCAGGCCACGATTGAAGGGCGTTGCCCGGACTTGTTGCAAAACCTGCTGGAAGTGCGCGGCATCGGCCTCTTGGACATACGCGCCATTTTTGGCGAAACGGCTGTGCGGCGGAAAATGCGCCTCAAGCTCATCGTGCACCTGGTACGCAAAGAAACCCTGGAGCGTGAATATGAGCGTATGCCGCATGAACCCTTGACACAGGATGTGATCGGCATCCCAGTGCGCAAAGTGGTGATTCAGGTGGTGGCTGGTCGCAATATCGCCGTGCTGGTGGAAGCAGCGGTGCGCAATACGATTTTGCAATTGCGCGGCATCGACACCTACCAGGAATTTGTGGATCGCCAGCGCCGGGCTATGGAATACGGCTCTTAAGACGCCGTCTTCAGCTGTAGCGCTTGCTGCGCAGGTTCTGGCGCATATCGCTGAGCAAGGGCTGCAAGGTGGTGCTGCCAATGCGCAAAGCCACGGCGGTGGCCAGGATGTCAATAATCATCAAGTGCAAAAGACGCGACACCATAGGGCTGTATTTGTCAAAGCCCTCTGGGTGGTCGGCATTGAGGTGAATATGGCCAGCATGGGCCAGTGGCGATCCGCTGGCGGTAATCACAATGGTAGTGGCGCCGTTTTTGCGCGCGATGTCACAGGCGTCCATCAGGTCGCGGGTGCGGCCTGAATTACTGATCACGACGACGCAGTCGCCCGGGCGCAGCACCGAGGCGCACATCACCTGCATGTGGCCGTCGCTGTACGCGGCCGTATTGACGCCTAAGCGGAAAAATTTGTGTTGCCCGTCCTGCGCCACGATGCCCGAATTGCCCACCCCGAAAAACGGTATCTGCCGCCCTTGGCGGTAAGCCTCCAACAAAGCGTTCACCGCGCGCTCCATGGCCAATGTGCTGGCTTCATTGCGGTATTTCAAAAACGCCGCCACCGTGTTGTCGATGACCTTGACCATGACATCGCCGATTTTGTCGTCCGCATCTACGCTGCGATGGATAAAGGGCACGCCTTCGTTGATGGTGCCGGCCAGCTTACGCTTGAAATCAGCCAGTCCGTCGTAGCCCACGCTGCGGCAAAAGCGCACCACCGTGGGCTTGCTGACATGGGCTCGGTCGGCCAGTTCGCTGACGGGCAGTTTGGCAAAAGCGCGCGGATCGCTCAAGCAAAGCTTGCCCACGCGTTGCTCGGCAGGTGCCAATGAAGGCAGCGAAGCGGTGATGCGATCCAACATATTTTTCTCCTTTGCGCCAGCCCAGTCTGCGCCAGGCTAGTTTTCTTCGTCCCAGCAAAAACCGTCGCGGGCGATCATGGCGCTTGAAGCGCTAGGGCCCCAGGTGCCGCAAGCATAAAGGCGCGGGCCTTGCGGGTCGCCGGCCCAATGTTTGATGAGGGGCTCCACCCAGCGCCAGGCCTCTTCTTGCTCATCGCTGCGCACAAACAGGTTCAAGCGCCCGTCGATGACGTCCAGCAGTAATCGCTCGTACGCGCCGACACGCTGCGAGCCAAAGCGCTTGGCAAAGTCCAGGTCCAGTTGCACCGGCGCCAAGGCGTTAGCTGCTTTGGCGCCGCGCATGTCCTGGCCCTGGGCAAGCAAATGCAGTTCCAGCCCGTCTTTGGGCTGCAAATTGATCACCAATTGGTTACCGGCATTGGCGCCAGAGCGAAAGATGGCATGCGGTGTGGGCCGGAAATTGACCACGATGCGCGCATCGCGCCCGGCCAAGCGTTTGCCGGTGCGTATATAAAAAGGCACGCCGGCCCAGCGCCAGTTCGCAATTTCGGTGCGCAGCGCCACAAAGGTTTCAGTATTGCTCTGCGGGTCCACGCCTTTTTCTTCCCGGTAGCCCGGCACCGGATTACCCGCGCTGGTGCCTGCCGCATACTGGCCACGCACCACGTCGCTGCCCAGGGTTTCGGTCGTCCAGGGCTTCAGGGAGCGCAGCACCTTGAGTTTTTCGTCGCGGATGGCGTCGGCATGCGCGTTGATGGGCGGCTCCATGCCAATGGCGCACAGCAATTGCAGGGCATGGTTTTGCACCATATCGCGCAACGCGCCGGTAGTTTCGTAAAACGCGCCACGGCTTTCCACGCCAATCTCTTCGGCAATCGTGATCTGGATATTGGCGATGTGTTCGCGACGCCACAAAGGCTCGAACAAGGCATTCCCAAAGCGCAGGGCAAATAGGTTTTGCACGGCAGGCTTGCCAAGATAATGGTCGATGCGGAAAACCTGTTTTTCTTCAAAATAGCGACGTACCGTCTGGTTGATCGCGCGGTTGGAGGTCAGGTCGTGTCCCAAGGGCTTTTCAAGCACAACGCGGGTTTGCGGCGTGTTCAATCCAGCGGCAGCCAGTTGCTCGCAGACCACGGTGAACAAAGAGGGTGCTGTGGCCACGTACATGACCACCGTCTGGGCATTGCGCTCGCGCAGCAGGGCGGCCAGAGCGGCATAGTCCTCGGGACGGGACAAGTCCATGCGCACGAACTCAAGCAAAGCGGCGAAACGAGAAAACTCTTCCGGGCTGGGGCGTTTGTCCAGTTCCACTTTGTCAAAGCGCGACTGAATCAAGTCGCGGTATTGCGCGTGGGACAGCGCATCCCGTCCGACGCCGATAATCCGACCGCCTTCGGGTAGCGTGCCGTGGCGAAAAGCCTGGAACAAAGCGGGCATAAGTTTGCGCCAAGCCAGGTCGCCGGTGCCGCCAAAAAGGACTAGTTCAAAGCTCATAATGGCCCACACCTACAATACAGTTACAAGAAATTGGAAATTTATTGTAACTTTGTTTCATACCGGAACCCACCAGGGGCTACCGGCTCGTTGGAAAGCCCACCACCTCACCGGAGAATCAACATGAGCCAGCTTGAAGCGCTAAAACAATGTACGACCGTGGTCGCAGATACCGGAGACTTCAAACAAATCGCCGCCTACCAGCCCCAGGACGCGACCACCAACCCCTCGCTCATACTTAAAGCGGTGCAAAAACCCGAGTACGCGCCCATACTGAGCGCCGAGGTGGCGGCCCACAAAGGCAAACCGCTGGACGAGGTGATGGACCATGTGCTGGTGCATTTTGGTTGCGAAATTTTGTCGCTCATTCCCGGGCGTGTGTCCACCGAAGTCGATGCGCGTCTGAGCTTTGATACCTCTGCTACCGTAGCCCGTGGCAAACGCCTGATTGCGATGTACCAGGCGCAAGGCATTGCCAAAGAGCGCATTCTTATCAAGGTCGCCGCCACCTGGGAAGGCATTCAAGCAGCAAGCCAACTCGAGCAGACCGGCATACGCACCAACCTGACGCTCTTGTTTTCTTTCTGCCAAGCGGTCGCCTGCGGCCAAGCCAAGGTGCAACTGATTTCTCCCTTTGTCGGGCGCATTTACGACTGGTACAAAAAGAGCGCGGGCAGCGCCTGGGTGGAAGCGGACATGGCGGGCGCCAACGACCCCGGCGTGCAGTCGGTCAAGCAGATTTACAACTACTACAAGCGCCATGGCATTGCCACCGAAGTCATGGGCGCGAGCTTTCGCAATGTCGGGCAAATCACCGCACTGGCCGGTTGCGATCTGTTGACCATCAGCCCCGACTTGCTGGCCGGACTGGCGGCATCGGATGCGCCGCTGCACGCCAGCTTGCATGCGCCCGCTGCGATGGCCATGGACATACCGGCAGTGCATTACGACGAAGCAGGGTTTCGCTTTGCGCTGAATGAAGACGCTATGGCCACTGAAAAATTATCTGAAGGCATACGGGCGTTTTGCGCCGATGCGCTCAAGCTCGAAAAACTCATGCTTGCGGCCTAATGCACGTAAACGCTTCGCCCTGCTTTAGCCTGGAACGACCGCGTCCAACTGCTGGCGTTTTCGCCACCCCGCCCCGCGCTAGAAAGGAATACCCATGACCCGAACGCGTTGTGACCGCGCCCCCGCCTGGGGCCTTTTGCAAGCCCACTTTGCCGGGTATGGCAAAGACTTTGATATGCGCCAGGCCTTTGCAGACGATGCCCAGCGCTTTGCCCGTTTTTCGCAAAGCGCGCCGCATGTGTTTGTCGATCTCTCCAAAAACCGTATCGATGCAGCGACCGAAAGTCTGTTGCTAGATCTGGCCGAGCAATGTTCCTTAAGCGCGCACCGCGAGGCCATGTTTAGCGGCGAAAAAATCAATACCACCGAAGGCCGCGAAGTCTGGCACATGCTCTTACGCACCCCCGCCGATGCCACCACCGGCAGCGCACACGAAGCGGCAGAACTGGCCAAGGTGCATGACACCCTGGACGCCATGCTGGCTTATGCCGAAAAAGTGCGGGCTGACGAAGCGATTACTGACGTAGTGAATATCGGCATTGGCGGCTCGGACCTGGGGCCGCAAATGGCGGTGCTGGCCTTGCATGCGTTTGCGCACCCGGGCAAGCGCATGCATTTCGTCAGCAACGTCGATGGCCATGAGTTGGCCGCCACGCTGGCTCGCTTGAAGCCTGAAAACACCTTGTTTTTGATCGCTAGCAAAACCTTCACCACCATCGAGACCATGACTAACGCGGCCTCGGCCAAGCGCTGGTTTGAGGCCAACGGCGGCAAGAACATCGCCCGCCACTTTGCCGCGCTGACCACCAATGTGGCAGCGGCCAAGGAATTTGGCATTGACACCACTTTTGGTTTTTGGGACTGGGTGGGCGGACGCTATTCGCTGTGGTCGGCCATCGGCTTACCGATTGCGATTGCCGTGGGCGCAGCCGGTTTCCGCGAATTTTTGGCTGGCGCACACGCCATGGACAAACACTTTTGCAGCGCGCCGCTGGCTGCCAACGCGCCAGTACGCATGGGCTTGCTCGACGTTTGGTACCGCAACTTCCATGGCTCTAGCAGCCGCTCGGTCGCGCCCTACCACAGCGCTTTGCGCCGCTTGCCTGCGTATTTGCAACAACTGGAAATGGAAAGCAATGGCAAGCGCGTGGATGCCAGCGGCGAGGCAGTGCCCTTTGGCACCTCGCCCATCCCTTGGGGTGAATCAGGCACCAACGGGCAGCACGCGTATTTCCAAATGCTGCACCAAGGCACGGACGTGGTGCCAGTGGAATTTGTCGCGGTGAAAAAAGCGCGCCACACGCTGGAAGGTCACCACGAGCTGCTACTGGCCAATGTGTTGGCGCAAGCCCAGGCGCTGATGCAAGGCAAGTCGGACGTGGGCGGGCACAAACACTTTCCCGGCAACCGGCCTAGCACTGTGCTGCTGCTCGACGATCTGACCCCTGCCAGCCTGGGCGCCCTGATCGCGCTGCAAGAGCACCGCGTCTTTGTCAGCGGCGCGCTGTGGGGCATCAACAGCTTTGACCAATGGGGCGTAGAACTGGGCAAAGTGCTTGCCAAAGACATTGCGCCCCGCCTGCACAGCGGCGATGCCAGCGGACTGGATGGCTCGACGGCGGGGCTACTGGCGATGCTGCTTAGTTAGGGCGTGGCGATAACTCTGCGCTTTGCTGGCAGTCGGTGAAAATGCGGCTTCACACAGGAAAGCCCCATGCCAGCCCTCAGCTCCCAACTCAATCCCCGCTCTGCTGACTTTGCGGCTAACGCAGCGGCTATGCGCGCGCTGCTAGATGATTTGCGACAGCAATTAGCCCAAGTAGCCCAGGGTGGCGGCGAGGCGGCGCGGGCCAAGCACCTTGCGCGCGGCAAGTTATTACCCCGCGAGCGGGTGCTTAATTTGCTAGATCCGGGCACGCCTTTTCTGGAGTTGGCGCCACTGGCGGCCCTGAACCTGTACAACAACGATGCACCCGGCGCCGGACTGATTGCCGGCATTGGCCGGGTCAGCGGCGTGGACTGCATGGTGGTGTGCAATGACGCGACTGTCAAAGGCGGCACGTATTACCCGATGACGGTGAAAAAGCATTTGCGCGCGCAAGAGATTGCGGCCCAAAACCATTTAACCTGTATTTACCTGGTGGACTCGGGCGGCGCTAATTTGCCCAACCAAGACGAGGTGTTTCCGGATCGGGACCACTTTGGCCGCATCTTTTTCAACCAGGCCAATATGAGCGCGCAAGGTATTGCGCAAATCGCAGTGGTGATGGGTAGTTGCACCGCCGGCGGTGCCTATGTGCCCGCCATGAGCGACGAGACCATCATCGTCAAAAACCAGGGTACGATTTTTTTGGGTGGCCCGCCTTTGGTCAAAGCCGCGACCGGCGAGGTGGTCAGCGCCGAGGATCTGGGGGGTGGCGATGTGCATACCCGCTTATCCGGCGTGGCCGACCATTTGGCGCAAAACGATTTGCACGCACTGGCTCTGGCGCGCGAGGCGGTGGCGCATTTACACCAGCGCAAACATCCGCAAGCCCTATTGCGCGCAGCACAAGCGCCCCTGTTTGCGGCCGAGGAGTTATATGGCGTTATTCCCGCCGATACGCGCAAATCTTTTGATGTACGCGAAATTATTGCCCGCATTGTGGACGGCTCGCAGCTGCATGAATTCAAGCCCCGCTTTGGCGCCACCCTGGTGTGCGGTTTTGCGCACATCGAAGGTATGGCGGTCGGCATCATCGCCAACAACGGCATATTGTTTAGCGAGTCGGCCCTGAAGGGTGCGCACTTTATTGAACTGTGTTGCCAGCGCAAAATCCCCTTGGTGTTTTTGCAAAACATCACCGGATTTATGGTGGGGCGCAAGTATGAAAACGAAGGCATAGCGCGCAACGGCGCCAAAATGGTGACCGCCGTGGCGACGGCGGCGGTACCCAAATTCACCATCATCATCGGCGGCAGTTTCGGCGCCGGCAACTACGGCATGTGTGGACGCGCCTACAGCCCGCGCTTTTTGTGGATGTGGCCCAATGCGCGTATCAGCGTGATGGGGGGTGAACAGGCTGCCAGCGTACTCGCCACCGTCAAACGCGACGGGCTGGAGGCCAAGGGCAGTACCTGGAGCGCAGAGGAAGAAGAGGCCTTCAAGGCCCCCATCCGCAACCAATACGAAGTGCAGGGTCACCCCTATTACGCCACCGCCCGCCTGTGGGACGACGGCATCATCGACCCCGCAGATACCCGGCGGGTGCTGGCGCTGGGGCTGTCCGCCTCCCTGAACGCCCCAATTCCCGATACCAAGTTTGGGGTATTCCGGATGTAGTGTGTATGATTTCTACTTTTTATACACATTGATGGGCTGGGTATGCGAACCAATATTGAAATCGACGACAAGCTCATGGAAGCAGCTATGGCTGTGGGCAACTTCAAGACCAAGCGCGAGGCTGTGGAAGAAGGCCTGCGCATGATCAAGCGCGGCAAGGCGTATGACGCTTTGTTGGCCGCACGTGGCACGCTGCATTGGAATGATTCGGACGAAGCTTGGGCCCAATGGCGCGCGCAACAGGCTACGCAGGCCAATGCACTTGCCGCCGCCTTTGATGTAGCGCAAGCACCTGAGTCCGTGCGCATGGTCGCGGCGGCGCGTGACGCCAAGGCAAAGCCTGCCATACGAGGCCGCACCAAGTGATCCTGGTCGATTCCAGCGTATGGATTGATTACTTTCGCGGCGCCAACAATCGGCCTGTGGAGCAACTCGTCGCATGGTTACAGGGCGGCGATGCCCCGGTGGACTTGGGCGTAGCCGATCTGGTGGTTTTTGAGGTGATGCGCGGTTTCGCCTCGCCCATAGCGCAGCGGCGTGCCAGAGGCCTTTTGTTGGGCTTGGATGTCGTTGAAATTGGCGGCCTGGACAACGCACTACGTGCAGCCCAACACTACAGTGCCCTGCGCGCACAGGGTTACACGGTGCGTAGCCCGATCGATGTGTTGCTAGCAAGCTATTGCATTGCGCATGGGCACATGCTGTTGCACCGCGATACCGATTTCGATGTGATGGCCGTCTTGCGCGGGCTGCAGGTCGTGCCGCACTAGGGGATACCGGCGATGGACTCCGTAAAACATTTTCAGACGCTGGCGCGCTACAACGCCTGGGCCATGCAGATTTTCTTGCACTCATTACCCTTTGCTGCGACGCTGGCGCATGTGTTCAATCACCGCACACACCACCGTGGACAAATCACCGCCGCCTTGACCGCCATGGGGCAGCCAGCGCCTGAACTCGACATGGTTTACATGTTGCAAGCAGAAAACCAACCCAATGCCTAAGGACACCCATGTTCAAAAAAATCCTCATTGCCAACCGGGGTGAAATCGCCTGCCGGGTGGCGGCCACGGCCAGGCGCATGGGTATTCGCACGGTGGCGGTGTATTCGGATGCGGATGCGAACGCCAAGCATGTGCAGGCTTGTGACGAGGCGGTACATATCGGCGCCAGCGCGGCGCGGGACAGCTATTTGCGCTGGGAAAAAATCATGGCTGCTGCCAAAGCCACGGGCGCGCAAGCGGTGCATCCGGGCTATGGCTTTTTGAGCGAGAGCACCGACTTTGCTCAGGCCTGTGCGGATGCCGGTTTGGTGTTCATAGGGCCGCCAGCTTCTGCGATTGAAGCCATGGGCCTGAAGGCGGCATCCAAACAATTGATGGAGCAATCGGGCGTGCCCCTGGTGCCCGGCTACCACGGCGCAGACCAAGACCCGCACGTGCTGCAAACAGCGGCCGATGGCATAGGCTACCCGGTACTGATCAAGGCCAGCGCAGGCGGCGGTGGCAAAGGTATGCGCGTGGTCGAGAAGGCCGCCGATTTTGCTGGCGCATTGGCGTCCTGCCAGCGCGAGGCGAAGAACAGTTTTGGCAATGATGCGGTGCTTGTCGAGAAATATGTGCAGCGTCCGCGCCATATCGAGATTCAGGTGTTTGCCGACACGCACGGCAACTGCGTGTATCTGTTTGAACGCGACTGCTCGGTACAGCGCAGGCACCAAAAAGTGTTGGAAGAAGCGCCCGCCCCGGGCATGAGCGAGGCCTTGCGCCAGCGCATGGGCGCCGCCGCCGTGGCAGCAGCGCGTGCGGTGAACTATGTAGGTGCGGGCACGGTGGAATTCATCGTCGAACAAAGCGGCTACGACCAGCCGGAGTCAATGCAGTTTTTCTTTATGGAGATGAATACGCGCTTGCAGGTAGAGCACCCTGTTACCGAGGCCATCACCGGCCTGGACTTGGTGGAATGGCAGCTGCGCGTGGCCAGCGGTGAGCCGCTGCCCTGGCAACAAGCCGACTTGCGCATCGGCGGACACGCCATCGAAGCGCGCATTTGCGCCGAGAACCCGGACCAGGACTTTCTGCCCTCCACCGGCTCCATGGCCGTGTATGGTTTACCGGCGCACAGCAGTTTTATGCGCGCCGCCGTACGCGTAGATTCGGGCGTGCGCCAGGGCGATGCCATCAGCCCGTTTTACGACTCCATGGTGGCCAAGCTGATCGTGCATGGCGCAGACCGGCAGGAAGCCTTGGCGCGCATGGACGCGGCGCTGGCGCAAACCCATATCGTCGGCCTGAAAACTAATGTGCAGTTTTTGCGGCAGGTGGTGCGCAGTGACTCGTTTGCCCAGGCGCACTTGGACACCAGCCTGATTGCCCGAGAAGCAACGCAGCTCTTCCATCAGGAAACCGTAGCCCTGGATTTGGCGGTGGCCGCCTGGATTGCACAGGTGTTGCACACCCAGGCATGCGACGCAAGCGCCCTGTCAGGTGTCTGGCAAGACCCTTGGAGCGCTACCGACGCCTGGCAGTCGCATGCACCCATGCGTCGCGTATTCGACCTGGAGGCCGATGGCCAGTCCCACAGCGCGGTGCTGACACGGGGCAGCTATGGTGATTTGCAGTTGCAATGCGCAGGCCTAGACAGCGCTTTCGCCTATGCCGCCTTGCCCGAGGGCGGTATGCAAGTGTCGCTAAGTGGGCAAAGGCACACAGTGCATGTGTACCTGCAAGGAAGCCAGCTGCATGTGTTTACCGCCCAAGGCGCAAGGCAGTTACAAGCGACAGACCGCCTCGCACATGCAGCAGTGGCACCGACCGATGTAGGGCGCCTGACTGCGCCTATGCCGGGCAAGTTGCTGTCTTTCTCGGTGAAAGCGGGCGATAAGGTGCGCCAAGGGCAGGCGCTGGCGGTGATGGAGGCCATGAAGATGGAGCACCAAATCGTGGCGCCCGCTGACGGTTGCGTGCAAGAACTGCTGTTTGCTCCGGGCGACCAAGTGAGCGAAGGCGCGGAACTGCTGCGCATGCAGGCTGGTGCACTGGCAGGCTAATTGCCAAAACCCGGCACGGCCAAATTTTTTCAAGCGCTTTAAGGACTTCTGACATGCATATCAGTTTTTGCGCGCAGACCGATCCCGCACCCTGGCTGGCGGCTTTGCGGCAGCATGTGCCCCAGGCGCAGGTCGAGGTGTGGCATAGCGGCGCGGCACGCGCTGACTACGCCATAGTGTGGGCTGCGCCGCAGCAGTTCTTTGACGAGCAGACCGGGCTGAAAGCGGTTTTCAATATGGGCGCCGGTGTCGATGCCTTGTTACAGCGCCAAATACGTGCCGATTTGCCCATCGTGCGCCTGAATGATGCCGGCATGGGCGTGCAAATGGCCGAGTACGTGTGCTATGCGCTGATACGCCATACGCGCGACTTTGCGCTTTTTGAGGCGCAGGCGCAGCAAGGCCTATGGCAGGATCCACCCGTGCTGGATCGGATGGATTTTCCCGTGGGCATTTTGGGCCTGGGCGTGTTGGGCGAACAAGTAGCGCGCGCGGTGCGGAGCTTTGGATTTCCGGTACTGGGCTGGAGCCGTACAGAGCGGCATGTGGACGGCGTACGCTGTCTGCACGGGCAGGCGCAGCTTGCAGAGTTTCTGGCGGGCACGCGCGTACTGGTGAACTTGCTGCCACTGACACCGCAAACCGAAAACCTGTTGAACCGGGCCACCTTATCGCAGTTGCGGCCTGGCGCCTACCTCATGAATATCGCGCGCGGCAGGCATGTGGTGGACGAAGACTTGCTCGCGCT
Source organism: Rhodoferax sp. (assembly GCA_040400575.1). GTDB lineage: Bacteria > Pseudomonadota > Gammaproteobacteria > Burkholderiales > Burkholderiaceae_C > Allorhodoferax. Next base: position 130,514 of record JBBAPX010000005.1, read on the forward strand.
GCTAGACAGCGGGCAGATGGCCGGCGCCACGCTCGACGTGTTTCGCACCGAACCACTGCCTGCCGAACACCCGTTTTGGCGCCACCCGCGTGTGACGGTTACCCCCCATATTGCGGGGCGCACCGTGCTGCAAGACACGGTACAACAAATTGTGGCCAAAATCCGGGCACTGCAAAAAGGCGAGCCGATTGAGGGCGTGGTGGACCGGGCGCGAGGCTATTGAGCGCGAACTGTGCCGACTGCGATCGGACTGGGCAGCATCACCATCAGTTTGCGCTCATTGCGCCTTAGCGAATGTCCCGCGAAAACCCAAGGCTGGCTATTACCCGCCGAGCCGCATAGCTTTGTCACTCGCGGGATAATCCGCCCTTACCCGATTCCCCCATGCATTACCCCTCCAAAGTCCAACTCATCGACGTCGGCCCGCGCGACGGGCTGCAAAACGAAAAACAACCCGTGCCCGCTGCCGTCAAGATCGAGCTGGTGCACCGCTTGCAGGCCGCAGGTCTGCGCGGCATTGAGGTGACCAGTTTTGTCAGCCCCAAATGGGTGCCGCAAATGGCGGATAACGCACAGGTGATGGCCGGCTTGCAGCGCCAAAGCGGCGTGTGCTATTCGGTGTTGACGCCCAATCTGCAAGGCTTTGAAGCGGCGCTGGTGTCACAGCCCGATGAAATCGTAGTCTTTGCCGCTGCCAGCGAAGCCTTTAGCCGCAAAAACATCAACTGCTCAATTGCCGAAAGCATAGACCGCTTTGCCCCGGTGGTGCAGGCCGCGCTGGCCGCTGGCCTACGCGTACGCGGCGCCATGTCTTGTACTGTGGGTTGCCCCTATGAAGGCGAAATTGCCCCAGAGCGCGTGGCCACGCTGGCAGGCCTGATGCGCGGCATTGGTGTGCAGCACATCGGTGTCGCCGACACCATTGGCGTCGGTACACCGCGCAAAGTACAGGCCGCGTTTGAAGCGACTTTGCAGCATTTTTCTTTAGCTGATGTGTCCGGCCATTTTCATGACACCTATGGGCAGGCGCTGGCCAATACCCTGGCCGCGATGGAAATGGGCGTGCACCAGTTTGACGCCTCGGTGGCTGGCCTGGGCGGCTGCCCATTTGCCAAAGGCGCAACCGGCAATGTGGCGACCGAAGACGTGGTGTATATGTTGCACGGCATGGGCATAGACACCGGCATCGATCTGGACCTGCTGATCGATGCCGGCGAGTTCATCAGCAGCTACTTGCAAAGACCCAGCGGCTCGCGCGCAGCGCGTGCCCTGCTGACACGGCGTGGGGCAGCGGCATGATCGACCCAAGCCGCCCTGCACGACCCGACCGAGCGGCACGCAGGCGCGACCCGGTGCGCATGTACAAAGAGCTGCTTGCTGCGCGTGTGCCCGAGGCCTTGGCCTGCCGCTATGCGCCGCCATCACCCTGCATATCGGTGTGCAAGATCGACCCCGACAGCAGCCTGTGCTACGGCTGTTTGCGCACCTTAGAAGAAGTCGGCGCCTGGTCCAACAGCGATGATGATGAAAAACGCGCGGTCTGGGGCAAGATTGCACGGCGCTTGGAAACCGCACCATGAAACACATCCGTTTTTATCTGGACTTTATTTCGCCCTACGCCTATCTGGCGTTTGTGGAATTGCCGCGCGCCTTGGAAGGCCTCAGCTACGCGGTGCAATACCAGCCGGTACTTTTTGGTGGACTCCTAAAACACAACGGCAACCTCGGTCCAGCTGAAGTGCCCATGAAGCGCGAATGGGTGTACCGTCAGTCACAATGGCTGGCTCAGCGCCAGGGCACGGTGCTGGACTTACCGGCAGCGCATCCTTTCAATCCCTTAGGCTTATTGCGGCTGGCCGTAGCCACCGACCCCCAGGGCTACCCGAGTCGCTATGTGTGCGAAACCCTTTTTCGCCACGTCTGGGAAGGCGGTGCGGACGCGGCCGATGCGCAGCGCCTGCAAACCCTGACCGAGCAACTTGCACCCGCACGCGATCCGCGTTCGGATGAAGTCAAGCACATGCTGATCGCGCATACGGCACACGCTTTATCACAAGGCGTTTTTGGGGTCCCTTCGTACCAGGTGGATGACAAGGTGTTTTGGGGCATGGATGCCTTGCCGATGCTGCGCGCTTATCTAGAAGACCCCGCCTGCATTTCCGACGCTGCTTGGAATGCTGCAAAACACTTGCCTTCCGGCATCACGCGCAACAAAACGTGAATTGCCGCATCGCGGAAGCCAACGCGAGGGTTTGACCTTAGTTGGTCAGTATGGGGTAAGTTTGACGCAAGCCCCTGTTATTTTCACGTAAGAGCAGGGTCAGTGCCTTCTCCAAGAATACAGACAGCTCCCGGCGCGGGAGTTTTCAATGATTGGAGACACATATGGCTACAGCAGAAGCACGCCCGATGTCCGCAGAAGAGAAGAAGGTTATCTTCGCTTCCTCGCTGGGCACGGTTTTCGAATGGTATGACTTTTACCTTTACGGCGCTTTAGCAAGCATCATTGCTAAACAGTTTTTCAGCGGCTTGGATGAAGGCTCTGCCTTTATTTTTGCGCTGTTAGCTTTCGCTGCCGGATTTATCGTACGCCCCTTTGGCGCGATTTTCTTCGGCCGCCTAGGCGACATGATCGGACGCAAGTACACCTTCTTGGTGACCATTCTGATCATGGGCGCTTCAACCTTTTTGGTCGGCATCCTGCCCAATTACGCCAGCTGGGGCGCTGCAGCACCGATCATCTTGATCGCGCTGCGCTTGCTGCAAGGTCTGGCGCTGGGTGGTGAATACGGTGGTGCAGCCACCTATGTCGCCGAACATGCGCCGCATGGCAAGCGGGGTGCTTACACCTCCTGGATTCAGACCACCGCGACTCTGGGCTTATTCCTGAGCTTGATGGTGATTCTGGGCACCCGTACCGCCATCGGCGAAGAAGCCTTTGCCGATTGGGGCTGGCGCGTGCCTTTCATCGTGTCCATTTTGTTGTTGGCCGTTTCGGTTTACATCCGTTTGAGCATGAATGAATCGCCCGCCTTTGCCAAAATGAAGGCCGAAGGCAAAACTTCTAAAGCGCCTTTGAGCGAGTCCTTTGGCGAGTGGAAAAATCTCAAGATCGTGATCTTGGCTTTGGTGGGCCTGACCGCAGGCCAGGCAGTGGTCTGGTACTCCGGCCAGTTCTATGCGCTGTTCTTCCTGACGCAGGCGCTGAAAGTGGACGGCACGACCGCCAACATCATGGTGGCCATCTCCTTGATCATCGGCACGCCATTTTTCATCATTTTTGGCACACTCTCTGACAAGATCGGCCGCAAGCCCATCATCTTGGCGGGTTGCTTTTTGGCGGCAGTGACTTACTTCCCGGTGTTCACCGCACTGACCAAAGCCGCCAATCCGGATCTGGCAGCCGCACAAGCAACTGCAAAAGTAACCGTGGCTGCAGATCCGGCTGAGTGCTCCTTTCAGTTCAACCCTACCAACACTGCAAAGTTCACTTCGTCTTGCGATATTGCTAAGCAAAAACTGGCTTCGGCTTCGGTGAGCTATGACAACATCGTTGCCCCGGCCGGTCAAGCTGCGGTCATCAAAGTGGGCGATACCGAAGTGACGACCGTGGTCACCCCGGAAGACATTGCGGCGGCCAAAGCGGCGGCGCAAGCCAAACTGGAAGCCCTCAATGCCGCAGATCCTAAAGATCCCAAAGCAATTGCTGCAGCGACCGCCAGCGTGAAGGCTTTGAGTGGCGAAAAAACCGCCAAGGACGCTACCTTCTCTGGAAAGTTGTCGGCTGCCCTCAAAGCGGCTGGTTACCCCGCCAAAGCGGATATGGCCAAGTTTGACAAAGTCTCGGTGGTCATCATCCTGACCTATTTGGTGATTTTGGTGACCATGGTGTACGGCCCCATCGCAGCGATGTTGGTGGAAATGTTCCCCACGCGTATCCGCTACACCTCAATGAGCCTGCCTTATCACATTGGTAACGGCTGGTTTGGCGGCCTGCTGCCCACCACGGCGTTTGCCATCGTGGCGCAGACCGGCAATATGTACAACGGCTTGTGGTACCCGATCATCATCGCGGGGGCTACCGTGGTCATTGGTGGCTTGTTCATCAAGGAAACCAAGGACGTGGATATCTACGCCAACGACTGATCGTCAACCGCTTTTTGCTCTGGAAGTTCCGGCATGGTGCCGGGACACCGGACGGGCCCTCAGACTGAGGGCCTATTTTTTGGGAGAAACACGATGTGGAAAATCGTAGTGGGCTTTGCTCTGTTCGCAGCCCTGGCTTTGTATATTTTGAGTAAGGGTGGCGATATTGATATGGGCGGCGAAAAGCATGGCGAGCAGGCGCCTGTCGCGGCCGAAGTTGAGAAGCCTGTGCCTGCTGCCACGGCCAGCGAGGCGAAATAGGCTGCCGCCTGCCGCATGAATGTCCTCGACCCGGCTTAAAGCGGCGCGCACTGCCTAGAATGCTGCTCCCCTACTTTGTTGGAGCGCCTTACTATGTCCGAGGGCACCATCCGCATTCGCGGAGCGCGGCAACACAATTTAAAAAACCTGGACCTGGATATTCGCACCGGCGAATTGACGGTGGTCACAGGCCCCAGTGGCTCGGGTAAATCCAGCCTGGTCTTTGACACCCTATATGCCGAAGGCCAGCGCCGCTATGTAGAGACTTTTTCCGCCTATGCGCGCCAGTTTCTGGACCGTATGGACAAGCCAGCGGTGGACAAGGTGGAGGGCGTGCCCCCGGCCATCGCCATCGACCAGACCAACCCGGTGCGCTCCAGCCGCTCCACCGTGGGCACCATGACGGAGCTGAACGACCACCTCAAACTGCTGTTTTCCCGCGCAGGGCAGTTGTTTGACCGGGTCAGCGCCCAAGCAGTGCAACACGACACGCCCGAGTCCATCTATGCCGAGCTCATGCGCCGCGCCGCGCGAGCCGGTAATCCGCGCTTGGTAGTCACCTTTCCCGTAGAGTTGCCACTGGCTACCAGCGCAGAGGAACTAAGCCAATGGCTGAGCGCCAGCGGTTTTACCCGTGTGCATGGCGAGCGCGTGTCGGGGGAGCGTCGGGTGCTGGACGTGGTGGCCGACCGATTCCGTATCGAAAGCGCCGACAAAGCCCGCGTGCTCGAAGCCCTGGAGCTAGCCATCAAACGCGGCAGTGGGCGGGTCCATGTGTACCCGGCGCCGGACAGTGATAAACCAGATCTATTGGGGTCTGACCCCCATTTAGACCCCCATTTAGTATGGTCTTTTTCCACCGGGCTGCATTGCCCGCAAAGCGATGTGCGCTACCAGGAGCCCATCGCCTCCATGTTCTCTTTTAACTCGGCTGTGGGTGCTTGCGAGACCTGCCGGGGTTTTGGGCGGGTGGTGGGCGTGGACTACGGCTTGGTGATTCCCAACGACAAGTTGACCCTGCGCGCAGGCGCCATCAAAACTATGCAAACCCCGGCTTGGCAGGAATGCCAGGATGATTTAATGCGCCATGCGGAGGCCGAGGGCATTCCGCGTGACACACCTTGGTACAAGCTCAGTGCCGCGCAGCAGCAATGGGTGCTCAAAGGTTCGCCGCACTGGGATGGCAAATGGAGCCAGCATTGGTTTGGGGTGGACCGGTTTTTTGAATACCTGGAAAGCAAGGCCTACAAAATGCACATCCGGGTGCTGCTGTCCAAGTACCGCAGCTATACGCCCTGCGGTGTGTGCGCAGGCGCCCGGCTGAAAACCGAAAGCCTGTTGTGGCGCGTGGGCAGCCAAGCCGATGCGGACGCGGTGCTAGCACCCGCCAAGCGCTTTTTGCCCCAGGGAGTGCAATGGACCGTGGCGCAACTGCAGGCCCTGCCCGGTTTGTGCCTGCATGATTTGATGCTGCTACCGCTGGACCGTGTGCGCGCGTTTTTCGACCGTTTGCAAGTGGGCCTGGAAGCGCGTGGGCCGGGAGTGCCTGCTCCAAGCGCGCCAGAGTCGGCCAGCCCCAGCACCCATTCAGAGGCGGATAACAAAACCCTAAGGCTGCTGCTGGACGAAATCCGTACCCGCCTGAAATACCTGTGCGACGTGGGCATTGGCTACCTGACCCTGGACCGGCAAAGCCGCACTTTGAGCGGCGGCGAGGTGCAACGTATCAACCTCACCACCGCATTGGGCACCTCGCTAGTCAATACCTTGTTTGTGCTCGATGAGCCCAGCATCGGCCTGCATCCACGCGATATGCACCGCATCATCGTGGCCATGCAACGCCTGCGCGATGCTGGAAACACGCTGGTGGTAGTCGAGCACGACCCGGCAGTGATGCTGGCCGCCGACCGTATGCTGGACATGGGTCCGGGGCCTGGCGAAAAAGGCGGGCAAATCGTTTTTGACGGCAGTACCGAAGCCTTGAAATCAGCCGATACCCTGACCGGCGCCTACCTAGGCGGCCGTAAACAGGTGGGCATGGGCTTTAAGCGCATGGTGGGCGATAACACGCCGCGCCTAGTGCTCGAAGGCGTGCGCGAACACAACCTGAAAAATGTAGATGTAGAAATCCCCTTGCAGCGCCTGGTCTGCGTAACGGGAGTCAGCGGTTCGGGCAAATCCACGCTGGTGCAGGATGTGCTGGCGCCGGCGCTCTTGCGCCACTTTGGCAAGGCCACGGATACGCCGGGTCTGCACAGCCGATTGCTGGGTGCAGACATGCTCAGCGAAGTGGTGTTTGTGGACCAGTCGCCCATCGGTAAAACCGCGCGTTCCAACCCGTCGAGTTACGTGGGCGCCTGGGATGCAATCCGCGAACTTTTTGCCACCGCCCCGCTGTCGCAAGAGCGCAGCTACACCGCTTCCAAATTCAGCTCCAACAGCGGCGACGGGCGCTGCCCGACCTGTGGCGGCTCAGGCTTTGAACACATTGAGATGCAGTTTTTGAGCGACGTGTATTTGCGTTGCCCCGATTGCAACGGCAAGCGTTATCGCCCTGAAATTTTGGAAGTGACGATTGAACGGCGTAGCGGCGGCGATAGCCTGCTGAAGGCCTATAACGTCGCCGATGTGCTGGACCTGACGGTGAGCGAAGCGGCAGCCGTTTTTGCACAAGACCGCGAAGTAATCCGCGCGCTGCAACCGATTGTCGATGTGGGCCTAGAGTATGTGAAGCTGGGCCAACCGGTGCCCACTTTGTCAGGCGGTGAGGCGCAACGCCTGAAGCTGGCCGGCTTTTTGGCCGAGGCGGCAAAAACCGCAAGTAATAGCCGCCAGCCTATGGCCCGCCGTGGCACTTTATTCATGCTGGACGAGCCCACCACCGGTTTGCATTTTGACGACATCGCCAAGTTGATGCGCGCCCTGCGCAAACTGCTGGACGCCGGCCATTCGCTGCTGGTGATTGAACACAATCTGGATGTCATCCGTTCTAGCGACTGGCTGATCGACCTCGGCCCCGAAGGCGGTGATGCCGGTGGTGAAATAGTCGCCTGCGGCACGCCGGAAGATTTGCTGCTGCACCCCAGCAGCCATACCGGCAAAGCCTTACGCGACTATGCGGCCAGCATGGGCGTGGTGCACGAAGTAGCCGAGCCGAGCGTCAAGTACCTGGTGGCAGCGGATACTGATACACGCGCAAGAGTTGCATCAGATAACAATATCCGCATCGTCAACGCCAAAGAGCACAACCTGAAATCGCTGTCGGTGAATATTCCGCGCGGGCAGTTCAGCGTAGTCACCGGCGTCAGCGGATCGGGCAAATCCACACTGGCTTTTGATATTTTGTTCAACGAAGGCCAGCGGCGTTATTTGGAAAGCTTGAACGCTTATGCGCGCTCCATCGTGCAACCGGCGGGCCGGCCCGAGGTGGATGCGGTGTATGGCATTCCGCCCACCGTGGCGATTGAGCAGCGTTTGTCCCGCGGCGGGCGTAAATCGACGGTGGGCACGACCACCGAAGTCTGGCATTTTTTGCGCTTGCTGTACGTCAAGCTAGGCACGCAACACTGCATTAAAGATGGAGCTGCCGTTGCGCCACAAAGTGCGGACAGCATTGCTGCGCAATTGCTCAAAACTTACCGCGGGCAACACATTGGTTTGCTGGCGCCTTTGGTCGTTGGGCGCAAAGGCGTTTACACCGAGTTGGCCGATTGGGCGCGTCCGCGCGGCTATACGCATTTACGGGTCGATGGCGAGTTTTTGCCCACCAATAGCTTCCCCCGCATAGACCGTTTTAAAGAGCACCATATCGAGTTGCCGGTGCTGAGCCTGGATGTCAAAGCCGCAGACGAAGCCACGCTGCGCGCCGGTTTGGCCCAGGCCTTAACGCATGGCAAAGGCGTGGTACATGTGCTGAGCGGCCTGGACCATTTACACGGCGCCATGCAGGCCGGTAGCAGCACAGCGGGTATCGGTCGGGTAGAGGTGTTTTCCACCAAACGCGCCTGCCCGGTTTGCTCGACCTCGTATACCGAGCTGGACCCACGCCTGTTCAGCTACAACAGCAAACACGGCTGGTGTCCCGATTGCGTGGGTACCGGACTGGCGCTGACCAAAGAGCAACGCAAGGTATTTGACGACACAGTGCGCGAAGACAAGGGCGGGCGCGAACATACCTTTGCCGAAGCTGATGTGGAAGACTTGGCCGACACCGCCTGTCCGCGTTGCCAGGGCACGCGTTTGAACGCCACGGCACGCGCCGTACTTTTTGGTGGCGTGGGAATTGCAGACATTGCGTCGCTATCGGTGAGCGAAGTCCGCGCCTGGGTGCAAAGCCTGCAAGTAGGCGGCGCCATCAGCCAACGTGAAACTGATATTGCCCGTGACCTGATTCCCGAAATCCGCAGTCGCCTAGAGTTTTTGGAAGAGGTGGGGCTCGGTTATTTAACACTGGACCGCGGTGCTCCCACCTTAAGCGGCGGCGAGGCGCAGCGCATCCGTTTGGCGGCGCAATTGGGCAGCAATTTGCAAGGCGTGTGTTATGTGCTGGACGAGCCCACCATCGGCCTGCATGCGCGCGACAACAAAATTTTGCTCGGTGCCTTGAAAAGCCTGAGCGACAAAGGCAACACCCTGGTGGTGGTAGAGCATGACGAAGACACCATACGGGCTGCCGACCACATCATCGACATTGGCCCCAGCGCGGGTAAGCGCGGCGGACGTCTGGTAGCGCAAGGCAGTATTGCCGATGTGCAAGCCCAAGCTGAATCGCAAACCGGGCGCTATTTGCTCCATGCCATGTTGCACCCTATGGAGCCACGGCGTTTTGTGGCGACTTCAGGCGCATCCGCGCTGCTGGCCGCTTGCGCTGCAGCCATCGTGGGGCACAAGCCATCAGCGCAAGGCGGCGATAGCGCCCCGCCCGCCAAATCCGGCTCTAAAGCGAAAGCCGCAAAGGCAGCAGCTGCCAAGTTGCAAGACATTGCGCCGCCCTTGCCTAGCGATGTGCAATGGTTATCGGTACAGGGCGCCAAAATGCATAACTTGCAAAACGTCACCGCAGCCGTCCCCTTGCAGCGCTTGGTGGCCATCACCGGCGTCAGCGGTTCTGGCAAGTCCACGCTGGCGCGCGATGTCTTGCTGGCCAATGTGCAGGCGCTGGTACAGCAGCGCGCCACCAAAGCCGGGCGTGATGCGCACGCGGCTGGACGCCCGCCGGGCTTGATCGGCTGCGAGGCCATCAGCGGCTATGAAAGTGTGGACCGCGTGCTGGAAGTGGACCAGACACCGATTGGCAAAACACCGCGCTCCTGCCCTGCCACCTACATTGGTTTTTGGGACACGATTCGCAAATTGTTTGCCGACACACTAGAAGCCAAGGCGCGCGGCTATGCCGCCAACCGCTTTAGCTTTAATACCGGCGAAGGCCGCTGCCCCGGCTGCGAAGGCCAAGGCATACGTACCATTGGCATGAGCTTTTTGCCCGATGTGAAAGTGCTGTGCGAAACCTGCAAAGGCGCGCGCTTCAACCCGGAAACCCAGGCGGTGAGCTGGCGTGGTAAAAACATCGGCGAAGTGTTGCAAATGGAAGTGGACGAAGCGGTTGAATTCTTCGCAGCCATGCCGGTCATTGCGCACCCCTTGCAATTGCTTAAAGACGTGGGCCTGGGCTACCTGACGCTGGGCCAACCCTCGCCCACTTTAAGCGGCGGCGAGGCGCAGCGTATCAAACTGGTGACAGAACTATCCAAGGTGCGCGACGACATCACCCGGCGCGGCCAGAAGTCTCCGCACACGCTGTATGTACTGGACGAACCGACGGTGGGCCTACATATGGCCGATGTGGAAAAGCTCATCGCAGTGCTGCACCGACTAGTGCGCGCCGGCCATAGCGTGGTGGTCATCGAGCATGATTTGGACGTGATCGCCGAAGCCGATTGGGTTATCGACCTGGGCCCCGAAGGCGGCAAAGAAGGGGGACGGATTGTCGCCGGCGCCAGCCCGGAGGAGGTGGTGCGCCTGGGTACGCACACCGGGGTGGCGTTGAAAGCCGTACTGGGGCGCAAAACGGCTTGAGTTTTCGCCTTCGGCGCCTTCATTGGCAAGCGATGGGGCGACCGAACTGGTGCGGCTGGCGGGGATCGAACCCACGACCCTTGGCTTCGGAGGCCAATACTCTATCCACTGAGCTACAGCCGCGCCCTAAGCCCATGATTGTAGGTTGTTTCACCCTATGGGCGCCTATAATCGGGGGCTGTTTTACCTGGCCACAGCCTATTAGAGGACTCCATGAGCGACACCAGCCATACCGAAGAAGACCACACCGGTCCGATTAAATCCCCCCGACAACTTTTGATGGCTGTGTTTTTCTCGTTTGTCATTCCGATTTTCATCATCATCGGACTGGTCTATTACGTGACCTCGCATGACAAGCCCGCCGCTGGCGCCACCAATGTCGAGAAATCGCTGGAAGAGCGCATCCAAAAAGTAGGCGCCGTGGAAATCCGTGACGCAAACCGCGAAATGAAGACCGGCGAGGTGGTATACAACGCCCAATGCGCGGCCTGCCATGCTAATGGCCTAGCCGGTGCGCCTAAGTTTGGCGACAAAGCTGCATGGGCGCCACGGATCAAAACAGGTTTTGATGCCCTTTGGAATTCGGCACTCAAAGGTAAAAATGCCATGGGCGCCCAAGGCGGTGGCGATTACGCGGATTTTGAAATTGCACGCGCCGTGGTCTATTTGGTTAATGCAGGCGGTGCCAAGTTCCCAGAGCCAACTCAGCCTGAAGCCGCCAAATAGGTGACTTTGATATCGCAAAGAAACCGGTCTTTAGACCGGTTTTTTTACGCCTGCAAAATAGCGGTTCAAGCCACGTAGATGGCTTGAGTCTGGCTTTATCTTTTGATTTCCAGTGCCGCCGGACTCATTTGGTAGCCAAAGCGCGCGGGGAGTTGGGTTGCGCTCACTTCCTCAATCGGCCAATGCTGTTCTTCCAGCGCCTGCGCCAAACTGGCAACGTCCTGGGTGTGCACCAATCCAAAACCGAGCGACGTCTGCAAATAAGGCCAACCGCGTTCATCCATCAAGAGCTGAACCAGCGAAGCAGTTTGATTTGCGCTGGAAGTGACCGCGCCCTTGGCATCGACGCGCCAAATAAAGGGCGTAGCCTCCAACTCGACGTACACGCGCTGCGGACCGTTTTGAAAATACCAGCAGCCTTGGGCATCTGCGGCGTAGTTGCGCTCGATGAAGTCGATCAGCTTTTCATGCTTGAGCATGGAGCCTTTGGCGCCAGTCAGGCCGCTGGCAAAGCTGCCGATGGCCTGGGTCCGATCATCGCGCATATACCAGTTGCCGCGTGCGTCAAGGCCGAGCCAACTGTAGCAATGAGGGACATTGGGCCATTTGGCCATCGCCTGTTTAACTATATCGTCCATGCCTGTAATGCCCTAGCGTGCGTGTTGATCGAACCACCGTGCCAGAGTCTGCGGCAGGGTACCTAAATGGCCCAGCGGCATACCTGCGGCAAAGCCGACGTGGCCACCGTGGTCGGGTTGCTGCAAACGTACGTATTGTCCAACTTCATGCAGGGCAGGCAATGAATCGGCGGGGATAAAGGGGTCATTGCGCGCGTTGATCACCAGCGCTGGCACGCGCACCGCAGCCAGATGCGCTTGGGCCGAGGCGCGCTTCCAATAGTCTTCGGTGTCTCTGAAACCATGCAGGGGTGCGGTGAAGATATTGTCAAAGGCATACAAGTCTTGCGCTGCCATCAAGGCCTGGGCGTCAAAGAGACCGGGATGTTGCTTCAATTTTGCCAAGGCTTTGGGCTTCATACTACGCAAAAACATGCGGGTGTAAACCTGACGGTTAAATCCTCGTCCCATCGCTGCACCGCTGGCTGCCAAGTCCAATGGCGAGCAAACGGCCGCAATCGCGCGCACGCTAGCGCTTGCGCTGTGACCAGCCTCCTCGGCCCAGCGCATCAGGGCGTTGCCGCCCAGTGAAATACCGATAGCGCAAATCGGGCCGTTGTGCACGCTGGCAAATCGCTGCAATATCCAGCCTATCTCTTCATAGTCCCCCGAGTGGTAGGCTCGTGGTGCCCAGTTAAGCTCGCCGCTGCAACCCCGAAAGTGGGCTACGGCAAAGCCTAAGCCTTGCTCGCGCGCATAGTCGGCACAGGCCAGCGCGTAATGACTGGACGACGATCCTTCCAAGCCGTGGAACATGACCCACAGTGGCGCCTTGGCCATGGGCTTGGACGCGAGCCAATCGACATCGATAAAGTCGGCGTCCGGCGTGGCCCAACGCTCTCGCACGAATACAGGGCGCGCGCCGCCATAAGAGCGCGCCAGTTTGGCCGCGACAATGGTTTGCAGATGCCCACCTGGCAGCCATGGGGGGGCGCGGTAATTCATGCTGAGCCACCATGCAAAAACCGCCCTAAGGCGGTTTGCAAATCGACTTGATGAGGCATCAGCGCTTGTTTTGGAAGCGGCGCAAGGCGGCGATTTGCGCTACCAGGGTATGCAATTCAGACTGCGCTACCGCAAGGTCTACATCGGACTTGGCATTGCGCAAGGCTTCTTCGGCCAAGGCCTTGGCAGCATTGGCGCGCTCTTCATCGAGGTCGTTGCCGCGGATGGCGGTGTCCGACAGCACGGTCACGCTGTCGGGCTGCACTTCAATAATGCCTCCCGCAACGAAAACAAACTCTTCCCCACCGTCAGCCAATTCAATGCGCACCGAGCCGGGCTTTACGCGGGTGATTAGCGGCGTGTGGCGCGGATACACACCGATTTCACCGGCTTCGCCAGGCAGCGCTACAAAGCGCGCGACGCCGGAGAAGATCAACTCCTCCGCGCTCACCACATCAACCTGGATGGTGTTCATGGCTTAGACCTTTTTGGCTTTTTCGAAGGCTTCATCGATGTTGCCGACCATGTAGAAGGCTTGCTCTGGCAAATGATCACACTCGCCAGCAACAATCATCTTGAAACCGCGGATGGTCTCGGCCAGCGTGACGTACTTACCTGGTGAGCCGGTAAACACTTCAGCCACGTGGAAGGGCTGCGAGAGGAAACGCTGAATCTTGCGGGCCCGTGCCACGGTCAGCTTGTCTTCAGGCGCCAATTCGTCCATGCCCAAAATCGCGATGATGTCGCGCAATTCTTTGTAGCGCTGCAAGGTGCCTTGCACAGCGCGGGCCGTTGCGTAATGCTCGTCACCGACCACCAAAGGATCGAGCTGGCGGCTGGTCGAGTCCAGAGGGTCGACCGCAGGGTAGATGCCCAGCGAGGCGATGTCACGCGACAGCACCACGGTGGAGTCCAGGTGGGCGAAGGTGGTAGCAGGTGAGGGGTCGGTCAAGTCATCCGCTGGCACGTACACGGCTTGGATGGAGGTGATGGAGCCCACTTTGGTAGAGGTAATACGCTCCTGCAAACGGCCCATTTCTTCGGCCAGCGTCGGCTGGTAACCCACGGCAGAAGGCATGCGCCCCAAGAGCGCGGACACTTCGGTACCGGCCAGTGTGTAGCGGTAGATGTTGTCCACGAAGAACAACACGTCTTTGCCTTCGTCACGGAAGGATTCGGCAATCGTCAGACCGGTCAAGGCGACGCGCAAACGGTTGCCGGGAGGCTCATTCATCTGACCATAGACCATGGCCACTTTGGAGTCTTCGAGATTCTCGAGGTTCACAACACCGGAGTCAGCCATCTCGTGATAGAAGTCATTGCCTTCGCGGGTACGCTCACCCACGCCGGCAAACACGGACAAACCGCTGTGCGCTTTGGCGATGTTATTGATCAGTTCCATCATGTTCACCGTCTTGCCCACACCGGCGCCGCCGAACAGGCCGACCTTACCGCCCTTAGCAAATGGGCAAACCAAGTCAATCACTTTGATTCCAGTTTCCAGCAGCTCCTGCGAAGGCGACAGCTCGTCGTACGCTGGCGCTTTGCGGTGAATTGAAGCGGTGAGTGTTTGGTCCACAGGGCCGCGTTCGTCGATGGGGTTACCCAACACGTCCATGATGCGTCCCAGCGTGCCCTTGCCAACCGGCACGGTGATCGCAGCGCCGGTGTTCACCACCATGAGGCCACGACGCAGTCCGTCCGAGCTACCGAGCGCAATGGTGCGGACAATGCCGTCACCGAGTTGTTGCTGAACTTCCAATGTCAGCGCAGTGCCTTCGAGCTTCAATGCGTCATAGATCTTGGGCATGTGGTCGCGAGAAAACTCGACGTCCACCACGGCACCAATACATTGAACAATCTTTCCCTGGACGCCTGCGCCCGTGCTTGCTTGAGCCATGTTGTTTTGCTCCAAAATTAAAAATCAGACAGCAGCCGCGCCTGCGACGATCTCGGACAATTCCTTGGTGATCGCAGCTTGACGCGTCTTGTTGTAAATCAGTTTGAGTTCGCTAATAACGCTGCCGGCGTTGTCAGTCGCAGACTTCATCGCCACCATCCGTGCCGACTGCTCGGAAGCCATGCTTTCGGCCACGGCTTGGTACACCAAGGCTTCAACGTAGCGCAAAAGTAAATCGTCGATCACCACATGGGCCTCAGGCTCATAGATGTAATCCCAGCTTACACCGCTGGCATGCTTGTTCAGCGATTCGGCAGACAGCGGCAGCAGTTGCTGCACCACGGGCTCTTGCTTCATGGTGTTGATAAAGCGGGTGAAGCACAAATAAATCACCCGAACTTCGCCTGCCACATAGGCGTCCAGCAAGACTTTGACAGGGCCGATGAGCTTTTCCAAATGCGGTGTATCACCCAATTGCACCGCTTGGGCCAGCACTTTGACACCAGATCGGTTCAAAAAGCCCAAGCCTTTGTTGCCGATTGCCACCGCTTGCGGCTGCAGACCCTGGCCTTGCAGCTCGCGCATCTTGTGGTGCATGCTACGCAACACATTGGTGTTGAGGCCGCCGCACAAGCCTTTGTCGGTGGTGACCACAATGTAGCCCGCACCATTGGCCTGGTTGACTTGCATAAATGGATGCACGTATTCCGGGTTGGCCAAGCTGAGGTTGGCCGCGATGTTACGGATCTTCTCGCTGTAAGGGCGCGCCGCACGCATGCGCTCCTGCGCTTTGCGCATTTTGGACGCCGCCACCATTTCCATGGCCTTGGTGATCTTCTTGGTGTTTTCCACCGATTTGATCTTGCCGCGTATTTCCTTGCCTGCTGCCATCAGTTGCTCCTGTATGCGTCAGCGGCGGTCAAGCAAAAGTCTTCTTGAAAGCGCTCAGGCCGGCGGTCAGCTCCGCCTCGGCATCCTTGTCCATGGCTTTGTTGGCTTCCAAGTTAACCAGCAAACTGGCGTGCTTGTCTTTGAGGTAGGAGTGCAACTCGCGCTCGAACGCCAAGACCTGCTTGATCTCGATATCGTCCATGAAGCCTTTGTTGACCGCAAATAAGGTGGCCGCCATCAAGCTGATGGTCAGGGGGCTGTACTGCGCTTGCTTCAACAACTCGGTCACGCGGGCACCGCGGTCGAGTTGCTTGCGGGTGGATTCGTCCAGGTCGGACGCGAACTGCGCAAAAGCAGCCAATTCGCGGTACTGCGCCAAGTCCGTACGGATACCCCCAGACAAGTTCTTGATTAATTTAGTTTGTGCAGCGCCACCGACGCGGGACACCGAGATGCCGGCATTAATCGCAGGACGGATACCTGCGTTAAACAGCGAGGTCTCCAAGAAGATCTGGCCGTCGGTAATCGAAATCACATTCGTCGGAACGAAAGCAGACACGTCACCGGCTTGGGTTTCAATAATCGGCAGTGCGGTCAGTGAGCCGGTTTTACCTTTGACTGCGCCTTTGGTAAAGGCTTCGACATAGTCGGCATTAACCCGGGCAGCGCGTTCTAGCAAACGGCTATGGAGATAAAACACATCGCCAGGGTAGGCTTCACGGCCGGGTGGGCGACGCAGCAGCAAGGACACTTGGCGGTAAGCCACGGCTTGCTTGGACAAATCGTCATACACAATCAAAGCATCTTCACCGCGATCGCGGAAGTACTCACCCATGGTGCAACCCGAGTAGGCCGAAACATACTGCATGGCAGCCGATTCAGAAGCGGATGCAGCCACCACAATCGTGTAGTCCATGGCGCCGGCTTTCTCCAAGGCGCGCACGACGTTTTTGATAGACGAGGCTTTCTGGCCGATCGCTACATACACGCAGGTCATGTTCTGACCTTTTTGGTTGATGATGGCATCAATCGCGACGGCGGTCTTGCCCGTCTGGCGGTCACCAATAATCAACTCACGCTGACCCCGGCCAACCGGGACCATGGAGTCAATCGACTTGAGGCCGGTTTGCATCGGCTGGCTAACGGACTCACGCGCAATGACACCAGGCGCAACTTTTTCAATCACGTCGGTCATCTTGGCGTTGATTGGGCCTTTGCCGTCAATCGGCTGGCCCAGGGCGTTGACCACGCGACCAATGAGCTCGGGGCCGACGGGCACTTCCAGAATACGGCCGGTGCATTTGACGGTGTCGCCCTCCGAGATATGCTCGTAGTCACCCAAAATCACCGCTCCGACGGAGTCGCGCTCAAGATTAAGCGCCAAGCCGAAGGTGTTTCTAGGGAATTCCAGCATCTCGCCCTGCATCACGTCGGATAGGCCGTGCAAGCGAACAATACCGTCGGTAACCGAAATAACGGTACCTTCATTACGGACATCGGCCTTGACCGCAAGTCCTTCGATACGGCTCTTAATGAGCTCGGAAATTTCTGCCGGATTGAGTTGCATTACTCTTTCCCTCTTTCTTGTTAAGACTAAATCCCGGACATCAGCCGCTTACGCAGCCAACGCCACTTTCATTTGTTCCAAGCGGGCTTTGACAGAGGTATCTAACACCTCGTCGCCGACCGCAATACGCACGCCGCCGATCAAGTCTTCTTGAATCTGCACGGTAATGTGCAATTTACGGCCAAAACGCTTCTCTAAGGTTTGGCGCACACCGTCCAAGACCTGAGGGTCAACGGCAAAAGCGCTGTACAGCACCGCATCCGATGCACCCGATTGGGTATTCATGTGCTTACGAAACTGGGCAGCAATTTCGGGCAAGGCACTCAAACGGCTGTTATCAATGACTTCAAGCAAAAAATTGCCAGCGAGCACCGCGTTGGGCGCCTGCGCACTGACGCTGAGCAAGCCCTCAATCTGGGCGCGCGTCGCCTTCGGATTGCTGGCAAAGTGCTGCAATTGAGGGTCGGATGCCAGGGCCGCAATTTCATCTAGCCACAAAGAAGTAGCCTGCAGGTGCGCAGCACTCGCCTTGAACAGCGCGTCCGCATAGGGCCTAGCAATGGTTGCAAGTTCAGCCATGCCAGCCTCTAGAGTTCGGTCTTGAGGCGTTCCAGCAAGTCGGCATGCACTTGCGGATTGACTTCTTTACGCAGGATTTGCTCTGCACCTTTTACGGCCAGGGCCGCCACATCATGCCGCAAAGACTCACGCAGTTTCACTACCTCTTGCGCAGCCTCTTGGTGAGCCGCAGCGATGATTCGCAGACCCTCCTGGGCGGCGCGCGCCTTGGCTTCATCAATGATGTGCTGAGCGCGTCGTGCAGCATCGGCCAGCACTGCCGCCGACTCAGACCGGGTCGCTGCGAGTTGCGTCTCAACCTCGCGATGTACCTTAGAGAGCTCAATCTTCGCGTGCTCGGCAGCGGCCAGGCCATGCGAAATTTTCTCTGCGCGCTCGTCAAGGGCTTTGACCAGAGGCGGCCATATGTATTTCATCGTGAACCCGACCAATATCAGGAACACAATCATCTGAATAATCAGCGTGCCAGTAATACTCACTTCTCGTCCTTTCCCGAATTTATTCGGTTAGCCGTGGCCACAATGCGGCCCCGGCCCTCACTGAACAGGGGAATTACTTAGGCAGATTTGCAATCTGGCCGAGGAACGGGTTGGCAGTGGCAAACCAGAGCGCGATACCCGTTCCGATAATGAACGCAGCGTCGATCAGGCCCACAAGCAAGAACATCTTGGTCTGCAATTCGCCCATCAACTCGGGCTGGCGTGCGGCCGCTTCCAAATACTTGCTGCCCATAATGCCGATGCCGATACAGGCACCGAAAGCGCCAAGACCGATGATCAAACCTGCGGCAAGCGCAACAAAACTGATAACTTCCATGATAGCTCCTTAAAAAAAACGAAAAACAAAATTAGTGGTGGTCATGCGCCTGACCCACATACACCAGGGTCAGCATCATGAACACGAAAGCCTGCAGGGTAATGATCAAGATATGGAATATGGCCCAGACCGTACCCGCAACAATGTGCCCAAGGGACAAAGCAATGCCGGTGAAAGACAAAGAGATAGCGCCACCCATGAGTGCGATCAGTAAAAAGATCAGCTCGCCCGCAAACATATTGCCAAACAATCGCATGCCTTGCGACACGGTTTTTGCCACAAATTCAATCATCTGCATGGCGAAGTTAAAGGGGTAGAGCAGGACGTGGTTACCAAAGGGAGCGGTGATTAATTCGTGCAACCAGCCGCCCAAACCTTTAATCTTGATGCAGTAATACAGAGAGATCAACAACACGCTAACCGAAAGCCCCATGGCCGCAGACA
Source organism: Rhodoferax sp. (assembly GCA_040400575.1). Lineage (GTDB taxonomy): Bacteria > Pseudomonadota > Gammaproteobacteria > Burkholderiales > Burkholderiaceae_C > Allorhodoferax. The sequence continues at coordinate 149,541 of JBBAPX010000005.1, forward strand.
AATCAGCGGTGGGCACCACGCGCATGTAGGCATGGTGGGCGTCGCCACCATTGGCGGTGAAGACGACCTCCCAAATCAAGGGAATGAGGTCGACCGGCAACAAGTCCATGGCGTTCATCAGGAAAATCCAAACGAACACCGTCAGTGCCAGCGGAGCGACAAACTTACGGCTTTCTGCATTGTGAACAATGCTCTTGGCTTGCGCGTCCACCATTTCGACCATCAATTCAACGGCGGCTTGCAAACGGCCCGGAACGCCAGCGGTCGCGCGCCGAGCAGCCAGCCACATCACAAAACAGCCCAATACACCAAGAGAGATCGCCCAAAAAAGCGAATCCATGTTGAATACCGAAAAGTCGACGATGCCGACCATTTGTTTGTTTTGCAAATGGGTCAGGTGGTGGCCAATGTACGCACTGGCGCTCGGTCCTTGTTCAGCTGACATATATCCTAGGGTCCTAGACTTGGTTTGGCACCGCTGGCATAGGCTTAATCGCCAGGGCCAGCCAGTGCACTTTCATCGTTAACACCAAGCCCACCATTAAAGCAGGCCAACTCAAATTTTTCACAATCCAAGGCGCGCCAAACAGCATCGCTAGCGTCAAAGCCACCTTGACCATTTCCCACACTAACAGAGCGGACACCGCGGACAATACGTTATTCGACGTAGATTTTCGCGTCATTCCACGCGCCAATAAGGCATTGGGAAGAACGACCGAAAATGCACCATACGCGACCGACCAGCCCCGCTCGCTAACAAGCTCCGCTATCGCTGCAAGCACCAAACCGCATAGCGCTTGTAGCGCGACGACTTGAAATGCTGACCATCCCGGTTGTCGTTCACGCAAGGCCTGCGCCTGCGCGGCGTCGAGCGTAACAAAACTCTCGTCAGAATCTTCGTGCCAGGGATCTGTATGACCCCCTAAAAATTCCGTCTTTTTTTTTGACACCCCGGTAAGCCTGAACAAATGTGTGAGCCTCCGAGTGTATAACAATTTTATTTAAGTTCCTGTTGTGTGGCTTACCAGTACACCGCGATCCAAGCAAGCTCGATAATCTGCCTATGAACAAAAGTCCTACTGCCTCCCAGACCAACCCTTTTGTGGCGCCAGCGGTATCAAGTGACTCCTTGATCGAATACCCCTGTGATTTCCCAGTCAAGGTTATCGGCCAGCGTCACCCTGAATTTGTGGACACCATGGTCCGACTTGCACAAGATTTTGATCCTGAATTCGGCGTGCACAAACTAGAGCTACGAGCCAGCAAGACCGAAAAATACCTAGGCATTACCCTGATCGTGCGCGCCACCAGTCGCGCGCAACTGGACGGCTTGTACTTGGCACTGACCGGACACCCGATGGTCAAAGTTGCCCTTTAACCATAGGCACCTATGCGGATTGTTATGCTGGGCCGGGTCGACTACCGACCTACGCTAGAGGCCATGCAGGCCTTCACCGCTGCACGCCAACCACACACCACCGATGAACTTTGGGTCTGCGAGCACCCGCCGACTTTTACCGAAGGCATTTCCAGCCGTAGCGAGCACCTGCTGGCCACTGCAGATATACCGCTTGTCCGGACAGACCGGGGCGGCCAAATTACCTACCATGGTCCCGGTCAGGTAGTCGCCTATCCCCTGTTGGACTTAAGGCGCTCGGGCTATTTCGTCAAAGAATATGTTTTCCGCATTGAAGAAGCGCTGATCCGCAGTCTCGGTGTGTGGGGGGTGACCGGCCACCGCGTACGCGGGGCGCCCGGCATCTATGTCCGGCCAGAAGATCCGGGTGCCCATGGCCGCCTGACACCCTCGCCGGCTGGCGCAGCACCGGATTTCAGCGGACTAGGCAAGATCGCAGCATTGGGTATCAAGGTCAGCCGGCATTGCACTTACCACGGCGTGGCGCTGAACGTGGGCATGGACCTGGCGCCATTTGATTTGATCAATCCTTGCGGCTACGCGGGCTTACGCACGGTTGATCTTTCTACAATCGGCATTGCCGTCTCTTGGAAAGAAGCTGCGGCACTACTCGCTGCACGTTTACAAAGCGCCCTGTCCCCGTGAAAGCCCCCATGCCCCCTACCAGCCCGACTAGTCCCGCCTACGACCCTTTGGTCAAGCAAAAAGCGGGGGCAAAACTGGCACGCATACCCATCAAAGTGCAAGCCGCAGAAGTTTTGAAAAAGCCCGATTGGATCCGGGTGAAAGCTGCGTCCAGCGGCACGCGTTTTTATGAGATCAAGGACATTTTGCGGGCCAATAAATTGGTGACCGTCTGCGAAGAGGCCTCCTGCCCCAATATCGGTGAGTGCTTTGGCAAGGGCACCGCCACCTTCATGATCATGGGCGACAAATGCACCCGCCGCTGTCCGTTTTGCGATGTAGGCCATGGGCGACCCGACGCTTTGGACGTGCATGAGCCAGACAACCTGGCGCGCACGGTTGCTGCGCTGCGGCTGAGCTATGTGGTGATCACCAGCGTAGACCGCGATGATTTGCGAGATGGCGGCGCCGGCCACTTTGTGCAGTGCATTCAAAAAATCCGCGAACTTTCACCGGCTACCCGCATTGAGGTGCTGGTGCCCGATTTCCGAGGTCGGGATGATCGCGCCCTCAAAATCCTGCAAAGCGCGCCGCCTGATGTGATGAACCACAATATTGAAACCGTGCCGCGCTTGTACAAAGAAGTTCGGCCTGGTTCAGACTATCTGTTTTCCCTCAATTTACTCAAGAAATTCAAGGCGCAATTTCCTGAAATTCCCACCAAGAGCGGGCTGATGGTGGGATTAGGGGAAACCGACGAAGAAATTATGGCCGTCATGCAGGACATGCGAGGCCACGATATTGATATGTTGACCATCGGCCAATACCTGGCGCCATCGAGCAGCCACCTGCCGGTGCGCCGTTATGTGCATCCGGATACCTTTAAGCAGTTGGAAGCCCGGGCTTACGCCCTGGGATTCAAACACGCGGCAGTGGGCGCCATGGTGCGCTCCAGTTACCACGCCGACCGCCAGGCGGAACACGTGGGCAATTCGCCGCGAGCCTCAACCTCAACCTTCAGCTTATCGGGCGCAATGCCCCAAAGAGGCGAAGCAATCTAGGTTTGCTTGGCGGGTCAAGCAAAGAAGTCACAAAAAAAGCCCGTCGATAAACGGGCTTTTTTCTATTTAGCGCGCGCGGCGCCAAGGCGGACGACCGCAGCCTATGCCGCCGCCAACCAGTACCCTGCGTTAAACGGGCTGCTCATGCGCAAAGCCAAGGGCGATACGTCAATTAAAAAATCACCGGGCAGCTTTTCCGCAATCCCTGTTGAATCGGTTCCGGCCGTGCTTTGTGCCTCGGTACCGCTGTTTGCCTGATTCGCCCGTTCTGCTTGGCTGGTTTGTGCAGAACGGGCTACAGAAAAGAATAGAAGCATCTAAACGGTATCTTTCGGTCCGCCCAGTAATCGGCGGTGTCGCGGAAGATGTCGAGCAACTGCTCGCGAGCCTCTTTGTCAAACTTGACATTGGCCGGGATATGCTCGAGCACAGCTAAAAAACCGGGCTGAGGGCCCGATTTGTGCAGCGGGTCGGTCATATTGTCATACAAAGCGTCAAAATTCTTGCCAGCATTGGCTGACAGCATGAACTGGGCGCCGATCATGTCCAAAACATCTTGCTTGGTCTGGGCGCTTCCCAGATTGGCGTACAGAAAATGCTGGCCCAGATCTTGGGCTGCATCTTGCAAGTCCGACACGCGAAAAGCGCGTATCGATTGAACGATATTCGTTCTAACAGTTCGAAGTGGCGTGTCCATCCCCGATTCACTTTCTCAAAAAAAACAAAAACTCAGGGCACAATCTTGCGAAAACTCGCATAGTGATCGGCCGTGTAGTAACAAGCTTCAGGTACTGTTGCTGGTCCACCACACACAATTCTTCGGGGTCCGCGATTGCGTTCCCCCGGAGTTCGGACGGTGTATTCCCGGTAAAAACCACGTTTTTGCAGCGGAAGCAAACGCTCCCGGTTACCAAACACCACACCGTCCTTACCAAAAGGAAATGGTCCACCTTTTCGAATATTGCGGTAAGTCTCCAAACCCTGTGCCGGAAGCTCCTGCTCAGAGATGCTGGCACCCGGCGCTGCGAAATCCTGTTGTGCAGGTGCAGCAAACGCTATCAGCAGGCTGCTACAAAGCAGCAGGGACTTGGCAAAGCGGGACGTTTGATTCCACCATCCGGGAAAAGCTCGGCTTCCCCAAACAGGCTTCGACAACGAATTGGTCACCGAAAACACCTTAAAACCCAGACAACAATCGAAAAAAACACCAAAAACTCTCGATCTGATTGTCTCCCATCTGGTGGGAAAAGGCAATAACCTAAACATCCTAATGGCCAAAAATATCAGGGTTTGCACTTAAGGGCTTTTGCTAGGTGCAGAAAACTAGCCTTTGTGGGCTATTCCCCCCTAAAAAGTCATCCATTGTCTTTTCAGGCGACTATTAAACCGGGATTTCTGGTTCCGAGTCCTGTATCGCCGGGGCGGTTGATCGCTTGCTTTGCGGGCCGCGCGCTGCGGCATGGCCACGAATGCTGACGAAGAATGCGTTTTCACCCCGCGCCGCGGCAGCATCCATCAAAGCAATCAGGGTCGCAAAGTGAACTTCGGTGGATTCCTGCTCGGTGCTGCCGAAACGGCAGGCAAAGTCCCAGTAATCGCTTCCTTCCGGCAAGGGTGCGCGGCGCTGGCGTGCGACGTATTTGCGCACCGTGTGCTTGCTGGCGTCCAGCCAGCGCTCGCGTTGACGCCCAGGGAGATCCAATTGAAAACTTTGCTTCACAGGCGCACTCTTTTACAAAAATAGGCCGCGCCCGGCGGGCACGGCGTGGACTTCAGCGGTTGGCGTTGGCGTCAGCCACCGTCAGCGCCGTCATATTGACGATACGCCGCACGGTCGTGCTGGCGGTCAGCACATGCACCGGCTTGGCAGCGCCGAGCAGAACCGGTCCGATGGCAATATTGCCGCCAGCAGCGGTTTTGAGCAGGTTGTAGGCGATATTGGCTGCGTCGATATTGGGCAAGACCAGCAAGTTGGCATCGCCCAGAAGCGTGGAGTTGGGCATGAGCGCCAGCCGCGCATGGCCGTCCAGCGCCACATCGCCATGCATTTCGCCATCCACATCTAGCCAGGGCGCGTCGCGGCGCAGGATTTCCAGGGTATGGCGCATCTTGACGGCGCTTGGCTCATTGCTGCTGCCGAAATTGGAATGGCTGAGCAAAGCGGCCTTGGGCTTGAAACCAAAGCGCATCATTTCTTCGGCGGCCATGATGGTGATACGCGCCAACTCGGCGGCGTTGGGGTCGTAGTTGACATGCGTGTCCACCAAGAACAGCTGACGGCCCGGTAGCATGAGCCCGTTCATACACGCATAAATTGGCACTTCGACGCTGCCAATCTGGCGTTTGCCAATGACTTGGTCGATATACCCCAGGTGCAGGGCGGTGGTGCCCCAAGTGCCGCATATCAAGCCGTCCACATAGCCTTTGTGCAGCAGCATGGAGCCGATCAAGGTCAGGCGCCGGCGCATTTCAATTTTGGCCACTTGTACCGTCACGCCCTTGCGCTCGGTCATGCGGTGGTAGGTCTGCCAGAAGTCGCGGTAACGCTCGTCGCTTTCCACGTTGACCACCGCATAGTCCTGGCCTTGCCGCAGGCGCAGACCGAATTTTTCGACGCGCTCGGCGATGATGGCAGGCCGCCCTATGAGCGTGGGCATGGCAATGCCCTCATCGACAATGATTTGTACCGCACGCAGCACCCGCTCGTCTTCGCCTTCGGCAAAGGCAACGCGCTTTTTCAAACCGTTCTTCGCCGCCGCAAAAATCGGCTTCATGGTAGTGCCCGAGGCATAGACGAAGCTTTGCAACTGCTCGCGGTAAGCCTGCAAATCTTCTACCGGGCGCAATGCCACGCCGCTGTCCGCGGCCGCTTTGGCCACGGCCGGCGCAATTTTGATCATCAGGCGCGGATCAAAGGGTTTGGGAATTAGGTACTCGGGGCCGAAAGCCAGTTGCTCGCCGGCATATGCGGCGGCCACAACTTCGCTTTGCTCAGCCTGGGCCAACTCGGCAATGGCGTAAACCGCAGCGATTTCCATCTCTACGGTGATGGTGGATGCGCCGGCATCGAGTGCGCCCCTAAAGATGTAAGGGAAACACAAAACATTGTTGACCTGGTTGGGGTAATCGCTGCGCCCGGTGGCCATGATGGCGTCGTCCCGCACGGCTTTGACTTCTTCAGGGAGGATTTCAGGCGTGGGATTGGCCAGCGCAAAAATCAAGGGGCGTGGCGCCATGCCTTGCACCATGTCAGGCTTGAGCACGCCACCGGCCGATAGGCCTAAAAACACATCGGCCCCGAGCATGACTTCGCGCAGCGTACGGGCATCGGTCTTTTGGGCAAACTCGATCTTGTCCGCATCCATCAACTCAGTGCGGCCTTCGTACACCACGCCAGCCAAGTCGGTCACAAAAATGTTTTTGCGTGGCACACCCAACTTGACCAGCAGGCTCAGGCACGCCAGCGCGGCGGCTCCCGCGCCGGAGGTAACAAGCTTGATATCCTTGAGTTCTTTACCCACAACTTTGAGACCATTGAGCAGCGCCGCGCCAACGACAATAGCGGTGCCATGCTGGTCATCGTGAAACACCGGTATCTTCATACGCTTACGCAACTGGCGCTCAACGTAAAAACAATCCGGTGCTTTGATGTCTTCCAGATTGATACCGCCAAAGGTGGGCTCTAACGAGGCAATAATGTCCACCAGCTTGTCCAGATCATGCTTCTCGTCGATTTCGATGTCAAACACATCGATACCAGCGAACTTTTTGAACAAAACCGCTTTGCCCTCCATCACCGGCTTGGCCGCCAAGGGGCCGATGTCGCCCAATCCGAGCACCGCCGTGCCGTTGGTGATGACCGCGACCAGATTGCCGCGGCTGGTGTACTTGAAAGCGTTATTCGGGTCTTTAACGATTTCCTCACAGGGCGCAGCAACGCCGGGCGAATAGGCCAGCGCTAGGTCGTGCTGATTGATCAGCTGCGTGGTCGGCGCAATGGAAATCTTGCCCGGGTTGGGGTATTGGTGGTAATCCAGCGCGGCGCGACGCAATTCGGCCCGCTTATCAGCCGCCTGCACATCGGCAGCGTTTGGGGGGGAGGTGGGTACGTCGTCGGCCATCGTGCTTCCTTGTGCGCCAACCGGCATGCTTGCAGCCGGGGCGATCTGCTTGTGAGGGGGCCGATTGTAGTCAGGGGGTCTAGCTGACTCAAATCCCAACAGCCAATCCGGACTTAGGTTGAGCGCCTGCCCTTCGATGCCCCCACGCAGCGCGCTACAGCAGCGTGGCTTTTGCCAACTCCATGCGCCGCGAACTTTGTTTGCCCGTGAGCACAAAGCCGCGTTGCTGCCCTGCCGCATCGACAAAACGCCAGACGCCTCCCGCTGCTGCCTCTACGCCCTCGTCTTGCGTCCACTGCCCGCTCAGAACCGGATGGGGCGCCGCCACCAGGATGGGAAGTGCCGGCGTTTTTACCGCCACTGGCATCAAGGGAAATACCAATTCCGTAGGCTGCCCGGCTAGCGTTGCGGCCAGGGCTTTGGCCGCGTTCATGATGGGCATGACATAGGGCAGCACACGCGCACCGGCGCTAGCGTATTGCGCGCAGTCACCCAAGGCATACACATGGGCAGCGCTGGTTTGCAAATGCGCGTCCACCACGATACCGCGTTCGCAGGAAATGCCCGCCGCGCCAGCCAGCGCGGTATTGGCGCGCAAGCCCACCGCGCTCAGTACCGCGTCCACCTGCAAGTGGCTGCCATCGGCCAAAGTCGCCTGCAAGCGCCCCGAGGACGCATCTGCGTCCAGGCTTTGTACCGTGGTGCCCAGATGCCAGGCCAGGCCCTGCCCTTGCAAAGCCTCTTGCAACTGTTCGCCCGCCGCTGCGGGCAGCAGCAAGGCCAAGGGCCGGGGGGATGGATCGACCACGTGCACGCCGTAGCCGCCAATCAGCAAATCGTTAGCAAATTCGCAGCCAATCAAACCGGCACCTATGACCAAGACGGTTTTGGGCGCCGCTCCAAGCACTTGGTGGAAACGCGCCAAGTCTTGCAAGTGGTTGATGGATTGGACCTGCGCCGCCGCACTACCCGCCATAGGCAGGCGTATCGGGTCAGCGCCGGTGGCCAGCACCAGATCACCGAAGTGCAAGCTGTGAGACTGCCCCGTCGCATCCTCATAACTGAGCGTGCACGCGAGCGTATCTAGGCTGTGCACGCGGGTATGCGGCAGCGACTGCACTTGCAGGGTTTCGGCCATTTTGGCCGCCGGCGTAGTGACTAACTGATCTGCCGAGCGCTTTTGGGCCAGGGCGTTGGACAGCGTGGGCTTGGCATAAAAATCCGCACTGTCGCTACTAAGCATCACGATATCGCGCTGGGTATCGAGCTTGCGCAGCTCGCGCACCACCGTCCAGGCCGCCAGACCTGCGCCGACGATGACCAGGGGCAAGGCTTGCGGCGCATCGGGCTCGGTGGCAGACGGCTGCACTGAAGAGTCGCTCACACTGGCACCATTTCAAAGTCAGCCTTGGCGACGCCGCAATCGGGGCAGGCCCAGCTGTCGGGCACCTCAGCCCACACCGTGCCCGGCGCAATGCCATCTTCCGGCCGGCCGGCTGCTTCGTCATACACAAATCCGCACACGATACAGATATAGGTTTTCATAGGGGTTTCTCTTGGATCAACATTCATCAGGTTTTGGATGGCGGGCCTGCACAATCAGGCGGCTAATGTAGCCAAAACCGATTGGCAGTGCCGGAAGTGGCGTTCTTCCACCTTGGCTAGGGCGGCCTGTACTGCCTGCGCAAAAGCGGCTTCAAGCGGGGCAATCCATGGATAAGGTCCACCATCATTGGAGCAGATACGCCCGCTGGTGGCTCGCTCCAAGGTCGGCACACCAAGGGAAGGTTAGAGCTTGAGTTCCAGCCTGGCTTGCAGGTTCAGGTAGCTGGGCGCAGTGTTTTGCGAGGTGTCAAGGCTTGGCAGGCCATTGGTTTGCGTTGAACGCAGGCTGCCGCCACTCAGGTAATCACGCGCCAACAGGTTGCTGGCAGACAGGCGCAATTGGGCGCGCGGGCTGAGCACCCACAGGGCGGATGCATCAAGCACCCATTTGTCGCCCTGCCAAATCTCACGGTCATCCGCCAGGCGGGTGGTATAGCCAGGCGTCCAGTTGATGTTGCCGCTCAGACGCAATGGCAGGCCACTTAGGCGGTAGTCTGCACCCAGGTTGAGCGTGCCATCCGCTTGTTGCTCCAGCCGGTTGTTGGGGCCGTTGATCGAAGTCAAGCGCGATTGCAAAAGGCTCATATTGGCGCGCAAGTCCACTGCGGGTGCATCAAGATAGATTTCACGCAAGCGAAATTTAGCTTCCAATTCCAAGCCGCTTGTGATCGCGCTGCCCACGTTTTGCATACGCGAAACCCAACGCGGCACATCTGCCCAGGGCACTGTTTCAAGCGCTGTTTGCGAGCGCATCAAATTGTCAATCTGGCGTACAAACACATTGGCGCTGAGCAAACCCCCGCCGGGTAAATAGTGTTCGTAGGCAGTGTCTATACCCATGGCCAATTCGGGTTGCAGATCCGGGTTGCCTGCGCTGTCTGGATGCAGGGCGCTGTTGGCGCCGCGATCTGCGAAAAAGGGGTTGATCGTGGGTCGTGCAATCAGTCGCCCCAGATCGGGCGAGCGATAACTGCGCGTCAGGCTCACGCGGATTTGGTCTTTGGATGCCAGGTCGGGCCGCCAAACTGCGTGCAGCAAGGGCGTGAGCACCGCACTGTGATTGCTGACCGTGCCTTGGCTCTGACCGGCTGAACCACTGGTAAAGATGCTCTCCCAGCGCAGACCGGCATGGGCGGCCCAGTTCGGGTTGATCTCCCATTCATCCTGCGTGTACAAGGCCACGCGTCGGCTGCTGGCGGAAACATCACCGTCAAATTCAGCCAGCGGATTTTGACCATCACGCAAGCTGCTGGCGCTTTGCTCGCGCTGGTTTATCTCCAGCTCCAGGCCGCTGACCAGGCTGTGTTTGTCCGCTATCAGCAAAGAATATTTTGCACTGCTGTTCCAGGTGATATCGGTCTGCACCGATTCTTGCGCCAAGGGCAGGTTGCCTCTGGCGCCACCGCTTTGCAAAGTATTCGCACTATTGTTCCAGGCGCTGCGGCCCAGGTTGTTGTTCAGTAGCAGGCGCGCCCCATCTTCCAAGCGGCGGCTCCAACTCGTACCCAGCCGCAACATTGAAAAGCGGTTGTCACTGGCCGTTTCGCTCAATGCGTAGGGCAATACCCCGCCGCTTTGGGTGAGTGTGCTACTGGACTGGCCCTGGTTGTGACTCATGATCAACATAGGCATGAGCACCAGGCCATCGCTGCCCCATTGCAGACGCCCATTGGCATGCAACATGTCGCGCTTGCTTTGTGCGCGCACCATTTCTTGCGTGCTTTGCAAAACCGTAGGTCCGCCGACTTGGCCCAAGCTTTCCGTCATCGTAGTTTTGCTTTCGTCGGTACCGCGCTCCATGCGCATGGCAGACAGGGTCAGGCTGTAGGCCATGCCGTCCACCGTGTCGCTGCGTGACCAGGAAGCGCCAGGCGCTAGTTTGCCGTTCTCCAAGCTGGTGCCTACCTGCAGGTTATTGAGGTATTTGACGTACCCGCCACGCGTAATGATGTTGATCGTGCCGGCGATAGCGCGTGCGCCAGTCTCGGCGGTGGGGGCACGCAGGATCTCAATGCGCTCGACCTGCTCGGGCAAGATGTCCTCAAGGGAAAAACCACGCGGCGCGCGCTCGCCGTCGATCATAATTTGCGTGTAACCATTGCCTAAGCCGCGCATGGCGGGTGGCCCGCCGCGCCCCGGTCTACCGCTGCTGACAATACCTGGTAATCGTTTGAGCAATTCGCCCATAGAGCTGTCGCCGTAACGCTCTATCTCCTCGCGACCTACTATGATTTTTGCTGCCGTGGAAAGCCGCCGCGTGTCGCTCTCCAGATTGGAACGGATTTCCACCGGCTTGAGCACGTTCTGCGCCGGTCTCGCTTTGTCCGGCACCTGCGCCGGCGGCGGACTGCTTTGCGCTCCAGCCTTGTCTTGGGCGCTTGCGGCCGGCGCAGGCACGCCGGAATTTTGCGGCAACTCCTGCGCGCCCAAGTGGGCTGCTAACAAGGCCAGCAAACCGAAGTAAAAATGGTAATGGTTACGTATCATGGTTTAGGCGCGCATTAAAGCTTCGATGGCATCGGGCTCGACCGGAACACCTCGGCTGATCAACTCGCAACCATGCGCGGTCACGATGGCGTCATCCTCGATGCGGATGCCGATGTGGTGGAATGGTTCTGGCACACCGGGTGCCGGCCGTACATAAATGCCCGGCTCAATCGTCAACACCATGCCAGCGCGCAGAATGCGCGCTGGCCGGTCCACAATGGCTTGGCCGGTGAGAGCATCCTTACGGACGCTCGTTTGGCCCAATTCCGAAGGCTCGGTATACGCGCCGCAATCGTGCACATCGCGCCCCAGCCAGTGGCCGGTGCGGTGCATGTAAAACTGGAAATAGGCGCGCTTTTCAATCACGTCCTGCACTGTTCCTACTTTGTCTTTATCGAGCAAGCCCACATCAAGCATGCCCTGGGCCAGCACCGCCACGCTGGCCTCGTGCGGATCGGTGAAACGCGCACCCGCATGGGTTGCCGCAATCGCTGCAACTTGCGAGGCTAAAACCAGCTCGTAAAGAGCACGCTGTGGCCCCGTGAAAGTGCCATCAGCGGGAAAGGTGCGGGTGATGTCGGAGGCATAGCCATCTAATTCGCAACCCGCATCGATCAACACCAGTTCCCCAGACCGTACCAGCGCGGTATCGGCCCGGTAGTGCAAGACGCAGGCATTGGCTCCGGCCGCAACGATAGAGGTATAGGCCGGCGACTGTGCGCCATGGCGGCGGAACTCGTGCAATAACTCGGCCTCCAGGTGGTATTCGCGCACCTCCTGTCCGGCGCGCAACATACGGGCGCTGGTTTGCATGGCGCGTATATGGGCGCCTGCGCTGATGTGGCCGGCCCGGCGCATGGTGTCTTGCTCTTGCGCGTCTTTGATCAAGCGCATTTCGTCCAGCACACTGCACAAGTCCTGCTGCCCGCCAGGGCACAGCGTGCCGTAACGCACCCGATCACGCAAACTTTGCAAAGCGGTTTGGACCCGCGCTTCCAAACCGCTGTGGGTGGCAAACGGGTACCAAGCGTTGTCGCACCCGTCGAGCAAGCCGGGCAGACGCGCCTCCAATTCAGACAGGGCATAGGCCTCGTCCACCCCTAGCAAAGCCGGTGCGGCTTGCGGCCCCAGGCGGTAACCATCCCAAATTTCACGCTCCAAGTCTTTGGGCTGGCAAAACAAAATACTTTTGCCCGTGCCGGTGATCACCAGCCAGGCACCAGGCTCTGCAAAGCCGCACAGATAGTGAAAATAGCTGTCAAAACGATAGGGGAAATCGGCATCGCGGTTGCGCCGCTGCTCCGGCGCGGTAGGCACGAGGGCCAGTCCGCGTGGGCCGATCTGGGCGGCCACCTGGGCGCGCCGCTTGTGGTACAGCTTGGTGTTCATAGGTGTAAAGCTTGCAAGGTGGAAGAATGGTTGAGCGCATGCAGGCGCTCTGGCGTACCCACATCCGTCCAAAGGCCGGTGTACAGGCTAGCGCTGACCCGGCCCTGGTCCATCGCAGCGCGCAACAGAGGCGCAAGCGGCGCTATGACGCCCTGCGCATTGCCCGGCGCAATACTGCACCAAGGAGACGCAAACAAAGCGCAGCGGTACAGGCCAATGGTGCTGTAGGTGTAGCGCGGTTCAGGGCTATCGGCGGGCACATTCAGCGCCAATGCGCATGCCTGAGCGCCACTTACGCTGACAGGCCCCAAGCCAAAGTCGCCTTGGGGGTTGTGCGGCGGATTGGGTACCAGCCAAATATGGGCTAGCTTGTCGCTGGCAGAAAAACTCGACACGGCTTGGGCGTTAAAGGCAAAGTCTGGCGCATACACATCGCCGGCCAGCACCCAAAAAATCGGGTCGGTGCCCAGGCCCTCGCACAGCAGGGGCAGCGCACGCGCAATACCGCCTGCGGTTTCCAAGGCCTGGCCAAAATCCCGCCCTTCATGGGAATAGGCCAATGGCATAGGCACTTGCGCTGCGGCGCCCTTGGGCTCATGCAGCGCGCCCAAGCGGGGTGCAAACTGTTCGCCAAGCCAGGCAGTGTTGATCACGGTACGCGCCACGCCGGCACGGGCCAGCGCGTCCAGATGCCAAAGCGCTAGCGCTTTGCCTTGCACCTCCAACAAGGGTTTAGGACAGCTGTCGGTGAGCGGGCGCATGCGCTCGCCGCGCCCGGCGGCCAGCAGCATGGCGTGTACCCGCGGGGCCACGGGCAAAGACTTAGCGCCCGCCAACACTGACCTTGCCAAACACCGATTGCGCCTGCCGCGGCAGGCAGCGCCAATAAGCCGGGTGCGCGGCGACTTCGCCCTCAAGCACGGCAGCGGCCTGCCAGCCCCAGCGCGGCTGGTACAAAAACGCGCGTGCCAGTGCAATCAAGTCGGCGTCCCCTGCTTGCAATATCGCCTCGGCCTGTTGCGCCTCAGTGATGAGGCCGACCGCCACGGTGGGCATGCCTACGGCTTTGCGAATGTCCGCGGCAAATCCAACCTGGTAATTGGGCCCCAGCGCAATTTTTTGCTGCGGCGACACGCCGCCACTTGAGACGTGGATAAAGTTGCAGCCCAAGAGTTGCAGCTGCCTGGCGAACTCGGTGCTTTGGGCGCAGTCCCAGCCGCCCTCTACCCAATCAGAGGCCGAAACGCGTAAACCCAGCACGCCGCCATAGGCCTGGCGTACCGCAGCAAATACTTCCAGCGGAAAACGCATGCGGTTTTCCAGGCTGCCGCCATAGGCGTCAAGGCGCTGATTGGCAATCGGGGACAAAAACTCATGCAGCAGATAGCCATGCGCACTATGGATTTCAATCGCATCCACGCCCATGGCCTGCGCACGCTGGGCAGCCAGGACAAAAGCATCACGCACCCGGTCCATGGCGGCGCGGTCCATTGCTTGGGGCGGCGGCTCTTGGGGCAATTGGGACAGCGCAGAAGGGCCAAGCGTGGGCCAGCCGCCCTGCGCGCTTGCGAGCAACTGTCCTCCCTCCCAGGGGACGGCGCTGGACGCTTTGCGCCCGGCATGCGCCAGCTGGATGCACACCGCCACTTCAGGCGCCAGCCGGCGGGCGCGATGTAAGTGGGTGCGCAAAGCCGCTTCGGTGGCCTCGTCCCACAAACCCAGGCAAGCCGGGGTAATGCGGCCTTCGGGTACAACGGCTGTGGCCTCAATGGTGAACATGGCCGCGCCGCTGTTGAGCAAATTGCCCCAATGCATCAAATGCCAGTCAGTGGCCTGGCCCTCTGTGGCGGCGTACTGGCACATGGGCGCGACCACGATGCGGTTAGGCAAAACCAGTGTGGTATCGGAGCCATTCAGCGTGTAGGGGGAGAACAAGGTACTCATGCAATGGGCCGAAAGTGGTGTGAGGCGCATTTTGCAATGGTTTGCCCTAGGAGGCGGCAGGCCCGGGCTTGCCTGGGCTTTAGCTGCGGTAGCGGCCAACATGACGCAAAGCGATTAGCGCTACAGTTGACACTCGGAGCGCCGGGACGCGCTTAGAGCGCTTGCAGCACCTCAGAATTTGCCAAAAATCGCGTTCACCATGATGAAACTTTGGACTCGCCTCCTGCTTGCCGCTTTGATGGTGTGTCCATTCATAGCCGCGCAGTCTGCCGGCATAACCGAGCCCCTGCAATGGCAGCACAAGCTCCATACTGGCATCGTAGCGCCCGCTAGCGGCACCGCTTGGCAAGCAGCGGACAAAGTTATGCGGAACGACTTCGATGCCGGTACCCTGCGCGTCCGCAGTCAAGAAAGTGAAGGCCTGTACCTTGCGTTGCGCCAGGTCAGTGTCGATGACCTATGGGTCGGCGCGCAATACCCAGCGGTGGCATACGGCGCGATGAACGCGATGCAATTAGCGTTTTCTGTGCTGCTGCTGGTGGTCAGTGCCCTGCTGCACTGGCAAAGCCGAAAAAAGGTTTTTGCCCTCATGGGCTTGCTAGGCTTGCTTTTGGGGCTTCACCACTTACAACTAGGCGGCGCCTTTATGGGCGTGCTGGGTAATGATTTGCGCGCCTTTGTCCAGCTCAACGCCTCCATGACGGTGGCCCTGGACTGTGCGGGCCTGTATGCCAGCGCTAAGGTGCTCGCCTCCCCACAGTTCAAGCTACGTTACGCGCGCGGCTTTTCTACGCTCTTAGGGGGCAGCTTGTTGATGACAGCCCTGGCCTACAGCAGCCAGCAAGGCGCATTTAATCTCGCTGCAGTGGGTTTGCTATCGGTGGCGCTGTACGGCTTTTGCTGGGATTGCGCAAGGCAGTGGCTGCAACAGCCCGCGTGGCGCAAAGGCCACTTAAACCACCTGCTGGTCGCCGTGTTTTTACTTATGGTGGCTAACAACCTGGGCCTTTGGGGTAATTTACTTGCGCCCGCTGCACCCATGGCCTGGGCTGAGCCATTGCGCGCCATGAACCTGCCCCTGATCTCCTTGGGCTTGGTGTTGACATTGCTTTGGCGCCAGCAAAGAGCGCAATCGGCGAAAGACCGCAGGCGCCAGGCCCGTGTAAAAAAACTGCAAGAACAAACCAGCATCCGCTTTTTGCAGCAGCTATTTATATCTATGCTGGTGCATGAAATCAAAACTCCCTTAACGGTTGTCCAATTGGGCGCCAGTGCGTTGGTGAAAAAGGACATCGCTCCCGAACGCAAACAAGCCTGGGATGTACGCATGCATACGGCGATCAACAGCATGGTCCACATTCTGGACAACTGCAGTCAGGCGGATCGCTACGAGGGCGGTGTGATGGCGGTGTCGCTCAGTCATTTTTTACTGAAAGATACCCTGGACTTGGTCATGGGCCAGGCATGGGTGCATTCCAGTGCGCAAACCGATTTACTGCAATTGCGCATTGAAGAGACGATAGACGGTCTGCGCTTACACAGTGATGCAAGCTATTTTCAGATCATTCTCAATAATCTGCTGAGTAACGCGCTCAAGTATTCAGCGCAGGGCAGCCCCGTGGTTTTGCAAGTGAGCCCGCTCGCCAACGAGCAAGGCGCGCCCATGGCCCAGTTCGCCATCCGCAATGTCAAGGGGCCCGCCGGCCATCCGGATCCGGCCAAAGTTTTTGAACGCTACTACCGTTCACCCAACGCAAGCAGTATTTCTGGCACCGGTCTAGGGCTGTGGTTATCGCAACAACTGGCCTGGCGGCTGGGCACCAAAATCCAACTCAGTCTGGAAGCCGATCAGGTGGTGTTTTGGTTCACCCTGCCAGTCGATCGCGCTGGGACGGCACGTGCCTGACAAGCAAGCCATGCGTATGTCTCCACACCACAAGTTCCTGCCATGGCCCTCGCTGACATCATCATCGTAGAAGACAACCCCGCCATCCGGGAAGCACTTGCCGAGTATTTGCTTGATGAGGGCTTTGCCGTGCGTACCGCGAGCGATGGCAATGCCTTGGATCTGCTCTTGCAAGCGCGAACCGCCGACGCGTTGATACTCGATTTGAACCTTCCCCATGAAAACGGCTACGCGATTGCAAAGCGTGTGCGGCAATCGTTCCCAGCTATCGGTATTTTGATTTTGTCGGCCCGCGTGAAAGGCGATGCATCAGACCCCCAAGCTGCAATTGCCGACCTGCAAATGGCCAAACCCGTCCAGCCACACGCGCTGGCCCAGGCAGTGCGCCAGGTGTATGCGTTAGCGATGGCGCGGCGCGGCTAAAACCTCAGCTTTCAGCTTCGCCAAGCATTCAAGGCCTGCCCACAATTGCGCCGCTAAAATGTTTTTTCCGCGCGCCAAACCGGCGCAATGCCCCCAGCCCCTCCCGGAGTCCTTTCATGGCCAATTCCCAGCAAATGGCAAGCGCGATACGCGCACTTGCCATGGACGCAGTTCAACAAGCCAACTCCGGTCACCCCGGCGCCCCCATGGGCATGGCCGACATGGCGGTCGCGCTGTGGGGCCAACATCTGCAACACAACCCCGCCAACCCGCATTGGGCCAACCGCGATCGCTTTGTGTTGTCCAACGGCCACGGCTCCATGCTGATTTATGCCTTGCTACACCTGAGTGGCTACAAGCTACCCATGGCGGAGTTGAAAAACTTCCGCCAGTTGCACAGCAAAACAGCGGGGCACCCCGAAGTGGATGTCACGCCCGGCGTCGAAACCACCACTGGCCCGCTAGGCCAGGGCATCACCAATGCGGTGGGCATGGCCATGGCCGAAAAACTACTGGCCGCGCAATTCAACCGTGAAGGCCATGCCATCGTAGACCACCACACCTATGTGTTTTTGGGTGACGGCTGCATGATGGAAGGCATCAGCCACGAAGCCTGCGCCCTGGCCGGCGCCTGGAAGCTGGGCAAGCTGATCGCGCTGTACGACGACAACGGCATTTCCATCGATGGCCAGGTCACACCCTGGTTTATCGACAACACCGCGCAACGCTTTGCCGCCTATGGTTGGAACGTGATCGACAAAGTGGATGGCCATGACGCCCAAGCCGTATCGCAGGCCATTGCAAAAGCCAAAACCAGCAGCGACAAGCCCACCCTCATCGTTTGCAAAACCTCCATCGGCAAAGGCAGCCCCAACCGCGCCAACACCGCCAAAGCACACGGCGAACCCCTGGGCGCAGACGAAATCAAACTCACCCGCGAAGCCATAGGCTGGGCGCACGCGCCTTTCGCGGTGCCCAAAGCAGTCTATGCTGACTGGGACGCCAAAGTGGCCGGGCGTACGCGCGAGAAAGAATGGAATACCCGCTTTGCCGCTTACAAAGCCGCGCACCCGGCCCTGGCCAAAGAATTTGTGCGCCGCATGAAGGGCGACTTACCCAAAGGCTTTGTACAAACTGCGGTGGACGCAGTATTGGCAGCGCACGCCAAAGCCGAAACCGTGGCCTCACGCAAAGCCTCGCAACTGGCACTGGAGCATTTCACCGCAGCCCTTCCCGAGCTACTGGGCGGCTCGGCCGACCTGACCGGCTCTAACCTGACCAACACCAAGTCCACGCCCAATGTGCGCTTCGATGCACAAGGGCAATTGGTGCAAAGCGCCGACGCCAACGGCCAACTGCACGGCGGGCGCCATATCAACTATGGCGTACGTGAATTTGGTATGGCCGCCATCATGAACGGTATCGCCCTGCACGGCGGCTTTATCCCCTACGGCGGAACCTTCCTGACTTTTAGCGACTATTCGCGCAATGCCATCCGCATGGCCGCCTTGATGAAAAAGCGCGTCATCCATGTATTCACGCACGACAGCATCGGCCTGGGCGAAGACGGGCCGACGCACCAGTCCATCGAGCATGCAGCATCCTTGCGCCTGATCCCCAACCTGGACGTCTGGCGCCCCGCCGATACCGCCGAGACTGCCGTGGCCTGGACCGTGGCCCTGCAAAACCGCAACAAGCCCACCGCCTTGTTGTTGTCACGCCAAAACATCAGCTACGCACCCAAGGCCGAATCCGCGGCGGCCCCTGCTGCCTGCGGCCTGGACGCCATCAACAAAGGGGCTTATGTGCTGGCCGAACCCTCCGAAGTTGGCATGAAGAAAAAAACCCAGGCGGTGCTGATTGCTACTGGGTCGGAAGTCCAGCTGGCCTTGCAAGCGCAAGCCCTGCTGGCCACACGCAAGATTGCGGTACGCGTGGTCTCCATGCCCAGTACCACCACCTTTGACTTGCAAAGTGAGGCCTACAAAGCCAGCGTATTGCCTGCGGGTGTGCCGCGTATTGCAGTCGAAATGGGCTCCAGCAGTGGCTGGTGGAAATACGGTTGCGCTGCGGTAGTAGGCATCGATACCTACGGCGAATCGGCGCCTGCACCTGCCCTGTTCCAACATTTCGGTTTCACGCCAGAGAACGTGGCCGACACTGTGCAATTGTCATTGCAGCGCAAGCGCTGAAAGCGCTCCCGCTTTTTAATTTTCTGGAGAACAAAAATGGCTATCAAGGTAGGAATCAACGGATTTGGCCGCATCGGCCGCATGGTGTTTCGCGCTGCGGTGCAAAACTTTTCGGACATCGAGATTGTCGGAATTAACGATTTACTCGAGCCCGATTACCTGGCTTATATGCTACGTTACGACAGCGTGCATGGCCGCTTTGCCGGCGAGGTGTCTATCAAAGACGGTGCGCTGATCGTGAATGGCAAAACGATACGCCTGACGCAAGAGCGCGACCCGGCGAATCTGAAGTGGGACGCGGTCGGTGCCGATGTGGTGATTGAAGCCACCGGTCTGTTTCTGGATAAGCCCAGCGCCGAAAAACACCTGGCGGCCGGTGCGAAAAAAGTTATTTTGTCGGCGCCCAGCAAAGACGATACGCCCATGTTTGTGTATGGCGTCAACCACGCCACCTACGCCGGACAAAGCATTGTGTCCAATGCCTCTTGCACCACCAACTGCCTGGCCCCGGTGGCTAAGGTGCTGCATGACAAATGGGGCATCAAGCGCGGCCTGATGACCACGGTGCATGCTGCCACGGCAACGCAGAAAACGGTCGACGGTCCAAGCAACAAGGACTGGCGCGGTGGACGCGGTATTTTGGAGAACATCATCCCATCGAGTACCGGAGCAGCCAAGGCGGTAGGCGTGGTGATTCCAGAACTCAACAAAAAACTCACCGGCATGTCCTTTCGCGTGCCGACCAGCGATGTGTCGGTGGTGGACCTGACCTGCGAACTGAATCACGCCGCCACCCTGGCCGAGATTTGCGCCGAAATGAAGGCCCAAAGCGAAGGCGCTTTGAAAGGCGTACTGGGGTATACCGAAGACAAAGTGGTAGCCACCGATTTCCGGGGTGATGCACGCACCTCGATTTTTGATGCCGACGCCAGTATTGCGCTAGACGGCACCTTCATCAAAATCGTCAGCTGGTACGACAACGAATGGGGCTACTCCAACAAGTGTTTGGAAATGGTCCGCGTCGTTAGCAAATAAGGCGGCACCACACGCCCTGCTGCGCCGCTAGGCGGCAGGGAGTACGCTGACCTCCGCGCTGCTGATTTTTTGCAAGTCCTGCGCCGTCTCCACCAACAAAGCGCCTTGCGCATCCACACCGCGTGCAACGCCGCTGCGGCCATCGCTGCAGAGCACCTGGCGTCCGTGCAGCGCATCACGCTCTTGGTAAGCGCCGCGCAAAGGGCCCATGCCTTGGTCCGCAAATTCCAAGACCGCTTTGACCACCGCCGGCGCAATCAGGCCGAAAGCCTGCGCCGCATCAGCGTCGGGCCTTAGCTCTTGCAGCCAGGCCGGCGGCGTGCGCAAACCCTCTGCTGCGCGCGGCCCGATGTTCAGACCGATGCCGATCACCGCGTAGCGCAGCGCGCCCATGCTGGCCGTTTCAATCAGGATGCCGCCCAGCTTGCGCCTACGGAGCCACAAATCATTGGGCCATTTCAATTGAATATCTGCGTGCAGACTTTGCGCTACCGCCAGGCCCACCGCCAGCGACAGGCCCGACCAGTCACGGGGTGCCAGAGGCAGGCCGATAGAAAAAGTCAGGGGTAGCGGGCCTGTGCCTCGCGCCTCACTGAGCCATTGCCGCCCCATGCGGCCACGGCCTGCGCTTTGTTGCTCGGCCACCAGGGCAATGGGCTCGACGCGGCCGGCGCGGGCACGTTCCATCAGTGCGGTATTGGTGGAAGGCAAGGTGGGCAGAATTTCGACACTAAAGCCTGGCAGCAGTGGCGCCACAGCCTCCCATACGGCTTCGGCAGGCCAGCGCAAGACCTTGTCAGCGGGTACGCCGCCTGCCATAGACGCTTAGCGCTTGCGCCAGGCGGCGCGCTTGGGGGCCAGCATGGTGCCCCGGCATTGCTTGCTGCCACACCAGCAGGGGTATTCGGCCTTCAGCTTGCGTGTGAGCGGCTCGTCGGTGACCAGGCCATAGTCATAGCTTAATTCTTCGCCCGCCTGGATATTGCGTAAGGCTTTGATAAAGATACGGCCCCGCACCTCGTCGGCTTCGCAATTGCCATCGCAAGAATGGTTAATCCACTTGGCCGCATTGCCCTGTTGCAGGCCATCGATCACACGCGTGTCATCAATATGGAAGTAAAACGTGTGGTTGGGATTGGCGGGGTCATGCGGGTGGCGTATTTGCGCTTCTTCCCAGGTAATGACTTCACCCAGGTACTCGATGAGCGTTTCGCCTTCTGCAAAATCACGCAATGCAAAAACGCCTTTGCCGTGGATGCCCGAGGTGCGCACTGCAAGTCGGCGCTTAGGGGGCGAGGCGGCAGATTTTGGAGACACGGAAAAATTTGGTATGGTGGATCGTATGGGCGCGCATGTGTGCGCCCGTGTGGGTGCGCGCCCGTGCATGCGCGAGGAAACGGATTGTAGTCACATGAAAAACGATATTGCAGGTAAGACTTTGGTCATTGCAGAAAAGCCGTCGGTTGCGCAGGACATCGTGCGTGCGCTCACCAGCAGCGCCGGCAAGTTTGAGAAGCACGACGAATATTTCGAAAACGAAACTTACGTCGTTTCCAGCGCCGTGGGACATTTAGTCGAAATTCAGGCGCCCGAAGCCTATGACGTTAAGCGCGGCAAATGGAGTTTTGCGCATCTGCCCGTCATTCCGCCGCACTTTGATTTAAAGCCGGTGGATAAAACCAAGACGCGGCTCAACGCAGTGGTCAAACTCGCCAAGCGCAAAGACGTGGCACGGCTGATCAACGCCTGCGACGCCGGGCGCGAGGGTGAACTTATTTTTCGCTTGATTGAGCAGTACGCCGGTGGCGCCAAGCCTTTGGGCAAACCGGTCAGCCGCTTGTGGTTGCAGTCCATGACGCCGCAAGCCATACGCGACGGCTTTGCGCATTTGCGCACCAATGCCCAAATGCAACCCCTGGCAGACGCCGCCCGCTGCCGCTCCGAGGCGGACTGGTTGGTGGGCATCAACGGCACGCGCGCCATGACGGCTTTCAATTCGCGCGACGGCGGTTTTTTCCTGACCACCGTGGGTCGGGTACAAACGCCGACACTCTCGGTGGTCGTGGAGCGCGAAGAGCAAATCCGCAAATTCATCAGCCGCGATTATTTTGAAATCCATGCCGAGTTCGCTGCGCAAGCGGGGAGCTACGCCGCCAAATGGTTTGACCCGGCGCATAAAAAAGACGCCGAGGACGCCGAGAAGAAAGAAGACCGCCTGTGGTCCCAGGCGCAAGCGCAGGCGATTGCCGATGCGGTACGCGGCAAACCCGCCAGCGTGCAGGAAGAAAGCAAGCCCAGCAATAAAAGCAGTCCCGGCCTGTTTGACTTGACCACTTTGCAGCGCGAGGCCAACGGACGCTTTGGCTTTTCCGCCAAGACCACGCTGGCCTTGGCGCAAAGCCTGTACGAACGGCACAAAGCCCTGACCTACCCGCGTACCGACTCGCGCCACCTGCCCGAAGACTACCTGCCCACGGTCAACGACACCATGGCCATGATCGCCAAAAGCAGCATGGGCCACTTGGCCCCGTTTGCACGTACTGCGATTGCCAAGCACTACATCAAGCCAAGCAAAAAAGTGTTTGACAACAGCAAGGTGAGCGACCACTTCGCCATCATCCCCACGCTAGAGGCGCCCAGCGGCTTGTCCGACGCCGAGCAAAAGCTTTATGACTTCGTGGTGCGCCGCTTTATTGCGGTGTTTTACCCCGCTGCCGAATACCAGGTCACCACGCGCATCAGCACCGTGGCGCTGGGCGCCCAAAGCCATCACTTCAAGACTACGGGCAAGGTGCTGGTGGAGCCCGGCTGGCTAGCCGTTTACGGTAAAGAAGCAGCCGCTGAAATCGACGACGCCAAAGATGGTGACAAAGGCCAAAACCTGGTGCCGGTGCAGCCTGGCGAACAGGTGCGCACAGACAGCGTAGAGGCCAAGGGCCTGAAGACCCGCCCACCGGCACGCTATACCGAGGCGACTTTGCTAGGCGCCATGGAAGGCGCAGGTAAGACGGTGGAAGACGAAGAGTTCAGTGAAGCCATGCGGGAGAAAGGCCTGGGCACGCCGGCCACACGTTCCTCCATTATTGAAGGTTTGCTCAACGAAAAATACATGTTGCGCGAGGGCCGCGAGCTCATTCCCACGGCCAAGGCCTTTCAGCTGATGACGCTCTTGCGCGGCCTGGGCGTTGAAGAATTGTCCAAGGCCGAGCTAACGGGTGAATGGGAATACAAACTGTCGCTGATGGAGCAAGGCAAGATGGGGCGAGAGGCCTTTATGGCGGAGATCGCGGCCATGACCGAACGAATGGTGAAAAAAGCCAAGGAATACGACCGAGACACTATTCCCGGGGACTACGCCACCTTGCAAAGCACCTGCCCCAACTGCGGCGGCATCGTGAAAGAAAACTACCGCCGCTACGCCTGTACCGGCAAGACCGGAAGCGAAGAGGGATGCGGCTTTTCTTTCGGCAAAACACCGGCGGGCCGCACTTTTGAGCTAGCCGAAGTAGAGCAATTCATGCGCGAGAAAAAAATCGGCCCGCTCGATGGCTTTCGCTCCAAAGCGGGTTGGCCTTTTACGTCCGAGATCGTGCTCAAATTTGACGAGGACAGCAAAAACTTCAAACTGGAATTTGACTTCGGCGACGACAAGGCCGGACAGGAGTCCGACGAGCTCGCCGATTTCAGCGCGCAAGAGCCTCTGGGTGGCTGCCCCAAATGCGGCGCCCAAACCGGCGGCCTGGTGTTTGAACACGGTAAAAACTATGTCTGCGACCATGCGGTGCCTAGCCTGGTGCAAACCGTACCCAGCTGCGACTTCAAGAGCGGGCAGATCATCTTGCAGCAGCCCATTGCGCGCGAGCAAATGAGCAAGCTACTGACCAGCGGAAAAACCGATTTGCTGGATAAATTTGTCAGCATGCGCACCCGTCGCGCTTTCAAAGCCATGCTGGCATGGGACGTCGAAGCTGGCAAAGTGAATTTTGAGTTTGCACCTAGCAAATTCCCGCCGCGCCCCGGTGCGGTGGCCAAAGCGGCTGCGGCGCGCAGCCGCGTTGTGGCGGCGTCGCCTGCGGCCAAAGCGGCGGCCAAAAAAGCGAGCGCTGCAGCCAAGAAAAGCGCGGCGACCAAAACCGCCAAGCCCAAGGCGCCGCGCAAAACCAGCACTGCCGCAGGCAAGGCGCCCAGTGCGGCCTTGGCGGCCGTCATTGGTAATGAAGCGGTGTCGCGGCCCGAGGTGGTTAAGAAGCTGTGGGACTACATCAAGGCCCAGGGACTGCAAGACCCCAAGGACAAACGCACCATCCTGGCCGACGCCAAATTGCAGGCGGTGTTTGGCAAACCCAGCATCAATATGTTTGAACTGGCCGGCATTGTTGGCAAGCACCTGGGGTGAAAGGCCTGCGTCAAGCAACACTGCTAAGCTGTAGCGCAGCAAGCGGGTTGGAAACCCCGAGCGGCGAGCCTTTGCGGGCCGGCGCTGTGGCGCTTGCTAAGCCACTATGAACTTCACCGAAATAGACGACGACTCCGAACACAGCACATACACCCCTGCGCAACGCGCGGCGGCGGCGTCGCGCAGTACCTGGGTGAGCGTGGTCGTCAACGTGCTGCTCTCCAGTGTGCAAATCGCGGTCGGCATAGGGGCGAAGTCCCAAGGGTTGGTGGCTGACGGTATCCATTCGCTCTCGGATTTGGTGGCGGACTTTGTGGTGCTGCTGGCGGGAAGGCACAGCCAAAAAGACGCCGATGAAGACCACCCCTACGGCCACCAGCGTTTTGAAAATGCGGCATCCCTGGCGCTGGGCCTGCTACTGATGGTTGTGGGCGTAGGCATGGTCTGGTCGGCCGTGGGCAAATTGCAAACCCCCGAATCCATCCCCACAGCGCACGCAGCGGCCTTATGGGTGGCGCTGGCGGCCCTGGTGTCAAAAGAGCTCTTGTTTCGCTACATGCTGCGTGTGGCCAAGCGCGTTAAATCGGGCATGCTGGTAGCCAACGCCTGGCATGCGCGCTCAGATGCGGCCTCCAGCCTGGTGGTGGCTTTGGGCTTGATCGGCAACCTGATGGGGTACCCGCTCATGGACCCGATTGCGGCGCTGATTGTGGGCCTGATGGTCGCCAAAATGGGCTGGGGCTTTGGCTGGGACGCCTTGCACGACCTGATGGACCGGGCGGTGGACGAGGATGAGGTACAGGCCATCCGCCAAACCCTGCTGGACACGCCCGGCGTGGCCGGTGTGCATGATGTACGCACCCGTAAGATGGGCGATATGGTGGTAGCCGACGCGCATATCGAAGTCGATGCCTTGCTCACTGTCGAAGAGGGCCACAACATTGCCGTAGCAGCGCGCCAGGCCGTCATGCAGCGCCACCGCGTACTCAATCTCATGACCCATGTGGACCCGGCCCACCGCCCCGATGGTGACCACGAGGCCACTCCACCCCCTTAGCTTTCAATCCACAGAACAGGCCGCCGATGCATCGCACAATTTTTGATACACCGGTGGTTAACACCCTATTACGTGTCATTTCGATAAGCTTTTTAAAGGCTACGGGCTGGAAAATTGTGGGCGAACTGCCGCCCAACTGCCGCAAAAGCGTGCTGATTGCGGCGCCCCACACCAGCAACTGGGATTTGCCCTATATGTTGATGGTGAGCTTCGCGCTGGGCCTGAATATTTACTGGATGGGCAAGGTGCAGCTTTTCCGCTTCCCTTTTGGCCCACTGATGCGCTGGCTGGGCGGCATTGCGGTGCAGCGCGCCAACGCGAACAATCTGGTGGCGGCCTCGGCAGAGGCCTTGAAATTGGCAAGCGGGCCCTTGCAACTGGTGGTGCCGCCTGAGGGCACGCGCAGCAAAGTGCGCTACTGGAAATCCGGTTTTTATTACATCGCCCTGGGCGCGCAAGTGCCCATCGTGATGTCATTTCTGGACTACGGCAATAAGGTCAGCGGCCTGGGTCCGGCCTTTGAGCCCACCGGTGACATCGAGGCCGATATGGTCCGCATCAAGGCTTTTTACGCGCCATTCAAGGGCAAAAACCCGGACCAGTTTTAAACCGCCCTAGCCACCACCGGATTAGTGCGAGGCCTTGTTGGTGCTGTTTAAAATTTTGTCGGTGTACGCAATAGACAGCGCGCTGAGCAAAAAAGTTACATGAATGATGGTCTGCCACATCAAGACTTTGGGCTCGTAGTTGGCAGCGTTGATAAAGGTCTTGAGCAAATGGATGGAGCTGATGCCGATAATGGCCGTGCCCAGCTTGACCTTGAGCACTGAGGCATTGACATGGTCTAGCCACTCGGGCTGGTCGGCATGGCCTTCTAGGTGCATGCGGCTGACAAAGGTTTCGTAGCCGCCCACAATCACCATGATGAGCAGGTTGGAGATCATCACGACGTCAATCAGCGCCAAGACTACCAGCATGATGAGCGTTTCATTGAGCGCGGTCAGCGGCGTGTCGGACTGGTAACCCATGCTGGTGACCAGGGCCTGCAAGGCGGCTTGGTTGCCAAACGCGGCCTCCAACAGGTGCAGCAGCTCGATCCAGAAGTGGTAGACATAGACGCCCTGCGCAAGAATGAGGCCCAAGTACAGCGGCAATTGCAGCCAGCGACTGGCAAATATCAGGCCGGGTATAGGCTTTAGCTTGCGGGTCGGCTTGCTACTGTCTCGGATCATGGTTTACTCCTGAATAAGCGCGCGATTATCCACACCGTTCATGGCAGAGCATCAACAAACCGCACCGTAAAACACGCCCCCGGTGGCGTATGGCCCGGGCGGCTGTCGCTCAAGCCCACGCTGGCGCGGTGTTGCCTGGCGATCTCCAGCACGATGGGCAGGCCCAGGCCTGAACCATCGGCTTCATTGCCCAGCGCGCGGTAAAAAGGCTGGAACACCAGCTCCTGCTCATTGAGCGCCACCCCGGGGCCGCTGTCTTCGACTTGCAAAGTCAATGTCTTGGCCACAGCGTCGGCCAGCACCCGCACCGTGATCACGGTCGCAAACTCGGTGCGCGATTGGCTGTAGTTGATCGCGTTATCCACCAGGTTGCGTACCATCTCTTGCAAGAGCGTGGCGTTGCCGTTGACCTTCACGCCGGCACTGCCCGGCTGGGCCCCTTCGTAGCCGATGTCGATCTGCTTTTCCACCGCACGCGGCGCGCAGTCACGCACCACGTCCATGGTCAGTCGAGCCATATCGCAGGGCTGATGGGCTAAGACCGCAGCGCTGCCTTCCGCACGCGCCAAGGCGAGCAATTGGTTGACAGTATGCGTAGCACGGATGCTGGAACGGCCAATCTGGCGCAAGGACTGTTTGAGCTCATCGGCGCTGGCGTCCTGGCGTTGCGCCAAATCAGCCTGCATACGCAATCCAGCCAGCGGGGTTTTCAGCTGGTGCGCCGCATCGGCCAAAAACCGCTTTTGCGTCGCAATGGAGTCCTTCAAGCGCATCAGCAAATCGTTCACCGAGGCTACCAGCGGCACCACCTCCATGGGCACCGCCTGCGCGTCCAAGGGGCTCAGGTCATCGGGCTTGCGCGCACGTATGGTTTCTTCCAGGCGGTTAAGTGGTTTGATCGCTTGCGCTAAAGCCAGCCACACCAGCAGTACCGCTACCGGCAAGACCACAAACTGGGGCAGCATCACGCCCTTAACGATTTCGGTAGCCAACACCGCGCGCTTATCCATGGTTTCGGCCACCTGCACCAGCGCCAGTTGATTGCCCGGTAAGTCCAGGCGCACCCACATCGAGGCGACTTTCAGGTCCACACCACCCAAGGTCACATCGCGTAAACGCACTTCACCCACCGGATTGCGTTCATCTTGAAGGGGCGCTGGTAAATCCGCATCACCGCCCAGAACCTGCCCTTGGGGCCCTAGCACTTGGTAGTACACCGTGTCGCTGTCTTCGGTCCGCAGCAATTCGCGCGCGGGCTGGGGCAGGGAGAATTGCAATTGATCGTGATGGACCGTGATGTACTGCGCCAGCACTCCCGCGTTGTATTCCAGCGCGCGGTCAAAAGGCTTACCGGCGATGCCCTGGGCCACCAACCACGTCAGCACCAGGCTGATCGGCCACAGCAGCAGGATGGGCGTGAGCATCCAGTCGAGAATTTCGCCGAACAGCGAGCGCTGTTCGCTGTGGAAGACTTTCAATTCGGGATTTTTTCCAGGCAATAGCCCAAACCGCGCACGGTGGCGATGCGGATCGGGCCTTTTTCGATTTTCTTGCGCAAGCGATGGATATAGACCTCAATCGCGTTGTTGCTCACCTCCTCGCCCCATTCGCATAAGCGCTCTACCAACTGGTCTTTGCTGACCAGGCGGCCCGTGCGCTGCAACAGCACTTCCAAAAGGCCCAACTCACGCGCCGACAACTCCACCATCTTGCCGTCGATGGTAGCCACACGCCCCGATTGGTCATAGACCAGCGGCCCGTGCTTGATATTGCTGCTAGCCGCACCCATACCGCGGCGCACCAGGGCCCGCGCCCGTGCTTCGAGCTCCTGCAGGCTGAAGGGTTTGGCCATGTAGTCGTCGGCGCCGTAATCTAGGCCCTTGACGCGTTCTTCCACGCTGTCGGCGGCGGTCAATATCAACACCGGCAGTGAAGAGCCGCGCGCGCGCAAGCGTTTGAGCACTTCCAGGCCATGCATTTTGGGCAGACCCAGGTCCAGAATCAGCAAATCAAACTCGGAGTTGGTCATGAGCGCCGCATCGGCTTCGCTACCGCTGGCCACATGGTCTACCGCGGCGCCGGCATTGCGCAAGGCACGCAACAAGCCGTCGGCAAGTACCTGATCATCTTCGGCGATCAATATACGCATGCTTGTCTCCTTGCGCTGTGCGCGCTATGTGTGGTCAGTGCGTCGACCAAACCATTCTAGGCGGCAGCGCCGTAGGCCTCCAGACCCAGCGCCACCACCGTGGCAATTTCGTCGCCCACGGCGGCGCGCAGCTCGGCCTCGGCCTGCGCCACGCTATCGCGATAGGCGGCCAGCCAGGCCAGGCCGGTGGGCGTAAAGCAGACGCGGCGCGCCCGCGCATCGTGCGCATCGCCCTCGCGCTGCACCATGCCCCAGGCCTCGCACTGCGTGACCAGCGTGGCCATGGCCTGTTTGCGCATACCCGCGCGCTGGGCTAGCTCGGTCAGGCGTGCGCCCTGGGGCGGCAGGTGGCGGCTGATATGCCAGTGTGCCGCCGTCAACTGGCCGCGTTGCGCCAGATTGGACAAGCCCAGGGAAACACCGGGGTGGCGCGCCATCAGCGCCATCACCCGCGCATCAAAGCGCTCCAGGGCCAGGCGCAACCAATGGCCCACATGGTTGTAACGCCAGGTATCCGGGGGCAAAAAGGGGGGTTCTCGCATCGCAGATATAGTAATACAAACTGACTAAATTTATAGTTTACAGGTTTCAATATCCGCGTAAACTACTGTTCAAGCATCCAGCCTGTAGTTAATCCCAGAGGCTAGTTTGCTCCGGTAACCCCACCCTTTATGCACAGGAGATAGCCATGGACGCACCCGTTAAAAATTTCGCCGCCAACGCTGAAAAAGCCAAGGCCCTGCAAGTAGCGCTTGCACAAATCGAGAAGCAATTTGGCAAAGGCACCATCATGCGCCTGGGCGAAGGCGAAGTGATTGAAGACATCCAGGTCGTGTCCACCGGCTCGCTGGGCCTGGACATCGCCTTAGGCGTCGGCGGCCTGCCGCGCGGCCGGGTGGTCGAAATCTACGGCCCGGAGTCCTCTGGCAAAACCACGCTGACCTTGCAAGTGATTGCGGAAATGCAAAAACTGGGCGGTCAGTGCGCTTTTGTCGATGCCGAGCACGCGCTAGACATCCAGTACGCGCAAAAGCTCGGGGTCAACCTGCAAGATCTGCTGATCAGCCAACCCGACACCGGCGAGCAGGCGCTGGAGATTGTCGATAGTCTGGTGCGCTCGGGCGCCGTAGATCTGATCGTGGTCGACTCGGTCGCCGCTCTCACCCCCAAGGCCGAGCTAGAGGGCGAAATGGGCGACTCCCTGCCCGGTCTGCAAGCCCGCTTGATGAGCCAGGCGCTGCGCAAACTGACGGCGCACATCAAAAAGACCAACTGCATGGTCATCTTCATCAACCAAATTCGCATGAAGATCGGCGTGATGTTCGGCAGCCCCGAGACCACCACCGGCGGCAATGCGCTCAAGTTCTACGCCTCGGTTCGCCTGGATATCCGTCGCACCGGCACCATCAAAAAAGGCGACGAAGCCATCGGTAACGAGACCAAAGTGAAGGTGGTGAAAAACAAAGTCGCCTCGCCTTTTAAGACCGCCGAATTCGACATTCTGTTTGGCGAAGGCATCAGCCGCCACGGCGAGATCATCGACATGGGCGTGAACGCCCACATTATCGAAAAATCGGGCGCCTGGTATGCCTACCAGGGCGAAAAAATCGGTCAAGGCCGCGACAACGCGCGCGAGTTCTTACGTGAAAACCCCGCCCTGTCCACCGAGATCGAAAACAAGGTGCGCGAGTCTCTGGGCATCCCGCTGCTGGCCGGCGCCCCCGAAGTGCCCGAGGCCAAAGTCAAGGGCGGCAAAAAAGCCGAAACCGCTGCCTAAAGCCCGATCAGCGCCCGGCGCCTGCCAGTTGCGGGCGCCGGGCGCTTTGCGTTTTCAGCAAGCGCAAGTCGCAACGCTTTTCCATAGCTAGCAACCATGGCCACCGGCACCAAACTCTCCCTCACCGGCCGCGCGCTGCGCCTTCTTAGCAGCCGCGAGCATTCGCGCGCCGAGTTACAGCGCAAGCTCGCCCCGCATGAGCAAACTCCAGGCGAACTTGCTGCCGTGCTGGACAAACTAGCCGCCAAAGACCTGCAAAGCGAGCAGCGCGCCGTCGACTCCCTCGTCCACCGCCGCAGCGCCAAACTCGGCAGCGCCCGTATCCGCCAAGAGATGCAATCCAAAGGTATGGAGTCCGAAGCCATGGCCCAGGCCCTGGACCTGCTGCGCGCCAGCGAACAAGCGCGCGCTTTTGAAGTCTGGCGCAAAAAATTCGGCCAAGCCGCCGCTACCCCGTCAGAACGCGCCAAGCAAGTGCGCTTTCTAGCCAGCCGCGGCTTTGGCGGGGAAGCCATTGCCCGCGTGGTGTCTGGTGCTTTTGATGCGGATTAAGATAAGGCTTTCCAAATGTGTATCTAAATAGGAGCAGGCCTCGTGAAAAAGTTGTGGACCGAAAACCGATGCTTCATTGTTTTCTTGTTTTTATTCGGGCTCTTTCGCACCGCCATCGCCGATTGGAATCCGATTCCTTCCGGCTCCATGCGCCCCACCTTGCTCGAAGGCGATGTGGTACTGGTCAACCGAGTCGCCTACGATC
This sequence comes from Rhodoferax sp., assembly GCA_040400575.1. GTDB lineage: Bacteria > Pseudomonadota > Gammaproteobacteria > Burkholderiales > Burkholderiaceae_C > Allorhodoferax. Next base: position 181,113 of record JBBAPX010000005.1, read on the forward strand.
TAAAGATCCCGCTTACCGATATTGCAGTTTCGCGAATTGACGAGCCCCTAAGAGGCGATATCGTGGTTTTTTTCTCACCCAAAGACGGCACCCGTTTGATTAAGCGCCTGGTCGCGCTACCGGGCGACATGGTAGAAATGCGCAAAGGTATGCTCATCATCAATGGCGAGGCGGCCGAGTATTCGGATGGCGTTCAAGTGCAAGAGCCCATCGACGGGCAATCCGTTTTGCCAGCATTGCGTTTGCGAGAACACCTGGGCGAGCGATACAACGCGGTGCAATGGTTGCCTTCCGTACCATCCCTGCGCTCGATGCCGGCCTTTCGTGTGCCCGATGGCCATTACTGGATGATGGGTGACAACCGCGATAACAGCGCCGACTCACGCTACATCGGCCCCGTGCCACGCCATCTGCTGGTAGGCCGCGCGCATCACTTGGTGCTTTCGGTCGCATTCAAAGAAAACTGGCTGCCACGCTGGGAGCGCTTTGGCATGCCACTGTCCTGAAAACGTCGTGACCGGCTCATTCCTGCTTTGGGTCGGAGAGCTTGGTGGGGGCGGGGACTGAGCCTCTCAAAGCCCCAACATCAGCTCCAAGTTTTGCACCGCTGCACCGCTGGCGCCTTTGCCCAGATTGTCTAAACGGGCGACCAGCAGGGCGTGGCCGGCGGCTGGGTTGGAATAGACGCGCAACTCCATCTGGTTGCTGCCCGCCAAGGCCACGGCATCGAGCTTGCCGTCGGCGGTGGGCGGCTCCACCGTCACCACGCGGCTGCCGGCGTAGTGCGCGACCAGGGCTTCGTGCAGGGTCTGGGCGCTGGGCTGGCCCGGCAGACTGTCCAGATGCAGTGGCAGCTGCACCAGCATGCCTTGCGCGAAATTACCGACCGAGGGCACAAACAGCGGGCGGCGCGTCAGGCCGCTGCAATGCATGATTTCGGGTATGTGTTTGTGCTGCAATCCCAGGGCGTACAGCTCAAAGGGCGCGGCGCTACCGGCCTCGTAAGCTTCCATCATGCTGCGCCCACCGCCGCTGTAACCGCTAACCGAAGGCAGGCAGACCGCAAAGTCCGAAGGCAGCAAACCCGCATCGATCAAGGGGCGCAAAAGCGCAATCGCGCCGGTGGCGTAGCAGCCGGGGTTGGCCACGCGGTCGGCTGCAGCAATGGCCGCACTTTGGCCGGCGCACAGTTCAGCAAAACCATAAACCCAGTCCGGCGCGATGCGGTGCGCGGTCGAGGCGTCGATGATGCGCGGGGCCTTGCCGGTGTCGCGGCGCAGCGCATCGACCATGGCGACCGAAGCGATCGCCGCGTCGTCATGCAAACACAAGATCACCACATCGGCCTGCGCCATCAGCGCGCGCTTAGCGGCATCGTCTTTGCGCAAGGCCGGGTCTATGCGCAGCATCTCGATGTGCGCCATGGCTTGCAAGCGCTCACGGATTTGCAGGCCGGTGGTTCCGGCTTCGCCGTCGATAAAGATTTTTTTCATGGGCTTAAACAAGGCATTCACTGCTGGCAAGACGGGCGCGCAAGTGGCCCAGTCGCCTCGTAAGCAGGGGGCAAGATTGACGCGCCGCACCATGATACAGTTCCGCGTCTTAGCGCTGCCCGCTGTGGCACCCCGGTTTGCGCGCGTTAACGCCAGTCACCGCGCCCCCTGTTTCAAACGAGAAAAGCCATGAAAATCCACGAATACCAAGGCAAGGAAATCTTGCGCAACGCCGGCGTGCCCGTACCGCGCGGCATCCCCGCATTCACGGTGCAAGAAGCTGTCGAAGCCGCGCAAAAACTCGGCGGCCCGGTTTGGGTGGTCAAGGCGCAAATTCATGCCGGTGGCCGCGGCAAGGGCGGCGGCGTCAAACTGGCCCGCTCGATTGAGGAAGTCACCCAACTGGCGACCGAGATATTGGGCATGCAGCTGATCACCCATCAGACCGGCCCGCTGGGCCAGAAGGTGCGCCGCTTGCTGATTGAAGACGGCGCCGACATTCAAAAAGAGTATTACGTCTCCGCCGTCACCGACCGCGCCAGCCAGCGCGTGGCCATGATTGTCTCGTCCGAAGGCGGCATGGATATCGAAGGCGTGGCGCACGATACGCCGGAAAAAATCATCACCGAAATTGTCGACCCGGCCTTAGGCTTGACCGACGCGCAAGCCAAAAAACTGGCCGATGCCATTGGCGTGCCCGCCGACTCCACGGCCAAGGCGGTCGATGTGCTGCAAAAGCTCTACCAGGTTTATATGGACACCGACGCCAGCTTGGTAGAAGTGAACCCGTTGATTTTGGAAGGCAATGGCAATATCAAAGCCCTGGACGCCAAGTTCAACTTTGATGCCAACGCACTCTACCGCCATCCGGAAATCGTGGCCTACCGGGACCTGGACGAAGAAGACGCAGCCGAAATCGAAGCCTCCAAGTTCGATCTGGCCTATATCAGCTTGGACGGCAACATCGGCTGCCTAGTCAACGGCGCCGGTCTGGCCATGGCCACTATGGACACGATCAAGCTGTTTGGCGCTGAGCCGGCCAACTTCCTGGACGTAGGCGGCGGCGCCACCCCAGAAAAAGTGACCGAGGCCTTCAAGATCATGCTGAAAAACCCCAAGGTCAAGGCGATTTTGGTCAATATTTTTGGCGGCATCATGAAGTGCGACACCATTGCTCACGGCGTTATCGCCGCGTGCAAAGCGGTTAACCTGCAAGTGCCGCTGGTGGTGCGTATGAAGGGCACCAACGAGGACATCGGCAAAAAAATGCTGGCCGACTCAGGTCTGCCGATCATCAGCGCCGACACCATGGCTGAAGCGGCGCAAAAAGTCGTCGCCGCCGTCCAAGCCCACGCCTAAAGCCCACGCCACCGTCAGAAAGAAACCGCCATGTCGATCTTCATCAATAAAGACACCCGCGTCATTACCCAGGGCATTACCGGTAAAACCGGCGCATTCCACACCGAAAAGTGCCAGGAATACGCCAATGGCAAAGCCTGCTTTGTAGCCGGGGTCAACCCTAAAAAAGCCGGTGAGTCGGTGCTAGGTATCCCGATTTATGGCTCGGTCAAAGAGGCTGCCCACGAAACCGGCGCCACCGTGTCCGTCATTTACGTGCCGCCTCCCGGTGCGGCAGCGGCCATCTGGGAAGCTGTCGAAGCCGACCTGGACCTGGCTATCTGCATCACCGAAGGCATCCCGGTGCGCGACATGCTGGAATTACGTAACAAAATGCGCGCCAAAGAAGCCGCCGGTGGCAAGAAAACCTTGCTGCTCGGGCCCAACTGCCCCGGCCTGATCACGCCCGAAGAAATCAAAATTGGCATCATGCCCGGCCACATCCACCGCAAGGGCCGCATCGGCGTGGTCTCGCGCTCGGGAACGCTCACCTATGAAGCGGTGGCGCAGCTCACCGAAATCGGCCTGGGCCAGTCCACTGCCGTGGGCATTGGCGGCGATCCGATCAACGGACTCAAGCACATCGACATCATGCGTGCCTTCAACGATGATCCGGACACCGACGCGGTCATCATGATTGGCGAAATCGGTGGTCCCGACGAAGCAGAAGCAGCGCGCTGGTGCAAGCTGAACATGAAAAAACCCGTCGTCGGCTTTATCGCCGGTGTTACCGCGCCTGCGGGCAAGCGCATGGGCCATGCCGGTGCGCTGATCAGCGGTGGCGCCGACACGGCGGACGCCAAGCTGGCGGTGATGGAGGAGTGTGGCTTCAAAGTGACGCGCAATCCGTCAGAAATGGCCAAGCTACTCAAAGCCATGCTTTAAGCCTGGCTTTCACGCCACAGGGAGGCCGCCCCTAAGCGGCGTCCTGCCAATCGCTACACCCTGACACCCCCGCAGGAGCACCAGCGCCGGGGGGTACGGGCATCACGCCCGCATAAGAAAGAGAATCATGGAAATGCTGCAAACCCCCGAGTTCTGGCTTGGGCTACTGAAAATCATCTGGATCAACATCATCCTGTCGGGCGATAACGCTGTTGTCATCGCCTTGGCGGCGCGCAGCCTGCCGCCAGAGCAACAGAGACAAGCTGTCTTGTTTGGATCGGGTGCGGCCGTGGTCTTGCGTATCGTGCTAACGGTGGTGGCGGTGCAATTACTGGCTCTGCCCTATTTGCAAATAATTGGCGGCGCGCTGCTCTTGTGGATTGGCGTACAACTGCTGTCCGATCACGGCGACGACGAAGGCGAAGAAAAACAATACGGATCCATGATGGCCGCCATACGCACCATCTTGATCGCCGACCTGGTCATGAGCCTGGACAACGTGATTGCCGTGGCCGCTGCCGCCAACGGCAACATGGTGCTGCTGGTGCTGGGCCTGGCCATCAGTATTCCGATGGTGATCTTTGGCAGCACCTTGATGATCCGGCTGATGGAACGCTTCCCAGTTGTGGTGACTTTTGGCGCGGCGCTGATCGGCTGGGTGGGCGGCGAGACCGTGGTCAGCGACAAAGTGCTGGCCCCGCTGGTAGAAAACGCCCACTGGCTGCACCAAGCCGGCCCGGCCCTGGGCGCAGCGCTGGTGCTGCTGCTGGGACGCTGGCTGCAAAAGCGCCATGACAAGGAAGACGTGCCTGCGCCCTGAGCGCTGCCGAACGACTGAGCGGTCTGCACCGACAATATGTGGCAGTCGGGCGTACAGACCGGTTGCGCCTTGCTGGCATGCAAAGCCAATGGCTATTGCTGGACTATGTGCGGCCAGCAACAGCTGATCTCGTTTGACAATACGCAACACCCCTGCCACCCCTCATTCGATATACCATTTGTTAACTATTTTCAAAATTGTTTTAAAGTCGCAATTTGTCAATTGACCCAGGTACATTTACTTTTTTTATTTGTTGATAGGGAGTTCTTTATGAAAAACAGCCTGCAAAAGGGTTTCACCCTGATTGAGTTGATGATGGTGATCGCGATCATCGGTGTTCTAGCGGCAGTGGCGGTACCGGCGTACCAAGACTATATCGCGAAGGCGCAAGTGGCATCGGCCTTGGCGGAAATACAGTCTGCGAAAAATCAAGTTGAAACAAAGATTATTGAAGGTGTGACGACTGCGCTGGCTTATACGGCTTCAACGGTGAGTGATATTGGCTTAAAGAGCGGTACCGAACGCTGCGCAACAGTAACCGCGACAGTTAAAACCACGGGGGAGGCTGGCATTCTTTGCCAAATTAAGGGCTCTAATGCGGTCAAAGACAAGTACGTCCAATACTACCGGTCTGCGGACACCACGACCGCTGGCAGTGTAGTCAGCGGCACTTGGAGTTGCAAAACTGATGCTGATGCGAAACATGCGCCCAAGCCCTGCTCATCTAGCGCGTCTGCACCAACGAATCCATAATTTTCCATTCGACGCAGCTTATTTACAGCCGCTGCGCCTGTTGGCATTTATTGCTCAATCGGAATCGTTGACCCCAAGAATATCCCGCGATGGGGCCGCCAAAGCCCGCCGATAATTCCCCGCGTGCCGCTCCTACCCCAATTCTTTGCCTACTGCTTCGCCCTCCTGTGCCTGGCCTACCCCTGGCTCAATCCTTTTAACTTTGGCCCATCGGTAAACGTCGCCTCAGGCCTGGTCGCCTGGTCGGGGGCGGCTGGATTGGGGCTGTGTTTCATCACCCTGCTTACCGGCCGCGAAGCGCGCTGGCGCGTGCTGCTGGGGGGTTGGGCGCTGGCTGCGGGTGTGAGTGCGCTGATGGGACTGCTGCAGTACTTTGACCAGTCGCAGTGGTTGGGGGATTGGGTGAATTACGCCGGGCTGGGCCAGGCCTTTGGCAATTTGCGCCAGCGTAACCAGTTTGCCACTTTATGCAGCATGGGCTTGGTGCTGTTGTGGTGGGGGGTGCAGTATGCGCGGGCGGAAAAAATGAGCGCTACGCTGAGTTTGGCATGGCTGGCAGCTGCGGCCGTGGTGTGCGCTGCCTCGGCGGCATCGAGTTCGCGCACCGGTTTTCTCCAGTTGCTGCTGCTGCTGGGGCTTGCCTGGTGCTGGCGACCCGGTGCGCACGCCGCAGGCCGCAGTTTGCATGGCCTGCTTGTGGTCGGATTTATGGTGCTGGCCTATGTGCTGGCAGCCGTGCTCCTGCCGATTGCGGCAGGAGTGGACGGATCGGTGTTTGAACGCATGCGCGAGCCGCCGCAGGGCTGCGAAAGTCGTCTGGCTTTGTACCGCAATGTGCTTCACCTGATCGCACAAAAACCGCTTACTGGCTGGGGCTGGGGCGAACTGGACTTTGCACATTTCATGACCCTGTACACCACCCCATTGGCGGGGGTGCGTTTTTGCGCTATTTTGGACAATGCCCACAACCTGCCTTTGCAATTGGCCGTAGAACTGGGGCTGCCACTGGCGCTATTGATTTGCGCGCTGCTGCTTTGGTGGCTGCTGCAAAACAAACCCTGGGCTGAGCGCGTGCCCCAGCGCCAACTGGCCTGGAGCCTGCTGGCCATGGTGGGGCTGCACAGTTTGCTTGAATACCCGCTGTGGTACGGGCCGTTTCAAGTGGCTACCGTGCTTTGCCTGTGGGTCTTGCATGCCTACCCAGCGCAACAGGCGCCCAGCCCCTCAGTGGCGGATACGCCCGCGTCCACACCCGGGGCGGGCCTTCGCTTCAGGCCCCGCCTTGCCCTCTACGCCCGCTGGTTTGCAGTGCCACTGCTTGCGCTGCTGTGCGCCATGGTGTCTTGGAATTACTGGCGCATGAGCCAGCTCTACATGATCGTAGAAAATCGCGCACCCGCCTACCGCGAGGACACCCATGCCAAGGTGCAAGGCGTCTGGTTTTTCACCGGCCATATCGATTTTGCGGTGCTATCGGTCACGCCGGTGTCCGAGCAGACGGCGCCGTATTTGCTGCAGCTAGGTGAGCATCTGCTGCATTTTTCGCCCGAAGCCAAAGTGGTGGAAAAGATTCTCGATGCGGCCATCGTGCTGCAACGGGAAGACAAGATAGCGTTATACGCGCCGCGTTTTGCTGCTGCTTTTCCAGAGGATTACCAGCGCTGGCGAGCGGCCCATGCGCAGCTGGCTTTGCCCTAAGCGCACCTTGCGCCCAAGGGTTCCAAGGGTAAGATCAAGCTAGCCGGTAGGGGCAAGGCTTTTCGCCTGTTCCTTCTTGGCCACACTGAGAAAGCCCTATGAAAACCATTTATCTATCCTTACTCATTTCTCTGTCCTGCACTGGCTGTGCGGTGTACGCTGTGGCGGATGCTGCCGTCGCGGTTGGGGCGACCGTGGTCAAAACCACCGCAAAGGCTGCCGGTGCTGTCATAGACGCTGTCACACCGGATAGCAAATCTGACAAAAAATAGACTGCCCGCGATTGTCGGCAAGGTCGGTAAGCATTTCAGTAACGGTATTGGCACCGAAACGGCAGCCGCTATCCATCAGCGGTTCACAAAACTCCCGCTCTTGCCCCCGTGCTTTTCCAGCAAAGTGATGTCTTGCATCACCATGCCTCTGTCCACCGCTTTGCACATGTCGTAGATGGTGAGCAGCGCCACTTGCACAGCGGTGAGGGCTTCCATTTCTACGCCGGTGGGGCCTACGGTTTCCACGGTGGCAGTGCAACACACGCCGTCCTGCGCTTGCGGGTCGGTGGCAGCGTGCATGGTGTCAAAAACCACCGATACATGGGTCAGCGCTAAGGGGTGGCACAAGGGAATGAGCTCGCTGGTTTTTTTGGCCGCCATGATGGCTGCCACGCGGGCAATGCCCAGCACGTCGCCTTTTTTCGCCGTGCCGCTCTCGATCAAAGCCAGGGTCGCAGGCAGCATGTGAATGCGCCCGCTGGCGATGGCGCGGCGCTGGGTGCTGGCTTTGGCGGCGACATCGACCATATGGGCCTGGCCCTGGGCGTCAAAATGGGTGAGATTGCTCATAGTGATTAGGTCAAGGTGGGATTTGCTGGCAAAGCCCTAGGCGCCGCCAATAAAAAAACGCCGGCATTTACCGCGCGTTCATGGTTCCCGTGCATCATACGGGTATGACCCGTACTCGCCGCCGCACCGCCCCATTGCCCGCCCTCTCCAGAACGCTGCTCGCCACTTTGCTCAGTGCTGCGGCCTGTTCGCCAACCGTGGGGCTTTGCGCCAGCGCCGCAACCGACACGCCGCCGGCCGCTGCGCGGGGCATCGGCCTGCCCGATTTAGGCGATGGCACGGAAATATCTCCCGCTGCCGAGCGGCGCCTGGGCGACTCGATTGTGCGCAGCCTGTACCGCGATCCGGACTATAGCGATGACGCCATTTTGACCGACTACGTACAAAGTCTGTGGCAACCGCTGCTCCATGCGGCGCGCGCACGCGGCGACCTGCGGCCCGACCTGGACGAGACCTTCGCCTGGCAAATACTCTTGTCCCGTGAACGTGCCATCAATGCTTTTGCACTTCCGGGCGGCTATTTCGGCCTCTACCTGGGTATGGTGGGCATCGTGCAAACCCGCGACGAGTTGGCCTCGGTGCTGGGCCATGAAATCAGCCACGTAACGCAGCGTCACTTCGCCCGCAAGACGGACAAAGACGCGGCCCGAACGCCCTGGATGATTGGCGGCATGATTTTGGGCCTGATTGCGGCGAGCAAAAGCCAGTCCAGTTGCAATGCGCTCAACCAGTGCACCAACAGCGGTTATGACGCGGCCAACGCCCTGGTTATGGGCAGTCAGGGGCTTGCTATCCAAAGTAGCCTCAACTACTCACGCGACATGGAGCGCGAGGCGGACCGCACCGGCTTTGGCTTAGCCAGTGAAGCGGGCTTTGCTCCGCAAGGCTTTGTCAGCATGTTTGAGAAATTACAGCAGTCCAGCCGCAACAACGACAGCGGCGGATTTCCTTATCTGCGCAGCCATCCTCTCAGCACCGATCGCATTGCCGATATGCAAAGCCGCATCGGCGTGGAGCAGGCCCCAAACAAACCCGCGCAAAGCGACTGGGAAGCGCTGCTCATGGCCGCGCGCGCGCGGGTGCTCTCCGATAGCAGTGTCGATGGATTGCAGCGTTGGCAAGCGGATGTGCAGCCAGCGGTCTTGGCGGCTAAGGCGCCGGCGCAACAAGCAGCGGCTTTATATGGCGCGGCAGTCGCGGCGCTCAAGCTGCGTGCTTTCGACCAAGCCGGCACCTTGGCTGCACAACTGGCTGGCGTGGGCGGCGTGCCGCCCTTGGTCGATCGCTTGATACGGCTGCTCAACACCGAAATCGCGCTCAGCCAGGATCAGTTGCCCAAGGCGCTGACCAGCCTGACGACGCCGGTGCGCGCTGCCAGTGCCAAAGAAATGTCTTTAGAGCGCGCAGAGCTTTTGCAGCGCGCCCAAGTGCAGGTGCGAGGCAACGATGCGGCCCGCGCTGCCACTGCTTTGCACCTGTGGACGGTAGACCACCCGCGCGACCTGGGCGCCTGGCGCGCATTAGGTGCCGCCTATGAAGTCCAAGGGCGGGCGGTGGCGGCCATTCGCGCACAAGCGCAGGCCGATGGACTGCAGCAGGACTGGACGTCGGCGCTGGGGCGTTTACGCGCCGCCCAGGACCTGGTGCGCAAGGGCCAATGGGGTAGCCAAGGCCCAGACTATATTGAAGCGGCCATCGTTGACACGCGTGCACGCGAGATCGTGCAACTGCTTCGCGAGCAAGCCAACCAACAACGCTAGTCCAATGCCCGGGCTTGGCCCCTGGGGACTCAGACCGGGTCTGCCACTTGCAATGCACGGCGCTGGCTGCGCCAACCCGCCAGCAAAACACCAGCTGTCACCAGCGCATACAAGCCCCAGCGGGCCCATTGCTGACGCTCCTCGATCACGCCTTTGGCGGCGCCGAAAAAGTCCTGCAACCAGGGCTCGTTGGCTATCATTTGTGCAGCGGTAAGCGCCAGAACGGCGGCACCCACACCGATGATCCAGGGGAATCGTTCCACCAAACGCAGCACCACCGAGCTGCCAAAGACCACGATCGGCACGCTGATCAGCAGGCCAATGACCACCAAATCCATAGCCCCGTGGGCCGCACCGGCCACGCCCAGTACATTGTCTATACCCATGAGGGCATCGGCGACGATGATGGTTTTCATGGCGCCCCAAAAGGTACTCGCGCCTCCCTCTTCATGGCCCCCCTCACCCTGGTCGGCCAGCAGTTTGTAAGCCACCCAGACCAGGCCCAGGCCACCCACCAGCATCAGCCCCGGTATTTGTAACAGCCAGACCACACCCAGCGTCATGACGATGCGCACACCAATAGCGCCCGCTGTACCCCACAGAATGGTTTTTTTGCGCAAATGGTCGGGCACGTTCCGTGCGGCCAGGGCAATGACGATAGCGTTGTCGCCAGCCAGCACCAAGTCGATCAAGATGATGGCCAGCAAAGCGGACCACCAGGCATTTGAAAAGAGTTCCACGATTTTTAATTCCTGTAATGAGGCCCTGGAGCGGGCATAAGAGACCTGTCGCGCGCGTTCGGGCGAAACCGTACACGTGCGGCGAAGGTCTTGCCCGATGGCGCAGCGCGCAAAGCACTGGCATCTGTGGGGCCGGGACAGCAAGTGTCCGTATTGACGACCCGACAACGGGGGGCTACTCCCCTTCAGCGGTGCGAGTGTAAAAAAGCCACGGCTAACCCCAGACAACGTGGGGGCAAGGCCGACGCGCCATGTGCGCCGCCAGTGCGGCTATCATCGCGCCTCTTCTCTACACACCCCCCATGGCAGGCATTCACATTACCGATATCGAGTCGGCTATCAACTATTGGCGCGGCAAAAGCCCTTCGCCCGATGGTGTGTCCCTGCCTGGCCCCACGCGCGCACTGGCCGAGATTTATGCCTTGCTGGTGTATTACCGCGAGGCTGAGGCCGACGAGCGCAGCATGCCGCGTGCGGCGCACGAGGCTTGGATGGCCTGGTATGGCAGCACGCCGGATACGCCTTGCATCGCGATTTGCTCCACCAGCCAGGGCGACGAAACCTGCAAAGGCTGCGGCCGCAGTTTTCCGGAAGTGCAACACTGGCCGCAAATGAGCCCCGCAGAAAAACGCGCCACCTGGCGTCGCATCACCCTGGACGGCAGCGCCTGGCGCTTCAATAAATATGCCGAGCGCGCCGCCGAAGGTGTCCAGCCCAAGGCGCAAGCGCTGGATGCGCATGCCGCACCCGCTCACAACCCCAGCGCTCCAAGCAGCGCAGCCGGGGCCTAAAGCGCCGCTGCCATCAGCCGCATCTACAGCAGCCAGCCGCCTACGCAGCCCTATGGACGATTTGCGCTACAAGCCCTCGACGACGGTGGCGGCCATTATTGAGCGCGAGGGACGGTTTTTGCTGGTGGAAGAGCTAACGCCCGAAGGCCTGCGCCTGAACAACCCGGCCGGGCACCTGGATCCTGGCGAATCGCTGGCGCAAGCCTGTGCGCGCGAGACCCTGGAGGAAACCGCGTTTGTGTTCACGCCCGAGGCACTGGTCGGCATCTACCTGGCCCGCGTGCAATTGCCCGATGGACCGGCCAGGCCGGGTGGCGCTGACCTGAGCTATATGCGCTTCGCGTTTTGTGGCGCGCTAGGCGCTTTCGACACGCAGCGCATCCTCGATACCGGCATTGTGCGCACACTGTGGTTAACACCGCAAGAAGTACGCGCCAGCGCACTGCAGCACCGTAGCCCCTTGGTTTTGCAATGCATAGAAGACTATGTGGCCGGGCAACGCTATCCCCTTGACCTGCTGCATACCCACGCCGGCGTGTACGGCAAGCGCTCGCAAGCTTGAAGGGCATGCACATGCGCCTGACTGCGCCGGCGCGACGGTAGCGGGCCGCTTGCCTGTGCAGGCCTAAAATCCCAACATGCACGCCACACTCAAGCACGTTAAAAAGCAACGCATTGTGGTGGGCTTAAGCGGTGGTGTGGACTCCGCCGTGAGTGCTTACCTGCTACAGCAGCAAGGCCATGAGGTGGTCGGCATCTTCATGAAGAACTGGGAGGACGATGACCGGGCGCCGGACGAAAACGCAGCAGGCATGGACCCCGGTTATTGCACTTCCAAAGAAGACTTTATCGACGCCGCCGCAGTAGCCGATGTGCTGGGTATTGAGATAGAGCATGTCAACTTTGCCGCAGACTACAAAGACCGGGTGTTTGCCGAGTTCTTGCGCGAATACCAGGCTGGGCGTACGCCTAACCCGGATATTTTGTGCAACGCCGAAATTAAATTCAAAGCCTTTTTAGACCATGCCATCCGCCTGGGGGCGGACTGCATTGCCACCGGCCACTACGCGCGCGTGCGGCCCAACGAAATCACCGGTTTGTTTGAGTTGCGCAAGGGGCTAGACGCTTCCAAAGACCAAAGCTATTTTTTGCACCGGCTGAACCAAGCGCAATTGTCCAAAACCCTTTTCCCGGTGGGCGAATTGCACAAAACCGAGGTGCGGCGTATCGCTGACGAAATAGGTCTGCCCAATGCAAAGAAGAAAGATTCGACCGGCATTTGCTTTATCGGCGAGCGGCCATTCCGCGAATTCTTGAACCGCTACATCGCCAAAGCACCCGGTCCGATTAAGAACTCTAAAGGTCACACCATTGGCCAGCATGTAGGTCTGTCTTTTTACACGCTGGGTCAGCGCCAGGGCTTGGGCATTGGCGGCCTGAAGGTGCGCGGCGCACAAAAGGGTGGCGGTGAACACACGCCTTGGTTTGTGGCGCGCAAAGACATGCAGACCAACACCTTGTGGGCGGTGCAAGGGCATGCGCATCCGTGGTTGCTATCGCAGTTGCTCAGCGCTGCCGACGCGAGTTGGGTCGCCGGCAATGCGCCCGCAGGCGGCCAGCCTCTGGCCGCAAAAACACGCTACCGCCAAAGCGATAGCCCCTGTATGCTGCAGGCCAACGATGGCGCCACGTTTAGCCTGGGCTTTGACCAAGCGCAATGGGCCGTCACACCCGGTCAATCCGCTGTGCTGTATGACGGTGAAGTATGCCTGGGCGGTGGCGTGATTAACAGCGTACCAACCCTTGACACTGCGGTGTAACCCAAAGCATCGCCCCGTGGGACAATAAGGTTCCTCCGACATGAGCGGTTTGATTGAGAAAGCTGTCACTATGATCCGTCGCGCCACCAAAATCGTCGCCACCTTGGGGCCCGCTTCCAGCGACCCTGCCATGCTGGAAGCTCTCATACGCGAAGGCGTCGATGTGGTGCGGCTGAACTTCAGCCACGGCACGGCGCAAGACCATATCGACCGCGCTTCCATGGTGCGCGAAGTGGCCCGCCGTGTGGGGCGCGAAGTAGCCATCATGGCTGATTTGCAAGGTCCCAAGATCCGCGTTGGCAAGTTTGCAGAGGGCAAGGTTTTCTTGGAGCATGGCCAAGCCTTTATTCTGGATGCCGCCCGCACGGAACTGGGCGATGTACATGGCGTTGGTTTGGACTACAAATCACTGCCGCAAGAGGTCAAAGCCGACGATGTGCTGCTGCTCAACGACGGCATCATCGTCATGGTGGTGGACAAGGTGCAAGGCCAGCAAGTGCACACCACCGTCAAACTAGGCGGCGTGCTGTCCAACAACAAAGGCATTAACAAGCAAGGCGGCGGCCTGACAGCGCCGGCGCTGACGGCCAAGGACATGGAAGACATCCGCACCGCCATGGCCTTTAAAGCCGACTATGTGGCGGTCAGTTTCCCTAAATGTGCCACCGATATGGAAATGGCCCGCCAGTTGTGCAACGTGGCCGCTGCCGAGTTCGGCCACAAGCCCGGGCTGATTGCCAAGATCGAGCGCGCCGAGGCGATCCCCAAGCTGGAAGAAATTTTACGGGCCTCGGACGGCATCATGGTGGCGCGCGGTGATCTGGCGGTGGAAGTGGGCAACGCGGCAGTGCCGGCGCTGCAAAAGCGCATGATCAAAATGGCGCGTGAGTTTGACAAGATTGTCATCACCGCCACGCAAATGATGGAGTCCATGATCAGCAGCCCGGTGCCCACACGCGCCGAGGTGAGCGACGTGGCTAATGCGGTGCTCGACGGCACCGACGCCGTCATGCTGTCAGCGGAAACGGCTGCCGGCAACTACCCGCTGGAGACGGTGCGTGAAATGGCGCAGATCTGCGTCGCAGCCGAATCGGGCGAATCGGTGAAACTGGAAACCGACTTCATCGGAAAGACTTTTAACCATATCGACCAGTCCATCGCTATGGGCGCGCTGTTTACCGCGCACCACTTGGGCGCCAAAGCGATTGTGGCCATGACCGACAGCGGATCAACCGCTTTATGGATGAGCCGCCATTTGATTCAGGTGCCGATTTATGCGCTCACGCCCAATGTGGCCAGCCAGCGGCGCATGACGCTGTACCGCAACGTACGCCCTTTGCTGATGAGCAGCAGCAAAGACCGCGATACGGCGCTGAACGATGCCGAAGCGCAGCTCAAAAAGCTAGGCATTGTTTCCCCTGGTGATGTCTATGCCATCACCTGCGGCGAGCCCATGGGCGCGCCCGGCGGTACCAACATGATGAAGGTCTGCCGCGTCGCTTAAACACCGCTGCGTGGCGCGTTTGCCGCACCGGGGAAGACTTAGGGCAAGCGCTTAGGGCAGGCGCGGCAAATCTCAATAGAATCGCGCATCGGTACAAGTTACCAAGCGGTTACCAACCCCCCGGAGAACTCCCATGGCCCTCGTCTCAATGCGCGAATTGCTGGACCACGCTGCCACCCACGGCTACGGCATTCCTGCTTTTAATGTCAACAACCTGGAGCAAGTCCAGGCCATTATGGAGGCCGCCAATGAAGTGGGGGCCCCGGTCATCATGCAAGCGAGCGCCGGTGCGCGCAAGTACGCGGGCGAGGCCTTTCTTAAACACCTGATCCAAGCGGCCATCGAGACCTATCCGCATATTCCGGTGGTCATGCACCAAGACCATGGCCAAAGTCCGGCAGTCTGCCAGGGCGCGATCGACCTGGGCTTTAGCTCGGTGATGATGGACGGCAGCCTGGAAGGTGACGGTAAAACTATTGCCAGCTATGAATACAACGTAGATGTCACGCGCCAAGTCGTCGATATGGCACACAAGCTAGGCGTCACCGTAGAAGGTGAACTGGGCTGCCTGGGTTCACTGGAAACCATGAAGGGCGACAAAGAGGACGGCCACGGCACCGATGCCACTATGACGCGCGAGCAGTTGCTCACCGACCCGGAGCAAGCCGCCGATTTCGTTAAGCGCACCCAACTCGACGCGCTGGCGATTGCGATTGGCACCAGCCACGGCGCCTACAAATTCACGCGCCAGCCCACCGGCGATATTTTGGCGATTGACCGCATCAAAGAAATCAACCGCCGACTGCCCAATACGCACCTGGTGATGCATGGCTCTAGCAGCGTGCCGCAGGAGATGCTGGCCACCATCAATGCCTATGGCGGCAAGATGAAGGAGACCTATGGCGTACCTGTGGCCGAAATCCAAAAAGCCATTCAGTTTGGTGTGCGAAAGATCAATATCGACACCGACATCCGCCTGGCCATGACCGCCGCTTGCCGCAAGTTTTTGGCCGAAAACCCCGACAAGTTTGACGCCCGCGACTGGCTCAAACCCGCGCGCGAGGCGGCCAAGCAATTGGTCAAAGCGCGCTATATCGAATTCGGCTGCGAAGGCCAGGGCGCTAAAGTCAGAGGCGATACGCTGAGCGTGGTTGCAGCCCGCTACAGCAAGGGCGAACTGGCGCAAGTAGTGCACTGACAGCGCGGCCTGCGCTGCGCTACAGTGCGGCTTATGGCCTCTTCCTTGCACACCTCTACCCTGCACTCCCTGCCCTTGCTGGCACGCGGCAAAGTCCGTGACAACTACGCCGTCGGCACCGACCGCATCCTCATGCTTGCCAGCGACCGGCTCAGCGCGTTTGACGTGATCATGGGCGAGCCCATCCCCGGCAAGGGTGCTTTGCTCACGCAAATGGCCTTATTCTGGTTTGACAAATTGGGCCCCCATGGCCTGAATCTGTGCCCGATTCACCTGACCGGCGAAGCACCCGAAAGTGTGGTGGCGCCCGATGAAGTGGCGCAAGTGCAAGGGCGCAGCATGTTGGTCAAACGGCTCCAGCCTTTGCCGGTCGAAGCAGTCGTGCGCGGCTACCTGGCGGGCAGCGGCTGGAAGGAATACCAAGCCAATGGCGCAGTCTGCGGTGTGGTCCTTCCCGCGGGCCTGCGCAATGCCTCGCGCTTGCCCACGCCAATCTATACCCCTGCTGCTAAAGCCGCTGTCGGCGAGCATGATGAGAACATCACCTTCGCGCAAACCGTGGACATGATAGGCCTGGACCTGGCCACCCGCATACGCGCTATCAGCATCGCGCTGTATGAGGCGGCGGCGGCTTTTGCACTGACCAAGGGCATCATCATTGCTGACACCAAGTTTGAGTTCGGGCTGGACGCGGCGGGCACGCTCACGCTTATGGACGAGGTGCTGACGCCCGATTCATCACGCTACTGGCCCTTGGAGAGTTACACCGAAGGCAGTAACCCGCCGAGCTACGACAAGCAATTTGTACGCGACTGGCTGGAGACCGCGCAAGTCGATGGCAAACCCTGGAGCAAAACGCCGCCGGCTCCCCGCGTGCCGGACGCGGTGATCGCGCAAACTGCGGCGAAGTACCAGGAAGCATTGCAACGGCTGACGGCCTAGGGCTTGCCGCGCTTTCTGCGCCTTGCAAGCCCACCATCAGGCATCGCAGTCATAGTCGCACAAGCTTAATTCAGCGCCATGCTCAGCTTGCGCCGATAGGTCGCAACCATTTGCGCTTGCGGGTCGGTTTCGGCCACGACTTTGCCTGCGAGTTCAATCCCGCCAGCGGTCTTGCCGGTGTCTTGCGCCACGCCTTTGGGTTTGGGCGGGGTGAGCAGTTCCAAAATCGCCACAAAAGTTTTGCGCGGTACCGCATCGCCCCAAGCTTTGTCGCGCATGATGATTTCCAGCAATTCGTCCATGGCCACGGTCCACTGGCCTTCCACCATCAAGACCCGGGCTTTGGCCAGGCGGGTATCAAAGTCGCGCTTGTTGGCGGCGATGGCTTCGTCAAATTGCGCCAGTTCCCAGTTACCACGCGGGTCCGTATGCACGTACTCGATGGCGCTCAAGAAATGGTGCAAAGCGTCAAAGCGAATCTGGCGGGGAATCGCGGCCAGGGCGGGAGCCAACGCCACCTTGGCGTCTTCCAAGGCGTTGTGGTGTATCAGCAGTTTGACCAGTTCGTGGCGCGCATCGTCATTAGCTGGGTCGGCGGCCAGAGTTTCTTGCAATTTGTGCAGCGCCGCTTCTACATCGCCCGCCGCCAACAAGGCTTGCGCGTCTTCGGCGTCAGTGAGTGAGGCGCCCTCGGGTGGTAGATGTTTGTCCAAAAAGGTCTTGATTTGGCTTTCGGGCACCGCGCCCATGAAGCCGTCGGCCGGCTTGCCGGCGATCATGAGCACACAAGTGGGGATGCTGCGGATGCCAAAGGCTTTGGAGAGCTCTTGCTCCTGGTCCGAGTCGATCTTGACCAGTTTGAAGCGCCCAGCGTAATCGGTTTCGACCTTTTCCAAGAGCGGCCCTATGACTTTGCAGGGCCCGCACCAGGGGGCCCAGAAGTCCAGCAGCACCGGCAGGTCGTGCGAGGCGCGCATGACTTCAGTTTCAAAATTTTCCAGGGTGACGTTAATCATGAAAAAATACTCGGGGTGAAAACGTAAAATTAGGCCTCTAGCCTTGCGGCACGGCTGCCGTCTGATCCTCGGGCGCAGGTGCCAAGCGCTGTTTCCAACCCTATGAGCACCACACCTATCGCGGTCGTCATGGGTTCCAGTTCGGACTGGGACACCATGCAGCACGCAGTGCAGATTCTCCAACAGTTTGGCATCGCCTTTGAGGCGCGTGTGCTTTCAGCGCACCGCATGCCGGACGAAATGTTCGCTTTTGCGCAAGCGGCCCAGGGCCGGGGCCTGCGCGCCATCATCGCCGGTGCTGGCGGTGCCGCGCACCTGCCGGGCATGCTAGCCTGTAAAACCACGGTGCCGGTGCTAGGCGTACCCGTGCCGAGCCAGCACTTACAAGGCGTTGACTCCCTGCACAGCATTGTGCAAATGCCCAAAGGCATACCGGTGGCCACCTTTGCCATTGGCGCAGCCGGTGCCGCCAATGCGGCTTTGTTTGCGGTGGCCCTATTGGCTGCGCACGATGCGGCGCTGGGCAAGCAATTGGATGCCTATCGCGCAGAGCAAACACGCGCTGCCCGCGAGCAGTTGTTGCCGGTGACGGGCTTGTCGGGCGGACTGGTCGGCTTATGAGCGCAGGCGCTGCGCTGTTACCTGGGGCGCAGACCCGCGGGCCGGGCGCCGGGCCGCTGACGCTAGGGGTGTTGGGCGGCGGTCAATTAGGCCGCATGTTTGTGCATGCCGCCCAAGCCATGGGTTATGAGACGGCGGTGCTGGACCCCGATGCCGACAGCCCGGCCGGTCGCGTCAGCCACCACCACATCCAAAGCGCCTACCAGGACCCACATGGGCTGGCGCAACTGGCCGCCTTGTGCAGCGCCATTACCACCGAGTTTGAAAATGTGCCCGCCGACGCGCTGGCCACCCTGGCCACCACCCGCCTCGTCGCACCGAGCGCCCAGGCCGTGGCCATTGCGCAAGACCGGCTGGCGGAAAAAGCCCACTTCGTCCGTTGCGGCGTGCCCTGCGCCCCCTTTGCAGCGATTGCAAGTCTGGCCGATATCGAGGTGGCACCTGCGGATTTGTTGCCCGGCATTTTGAAAACTGCGCGCCTGGGTTATGACGGCAAGGGCCAGGTGCGCGTGGCGGATCGCGCGCAGCTGCGCCAAGGCTTTGCCGACCTGCAAGAACAGGTTTGCGTGCTGGAAAAAATGCTGCCGCTGGCGCTGGAATGCTCGGTCATCCTAGCGCGGGGTGCGGACGGTGCCATGGTGCAATTGCCGGTGCAGCGCAATCTGCACCGCGCTGGGATTTTGGCGGTGACCGAGGTGTTGGAGGGCAATATCCCGGTGGCCTTGGCCGCACAAGCGGTGCAATCGGCGCGCGCTATCGCCCAAGGGCTTTCCTATGTGGGCGTACTGTGCGTGGAGTTTTTTGTGTTGCAGGACGACAGCCTGGTGGTCAATGAAATCGCCCCGCGCCCGCACAACAGCGGCCACTACAGCCTGGACGCTTGCGACCAGTCGCAGTTTGACTTGCAAGTGCGCACCCTGGCGGGCCTGCCTCTGACTGCGCCGCGCCAGCACAGCGCCGCCGTGATGCTCAACCTCCTGGGCGAACTCTGGGGCCCGGGCTTGGAGGCGACCCCTCCCTGGGACGCGGTGCTGGCGCTACCCGGCGCGCATTTGCACTTGTACGGCAAGCGCCAGGCGCGGCCCGGCCGCAAGATGGGCCACCTGACCTTGACCGCCAACAGCCCGCAAGCGGTGCGCGCCAGCGCACTTGAGGCGGCGCGGATTTTGGGAATTGAAGCGTTTTAAACGCTTTTGCGCATTTTTGGCGCCCATTTACCCGCTTACCCCATGATTTTGCAAGTCCATGAAAGCTCCAGTCTGCCGCACTGCGAGCGGATTTTGCGCCAGGGCGGATTGCTCGGCCTGCCCACCGAAACCGTGTATGGCCTGGCGGCGGACGCGGACCAGGCCCAAGCGGTGGCAGGGATTTTTGCCGCCAAAGGGCGGCCAGCGGACCATCCGCTGATCGTGCATGTGGCCGATATCGATGGCGGCCTGAGCGGCACGCGCTACTTCGCCCGGGAAATTCCTGCATTTGCCCTGCGCCTGATGCAAGCCTTTTGGCCCGGGCCGCTGACCCTGATACTGCCGCGCCGCGACGGGGTGGCTGCTGCCGCTGCCGGCGGACAGGATTCGGTGGGCCTGCGCTGCCCGGCGCACCCGGCCGCCCAAGCCCTGCTGCGCGCCCTGCGCCACAGCGCGCAAGGCAGCGTGGTCTGGGGCCTGGCCGCGCCCAGCGCCAACCGTTTCGGGCGCGTCAGCCCGACCACGGCGCAGCACGTCCACAGCGAGTTCAACACGGGGCGGGACGCCGATGACCCTGGCGCCTTGCGCATTCTGGACGGCGGGCCCTGCGAGGTGGGCATTGAATCGACGATTGTCGATTGCACTCGCGGTGTGCCGGTGCTTTTGCGCCCGGGGGCGATCAGCATAGAAACACTTGCGCTAGCCTGCGGCCAAGCTGTTCGGCTGCCCCAAGAGATGCCAAGCAACCAGGCCGCGCCACGTGCCTCCGGCACCTTGGCCGCGCACTACGCGCCAGATGCCAAGGTGCGTCTGATGGAGACCGCTGCCTTGCAGCAAGCCCTGCTGCCCGACTCGGGACAACGCCAGGCGGTGGCCGGGCGCATTGGTGTCTATATGCGCACGCGGCCGGGTATCTCGGGCCAGGAGGCAGGCCAACCCCATGGCGGCTTGGAAGGTCAAGCGCCGCAACTGCTGTTGCGCGCCATGCCCGACGACGCGGCGCGCGCGGCGCAGCATTTGTTTGCCGCCTTGCGCGCGCTCGACGAGGCTGGCGCACAGGAAATTTGGGTTGAGGCTACGCCCGATAACCTCGAATGGGCCGGCGTAGCCGACCGCCTGCAGCGCGCCAGCGTCGCCTAAGCGCTAAAACTCTATTTATCGACGGTAAAAACCGTTAAAACGCCGGTATAAGCGTACAAATGCTGGTGGGCAATTTCTCCCGCAGCAAAAAATCCGATCAAAGGCACATCACCCAGGGCGTGGCGCACGATCTGCATTTCGGCGCTGGCGCCACCAAAGTGGGGGCCGCCGCGCCCAGTGCAGCTGATGTATATCGCGCCGGCAATGCCTTTTTGCACCGGCGCAGACGCGCCAGTACCAGCAGCCGTGGCACCCATCGCCTGGGGCTCAAGCAGCTCCTCGGGGCTGAGTTCTTCGCGTATTTCGGCGCAAATGCGCGTTAAATCTGCACGCGCGGCCTGCACATTGCGCTGGCAAAAAGCCAGCTGCCCACCGACCCGCGCTTGGTCGCTCAGCGCGACGCCGCGGTGGCCCGGGTCCAAACCGATGATGTGGCGCACCAGCACGTCACTGCCGAAATTGCCGGTTTTGCGAACCGCAGCGCTGTCGCTACCCGTGGGCGGATTGGCCAGGCCGACCAAGGTACTGCGTACCGCTTGCAAGGCTTCCTGGGGCCGCTCCAGCGAAATCGACAAATCTGATAGCAGCGTATCCAAGGCCGGTTCGCCGTCCAGGCTGAGCACCAGGTTGTGATTCGCTTCGGTAATCACGCGCGCGCGCGACACCGGCTTGCATCCTTGGGTGACACGCGAGACCATCGCAATTTCGGGGCCGAAAGCCACGCCGCTTAAACCGCCGCTAAATACGCCTTTAGCCAGGCCTTGGCCGCTCAGGTTGCCATCGGCCGCCAGCGCAAATTGCACGCTTTTGCCCCGGCTGCTGGCCAGGCCGCCAAACAAATAGCCGGTCTCGGTACGGCTTGACATTTCGGCCAGCAATTCCGGCAGATCCGCCGTAGCGCCGTCCGCATGCACCAGCGCGGTATAGGCTTCAAAGCCCAGGTTTAAGGGCGAAACCCCGGAGAACACGCGGTATTGGTCAGACGGCAAGTCCAGCAGCATGACGGCCATCGCGGGTTCGTCAAAATACTCGACGTTGTTAGCCGCGATGCCTATGCCGACCGTGCCCGACCAGTCGGTAACCGAGGGCAGCTCGGCACTCAAGTGGTCCAAGATTTCCTGCGCATCTTGCGCGTAGTGGTCGGTGATATAGAGCAGCGCCAGGGTGGGCGTGACCGCGTGCAGCGAGCTCGACATCTGGCCGCGTAACTGCGCCAGCACCAAAGCGCTAGCGCTTTGCCACTGAGGGTGCGTAGCGTGCGCGTAAGAAAAAGTTTGCATAGTTGATTGACTGGGCGCGCATACGCCGTTTTAGGTGGCACTGCGCCGCGGCTTGGCGCTCTTTTTTGCCGCCGTGGTTTTGCGTGGCGCTTTGCCTGCGGGTTTGGCTGCGGCAGCCTTTGATTTGGTAGCGCCAGATTTGCCAGCGGCTTTCGCACTACCAACAACGGCCGCACTGTGCTTGGCCGCATCTTGCAGCGCTGTGCTGGCAATGTGTTGGAATTGTTGGGTCAGCGCGCCCCATAGCTGCATCGGGTCTATCACCTTGCTGGCATCGGTCTGCGCTTGGGCAGCGGGCTCTGGTTCGGGCGCGGGTGGCGGTGCGGCGGGAGCTACCGGTGCGGGCTTGGGGGCGGCAGCGGCTTGCGCGGCACCGGGCATGCCCATGGTGAAGTTCATGCCCTTTAAGGTTTCCATGGTCATTTTTTGCACTTCCAGCGCCTGGATGGTGGCGCTGAGGGCGCGGGCGTTTTGGTCCAGCCAGAACTGCACATGCTTGAGCTCTTCGATGCGCTTTTCCAGGTCCTCGACTTTGAGGCTGGGCACCAGCCACTGCGCCATATTAGGCATGGCCGATGGGCTGCCTCCCGCGCCACCGGCGGCCTTGGCCAGATTTTGCAGAAAGTCAAAACCGGGCACGAATTTGCCGAATCCTGCAGTATCTGAAGTGCTCATGGAGGGGCTCCTGGGTTGTGCTGTGCAGGCTATGCCAAGCGGCCCAAGCTTACCTGAAGCGCACCAGCAGCGCACCCGCAGGCGCGCACCGCAAACGCAGCCATCTGCCATGGTGTCACCAGCGCATGACCTGATTCTTAGCCTTGGCCACCTCAATCGCCGTCCGGCAGACAATAGCGCTTATGTGCAGCCATTACCAAGGCATTCAGGGGCGCGAACGGTTTGAGCGCCATTTCGGCATCGCCCTGCCCGAGGACGCGGGCCAGGCCGATGTCTGGCCGGGCTACCGGGCGCTGTTTATCCGCAGCACACCGCCGCAAGCGCCCCCGACTGCGCCCCATTGGCAGGCGTTAACCGGTTTATTTGGCCTGGTGCCGCAGTGGTCCACCGACTTGCGCATGACGCGCCACACCTACAACGCGCGCAGTGAAACCGCCTTCGAAAAACCCAGCTTTCGCGATGCCTGGTGGCGTGGCCAGCATTGCATCATTGCCGCCGAGGCCTTGTTCGAGCCAGACTGGCGCAGCGGGCGGGCGGTAGCGGCACGCATTGGCGGCGCCGACGGTGCGCCGCTGGGCGTGGCCGGTTTGTGGTCTTGCTGGCGGGTGCAGGAGCAGGAAATCTTCAGTTTCACCATGCTGACGGTGAACGCCGACGACCATCCCGTGATGCGCCTGATGCACAAGCCGGGGGAGGAAAAGCGTATGGTCGTGGTGCTGCCGCCACAGCGCTATGGAGAGTGGCTGTCCATGCCGGCGCGCGATAGCCTGGCTTTTTTACAAGCCCAGCGCGACCCCGATCAGCTCGTCCTGACCTAATGCGCGCGCCTAACCGCCGGTCTGCCTAAGAAAGCGTCGGGCAAGGGAGCGCATCAATGACTCGGCAAAAACAAGCCCGCCAAGGCTTGCAGGGCCGCAAGCGCTTAAGTGTCGGTGCTGCGGGAGTGGGCCGCGCGCAGTTCTTGGCGCACACGCGGATCCTGTAGTGCAAGTTCCCAGGCCGCTTGCTCACGGCGGGCCTGCGCGCGCGCTGCGAACCAGTTTTGTAGCGCCATAGCCGTCGCCACGCTGGCAATACGCAGCGGACGGGCCAGCAAGGCCAAACCGGCAAATAGCGCCGACCACAACAGGACCCAGGCCAACAATAAATGGCCTTCGGCCCAGTTGTCTATCAACTGCTCGGCAATCACCATCAAAGCGGCCAACACCGCAGCCGACAAGAGGCCGGCCAGGGTTCGCGAAGCCCTGACGGTCTGTTTTCTGGCAAGCATGCCGGGGGCGCGCGGCGCGCTGGACGGTAATAAAAATGGGGTGAAATAGGACATACCGGTCTCCTTTAACGGCTTGTATCAAGTCGTGATACAGCGCACATGGGGCCGATACTAGGGTTTACACTAATACGAGTCAACTTTATATTTATGATTTCATACATTCATACAATCTATTTATGGCCCTGCCCGTACCGCAACTGCGCAACTTCGATCTGAACCTGCTCAAAATCTTTGACGTGGTGATGGCCGAACGCAGCCTGACGCGGGCCGCCCAGGTGCTATCGCTCACCCAGCCGGCGGTGAGCAATGCCTTGCGCCGTCTGCGCGAGGCATTGGGCGATGAAGTGCTGGTACGTCGGGGACGCAGCTTAGAGGCCACGCCCAAGGCCTTGCTGCTATGGCCGCAGGTACGCGAGGCGCTGGCACGCTTGCAAAACGCCCTGGCGCCGCACCCGTTTGCGCCCGCCGATACGGTATGCAGCTTTGTGCTGACCATGGCCGACGCCACCGCATCCCAGCTGATGCCAGGCTTGGTGCAAGGCTTGATGCGGCAAGCGCCGGGCGTGTCTTTGCGCTCCGTCCCCCTGACCACGCGTGACCCCCGGCGCATGCTCGAAGACGGCGAGGTGGACCTGGCGGTGGGTCATTTCCCTGCCGCCCTGGCCGCCATCGCACAGCAAGGGCACAACGGGCAGGTCGTGCGCTTTGGCCAGCAAAGGCTTTTTTCCAGCGACTATGTGTGCGTGATGCGCAGCGACCATGTGCTGGCCAGCGCACCGCTGAGCCTGGATGCGTTTTGCCAGGCCCAGCATGTGCTGGTGAGTTTTTCGGGCCGCGCTTACGGGCTGATTGATGAAGCGCTGGCCTTGGTCAACCGTTCGCGCCGCGTGGTGCTGACGGTAAACCAGTTTTTCACTACCGGCAGCGTGGTGGCGCAATCAGATTTGCTGGCCGTGCTGCCACGCCATTTTGTGCAAGTCACCGGCTATGCGCCACAACTGGCGGTGCATGAATTGCCTTTTGAGGTGCCCCCGATTCAGGTCGATGCGCTCTGGCACCAACGCCATGATGCGGACAGCGCGCAAATCTGGTTGCGCGCCCAGGTACAGGCCGTGGCCCAGGCCGTGCCCCTGCCTGCGCCGAGGGCTGCCGCATGAAGCTGCAATTGCTCTCCGACTTGCATCTGGAATCGCAGCCCGATTTTGCGCCGCGCCCAGCCCCAGAGGCGGATTTTTTGGTGCTGGCCGGGGATATTGGTTCCTACCAAAAAGGCTCTAAATTGCAGGATACGGATTTCGGCCTGGCGCGGTTTTCTCCGCTGCACGGATGGCCGGTGCCGGTGTATTTTGTGCCGGGCAACCATGAGTACGACACGCTCGATATAGATGCTGGCCAGGCGCGATTGCGCGAGACCTGTGCGCGCCTGGGTATTAGCTGGCTGGACCGCCAGTTGCTCACGCTGCCAGGCCGAAGTGCCGATGGCCAGGCATTGCGTCTGCTGGGCACTACGCTATGGACAGACTTTGATGCACTTGCCGCACAAGCGGGCGGTACACCCGATCCTAAGGCCCGCGAAAAAGCCTTTCGCGCCGCCTACTACTACCTCAAGAAAACCGGCACGCAGCGCCATGGGCTACCTTTTCTGTCCGAAGCGATACGCGAGGAAGGCCTGCAATGCCAAGCTTGGTTACGCCATGCATTAAGCCAAGCCTTTGAAGGCAAAACCATCGTGGTGACGCACTTTGCGCCCAGCCTGCACAGCGCCGACCCGCGCTATGGCCAGGTACCCGGCACCGCCGGTTTTTGCAATGCGCTAGATGACTTGTTGCCGCAGGCCGCGCTCTGGCTGCATGGACATTTGCACCTCGCGCAAGACTATGTGCACCGGGGCTGTCGCGTCGTGGCCAATCCGCTGGGTTATGCCCACAAAAAAGAGCAGGCGCAATTTCGCGCCCAAGCGGTGATTGAAATTTAGCGGGCCGCTAATCCATCAAAACAGGTGCTCATGACCAGTTCGATGATTTGCGCGTCATTGTGCTGGCCGCCCATTTTTAAGAACTCCAGCACCGGGTCGCAGGCGCGGGCGTACAAGGTGTAGAGCACGGCAATCGGCGGCAGACTGGATTGCAAATGGCCTTGCGCTTGGGCCTCTTCTATCCAGGCACCCAGGCGGTCGCTGACTTCAATCAGGCCATCCATGTACTGCGCATTGGCCATGAGCTTGGCGCGCAGTGTGGAATTGCGACTGGGCAGGGAGGGCATCTGGCCGAGCAATTGCAGCTCCATGGTCCAGCGCGCCACGGCCCGCAATTGCGCCATCGCATTTTGCGCCGGCAATTGGCGCAAATAGTCCTGCGCTCTTTGCATGAGCCTGACCATGGCCGCCGCAGCCAGGTCTTCTTTGCTGGGGAAATGCTTGTACAAGCTGGCTTTGGCAATGCCCACGGTGGCAGCGACTTCATCCACCGTCATGGCCTCAAAACCTTTTTGCGCCAGCAGTGCGCTGGCGGTCTGGATGATGGCGTCCTCGCGCGCCTGTAGCATCTGGGTTTTAAACGACACTTTGGGCAGCGATTTGGAAGGCATGTCTGAATTTTAGCCTTTGGGTTGTTTTGTATTCGATTCGGGCCAATTCGCGACTGCACGGTTCAAGTGCTGCGCCCTCATGATCTGCGTCCATTTACGGCATCCCTGGCGGGCGAACACAAGGGGTTTTGTTATGCATATTGTTGTGGTGGGTGCCGGCATCATCGGCACCAGCACCGCCTGGTACCTGGCCGAACGCGGCCACCGTGTCACGGTGGTGGAGCGACAGGCCGATGCAGCGCTGGAAACCAGTTTTGCCAACGCCGGGCAGATATCAGTCAGCCACTGCGAACCCTGGGCGCACCGCGATGCGCCCCTGAAAGCGCTCAAGTGGATGTTTAGCAAAGAAGCGCCGCTATTGTTTAGGCCGCAGTGGCCACTGGGCGAAGGCTGGCAGCAATACCGCTGGAGTTTGCGCTTTCTGGCTGAATGCAACGATGCGGCTTTCCACCGCAATGTGGGCCACATCGTGGCCTTGGGCGCTTACAGCCATGCGGCACTCAAAGAACTGGTGGCGCAAACCGGTATTGACTACCACCGCTTGGAGCGCGGCATTGCGCATTTTTTCGCCACCCAGGCGGCATTTGACAGCGCCTGCGAACTGGCGGCCTTGATGCAGCAGTTTGGCGTGCAGCGCCATGTCACCAGCACCGCCGAATTGCTGCGCCTGGAGCCGACTTTGGCGCCCTATGGCGAGCGCATTGTCGGCGCCACCTTTACCGCCAGCGATGAGTCGGGCGATGCCTGTGTGTTTACCCAGGCCTTGGCGCGTGAATGTGCGGCACGCGGCGTGGAGTTTTTGTTTTCGCACCGTTTAGAGGGGCTGGAGGTGACGGGCGCCACGGTGCGCGGGGTGCGTGTGCGCCCGCTGGCAAACGAGGGCGCACCCAAGGCAGTGGACGCAGCAAGCCCAGGCGGCAGCGTGCGCACGCTAGCTGCCGATGCGGTAGTGGTCGCCTGCGGCTCCTTTAGCGCGCCCTTGCTGCGCCGTGTGGGCGTGGACTTGCCGATTTACCCGGGCAAAGGCTATAGCGCCACCTTCCCGATATTGCAGCCCGAGCGGGCGCCTTCGGTATCGGTGATCGATGACTCGCGCAAGATTGCCATCACCCGCCTGGGCGACCAGATCCGGGTGGCCGGCACGATCGAGGTGGGCAGCTACGACCTCGGTCTTGACAGCCCGGTGTCCCAAGCGCGTTGCCAGATGCTGGCGCGCCGGGTGGAGGAAATCTGGCCCGGCATGTGTGACACCCGTTTGCCCCATGAAGGGGGCAACCCGCAGTTCTGGGCCGGTCTGCGCCCGGCCACGCCGACCAATATTCCGTATATCGGCCAAACGCCGGTGCGCGGCCTTTGGGTCAACGCCGGCCACGGCACCTTGGGCTGGACGCACGGGGCCGGCTCGGGCAAGGCCCTGGCCGCGCGCATGGACGGCGAAAACCCGATTGCGGACTTTCCTTTTTGCGGCGCTTAGAACATCGGGCTTAGCCCCTGCGCGCTACTAGGCCGCGTGGGCCTGCTCCAGGCATTGCAAGAACGCGCGGGTGGCGCGCGAGGCTTGCGGTGAGCGGCGGGTGATGGCGAAGAACTCGCAGTCGTAAAAAAACACATCCGGCAAGACGGCCTGCATTTGGCCTTGCTGCACAAAGCTTTGCGCGTAGTGCTCGGGCAGAAAGCCGACAAAGCGGCCTGACAAAATCAGGGTGGCAATCGACTCCTGGTCAAAACCGGTGGCGCTGCGCGTCAGGCGCAATTGCTGGCTGAGTTGCAAATTGGGCGAGTGGTAGCCCAGGCCGGCAAAAGGCAGCGCGCGCAGCGCGTCCCAATCCAAGCTGCTGTGCACGCTGCCAAACAAGGCATGGCCGAGGCCGCAGTACAAGCACATATGCTCATCAAACAAGCGCGCGTAGTGCAAGGTGCTGGAGGTGCGGTGGCCAGGGATGATGCCCAGGTGAAACTGGCCGTCGAGCACGCCGCGCTCTATGGCATTGAGCGTGGCCACATGGAGATTGAGCGCCACGTCCGGCGCCCGCGCGTGAAAGCGTGCTATGGCCTGCGCCAGGCGGGCCTTGGGGTTGCTGGCAGTTTTGTCAAACACCGCTATTTGCAACTGGCCGCCCATACGCTGGTGAATCTCATCTACGCTGCTGCGAAACGCGTCGGTAGCGGCCAGCAATTGGGTGGTTTGCGCGTAAATTTTTTGCCCCTCCGGCGTCAAAGCAAAGCCAGCGCGCCCACGGCGGCACAGGCGCAAACCCAGGCGAGTTTCCAGGTCTTTAATATGGCGGCTGATGGTGGAGCTGCCGATATTGAGCTCTAGTTCGGCAGCGGCCATGCCACCGCAGTCGGCCACCACCCGGAACACGCGCAGTAAGCGCAAGTCCATGTCGCTGAGCTGACCTAGCGCCGGGCGTGAAGTTGGGTTTGCTTTCATAAAAAGACAAGTAAATAGCGATAATTGTGACTTTATAAGAGTAACAGAGCAAGCCACAATGGCCTGTCATTCGCTGACGAACGCGTGTTTTTCGGCAAATGCGGTGCAGCGATCTAGGCCGCAGCCGATTTTTGTCAACCCCTAACATCCTGGAGACCGCCATGAAACCCCATGACACCGCCACCCACGCACCGGTCGTGACCACCACCTCCCCCTACCCGCGCGACCCCGCCTGGATGGATGCGCACTGGATGCCTTATAGCGGTAACCGCAATTTCAAAGCCAAGCCCCGCATGATGGTCAGCGCCAAAGGCGCTTACTACACCGACTCCAATGGGCGCAAGGTGATGGACGGCTTGTCCGGCCTGTGGTGCTGCGGCCTGGGCCACGGACGCCAAGAAATCACCGATGCGGTCAGCCGCCAGATCGGCACCATGGAATATTCCCCCGCGTTTCAATACGCGCATCCGCTGTCTTTTGAACTCGCCAACAAAATCACCCAGCTCATGCCAGAGGGTTTGGACCGTGTGTTTTTTGCCGGTTCGGGTTCGGAGTGCGCCGACACCTCGTTGAAGATGGCACGCGCTTACTGGCGCGCCAAAGGCATGGGCACCAAGACGCGCCTGATTGGCCGCGAAAAAGGCTACCACGGCGTCAACTTTGGCGGTATTTCGGTGGGCGGCATTGGCGCTAACCGCAAGACCTTTGGCCAGGGCATTGAGGCCGATCACCTGCCGCACACCCAGCTGCCGCAAAACATCTATTCGCGCGGCATGCCGGCGCACGGCGTCGAGCTGGCGGACGAATTGCTGCGTCTGATTACGCTGCATGACGCATCCAATATCGCCGCGGTCATCGTCGAACCTATGTCGGGCTCGGGTGGCGTGGTGGTGCCGCCTGTGGGCTACCTGACACGCTTGCGCGAGATTTGCACCGCCAACAATATTTTGTTGATATTTGACGAAGTCATTACTGGCTTTGGCCGCTGCGGCGCCTACACCGGCTCGGCAGCCTTTGGCGTGACCCCGGACATCATGAACATCGCCAAGCAAGTGACCAATGGCGCCCAGCCGCTGGGCGCGGTGGTGGCTAAGAAAGAAATTTACGATACCTTTATGGACGCCGGCGGCCCGGAGTACCTGCTTGAGTTTCTCCACGGTTACACCTACTCGGCGCACCCGGTAGCCTGCGCTGCCGGTATCGCTGCCCTGGATGTGCTGGTCAAGGAAAACATGATTGAACGCGTAGCCGCCATGGCGCCTTATTTTGAGCAGGCGGTGCACAGCCTCAAAGGCAGCAAGCACATTACCGACATCCGCAACGTGGGTCTGGCGGCAGGGTTCACGATTGCTGCGGTGCCCGGCGAACCCGCGCGCCGACCCTATGAAATTGCCATGCGCTGCCTGGAAAAGGGCTTTTACGTGCGCTACGGCGGCGATACTATTCAATTGGCGCCGCCTTTCATCATCGAAAAATCCGAAATCGACAGCCTGATCAATGCCTTGGGCGAATCGATGAACCAGACCGACTAAGGATGCAAAGCAGCCCGGCGCAGCGGCGCCTGCTGCACACGGGCTTGCGCAGCGGCGCAAACCCGTGCGTGCCGCTCGTATGACCCGCAGAGTAGCTGCCCCGCTTTTTTCGTACCCCTTTTTTTTCCAGAGCACTAGCACTATGTCCCCATTACCCACTATCGGCCACCTGATCGGCGGCCAACTAACCCAAGGCGGAAGCCGCAGCGCTGAGGTATTCAATCCTGCCACCGGCAAAGCCGAAAAAAAGCTCTTGCTAGCAGACAAATTAACGGTAGCGCAAGCCATCGCCAACGCCCAGGCGGCCTACCCCGAGTGGCGCAACACGCCGCCGCTCAAGCGCGCACGGGTGATGAGCAAGCTCAAGGTGCTGCTGGAAGAGCATGCTGATGCCTTGTGCGCCCTGGTGACCGCTGAGCACGGCAAAGTACTGCCCGATGCCATGGGCGAGTTGCAACGCGGCATAGAAAACGTGGAATACGCCAGCTACGCGCCCGAATTGCTCAAAGGCGAGCACAGTAAAAACGTAGGCCCGTCTATCGACTCCTGGAGCGAGTTTCAGGCGCTCGGTGTGGCGGCCGGCATCACGCCCTTTAACTTTCCCATCATGGTGCCCTTGTGGATGTGGCCTATGGCAGTGGTATGCGGCAACACCTTTGTGCTCAAGCCCTCAGAGCGCGACCCCAGCAGCACCATGCTGGTAGCCCAATTAGCGCTGCAAGCGGGTCTCCCACCGGGCGTGCTCAATGTGGTCAATGGCGACAAAGAAGCGGTTGACACACTGCTGACCGACCCACGCGTCAAAGCCATCAGCTTTGTAGGCAGCACCGCCATCGCTGAGTACATCTACGCCACCGGTTGCGCCCACGGCAAGCGCGTGCAAGCCTTGGGCGGCGCAAAAAACCATGCGGTGGTGATGCCCGACGCCGATGTGCCCAACGCCGTCAATGCGCTGATGGGCGCTGCCTATGGTTCGTGCGGCGAGCGCTGCATGGCTATCCCTCTGGTGGTCGCGGTGGGCGACGCCACGGCAGATGCAGTGATTGCCGGCCTGAAAATCGAAATTGCCAAGATGAAAGTCGGCCCCGGCACCACGGCCGGTATGGACATGGGCCCGCTGGTCACCAAGGCCCATTTTGAGAAGGTCAAGGGCTATGTGGACCAGGGCGTGGCTGAGGGCGCCACTTTAGTGGTCGATGGGCGCGGCGTACAGGTACCGGGCCACGAGCAAGGCTATTTTCTGGGCCCCTGCCTGTTTGACAACGTCAAACCCGGCATGGTGACCTACCAAGAAGAGATCTTCGGACCGGTGCTGGGCGTGGTGCGCGTCAAGACCTTGCAAGAAGCCATGGACATGATTGACGCCCATGAATACGGCAACGGCACCTGCATCTTTACCCGCGACGGCGAAGCCGCGCGCTACTTCAGCGACAACATTTTGGTCGGCATGGTGGGCGTCAATGTACCCCTACCAGTACCAGTGGCTTACCACTCTTTTGGGGGATGGAAGCGCTCTTTATTCGGCGACTTGCATGCCTATGGACCCGACGCTGCGCGTTTTTATACCAAGCGTAAAACCATCACCCAACGCTGGCCTTCCGCTGGCGTACGGGAAGGAACCATGTTCAGTTTCCCCTCCAGTAAGTAACGTTTTTGATGAATATATTGATAAACTTAAAAATATGGTGTAATATAACGAAATAAAGGCTCTTTCTGAAAATTAGGCGAAAACGTCAATTTTTGCGAGAATATTGTTGGGTTTCAGATGTTGAACTGAAATGCTTCAATAAAAAATCATATTTCAACCGTTGGAAGTCGATCATGTCAAAAACAAAGGTAGCTAATTTTTCGCAGATGTACACCAAGTACCTCAATCTGGTGCATGCTGTTCGCAGCTTGCCGAGCTTTCCGCAACTCGACGCCGTCGAGTCGCGCATGCTCAATGTCTTCGCGTCCGCGTGGCACGAAGACAAACCGATTACGGTATTAGAGGCCATGGTGATGTTGCCCGAGATTTCGACCACTACTGCGCACCGCCGTTTAAAGGCTTTGCGCAAAAAGGGAATGATCGACCTGAACCTGGATAGCCAGGACAACCGCGTCAAGTACGTGGTGCCAACGAAAGCGACGCACCAGTACTTTGCGCAATTGGGGCAGTGCATGGAGAAAGCACAGGCCGTTTGATGCTGCGCGGCTAAGGCCGCGCGAGTCGTACGCTCCCGTGCTTTGTCCTGCATTGATGTGCAGGTATAAAAATTTGGGAGTGGTACGCCATGCAATTACAAAAATCCGTGTGGGTCGTCGCACTGACGGCTCTGGCCTTTATGGGCCTTTTCTCTTTTAACCAGTTTATCTTTTCTAGCTTGGATGGGACCAGCGCCAGAGGCCTGGTCTTCCTGCCCAGCGGTTTGCAGCTGATTGGCGTTCTTTTGTTTGTGGAATGGGGCGCGCTGGGCTTGATGCTGGGGGCGCTGGCCATGGGACTTGGACCCTTGGTTGCGGGCGATCCGATCACGGCGTTGGGCGCGGCTTTACTTTCGGGCCTGGCGCCGCTGTTTGCCCGCGCACTGTGCGTGCGCTATGACGCTTTAGATGAAGACCTCCATGGCCTTAGCGCAGCCGCTTTGCTCAGACTGACCGTCGTGTTTTCGGCACTGAGTGCGCTGCTGGGGCAGCTGTGGCTGCTAGGCCGCAACCAGGGCGGCGACTTGTGGGCTGGCATGGCCTTGCATTTCACCGGCGATTTGCTCGGTGCCCTGGTCGTGCTGTACAGCGCCAAACTGGTGCTAGACCGCTTGCCGCAACTTAGCAGGGGATAATCCGCGCCACATGGCGCTTATTACCTTACTGGAAGCCCAACTCGCGTTTGGGCATGTACCCCTGCTAGACCATGCAGGCTTCTCACTCGAAACCCAAGAGCGCGTGGGCTTGATCGGCCGCAATGGCACCGGCAAGTCCTCGCTGCTCAAAATTCTGGCCGGGCTGGAAAAACCCGATGACGGCGTGCTGCAAGCGCAAAGCCAACTGCGCGTCGCCTATGTGGCACAGGAGCCGGATTTAAACGCCCAGTCCAGCGTGTTTGACGCAGTCAGCGTGGGCTTGCAACGGGTACGTGATTTGATCGACGACTACTCGCAAGGCCATGGCGATCTAGACGCAATGCAAAGCGAGATTGAGGCGCTGGACGGCTGGAACTGGGAGCAGCGCGTGGGCGAGACCCTGCACCGCTTGCATCTAGACCCCGAGGCGATCGTCAGCACGCTCTCGGGCGGCACCAAAAAGCGTGTGGCCCTGGCGCAGGCGCTGGTGACGCAGCCCGATGTGCTGCTGCTGGACGAGCCGACCAACCACCTGGATTTGGACAGCATCGAATGGCTGGAAGGTCTTTTGGTGGACTTTGCAGGCTCGCTCATTACCGTTACCCACGATCGCTCATTTTTAGATAACGTCGCGACCCGCATCGTCGAGTTAGATCGGGGCAAGCTGCTGTCCTACCCGGGTAACTTTGCCGCCTATTTGCTGCAAAAAGAAGAGCAACTGGCCCAAGAGGCGGTAATCAATGCCCGCGCCGATAAGCTGCTCGCGCAAGAAGAAGTGTGGATACGTAAAGGCGTAGAGGCTCGGCGCACACGGGCCACCGCGCGCATCGTGCGCTTAGACAATTTGCGTGCGCAGCGCGAGGCGCGCCGGGATGTGCTGGGCAGTGTGAACATGGACATCAGCAGCGGCGCCAGCAGCGGCAAATTGGTAGCCGAACTAACCCATATATCCAAGAGTTTTGGCAGTAAAAATATTGTCCAGGACTTTAGCGCCACGATTTTGCGTGGCGACAAGATCGGCTTACTCGGACCCAATGGTGCGGGCAAAACTACGCTACTTAAATTGATTTTGGGCGAACTCCAAGCCGACCCGGCGCCTGCCAACGCACCCGTGCCCGAACCCGGCCACAGCCCCTGGGGCACGGTGCGCCAAGGCGCCAA
This sequence comes from Rhodoferax sp., assembly GCA_040400575.1. Classification (GTDB taxonomy): domain Bacteria; phylum Pseudomonadota; class Gammaproteobacteria; order Burkholderiales; family Burkholderiaceae_C; genus Allorhodoferax. Next base: position 215,478 of record JBBAPX010000005.1, read on the forward strand.
TATCGCGGTCGCTTATTTCGACCAGATGCGCAATGCTTTGGACTTGGACGCGACCCTGGAAGACTTCATCAGCCCGGGTAGCGAATGGATTGAGATCGGCAACCGGCGCCAGCATGTAAAGAGCTATCTGGGTGATTTTTTGTTCTCGCCAGCACGCGCTAATTCGCCGGTACGCTCCCTCAGCGGTGGCGAGCGTAACCGCTTGCTGCTGGCGCGGCTGTTCGCCCGCCCGGCCAATGTGCTGGTGCTCGACGAGCCCACCAATGATCTGGACATCGACACCTTGGAATTGCTGGAAGACCTGCTGCAAAACTACGATGGCACGGTGTTTTTGGTCAGCCACGACCGGACGTTCTTGGACAATGTGGTGACCAGCACGATTGCCTACGAAGGCCCGGGCCGCTGGCGCGAATTTGAAGGCGGCGTGCAAGATTGGCTAATACAAAGCAAGCGCTCCAATGCGATTGCACAATCCAAAGGGCAAAAAGGCGCACAAAGTTTTAATTACGGGCGCGAGGACAAGCCAGCAGCTAGCAAAGCCGTGCCAGCGCCGGCTGCCCCACCCGTACCTATAGCGAAAGCGCGCAAACTGAGCTACAAAGAGCAGCGCGAACTCGAAGCCCTGCCCGGCCTTATCGCGGCGCTGGAAGCCGAGCAAGCCAAGATCAATAGCCAGCTTGCCGACGGCACGCTGTACGCCAGCGACAACGCCAAAGCCCTGCAACTGGCGCAACGCAACGCCGCTATTGACGCCGAACTGCTGCACGCTTTGGAACGCTGGGAACACCTGGGCGCCTAGTCCTTTGCAAAGCTAGCCGACCACCCCTTGCTGGCGCAATTGGGTAATGGCATCGGCGTCCCAGCCCCACTCGCGCAACAACGCGTCGGTGTGCTCGCCCAGGGCCGGGGGCGCGCGGTGCAGCACCGGCGGGTTGTTTGCCAGTCGCAAGGGGCTGGCAACCGTGCCTATGGATGCAATAGCGGTGGCCGCTTGCGCTGCCGCGCTGGTGGGCTGCGTGACCGCCAATCCACGGGCTTGCACCTGAGCGTCAGCAAAGGCCTCCGTCACCGAGTTGATCGGGCCGCAGGGCACTGCGTGATGCTCCAGGTCGGCAATCCACTGCACGGTCGTGCGCGTGCGCGTGACGGCCTGCATCAAGGCCTCCAGGGTATCGCGGTGCCGGACCCGCTCGGTGTTGGTATGAAAGCGCGGATCGGCCGCCCAGTCGGGGTGGCCGGCCACCGTACAAAAACGCGCGAACTGGCCGTCGTTGCCGATAGCCAAGAGCATGGCGCTGTCTGAGGTTTCAAAGTCACGGTAAGGCACCAGGCTGGGGTGGCTATTGCCCTGGCGCTGGGGCGATTGGCCGGTATTCAAAAAGCCCGCCGCCTGGTTGGCCAAAATCGCCATGCCCACATCGAGCAAACTCATGTCGATGTGCTGGCCCTGGCCGGTGCGGTGGCGCACCTCGATGGCCGCCAAAATCGCACTACAGGCATAGACGCCGGTAAACAAATCGGTCAAGGCCACGCCCACGCGCTGCGGGCTGCCGCCGGGTGTGCCTTCGGGTTTGCCGGTGATGCTCATCATGCCGCTCATGGCCTGGATCATCAGATCGTAACCAGCGCGCTCGGCGTAGGGCCCGGTCTGGCCGAAGCCGGTGATTGAGCAGTAAATCAGGCGCGGATTGAGCGCGTGCACACTGGCGTAGTCCAAACCGTAATGCGCCAGCCCGCCGACTTTGAAGTTTTCGACCAAGATGTCGCATTGCAGGGCCAGCTGCTTGATCAACGCCTGGCCTTGCGGCTTGGCAATGTCAATCGCTATCGAGCGCTTATTGCGGTTGCAGGCAGTGAAATAGCTGGCATGTGCCGTGTCCTGGCCTTGCGCATCTTGCAGAAAGGGCGGGCCCCAGTGGCGCGTGTCATCGCCCTCGCCGGGCTTTTCGATTTTGATGACATCGGCGCCCATGTCCGCCAGCATCTGGGTGCACCAGGGCCCGGCTAATACGCGCGACAGGTCCAGAACTTTGAGATGGGCAAGGGCAGGGGTGGTTTGCGGCATGGCGATGGCTTCACGTCTGAAATTTGGAATGCGCTAGCCTAAGGCCAAACGCAGCGTCTGGGTTTGCGCTAAGTCCACAGGGGCGCAATGCCCTCGGGCTCAAACCAGTTGCACGCCGTCCACATACCACCAGCGCTCCTTTTGCAGCACAAAGCGGCTGCGCTCGTGCAGGCGCCAAGCGCTGGCACCTGCGGGTTTGAAGCGGGCAATAAACTCCACTTCGGCTTCGGTCGGGCTATTGGCTAAGGCTTTGCGCAGCGCCAAGCCCAGCCACTTGCCCCTGGTGTCAAAGCCCACTTGCACCGGACGGGTGCTGGAATGCCAGGTGGCTAGCAAATAGGCTTCGCGCTGCAAGACAAAGGCGCTGTAGCGCGAGCGCATCAGGCTGTGGGCATCGGGTGCGGGCGCATCCCCTTCCAGGTACTGGCCGCAACAGGCCGAAAAGTGCAGTGACTTGCCGTTCGCACCTTCCCGCGTGCAGGGGCAAAGTTGGTCGCCCTCGAGGGCCAGCGGGCCCTGGCTCATCCGCCTTTGGCGGCCTTGGCTTGCGCCTTGTGGGCATCCCAGCTTTGTACTGGCGCGCCGTCTTTGACCCAGGCAGCAAAGCCGCCGTCAATGTGGGCTACATTGGTCATGCCCATTTCCTGCAAGGCTTTGGTGGCCAATGCGCTACGCCAACTAGCCGCGCAAAACAGCACATATTCTTTGGCCTCGTCGCCAAACACCGGTTTGAAATACGGCGAAGCCGGATCCACCCAAAACTCCAGCATGCCGCGCGGCGCGAGCACCGCGCCTTCTATGGTGCCTTCGCGCTCGGCTTCGCGGATGTCGCGAATGTCCACCAATTGCATGCGCCCGTCGGCCACACGCTCGCGCACTTGGGTCACGGAATAGGTGGTGATGCAGGCATTGGCCTCATCAACGAGTTGGCGAAATCCTTTGGTAATCGGCATAGTGTCTCCTTGTGTGGTCGGCTCAGGCCAGGGCGCGTTGGATGATAATTTTTTGCACGTCGCTGGTGCCTTCGTAAATTTGGCACACGCGCACGTCACGGTAAATACGCTCTACCGGAAAGTCGCTTACATAGCCATAGCCACCCAGGGTTTGGATAGCCACAGTACATACTTTTTCGGCCATCTCGCTGGCGAATAATTTGGCCATGGCAGCTTCTTTCAGGCATGGCCGTCCGGCATCGCGCAGGGCCGCTGCATGCCATATCAATTGGCGCGCCGCCTCCAATTGCGTTGCGCACTCCGCCAGCCTAAAACCCACGGCCTGGTGGTTAAAGATGAGCGCACCAAAACTCTCCCGGTCTTTGGAATACGCCAGCGCCACTTCAAACGCACTGCGCGCCATGCCTACGCTTTGCGCGGCAATGCCGATGCGTCCGCCCTCCAAGCCACCCAGTGCGATGCCATAGCCCTCGCCCTCTTTGCCGATCAGGTTTTCCGCCGGTATGCGGCAGCTATCAAAATTGATTTGCGCAGTGTCGCTGCTGTGCTGCCCTAGCTTGTCTTCCAGCCGCGCCACCACATAGCCCGGCGCAGTGGTAGGCACCAAAAACGCGCTCATGCCTTTTTTACCCGCACCTTTGTCGGTAACGGCAATCACAATGGCTACATCGGCATTTTTACCGCTAGTGATGAATTGCTTCACACCATTGAGCACGTAGGCATCGCCTTCGCGGACTGCCGTAGTGCGCAGGCTAGAGGCGTCCGAGCCCACATGCGGCTCGGTCAGGCAAAACGCGCCCAGCATCTCGCCTTGTGCCAAGGGGGTCAGCCATTGCTTTTTTTGCGTCGTATCGCCATAGCGCATCAAGATGGCATTGACCGGGCAATTGGTCACGCTAATGACCGTGCTGGTACCACCATCGCCAGCGGCAATCTCTTCCAGCACCAAAGCCAGCGTCAGATAGTCAAGCTGCACGCCGCCGTATTCCTCAGGAACGCAAATGCCATACGCGCCCAGCGCCGCCAGCCCCTTGTGCGCCTCTTTGGGAAAAGTGTGCTCCTTGTCCCAGCGCGGGGCGTTCGGCCACAGTTCGTTTTGCGCAAACTCGCGCACCGCGTCGCGGATGGCTTCCTGTTCGGGGGTAAGCAGCATGTCAGGCCTTAAAGCATTTCGACCGCCACCGCAGTCGCCTCGCCGCCCCCAATACACAGCGTGGCCAGCCCACGCTTCAAACCCCGCGCTTTCAGCGCATGCAAAAGCGTGACCATGATGCGCGCACCAGAGGCGCCTATGGGGTGGCCCAAGGCGCAGGCGCCGCCGTTGACGTTGACTTTGTCGTGCGCTATGCCCAGCTCTTTCATCAGCGCCATGGGCACCACCGCAAAGGCTTCGTTGATTTCCCACAAATCTACATCGCCCACCGCCCAGCCGGCTTTGGCCAAGGCTTTTTGCGTTGCACCCACGGGTGCGGTGGCAAACCACTCGGGCGCTTGCGCGTGGGTGGCGTGGCTGACGATACGGGCCAAGGGTGTGCAACCCAGCTGCGCTGCGCTGCTGGCGCGCATCAAAACCATAGCGGCTGCGCCGTCGTTGATGGACGAGCTGGAGGCGGCGGTAATCGTGCCGTCTTTTTTGAATGCCGGCCTGAGACCGGGGATTTTGTCCAGCTTGATTTTCCCTGGGCCTTCGTCCATGCTGACCACGCGCTCGCCGCTGCGTTCTTTCACAGTAACGGGTGTGATCTCGGTCGCGAAAGCACCGCTGGCAATGGCTGCTTGTGCGCGCTGCACGCTGGCGGTGGCAAAGGCATCTTGCTGCGCGCGGGTGAAGCTGTATTTAGCGGCGCAGTCTTCGCCAAAGGTGCCCATGCTGCGGCCCGCTTCGTAGGCGTCTTCCAGGCCGTCGAGCATCATGTGGTCGTAGACCTTGTCATGGCCCATGCGGTAGCCGCCTCGGCCTTTGAGTAAGAGGTAAGGCGCATTGGTCATGCTCTCCATGCCACCGGCCACTAGTACATCTTGGCTGTGCGCCGCCAGCATGTCGTGGGCAAACATGGCCGCGCGCATGCCCGAGCCGCACATTTTCGACAAGGTCACCGCACCTGCGCTTTGCGGCAAACCGCCTTTGAAGGCCGCCTGGCGCGCCGGGGCCTGGCCCTGGCCGGCCATCAGGCAGTTGCCAAACAAAACTTCGCCCACCGCATCGGGCGCGATGCCTGCGCGCTCCACAGCAGCGCGGATCGCAGCGCCGCCCAGGTCATGCGCGGCCAGGCTGGAAAAATCGCCCTGAAAACTGCCCATGGGGGTGCGGGCGGCGCTGACAATCACGATGGGGTCTTGCATGGTGGGGCTCCTCAAATTAGCAGGGTGTATCAATCGATTTCAAAGCGTTTTTCCCGGTCGTAGGGGAACACGTCATGCACATAACCTTGGGCGATACGGTCTTTGTGCCCTTGCCAAAAGTCCACGTCCAGCAAGTCGGCATGGTGCTCCATAAAGACTTTGCGCACTGCCGGGTTGCCCAATAAAAACGGGGTGAAGGTTTCGGGGAACACGTCTTTGGGGCCTACGCTATACCAGGTCTCGCCGGACATTTCCTCTTCTTCATTGCGCGGCGCCGGCACGCGGCGGAAATTGCAATCGGTGATGTATTCGATTTCGTCGTAGTCATAAAACACCACCTTGCCGTGGCGTGTGATGCCGAAGTTTTTCCACAGCATGTCACCGGGGAAAATATTGGCCGCCACCAGGTCTTTGATGGCATTGCCATATTCCACCACGCCGCGCGCAATCTGTCCGCGTGCGCGCTCGGCGTTGGCTGAGGCATTGGCCGCATCGGCACCACCGGCGTCAAAAGCTTCCTGCAGGTAAATGTTGAGCGGAATCATGCGCCGCTCTATATAGACGTGTTTGATGATGACTTCCTGCGTACCATCGCTGCGGGTATTGATTTGTAGCTGGCTAGGTGCAAATTTTTCTATCTCAACCAATAACTCGGGCTCAAAACGATCCAAGGGAAAACCCACGCCGCTGTATTCCAAGGTGTCGGCCATGCGTCCCACCCGGTCGTGTTGCTTGACCAGCAAGTATTTGCCTTTGATTTGTTCGCGCGAGGTGTCTTTGGGCGGAGGATAAAAGTCTTTGATGACTTTGAACACATAAGGGAAGCTAGGCTGATCAAACACCAGCATCACCATGCCTTTGATTCCCGGCGCAATGCGGAACTTGTCGGTAGAGTGGCGCAGGTGGTGCAAAAAGTCGCGGTAAAAAAGCGTCTTGCCTTGCTTGGCCAGGCCCAGCGCGTTGTAGATTTCATTGCGCGGTTTGCGCGGCATCAGGCTGCGCAAAAACTGCACATAGGCCGAAGGCACTTCCATGTCCACCATAAAGTATGCGCGCGCAAAACTAAATAACATCAGCAAATCGTCTTCGCCAAACAAAGCAGCGTCGATACGCAGCAGCCCCGTCTTGCCATGCAATACCGGCAGCGCAAAACCCAATTCCTGAAAACCATTGATTAGCTTGCCGACGATATAGCAACCCTTGTTGCGAAAGAACAAGCCGGTGAGTACCTGCACTTGAAAATTGGCACGCAAGGTAAATTCGCCCAGTTGCTGCGTCATGACCTGCGCCACCAAGGCGGTATCGCGCTCCAGGTCTTCAAAGCCCAGGCGCATGTCAAAGTCATGGACGATGCGCAGCGCCGTGGCTTGCATGGTTTCTCGCGTGGGGTAGTAGGCGCGGTAGGTGGGGCGGCTCTCGGCCTCGCTGCTCTCGATGTATTCGGTGCTGACCGCAGGACGCACAAAAATAAAGTCGTTCTGAAAATAGCTGCGATGCAGTATTTTGGTGGTCACCGAGTTGAAAAAAGTTTCCGCCAGCTCCGGTTGGTGGTGGTCCACCAGCAAGCCGATATAGAGTAGCTTTATTTGTTGCCAGACCTCCATGGGCTGCTCACCGGCCTTGAACTCACGCTCCAGACGGTTGGAGCATTCCAGCACCCGCAAGTCGTAAAACTCGATACGCTCGCGTTGGGCGCGTTGCTGGCCATGCCAGTCCGCGGTTTCAAAGCGGTGTTTGGCGCGCGCAGACTCGGTGCGAAACAGGCGATAGTGGCGGTTAAAGCCGTCCATCATCGCCTTGGCGATGTCATAGGCCAGCTGCGAGTCCAGGCGGGTGGGGAACATAGCGGTTTAGGCTTAACGCGGCGCAGCAGCGATGGCAGCAATCGCAGCGCGGTAGATCGCGGCAATATCGTCTTTGCCACCCAAATGCATGTGCAAATCTTTGAGCAAGCCATCGTGCAAACCATAGACGCAGCCGTGCAGCGTCACCTCTTGGTCGCGCGCCCAGGCGTCTTGCAAGACGGTGCTTTGCGCCACGTTGAGCACTTGCTCCACTGCGTTGAGCTCGCACAAAATATTGGCGCGGGCGGCCTCGGGCGCGGTGTCAATCAAGGCCTGATGCCGGTCGCGCACGTCCTGAATATGGCGCAGCCAGTTGTCCGCCAGGCCGATGCGCGCGCCCTCCAGTGCCGCCTGTACGCCCGAGCAGCCGTAGTGGCCGACCAGCAAAATGTCACGCACCTTCAAACGCTCCACCGCAAACTGGATGGTGGACAAGGCATTCAGATCCGAATGCACCACCACATTGGCTACGTTGCGATGGACAAAAATTTCACCGGGCGCCAAGCCTATGATCTGGTTGGCAGGCACACGGCTGTCCGAACAGCCAATCCACATATAACGCGGCTTTTGTTGCGCCGTCAAGCCGGTGAAAAAACCTGGCTGTTTGCGCTCCATTTCAGCAGCCCAGCTGCGGTTGCGGGCAAATAGCTCATGTAACTGTGTCATAGAAATTTAACTTTGCGCTACAGGTTTTAGGCGGTTTCAGAAAACAATTCACGGCCGATGAGCATACGGCGAATTTCGCTGGTGCCAGCACCGATTTCGTAGAGTTTGGCATCGCGCCACAAGCGGCCCAAGGGGTAGTCGTTGATATAGCCATTGCCACCAAATATCTGCACGCCTTCGCCGGCCATCCAGGTGGCTTTCTCGGCAGTCCACAAAATCACGCTGGCGCAGTCTTTGCGTACGCGGCGTACATGCTCGGTGCCCAGTGAATCCAGGTTCTTGGCAACCATATACGCAAACGAGCGGCCCGCTTGCAACACGGTGTACATATCGGCGACCTTGCCCTGAATCAGCTGGAACTCGCCAATGCTTTGGCCAAATTGTTTGCGCTCGTGGATATAGGGCATGACGTTGTCCATCACCGCTTGCATGATGCCCAAAGGCCCACCGCTGAGCACCGCACGCTCATAGTCCAGGCCACTCATCAGCACCTTGGCACCATTGTTGATACCGCCCAGCACCTGGGACAAAGGCACTTCCACATTGTTAAACACCAGCTCGCCGGTGTGGCTACCACGCATGCCCAGCTTGTCGAGTTTTTGCGCGACCGAGAAACCGGGCATGCTTTTTTCAATCAAAAAAGCCGTGACGCCGCGCGCACCGAGCTCCGGGTCGGTTTTGGCATACACCACCAGAGTGTCGGCATCCGGGCCATTGGTGATCCACATTTTGCTGCCATTGAGTACAAAGTAGCCGCCCTTGGCCTGCGCGCGCAGTTTCATGGACAGCACATCGCTACCCGCACCGGGCTCGCTCATGGCCAAGGCGCCTACGTGCTCGCCACTGATCAGCTTGGGCAGATAACGCTGGCGCTGCTCGGGCGTGCCATTGCGGCGGATCTGGTTGACGCACAAATTGCTATGTGCGCCGTAGGACAAACCCACTGAAGCGCTGGCGCGCGAAATCTCTTCCATGGCCACCATATGGGCCAAATAGCCCATAGCGGCGCCGCCGTATTCTTCTTCGACGGTGATACCCAGCACACCCAGATCGCCCATCTTGCGCCACAAGTCCATAGGGAACTGGTCGTCGCGGTCGATGGCGGCGGCGCGCGGCGCGATTTCGGCTTGCGCGAAATCATGCACCGCTTCGCGCAGCGCATCCACGTCTTGGCCGAGTTGAAAGTCCAGCCCTGGTAGTGTCATTTGTAGTCCCCTTGCAAAAAATGGTCAGGCGCTGGCGGGCACCGTAGTCAAGGTTTGCTGCATCAGCGCACACGGGCTAGTGTGCCCCTGCGCATCCACATGCAGCACCTCTGCCGATGCCACCGTAATCCGCTTGCCGACGCGCACCACTTTGCCGGTGGCGCGCAATTCGCCCTCTTTAAAAGCCGCCAAAAAATTGATTTTGTATTCCACCGTGGTGACCTCAAGCCCCTCGGGGGCAAGCGTCAGCGCCGCATAGCCGCCAGCGATATCGGCCAGCATACCGGTGGCGCCGCCATGAAACCCCCGTTGCTGCTGCGTCACTTTGTCCGAATACGGCAGGACCAGCTCGACGCAGCCGGGCTCGGCGCGCAGCAAGCGCACGCCCAGCGCCTGCGACATGCCCTGGCGCGCCAAACTGGTGGCAATGCGCTCCCACAGCAATGGGTAAGGCTGCGAATCAGCGGACATGCACGACCTGGGTTTTGGGTTTTTTGCTTTTAGGCGCGCTTAGCGGCACTTTGCCCAGCAAGGCCCGCGCTTCGCGCTGGTGTACTTTGATCTCGTCCAGATTGGACTGCAAATCAGCCATCTGCTCTTCAATGCGGCTGCGGTGCACGTCCAGCACTTCCAAAAACTTGGTCAGCTGCATGCCGCTATCGCGCGGGCTTTCGTAGGTATCGATGATGTCCTTGGCCTCGGTCAAACTCAGGCCCAGGCGCTTGGCACGCAAAGTCAACTTCAAGCGCGTGCGGTCGCGCACGCTATACACCCGGTTGCGCCCGCCCGGGCCGGTGCGCTCAGGTTGCAACAAGCCCAGGTCCTCGTAAAAACGGATGGCCCGGGTAGTCAGGTCAAACTCGCGTGACAAGTCGCTGATGCTAAAGGTACTGCTCATAGGCGGTGACAAAGAACGGGCAAGATGCAAGACACAAACCAATGCGACAGAGGCAGGGGGCCGGGCTGTCTAGAATCGGGGTTGACGTTTACGTAAACGTCAATTATGAACCATAAGTCGCCCACCATGAACGCCCTCGAATCCCACCTGCACTATCCCTTGGGCAGTGCCTTGCCGACGCCGGGGGGCAGCATCGAAGTGGCGCCTGGCATTTTGTGGGTACGCATGACACTGCCTTTTGCGCTGGACCATATCAACCTGTGGCTCTTGCGTGATTGCATGGAAGGCGAAAACGGCCCGGTACAGGGCTGGAGCGTGGTGGACTGTTGTATCCACCGCGACGAGGCCAAGGCCCAATGGGAACAAATTTTTGCCAGTGAGTTGCAAGGTTTGCCGATCCTGCGCGTCATCTGCACACATATGCACCCGGACCATATCGGCCTGGCGCATTGGTTATGCGAGCGCTGGAAAGTGGATTTATGGATCAGCGCCGCCGACTACCAAGTGGCGCGCTTTGCCTGCATGGGCGCCAACGGCTTTGGCGGCGAGCGGTCTGCCGCCTACTTCGCCGCCCACGGCATGAACGACGAGGGTTCGGTAGCGCAAGTTCGCGCCCGCACCAACTACTTTCCCAACCTGGTGCCTTCGGTGCCCGACAGCTACCACCGCCTCATGGACGGCACTGTGCTGGAAATCGGTGGCCGCCACTGGCGCTGCATCAGCGGCTACGGCCACGCACCCGAGCACATCGCGCTGTACTGCGAAGACTTGGCTGTACTGATCGGCGGCGACATGATGCTGCCGCGCATTTCTACCAACGTCAGCGTCTATGAACAAGAACCTGAGGCCGATGCGCTCAAACTGTTTCTGGACTCGATTGACAAATTCAAACCCCTGCCCACCCACACCTTAACGCTACCGGCGCACGGCAAGCCATTTACAGGTTTGCATGTGCGCATTGAACAACTGCACACCCACCACCGCGAGCGCCTGGCCGAAGTAATGCAGGCCTGCGAGGCTGGTCCGCAAAGCGCACGCGATGTCGTGCCGGTGCTATTCACACGCGCGCTGGACTTGCACCAAATGACTTTTGCCATGGGCGAGGCAGTGGCCCACTTGCATATGCTGTGGTTCCAGAAAAAATTACGCCGCTCTCTGGGCGCCGATGGTGTGTACCGATTCGGCCTGCCAGGCTAAAGCCGCGCTTTACCAAAGCGGCGCGGTCGGGTCTTTGAGTTTTTCGCGCCGCTGCGGGTAGTCGGGCATCACGCTGCCCACGGTTTGCCAGAAATGCGGGCTGTGGTTCATCACCCGCAAATGGCTCAGCTCATGCGCCACCACATAGTCGATTACCGGCAACTCAAAATGCATCAAGCGCCAGTTCAGGCGAATCGATCCGTCGCTCTTAGCGCTGCCCCAGCGCTTGTCGGCATTGCTCAGTGACAAGCGGGTCCAGCGCACTTGTAACTGCGGCGCAAAGTGATTGAGCCGCTCCTCAAACAAGGCCTGGGCCCGGCGCATCAACCAGGCCTGCGTGGCATCGCGGATTTGAGCAGCGCTAGCGTCCACCGGCAGCGCGATGCGCAACTCGCGCAACAGCGGTCCATCCTGCCCGCCCTGGACCTCTGCTAAAGCCGCGCCCACCGCGCTAAAGCCATGCGAAGGGTCCAAACGCAAGCGCAACAGCCCGCCAAGGTAGGGAAAGACCGCACCATCACACCAGTCGATGCGGGTTTGCTGCAAGTGCGCATGCTGCGCACGGCTTTCCTGCAGTTTGCGCACTATCCACTGGGCACGCGCGAGCAAGACCTGGTCGATTTCGAGCATGGATGTCCAGCGCGGTGCACGCACGCTCAAGCCATCGGGCCCGATGCGCATGCCGATGCTGCGCCGGCGCGCACGCACGAGCGAAAACGCTACCTGCACCCCTTGCAAACGCAGGCTGCGCGTGGCTTGGGGATGGGCAAAGGCTGTCTCTTCGGATGGCCCGGCAATCGGGGCCTTATCGCTTGGTGTCTTGGACACATCGGGCTTAGCAGCGCGGCGCGGCGGGCGGGCGGGCAGCTTGGGGGGCGCAGTTGTAGCCGGTGGCGCAGCGCCCAGCGATTCAAACAAATCCAGGGTGTAACGTAGCAGCGGATGCATGGCCCGAGTGCTCTGGTGCGCTAAGGCTTTGGCGGGTAAGCGTCCGGGTCCAGGCGGCGCATTTCGGTCTCGATCCATGCCTCTACCTCGCGCATCATTTCGTCCGGGCTGCGGCCTGCGCTGGCGATCGCCGGACCGATGGACACATCCACCAAACCAGGATATTTGATAAAGGCTTTGCGCGGCCAAACACGGGCCGAGTTCACCGCAATCGGAAACACCGGCGCGCCGGTTTCAATAGCCAGGCGCGTGCCGCCCGCTTTGTACAGGCCTTTTTCGCCACGCGGTATGCGCGTGCCTTCGGGAAACATAATGATCCAGACGCCGCGAGCAAGTAATTCTTGACCTTGCGACACGACCTTGTTAAAGGCTTGAGAACGCTGGCTACGGTCAATATGAATCATGTCGAGGCGGCTCATGGCCCAACCAAAAAACGGCACATACAGCAGCTCTTTTTTGAACACAAAGGCTAGCGGATGCGGCATGAGCGAAGGCAGCAAAAAAGTCTCCAGCGTGGACTGGTGCTTGACCAGCAAAACAGCGCCACTGTTTTCGCCATTGGGCAAATGCTCCCAGCCGCTTACGCGCACCCGGATGCCCAAAATCACGCGGGCACCGACAATCGCGGTGCGCAACCAAGCGCGCGCCATGGCCCATAGCGGATTGCCCCGGATAAAAATCGAGGCGCCCAAAATCGCAATCGCAAAAGGTACTACGGTGGCCATCATCCACAGCATGTGCAAAACCGAGCGAATGAATGGCATAAATCTGTTGCGCAAGTAAAACCAGGCGCTAGCTGCGCGCCACCAAATAGTCCGCAAACGCGGACAGGTCTGCATGCACCATGGTTTGCGGCGGAAAATCCTCAGGCAAAGGCTGGCCGCGCCACAGTGCGCCTTTACCGGTTTGCACCACATGCGGCGTGCAGCCCGCGCCAATCGCGGCAACCATGTCGCGCGCGGTATCCCCCACCGCCGGCATGGTGGCCAAGCCCATGCCGTAGCGCTCGGCAATTTGCGCAAACAAGCCCGAGGCGGGTTTGCGGCACTGGCAGTTTTCAGCCGGACTGTGGGGGCAATAGAAAACGGCGTCGATGCGTCCGCCCACTGCGGCCAACATGCTGTGCATTTTGGCGTGCATGGCATTGAGCGCTGCCACATCAAACAGCCCGCGCCCCAGCCCCGACTGGTTGCTGGCCACCACTACATGCCAGCCGGCATGGTTGATGCGCGCTATGGCCTCCAGCGCGCCGGGCAGCGGTATCCATTCGTCGGCGGACTTGATGTACTCATCGCTGTCCTCATTGATGGTACCGTCGCGGTCTAGGATGCAAAGTTTCATGGTGCTACGAAGGTTTAAGCGGCCAGCTTGGACAAATCAGCGACGCGGTTCATGGCGCTGTGCAGTTGCTGCAACAGCGCCAGGCGGTTAGCCTTGAGTGCCGGGTCCTCGGCATTGACCATCACGCCATCAAAAAACGCATCCACCGGCGCACGCAGCGCGGCGAGTGCTTGCAAGCTGGCGGTGTAGTCCTTGGCAGCAAACCAAGTATCCGCCTGAGGCACTACCGTTTGCATGGCAGCGAACAAAGCCTTTTCGGCTTTTTCTTGCAGCAATGCGGCATCTACCTGGCCTTGTGCGGCTTCCGATTTTTTCAAGATGTTGCCGATGCGCTTGTTCGCAGCCGCCAGCGCGGCGCTTTCGGGCAGGCTTGCGAAGGCGCGCACCGCTGCCAACTGCTTGGGCACTTCGGCAAGCAATTGCGGACGCAAAGCCAACACCGCATCGACCTCTTGCGCGCTGGCGCCTTGCTCGCGCAAGACGCTGGAGAGGCGGTCGAAGATGAAATTCACCAGGGCTGCATTTGCATCCTGCAAGCCGGAGTGCAAGGCGGCGTATGCGGCGGTGGCCTCACGCAATATGCCTTCGAGCGCCAGTGTCTCAGCGCTTTCCATCAGCATGCGAATCACGCCCAAGGCATGGCGGCGTAAAGCGAAAGGGTCTTTATCGCCGGTAGGCAAGTTGCCAACGCCAAACATACCAATCAGGGTTTCTAATTTGTCGGCCAAAGCCACTACCATCGCAAGCTGGCTGCGCGGCAATTCGTCGCCGGCAAAACGCGGTTTATAGTGATCTTCAATCGCCGTCGCCACAGACTCGCCCAAGCCATCATGGCGTGCGTAATACGCGCCCATGGTGCCTTGCAACTCGGGGAATTCGCCCACCATATCGGTCAGTAAATCCGCCTTGGCTAAACGTGCTGCCGTTTGCACTTGTGCTGACATACTGTCGTCCAAATGCAAGGCCCGGCTGATCGTCTGGGCTATCGCACATACCCGCTGCATACGATCACCCTGCGTGCCCAATTGGTTGTGGTAAACCACTTTGTATAAACCCTGGACGCGCGACTCCAAGCTGTGTTTTTTATCCTGTTCGAAAAAGAATTTGGCATCGGCCAAGCGCGGGCGCACCACGCGCTCGTTGCCCCCAATGACAAAGCTGGGGTCTGCGGGATTGATATTGCTGACGATCAAAAACTGGTTACTCAACTTACCCGCGTCATCAAAGAGCGGGAAGTATTTTTGGTTCGCCTTCATGGTCAGAATCAAACACTCTTGCGGCACTTGCAAAAACTCCGCGTCAAAATTGCACACCATCACGGTGGGGCGCTCCACCAAACCGGTCACTTCCTGCACCAGCGCGTTATCGAGCAAAGCCGCTTCGGCTTCGTCATCGCTAAGCAAAAGAGGCTCCACTTCCAAACGGCGACCCAAGCGCTTGGCTTCGCTGCGCAAGGCACGCACCATGGTGCGGCTACGTTCGTCAAAGCTGGCGATCACTGCGCCATCGCGCGCCAGGGCGGCAGCGTAGTCGTCGGCATGTGCAATCAGCACTGGCGACATAGCGGCTTCAAAGCGATGGCCTTGCGTACTGGTACCGGCCTGCAAGCCCAGCGCATGCACCGGCACCACTGCGCTGCCATGCAAAGCCAGCAAGCCATGCGCCGGGCGCACAAAACTCACTGTGCTCCAGCCGGGCATGTCGCAATCGCGCTCTAGCTGGTAGCTCATCACTTTAGGGATCGGCAGCTTGGCGATCGCATCGGACAAGGCTTTTTGCAAACCTTCGGCCAAGCTGGCCCCGCGCACCGTGCTGTCAAAGTACAAAGCCTCGGCTTTGCCATCTAGGCGTTTTTGCAAACCGGCAACAGCCTCGGGTCCCGCGCCCAGGGCTTGCAGCTTTTTTAGCAAGGCCGTTGTGGCTTGGCCGCTGGCATCTAAACCCACGGCCACGGGCATTAGTTTTTGCGACACGGCTTTGTCAGCCGCTTGTGCGGCGACACCCGTCACATGCACCGCCAGGCGGCGCGGCGAGGCGTAATCCGTGACCGCCGCAGCCGCAGCCGCCAGACCTTGCGCTTTCAGGCTATCGGCCAGCACGGTGGCAAAGGCCAGCCCCAGTTTTTTCAAAGCCTTGGGCGGCAGTTCTTCTACAAAGAGTTCGACCAGCAGGTTTTCGCTTGCCATGCTCATGCCGCCTTCTTTGCCATTTGCGCAATCCACTCGGGCGGAGCCATGGGGAAGCCCAGGCGCTCGCGGCTCTCGTAGTAGCACTGCGCCACGCCGCGCGCCAGATTGCGGATGCGGCCCATGTAAGCAGCCCGCTCGGTCACGCTGATGGCGCCGCGTGCGTCCAGCAAATTAAAGGTGTGCGCAGCTTTGAGCACTTGTTCGTAGGCCGGCAAGGCCAGGGGCACATCGATCAAATGCTTGGCTTGCTTTTCATGCGCAGAAAACGCGGCAAATAGAAAGTCGGTATCGCTGTGTTCAAAGTTGTAGGTGGACTGCTCCACTTCGTTTTGTTTGTACACATCGCCATACGTCATGTCGGCGGTCCATTGCAAGTTATAGACATTGTCCACCCCTTGCAAATACATGGCCAGGCGCTCCAGGCCGTAGGTAATTTCGCCGGTGACCGGCTTGCAATCGATGCCGCCCACTTGCTGGAAATAAGTGAACTGGGTCACCTCCATGCCATTGAGCCAGACTTCCCAGCCCAGGCCCCAGGCGCCCAAGGTGGGGTTTTCCCAATCGTCCTCTACAAAGCGGATGTCGTTTTGTTGCAGGTCAAAGCCCAGTGCCTCTAGGGAACCGAGGTACAAGTCCAAGATATTGGCCGGGGCCGGTTTCATCACCACCTGGTACTGGTAGTAGTGCTGCAAGCGGTTGGGGTTTTCGCCGTAGCGCCCATCTTTGGGGCGACGGCTGGGTTGCACATAGGCGGCCTTCCAGGGCTCGGGGCCGATGGCGCGTAAAAACGTAGCGGTGTGCGAGGTGCCAGCGCCCACTTCCATATCGTAGGGTTGCAAGAGGGCGCAGCCTTGCTGGTCCCAATAGGACTGCAAGGTCAGAATAATTTGCTGGAATGTCAACATGAAGTGGCTGGGGCGCGGCAGGCGTGCCGTCGGTTGGGCTGCTTACAAAGGCTTGTAGCGTACGCGTTGGATTTTACGGGCCAATGCTGCATGCGCTGTAGCGCAAAGATTTGACGCTTTAGGCACTGCGTCGGCGAGCGATTGCGGCCCATGCCAAGGCAGTCAAGCCAGTCAACCACAAGGGCCACAAGCCCCAATGCGCGGCCCAGCGGGCAAAGGGCGTTAGCCCGGAGCGGCCTTGCACTTGTCCTTGCAACACACCTGCCGGGCCATAGGGCAATTGCGCTTGCACCACGCCAGTGTGCGCGATGATGGCGGTAGCGCCGGTATTGGTGGAGCGCAGCACCGGCAATCCAAATTCCAAAGCCCGCATGCGCGCGATGCTCAGGTGTTGGTAGATGGCCAGACCGTCACCAAACCAGGCCAGATTGCTGACATTGACCAGTGCCGTAGGTGCACTGGCCGGATCTATAAAACGCGTGGCCAACTCTTCGCCAAACAAGTCTTCATAGCAAATATGCACCGCCAGCCTTTGTCCGGGCATGGCAAACGAGGCCTGACCCAATGGGCCGCGGTTGAAGTCACCTAAGGGGATGTGCATCAAGTTGGTAAACCAGCGAAACAGGGGTGGGATGAATTCGCCAAAGGGCACCAGGTGGTGCTTGTCGTAGCGCTGGATTTGCGCTTGGCCGGGCATCAAGCCGATAAGCGAGTTGGAGTAGCCCTGCTGGCTATCGCCTAGTGGAATACCAAAAATAGCCGCCTGGTCGTTGTCGCGTAAGCCGCTGCTCAAACGCTCCCAATAGCCTTCGGGCAAATCCTGGGGCAGCAAAGGAACGGCGGTTTCGGGCGCGACCACCAGATCACTCTTAGCGCTCAGCAACTGCGCTTCGTACCACTTAAGCGCCTGGGGCACGCCGCTGGCTTGTTCAAACTTTTCATCCTGCGCGATGCCGCCTTGCAAAAGCGTGACGCTAAAGCTGCCGGCATCGCGCGTCCACTGGTTCCACGCCGCCGGAATCAGCAGGGGGGCGATCAGCAGCGCCAAGGCCGCCAGCAAAGCTGCTGTGCCCGAAGGGCGCGCCCCACCAGGCACGCGCCGCCCCATGGCGCGCATCAGCGCCTGCGCTAAGGCCATGCCGATGAACCCGGCCACTGCGCCGATGCCGTAAGAGCCCAGCCAGGGCGCGAAGAAGGACAAGGGACCATCGAGATGCGCGTAGCCACCCGCGCCCCAGCCAAAGCCGGTAAGCCAGGTGCCGCGCGCCAGCTCGGCCATCATCCACACCAAGCCGAACAGGAATGCGCCGGACAGCGCGCCGCGCTGCGCCAGGCGCCACCACAAGCCAGCGGCAAACGCAAAATAGAGGGCCAGCGCGCCTGCGAGCAGCCACTCGGCCAGCGCAGCCAGAGGCGCGGGCATGCCGCCATAGGTGTGCATAGCGGTAAACAACCAGCCAAAAGTACAGCCTAAATACAAGGTAGTGAACACCCAGGCACGCAGTGCGGCTTGCCCTGCCGAGCTGGCACCCAAAAGAGCGCCGGCCAATAAGGCCATGGACAGTAGTTGCAGCGGCCATTGCGGCTGGCCATAGTCCAGCAGAAAGTGCAAAGGCCAGGCTACGCCGGCTGCGTGCAGCATGCCCGCCAGCAAGGGCACCGCAAGCTGCACGGGCGGGCGCATCACAGCTTGGCGTGCGTAGTCAGCGGTGACACTTTGAACCAGCGCACCGCGCCGCCGCGCGTATGCAGCACCACAAACTGCAAGCCCAGCATGGTGTGGCGCTCGCCGCGCTGGGGCACATGGCCCATCTCGTGGGCCACCAGGCCGCCTAGGGTGTCAAAGTCGTCGGCGTCTTCGCGCGCCAGCAAATCCACGCCGAAGGCGCTGCTCACGCGCTCCAGTGTGGCGTCGCCGTTCACACGAAAACTGCGGTCGGGCAGCGCGAACACATCGCCCTCGTCGTCGTCGATATCGAATTCGTCCTCGATCTCGCCGACGATTTGCTCCAGCACGTCCTCGATAGTGATCAGGCCCGCCACACGGCCAAATTCGTCGATCACGATGGCCAGGTGGTTGCGATTGCCTTTGAAGTCGCGCAACAAATCGTTCAGGCCCTTGGTCTCGGGCACAAACACTGCGGGGCGCAAGAGCGCGCGGATATTGAGCTCGGGGGCGCGCTGGAGCTTGAGCAAATCCTTGGCCATCAGGATGCCGATGATGTTTTCGCGCTCGCCTTCAAACACCGGAAAGCGCGAGTGCGCGGTGTCGATGACGGCGTGCAGCAGTTCGTCCATAGGCGACTGGATGTCTAGCAAGTCCATGCGCGTGGCCGCCACCATCACATCACCTGCCGTCATGTCGGCCATGCGGATCACGCCTTCGAGCATGGCGCGGGACTGGGCGCCTATGATTTTGTTGTCCTCGGCCTCGGCCAGGGTCTCCATCAGTTCTTCAGCCGAGTCGGGGCCGGGGTGCAGAAACTCTGCCAGGCGCTGCAGAAAAGTCCGCTTGTCTTCTTTGTCGTGGGAATGCGCGGGGTGGGGGTCGGACACTGGCGTGGGGCAAAGCTGCCGTTTTTGCGAAGCCTCTAGGATAGCCCATTGCCGTGGCGGCGCCCTACGGCAATCGGCCCAGGCAAACCCTAAGAGCCGGAACTTCCGCTGGCATCCCGAATGGCCTGCCGCGTTTCCTGAATTGCGGCCAGCAAAGCCCAGACATGCCGGGCCTGCGATTTGAGTTGGTAGTCGGTGTCGGCGATCTGCGCGTCCACCGCCTCGTGCCAATGCGACTGCAAGGTGGGCGAAGGCAGACTTAAGTAAGCCTCAGACTCAGAGCCCAGTCGCTCTACGGTGGCACCTGCGCGCTGCGCAATATGCAACATCGCTGTGTTTTCACTCAGCGCGTGGATGAACATCAGGGAAATATGGTCGTTACGCGCATGCAAAACAGCCCGCGCAAACAGTTCGGTTCCATAACCGCGCCCACGCCAGGCCGGCAGCACCGATACGCCAAATTCGGCGGAGCTAGCCGCCTCTGGCTCGTGGATATAGGCCAGATGCGCCATGGCGATCAGGCACAGCTTGCGGTTGTAAATGCCAAACACGCGGTCACGTCCGAAGTCCAGGTTGGCAACATAGTGTTCTATTTGTACGTCCTGGGCGGCGTAGCCAAAGCGCAGGTAGCGGTCTGCCCCTTCTAGCGCCAGCAGGTGGGTCAGCACATCTGGGCGATCTCGGACGTGCAACTCACGCACCGGAACAAAGCCCTCATGCCCCTGGGAACTGGACTTGGCGCTGAACGCCAACAGCGCAAACTGCCACGGCGCAAGCAGTTTGGCGAGAAACCAGTAAAACCCGGAAGTGATAGCGTACATGTGAGCCACTATAAGGGTTTTCCCTAGTTTATGCCGGGTCCGGATCACTATTTTGTTCGGTTGTAAGAAAAAATGTAAGAAATCCTACTTTTTCACCTCGAGGTTCTTTGCCATGGCTGAAATCAGAATGCGGCCCAAGCACCAGCTCACACTGCCGGCCAACATCGTGCGGCAGGCAAATCTTGTGACAGACGATAGGCTGGACGTGAGCTATAGCAACGGAGTCATTGTGCTGACTCCTAAACCGGCATCCGTAGGCGGCCACCCCTTCGATCTGATGGCCTATGCCGGCATCGGTAAGGACATGTGGGGCGATACGGCGGATGAGGTAAATCAATATATTCGCGACCTGCGCGCCTGATGCCTACGTTCGAGCAAGCGTTGGAGCGCATGGAGAGTAAACGTGTGTATATGGACACGAATATTCTGATTTACTTCTTCAACAAAGAGCAAAAACATTTCCCTCTGGTTTCACAGTTTCTTCAGCTCTGCGCCAGTCGCAAAATTTTGGGTGTTGCCAGCGAATTGGTGGTGGCTGAAATCCTGGTGCAGCCCTACCGCGAAAGAAACTTGGACGCCGTTGCGCAAATCAAGGCATTTTTTGCGCAAAAAGACTTTCTGCATGTCAGCGCGTACCCACCCGGATTTATCGGCGAGTCGGCGATTTTGGCGGGTGAGCGTGGCATGAAACTCATCGATGCGATGCACTTGCACACCGCCCTATCCAATCGCTGTGATTTTTTCATCACACACGATGGCAATTTCAAATCCACCAACGCGATGGAAGTTATTCAGATCCGGGAGTTTGTGGGTGATAGCTCAGGGGCGCATTCACCATCTCAGGCCGGTAAAAACCCCTCAATCGACAAATAGCGCTCGCCGGTATCGTAGTTAAAGCCCAGCACTTTCGCGCCTGCGGGCAGTTCGGGCAGCTTTTGGGCAATCGCGGCCAGGGTGGCTCCGCTGCTGATGCCGACCAAAATGCCTTCTTGCGCGGCGCTGCGGCGGGCCATTTCACGGGACGCTTCGGCTTCGACCTGGATCACGCCATCGAGCAAATCGGTGTGCAAGTTTTTCGGGATAAAGCCTGCGCCAATGCCTTGGATGGGGTGTGGCGAGGGCGCGCCGCCGGAGATGACCGGGCTTTGCGTGGGCTCGACCGCAAACACCTTCAGGCCCGGCCACTTGGCTTTGAGCACTTGCGCCACGCCGGTAATGTGGCCGCCGGTGCCTACGCCGGTGATGATGGCGTCCAGCCCCTCGGGAAAGTCGGCCAGGATTTCCAGCGCGGTGGTACGCACGTGAACTTCTACATTGGCCGGGTTTTCAAACTGCTGCGGCATCCAGGCGCCGGGCGTGGCATCGACCAGCTCCTGCGCGCGGGCGATGGCGCCCTTCATGCCTTTTTCGCGCGGCGTTAGGTCAAAGCTGGCGCCATAGGCCAGCATGAGGCGACGCCGCTCGATGGACATGCTGTCGGGCATCACCAAAATCAGTTTGTAGCCCTTCACCGCGGCCACCATGGCCAGGCCGACGCCGGTGTTGCCCGAGGTGGGCTCGATGATGGTGCCACCGGGCTGCAACACGCCGGACTTTTCCGCATCCTCCACCATGGCCAGTGCAATGCGGTCCTTGATCGAACCGCCGGGGTTGCTGCGCTCGGACTTGATCCAGACCTGGGCATCGGGCCCGAACAGGCGGTTGATGCGGACGTGCGGCGTGTTGCCAATGGTGTGCAGAATGTTGTCGGCTTTCATGGTGTCTCCGTTATGTGGTGAGGGCCGCGGGCGCAGCGGCCTGCGTGTGGCTGCTATTTTGGGGCAGATTGGGCTGCTTGCTGCTTATATGGATATGCCAAGGCCGATAATCCTTCCCGTGAAGCCCGCCAGACCACCGCTGGTGCAATTTTGGAAACAAAGCACTGGAGGAACGTCCGGAC
>JBBAPX010000006.1:0-117060 GCA_040400575.1 Rhodoferax sp.
TAAATTAACCCCTGGACTCTAAAACCAAGTGCTACTGAAAACGGGGGGACGTCGCCCACATTCCAAAAAAAGAAGCGGGTTTACTTAAGCGTCAATTGGTCGGGGTGAGAGGATTCGAACCTCCGGTCTCTACGTCCCGAACGTAGCGCTTTACCAGACTAAGCTACACCCCGCGGTGCAGGTAGGGGCATGAGTTTAGCAAAGCGATAGAGCGCAAAACCCAATCATCTTTGCACTGTGCTTGTGGCTAGCTGTTGCGCACCAAGGACTGCTGAGCCAGTTGCACCATGCAGTCGATATAGGGCCCAGCCGGTAAATGTTTAGCTGCATTGAGTGCGCGGGAAATTTCACTTTGCGCCGAGCGCATGGCCGTATCCAGGGCGTCTGTGCACTTGACGATGGACGCTACCGCTTGTAGCGCGTCCACGTCGCCTTTTTCAATCGTATGGCGCATCGTGGCTGCGCCCTAGGGCGCCACTAATTGCATGGCGGTAATCAGGGGGAGCGTGCACTTGCCCTCGCGCAAATCGTCGCCCAAATTATTGCCCAGCACGTCGCCAATCACCAGGAAAGCCGTGCCCATCGCTTAACCAAAGGTCGCGCATGCAGTTTCCACTGCCGGGCTGGCTTTGGCCAGAATCGCGGCCACCTGCGCGCTGGCTTAGAACAACTTGGATGTTTTGGAGCGGATCACTTGCAGGTAATCCGCTTCGCGCAGGTCAGCGTTGTACATATTCATCAATTGCAGTACTTCGCCCTCGGCAATCACATTGGTGGCGTCAGCCAGCACCTGCATGATGCGCATTTCCTGCACTTGCACCATCATTTGAAAAGCGCGCATTGGCCATGGGTGGATCCCGGCGAAGGAGTTCAAAATGCACTGTGGTCAAAAGTCTTTTGCCCACGTGCAAAGCAAGAACCCAAAGTCTTAGCTTCTACATCCGTGTTCTCAAAAAATCTCAGTCCTTCACAGGCCCAACTGCCTGCCTACAAGTCGTCATCGATTTTTCACCCGATGCGAACCCGGTTTAATGCAATCGATAGATCAGCTAGTTTTCAAATTATTTAAATACCGAGCTTAGCTTTTGCGATTCCATCAGTTATTTCCTGCGCAACATTGGAGGGCACGATAATTTTATTAAATGGCAGGAATGCAACTCTAATGAGCTTCCAATGACCTCCAATGTTGGGAATCGCAACGATAGTCCAAAAAAATAATAGATTTATGAACGAACAAGTCAGGTGACACAGTGCCAAAATCCAGCCGAAGGTAAACATCCAAAGTACATTTAAGAGTCCACTTATATTATTGAAAACCTCTTCAGTCGTAGAGGTATCCGCGCCAGTATTTTTGGCCTGCCGATATTGATCTAATTGAGCTCTAGTAACAACATCTCTGCCAAACGGCCACAGTGCATACAATGCGAGTCTAAATAAAGGGATGAACATTGGGAAGAATAGGAAAGCACTGATTGCATATATGATAAACAGAAGCCAACCACCCAAAAAAAACCAAATTATATTTCCAAGCAATCTCATAAAGATCGTTCCTTTCAATATCTACTCTGATATCTCGTAGTAATAATCGACATAGATTCAATCTTTCACTCGAGCCATCGAGCCGCGCTCCACTAAAGGCATTATACGGCTTGTAAATATATTATGCAATTAAGGCATGGAAGGAGGATAAATACAAAGAACGGCAGATGACGCTCATAATTAATGCTGTTTTACTGAGGCTTAAAAGTTAATTGGAATAACTTTTACCATCGGTTGAAGCTTGTGGCTAGCTACTGCGCACCAAGGACTGCTGCGCCAGCTGGACCATGCAATCTACATAGGGCCCGGCGGGCAGATGTTGGGCGGCTTCGAGTGCGCGGGAAATTTCACTTTGCGCCGAGCGCATGGCTGCATCCAGAGCGCCAGTACGCTTGACGATGGACGCGACCGCTTGTAGCGCGTCCACATCCCCTTTTTCGATCGCGTGGCGAATAGTGGCAGCATCCTCTGCCGGCGCTAATTGCATGGCGGTAATCAGGGGGAGCGTGCACTTGCCCTCGCGCAAATCATCGCCCAGATTTTTGCCCAGCACGCTGGCGTCCCCCGCGTAGTCCAGCACATCGTCGATCACCTGGAAAGCCGTGCCCAGCGCTTGGCCAAAAGTCGCACAAGCGCTTTCCACTGCCGGGCTGGCTTTGGCCAAAATCGCAGCCACTTGTGCGCTAGCCTCAAACAGCTTGGATGTTTTGGAGCGGATCACTTGCAGGTAATCCGCTTCGCTCAGGTCGGCGTTGTGCATGTTCATCAACTGCAGCACTTCGCCTTCGGCAATCACATTGGTGGCGTCAGCCAGCACCTGCATGATGCGCATTTCTTGCACTTGCACCATCATTTGAAAAGCGCGCGAATACAAAAAGTCGCCGATCAACACGCTGGCCGGGTTGCCAAAGCGCGCATTGGCCGTGGGCAGACCGCGCCTCAGTGTGGAATCGTCCACCACGTCGTCGTGCAGCAAGGTGGCGGTATGGATAAATTCGACCACGGCGGCCATGGTCAGGCGGTGGGTGCCGGTGTAGCCCAGTGCGCCGCAGCACAGCAATAGCAGTTGCGGGCGCAGCCGTTTGCCGCCCGCAGCGATGATGTACTGGGATACGTCGCCTACCAGGGGCACGCTGGTGCTCAGGCGCTGCGCTATCAGTGCATCCACGCCCCGCATGTCCGCAGCGATCAGGGAAAGGGCCTGTGACGGGCTGGCTATGGGGGATGGTTCGGTCATCGTGGGGCTCTAGGCGCCAAATTATAGGCAGCGGTGCCTGCGGCTGCGGTCCGGGATCGGGGGTCTCAAGCCGCAGAGACGGCCACTGCTATAATGTTTGGCTCTGTGGAAATCCGTTCACAGACTTGAATCGAAGAGGTCAACATGTACGCGGTCATAAAAACCGGCGGCAAGCAATATCGGGTTGCAGCCGGCGAAAAAATTAAAGTAGAACAGATTGCTGCGGACGTAGGCCAAGAGATTGTGTTCGACGAGGTTTTGGCGGTCGGTAACGGCGCAGAGCTCAAAGTTGGCACACCCTTGGTGTCCGGCGCAACCGTAACAGTGACAGTTTTGTCACACGGCAAGCACGACAAAGTGCGCATTTTCAAAATGCGCCGTCGTAAGCATTACCAGAAGCGCCAAGGCCATCGCCAGCAGTTCACTGAACTGCAAATCGGTGCGATCGCCGCTTAAGCATTGCAAAGGACATAAGCCATGGCACAGAAAAAAGGCGGCGGCTCTACGCGAAACGGGCGCGATTCCAAGCCCAAAATGCTCGGTGTGAAATCATTCGGCGGTCAGTTGATCAGCGCAGGCGCGATCATTGTGCGTCAACGTGGCACCAAGTTCCACCCCGGCACCAATGTCGGCATCGGCAAGGACCACACGCTGTTTGCGTTGGTTGAGGGCCATGTCCAATTTGCGGTAAAAGGTCCATTGAACAAGCACACGGTGAGCATCACGACTGCGGCTTGATCTGCAGCATGTTCCCCGCAAAACCCTGCGCCGAAATGCGCGGGGTTTTTCATTTTTACCAACAGGAATGCCATGAAGTTCGTTGACGAAGCCTATATCGACATCGCCGCAGGCGACGGCGGGGCCGGCTGCGTCTCCTTTCGGCATGAAAAATACAAAGAATTCGGCGGCCCCAACGGCGGCGACGGCGGGCGTGGCGGCCATGTATTTGCCGTAGCCGACTCCAATCTCAACACCTTGGTGGATTTTCGTTTTTCCCGCCGCCACGACGCCAAACGCGGCCAGCACGGCATGGGCTCGGACATGTTTGGCGCTGCCGGTGACGACATTACCCTGAAAATGCCGGTGGGCACCATCATCACTGACGCCGAAACCGGCGAAGTCTTGTTTGAATTACTCGTGCCCGGCGAAGTGATCACCATCGCCAAGGGCGGCGACGGCGGCTTTGGCAATTTGCGTTTCAAAAGCGCCATCAATCGCGCACCGCGCCAAAAAACGCCTGGCTGGCCTGGCGAAAAACGCAACCTCAAGCTCGAGCTCAAAGTGCTAGCAGATGTGGGCTTGCTTGGCATGCCGAATGCGGGTAAGTCGACCTTCATCACGGCGATTTCCAATGCCCGTCCGCGTATTGCAGATTACCCCTTCACGACTTTGCACCCCAATTTAGGTGTGGTGCGCGTGGGGCCGGAGCAAAGCTTTGTGGTGGCCGACCTGCCTGGCCTGATCGAGGGCGCTTCCGAAGGCGCGGGCCTGGGCCATTTGTTTTTGCGCCATTTGCAGCGCACCCGCTTGTTGCTGCATATCGTCGATGTCGCGCCGTTTGACGAGGGCGTTGATACCGTCGCCCAGGCCAAAGCCATCGTCAACGAGCTCAAAAAATACGACCAAGGCCTGTTCAAAAAGCCGCGCTGGCTGGTGCTCAACAAGCTGGACATGGTCGATGGTGACGTCCGCGTCGCGCTGGTCAAAGATTTTGTCAAGCGCTTCAAGTTCAAAGGCCCGGTGTTCGAGATTTCGGCCCTGACCCGAGAGGGTTGCGAACCCTTGGTCAAAGCCATTTACAAACACGTACAAGCGCAACAATTGTCTGAGCAGCCTTACGTCGAGGAAGATCCGCGCTTTATCGCGGCCGCCCCGGAGGGTGCCGAACCTGCTCCCTGAGTTTTTTAGCGCCTTCACTCCCCCTTTTTTTCTTTGTGCCGATACCGGTAAGCACCATGCCCAGCACCCGCAAAACCCGCATTGTTCAGGACGCCAAGCGCATCGTGGTCAAAGTCGGCTCCAGCCTGGTGACCAATGAAGGCCGGGGGCTGGACGAAGCGGCCATCGGGCAGTGGTGCCGTCAAATGGCCGTCTTGCGGGCCCAGGGCATTGAAGTAGTGATGGTCTCCAGCGGCGCTATTGCAGAAGGCATGAAACGCCTGGGCTGGAGTACCCGCCCGCAGGCGATCAACGAATTGCAAGCGGCTGCGGCCGTGGGCCAGATGGGTCTGGCGCAGATGTACGAAACCAAGCTGCGCGAAAACGCCCTGGGTAGCGCCCAGGTGCTGCTCACCCACGCTGACCTGGCTGACCGCGAACGCTATCTCAATGCCCGTTCCACTTTGCTGACGCTCCTCAAGCTCGGCGTAGTACCGGTCATCAATGAAAACGACACGGTGGTGAACGACGAAATCAAGTTCGGCGACAACGACACCTTGGGCGCCTTGGTGGCCAACCTGATTGAAGCGGACGCGCTGGTGATACTGACCGATCAAAAAGGCCTGTTCAGCGCCGACCCGCGCAAAGACCCGCAAGCGCGTTTTATTGACCAAGCGCAGGCAGGTGACTTGGCCTTGGAGGAGATGGCTGGCGGCACCGGCAGCAGCCTGGGCCGCGGCGGCATGATTACCAAAATATTGGCGGCTAAGCGCGCTGCAGGTTCGGGCGCCTCGACCATCATCGCCTGGGGCCGCGAGCCGGATGCGCTGGTACGGCTGGCGCAAGGCGAGGCCATTGGCACGGTCTTGGTCGCGCCGACCCAGAAAACCCAGGCGCGCAAACAGTGGATGGCCGATCACTTGCAATTGCGCGGCGCGGTAGTGGTTGATGCCGGGGCGGCGCGCATGGTGCGCAGCCAGGGCAAAAGCCTGCTGCCGGTGGGGATGGTGCGCGTGGAGGGAGATTTTTCGCGCGGCGATGTGATCGCGGTGCGTGGCCCCGATGGCCAGGACATTGCGCGCGGCCTGGCCAACTACTCAAGTGCTGAAGCGCGTCTCTTGTGCGGCAAGCCGTCTGCAGATATCGAATCCCTGCTGGGTTACGCCGCCGAGCCCGAAATGCTGCACCGGGATAATTTGGTGCTCATGCGCTAAGCTAGATCTGTAAGTCAGCCGCCTCTTGCGGCGCGCCCGTCTTGGCGCGGCAAATAGCGCGACAACTCGGTCAGCGCCTCTTGGTACACGCCGCGCTTGAAGTCCACCACCGCATCGAGCGGCACCCAGTAGTCATTCCAGCGCCAGGCATCAAACTCCGGATGGTCGGTGGCGCGCAGGTTTAGGTTCCAGTCAAAGCCCGTCAGCTGGAGCAGGAACCAGATCTGTTTTTGGCCCTTGTAATGGCCGCGCGCATCACGGCGGATATAGCGCTGTGGCACCTCGTAGCGCAACCAGTCACGCGTCCGGGCGACAATCGCAACATGCTCCGCCTGGAGCCCCACTTCTTCGTGCAGTTCGCGGTACATGGCTTGCTCTGGGGTTTCGCCCCGGTCAATGCCGCCTTGCGGAAACTGCCAAGAATGGGTGCGTATGCGCTTGCCCCAAAAAACCTGATTTTTCTGGTTGAGCAAGATGATGCCGACGTTGGGCCGAAACCCATCCCGGTCAAGCATAATCAAACCCCAAATTTTTAAAACTTGAGCCATTATGCACGGCACTTCGCCCGCTGCAAACAGGCCCGCGCTACCAGATCCACGAGACCCTGCATGAAAGCCTCCCAATTCCTGATTTCCACCCTCAAGGAGGCTCCGGCCGACGCCGAAGTGGCCAGCCACCAGCTAATGATGCGCGCCGGGATGATTAAAAAACTCGGCGCCGGCATCTACAGCTACATGCCTATGGGCCTGCGCGTCATCCGCAAAGTTGAGGCCATCGTGCGCGAGGAAATGAACCGCGCAGGGGCCGTTGAGATCAGTATGCCAGTGGTGCAACCGGCCGAACTCTGGCAGGAAACCGGGCGCTTCGACACAATGGGCCCCGAGCTCTTGCGCATCAAAGACCGCCACGAGCGCGACTACGTGGTGCAGCCCACCAGCGAAGAAGTGGTGACCGATATTGCCCGCCAAGAAATCAAAAGCTATAAGCAGCTGCCCAAAAACCTGTACCAGATCCAGACCAAGTTCCGCGATGAACGCCGCCCGCGCTTTGGCCTGATGCGCGGGCGCGAGTTCACTATGAAAGACGCTTACAGCTTTGATCGTGACGTCGAGTCCGCCAAGGCCAGCTACCAAGTCATGGCCCAAGCCTATCGCAAGATATTTGACCGTTTTGGCCTGCGTTACCGCGCCGTGGCCGCCGACAGCGGCGCCATCGGCGGCGATCTGAGCGAAGAATTCCAGGTGATTGCCACCACCGGCGAGGACGCCATCGTCTATGCGCCGGGGAGTGATTACGCCGCCAATATGGAAAAAGCCGAAGCATTGGCACCGGCCGGTCCTTGCCCAGCGCCCACCCAGGCTATGGCCAAAGTCGCCACGCCGGGCAAAAGCACCTGTGCCGATGTGGCCGAGTACCTGCAGCTGCCCCTGGCGAGCACCCTGAAATCCTTAGTGCTTGCCACGGACGAGCGCGACGACAAAGGCGAAGTGGTCAAGTCGGTGGTTTGGCTCTTGCTGATCCGGGGCGACCGCAGCATGAACGAAGTCAAAGTCTCTAAAGTGCCCGGCCTGGCCGATTTCCGCTTTGCCAGCTTGGCAGAGATAGACACACATTTCGGCTGTGAGCCGGGCTACCTGGGGCCGGTAGGCCTGAAACAGCCATTGCGCATCGTGGCTGATCGCGAGGTGGCGTTGATGGCCGATTGGGTCTGTGGCGCCAACGAGCCGCATTTCCATATTGCGGGTGTGAACTGGGGCCGCGACCTGCCCGCGCCCGATGTGGTGGCCGATATCCGCAATGTGGTGGAGGGCGATCTGGCGCCCGATGGCAGCGGCGCACTGGCGATTGAGCGCGGTATCGAAATCGGCCATATTTTTTACCTGGGCACCAAATACTCACAGGCCATGCATGCCACGTTTTTGGACGTCAATGGCAAACCACAGTTTATGGAAATGGGTTGTTACGGCATCGGCATTACGCGATTGCCTGCTGCCGCTATCGAGCAAAACCATGACGCGCGCGGCATCATTTGGCCGGATGCGCTGGCGCCGTTTACGGTTGTTCTGTGCCCGATCAGCCCGGACCGATTTGCCGAAGTCAAAACCGCTGCCCAGGCGCTCTACGCCGAGTTGCTGGCCGCCGGGGTGGACGTTATCCTAGACGACCGGGGTGAGCGCCCAGGCGCCATGTTTGCCGACTGGGAGCTGATTGGCGTGCCGCATCGGATCACCCTGGGCGACCGGGGTTTGAAGGAGGGCATGGTCGAATACCAGCACCGGCGTGACACTGCGGCGACCTCGGTGCCAGTAGCCGAAGCGGCCGCCTGGGTACGCAGCCGCCTCACGGTTTAAGCCGGCCTGGCTGTAGAAGCCGCCAAGCCATGCAGCGCCCCAGGTCTTTGAGCCGCCGCACGGTACTGGCGCAAGCCCTGCGCGCCTGGCCTGCGGTGTGGGCTTTGCCGCTGCTGTCGCCGCAGCGGGCGCACGCAGGCAGGCAGGTGGAAGAACCGCTCATCGACTCGGTGCGCTCGGCGCTCAGTTCGGCCATTCACCAAAGCGCACCACCGGTGCCTGCATTTGCGCAGGACAGCACGCGCCAACAATACGAGCGTTGGCTGGACACTGCGGCCCAGCGCTTGCGCGCACGCAAGGCCGACGCACTGGAACACAAAGAATTTTTGCCCACCGTCTGGTACGAGAGCAAGCGCGCAGGGCTGGACGTGGCGCTGGTGCTAGGGCTGATACAGGTGGAAAGCAACTTCCGCAAATTTGCCATCAGCAGCGCCGGTGCCCGCGGCTATATGCAAGTGATGCCGTTTTGGACCCGCCTGATTGGCGACGGCGACCCGGCTACTTTGTTTCACATGCAAACCAACTTGCGCTTTGGTTGCGTCATCCTGCGCCACTATGTGGACACGGAAAACGGGGATTTGTTTTTGGCGCTGGGCCGCTACAACGGCTCGCGCGGCCAGCGCGCCTATCCGGATGCGGTGCTGGCAGCGCGCCGCACTTGGGAGCTGTAGCGTCCGGCGTGCAGGCCACCTGGGCTACGGCGCTGCGCCTTGGCCGACCTCGTGTGGGCTTAAGCGGCTTTGTTGCCCAGCGCTTGCAGCAGTTCGCCTGATTCGTACATCTCCATCATTATGTCCGAGCCGCCGATGAATTCGCCTTTGATATACAGCTGCGGGATGGTGGGCCACTTGCTGTATTCCTTGATGCCCTGGCGAATTTCTTCGTCTTCCAGCACATTGACGGTAGTCAACGCTCTGGTATCCACGCCGCTGGCTTTCAGAAGCTGGATAGCCCGGCCCGAAAAACCGCACTGCGGGAAATTAGCATTGCCCTTCATAAACAGAACCACTTCGTGGCCTTTAACCAGGCTGTCAATGCGTTGCTGGGTGTCGCTCATGGGGGAAATCCTTTGTGGCAAAAGTTGCAGTATGGACCTGATTATTTCACCTTTGCGTCCGGCGGGGCACCGCGAGGCGTTGCGACCGGAGCAGGCTGCGGGGATTTTCCGATAATGGGGCTCGTTTTAGCCCTTCAAAATACTTTTAAATACCATGAAAATCAGCCAAGACAGCGCCGTCACCCTGCATTACACAGTCGCCACCCCGCAAGGCAAAGTCCTTGAGCAAAGTAAAGAGCCCATCGCCTACCTGCACGGCGGCTACGGCAATATTTTTCCTAAAGTGGAAGAGGCGCTGATTGGCCAAGAGGCGGGCTACCGCGTGACGCTGGACTTGTCGGTGGCCGACGCATTCGGCGAGCGTGACGAGTCGCTGCTGCAAACCATCCCCAAAACCCAGTTCCCGCCCGGCGTCAAAGTCGGTGGCCAACTAGAAGGCCGCGATGCCAACGGCCAGGCGCGCGCCTTTACCGTCGTCAAAATCAAGGGCGACAAAGTCATCCTCGACGCCAACCACCCGTTGGCCGGCCAGGCCTTGCGTTTTAGCGCCCTGGTGCTGGACGTACGCGCCGCCTCGGAAGAGGAAGTTGCCCACCGCCATGTGCATGGTGCGCACGGGCATCAGCACTGATTGTGCTTTTTTCTGAAAATTAGCATTAAATGGCGGATAAATATAAATTTAGGATTAAAAAATCTAATTTTTAGGTTTATCTAGCCAATTTAGCAATCCCCTGCGCGTGCCGACGGGCTAACATAGAGCCTCGATTTCGCTGTCACACGGCTTTTTGTTATCTCAAGGAAACCATGCTCTCGCAACCCGCTACCAAGTACCGCGCTTTTCCCGCCATTGACCTCCCCGACCGCCAGTGGCCGGGCCGCACCATCACCCAGCCGCCCATCTGGATGAGCACCGACTTGCGTGATGGCAACCAGTCACTCTTCGAGCCCATGAACCTAGAGCGCAAGTTGCGTATGTTCCGCACGGTGTGTGAGGTGGGCTTCAAGGAAATCGAGGTGGGTTTCCCCAGCGCCTCGCAAACCGACTTTGACTTTGTGCGCAAGCTGGTAGACGACCAACTGGTGCCCGAAGATGTGACCATCGAAGTGCTGACCCAGGCGCGCGAGCACCTGATCCGCCGCACTTTTGAGTCGGTAGTGGGCGCCCGGCGCGTCATCATGCATGTCTATAACGCGACCGCGCCCTTGTTTCGGGATGTGGTCTTTAACATGAGCAAGGCCGAGGTAGTGCAGTTGGCGATGGAGTCGGTGACCTTGATCAAGGAGCTGGCCCAGGCGCATCCGCAAACCGAATGGGTGCTGCAATACAGCCCAGAGTTATTCACCTCTACCGAGCTGGAGTTCGCCAAAGAGGTGTGCGATGCGGTGACCGAAGTCTGGGGCGCCACGCCGGACAACAAAGTTATTCTTAATTTGCCCGCCACGGTCGAGGTGGCCACGCCCAATATTTATGCCGATCAAATTGAGTGGATGCACCGCAATGTAGCCCGGCGCGATAGCGTCATCATCAGCCTGCACCCGCACAACGACCGGGGCACCGCAGTAGCCGCGGCTGAACTCGGCCTCATGGCTGGTGCCGACCGGGTCGAAGGCTGCTTGTTCGGCAATGGCGAGCGCACCGGCAATGTGGACATCGTCACGCTGGCGCTCAACCTCTACACCCAGGGCGTGAACCCGGGCTTGGACTTTTCCGACATCAATGCCGTAGCCCGCACCGTGGAGCATTGCAACCAATTGCCCATCCACCCGCGCCACCCGTATGTCGGCGATTTGGTATTCACCGCCTTTAGCGGCTCGCACCAGGACGCGATCAAAAAAGGCTTTTCCGCACTGGACAAAAACGGCCTGTGGAGCGTGCCTTATTTGCCCATAGACCCGGCCGATGTGGGCCGCACTTACGACTCCATCATCCGCGTCAACAGCCAGTCCGGTAAGGGCGGCGTAGCCTATTTGATGGAGGCCGAATACGGCATCGTCATGCCGCGTCGCTTGCAAGTAGAGTTTTCGGGCGAGGTGCAGGCCTTTACCGACACCCATGGCGGCGAGATGAGCGCGCTGGACATTTGGAATCTGTTTGCTCGTAGCTATGTGGAACCCACCGTGCCTGTGGGCTATGTGGGCTACCAGCTGACCGACCATCCGCATGACGCCAGCGGCCAGGGCATACGTCTGACGGTGGAAGTGGCAGGCGCGCGCCATATGCTGCAAGGCTATGGCAACGGCCCCATCGACGCTGCGGTGCAGGCCTTGCACAGTATTGGGGTGGATGTGCAAGTGCGCAGCTTTGAAGAGCGCTCCACCAAGAGCAGTGCCCACGGCGGCGACGCCCAGGCATGCGCTTTCATGGAACTCAGCGCAGACGCCACGGATGCGCCAGACCGCTTTGGTGTGGGGCTGGACCACAACATCGTCACCGCGTCCATTAAGGCGCTGGTCAGCGGCGTCAACCGGCTCGGGCTGGTACCCCAAGTGGTGGTACGAGCGGCGAAGGATGCGGCTTTGGTTTGATAGGGCGTATTTGCCGCCAAGGATGGGCATGGGCTTGTTGGCGCGCTCATCGCTTGAGCGAGCATGGGCAACATGCGTCGGCTGCATGGCCTACGCTGCAAAGCAGAATAGTGTTGACATTGTTGACACATAGTAATAACATTCTTTGCATTGCACACCCCACCTAAAGCCAACGCATGTACGTTTCCATCCGCTCCATTGGCAACTCTCGCGGAATTGTTATTCCCAAACCCATGCTGGCCCAGTTAGGTCTGATAGACGAAGCCGACTTGACCATCGAAGGCGGCGCGCTGGTGATCCGCAAGCCCGCGCCACCTGCACGCACGGGTTGGGCGGAGGCTGCTAAAGCTGTGGCACTGGTCAAGGATGACGAACCGTTGCTCGGCGATTTTGCGAACGACGGTGATGAGGACTTGGTGTGGTAAGTCGCGGGGATGTGTGGCTGGTGAACTTGGACCCCACCGTGGGCAGCGAGATTCGCAAATCGCGCCCATGCTTGGTGCTTTCGCCGCCGGAACTGCATGACCACCTCAAAACCGTGATCATCGCGCCCATGACCTCGCAAGGTTTTAACGCACCTTTTCGGGTTCCGCTGAAGTTTCAGGGCACATCAGGCCTGTTGGTGCTGGATCAAATTCGCAGCGTGGACAAACTGCGCTTGGTCCAAAAGCTCGGCAGCGTGCAGGCCTCAACATTGAAAAATGCGCTAAAGACCATGCAAGAAATGTTTGAGGTCTAAGGGCCAAACCAACGCCCGCCGCTGCAACGATCTATGCCCGCCAAGTCTTTGCGCGATTGCACCTCGACAAAGCCCTTGGCCTGCAATAGCTGGCGCACCGCCTCGGCCTGGTCGTAGCCGTGTTCCAGCAATAGCCAGCCGCCGGCCTTCAGGCAGGCAGGCGCTTGCGCGATGATGGCGCGCAAATCGTCCAAGCCATCGGCGCCGCTGGTCAGGGCTTGCTTAGGCTCGTGGGCCAGCGCCGCAAGGTGCGGATCGGCGTCGGCAATATAGGGCGGGTTGGAGACGATGACGATGAAAGCCTCCGTCAAGCCCTCCAGCCAGGCCCCTTGCGAAAACGCGATGTCCAAACCCAAGCGCTGCGCATTAGCCTGCGCCACGGCCAAGGCGTCGGCGCTGATATCGCGCGCATGCAGGTGCAGGTCGGTACGCTGCTGTTTTAAAGCCAAGGCGATAGCGCCACTGCCGGTGCCCAGGTCGACGGCGCGGGCTGCAGGCGGCAAAATCGCCAGGGCCCAGTCCACCAGGGTTTCGGTGTCAGCACGCGGGCAAAGAACACGCGCATCGACTTGAAGGTCCAAGCCATAAAACGCCGCCCAGCCGGTGATGTAGGCCAGGGGCTCACCACCCATGCGACGCGCAAGTGCCTCATGCCAGAATTGCTGTGCGATGCTGGGAAGTGTTTCATCGTCATGCGCCAACAGCCACGCGCGTTCTTGGGCTGTGCGCCCCAGCGCGTGTAGCAATAAAAGCTGCGCCTCTAAACGCGCCACGCCTTGCGCCATTGCGCTTTGCAAAGCGTGGCCGACGGTGGGCTTAGCCTCCATACGTGGTGCCATCAAACCTTACCCAACTCCAAATCCGCCATCTGCTGCGCGGCTTCAAAAGCTTGCAGGGCTTCGACTACATCGTCCAAGTCGCCTTCCATGATGGTGAGCAATTTGTACAGCGTCAGGTTGATGCGGTGGTCGGTCAGGCGGCCTTGGGGAAAGTTGTAGGTGCGGATGCGGTCGCTGCGATCGCCCGTGCCGACCAGGCTTTTGCGCTCGGCGGCGTCTTTGGCGGCGCGCTCGGAGCGGTCTTTTTCTTGGATGCGCGCAGTCAGTACGCGCAGGGCCTGGGCTTTGTTGCTGTGCTGGCTGCGCCCGTCTTGGCATTCGGCCACGATGCCGGTGGGCAAGTGGGTAATGCGCACCGCCGAATCGGTTTTGTTGATGTGCTGGCCGCCGGCGCCGCTGGCACGGTAGGTGTCAATGCGCAAGTCAGCGGGGTTGATCTTGATGGCTTCGGCTTCGTCCGGCTCGGCCAGCACCGCCACAGTGCAGGCGCTCGTGTGGATGCGGCCCTGGGTTTCGGTGACTGGCACGCGCTGCACGCGGTGGCCGCCGGATTCAAACTTTAGCGCGCCATACACGTTAGGGCCTTCTACGCGCAACACCACTTCTTTATAGCCACCTAGCTCGCTGGCCGACTCGCTCATGATCTCGGTTTTCCAGCCCAGGCTATCGCAATAGCGGGTGTACATGCGCGCCAGGTCACCCGCAAACAGCGTGGACTCGTCGCCACCGGTGCCGGCGCGGATTTCCACAAAGGCGTTGCGCGCATCGTCCGGGTCTTTGGGCAGCAGCATGCGCGTGAGTTCGGCTTCGAGTTGCGTCAATTCGGCGCTGGCGCTGTCCCGTTCTTCCTGCGCCATAGCTGTCATGTCGGCATCGGTGCCTGCGCTATCGAGCATTTCGTTGGCGGTAGTGAAATCAGCCTCGCGCTCTTGGTAACGCGCCCAGCGGCTAGCTACCGCGCCCACCTCAGTGTGCTCGCGCGAGAGCGCTAAAAACTGCGTCATGTCCTTCATGATGTCTTCGCGCGAGAGCAAAAATTCCAGCTCGCCCAGGCGGTCGGTGTAGCGTGCAAGTTGTTGGCGTAAAAACGGTTTCATGGAGGAATACAAAAAGAGACTGAGGAAGGCCCGACGTAGCGGGGAAGGGCCGGGGTGCCAGCCGGTGGACGGTGTGCGACGCGGGGGCCGGCGCAGCGTCGCTAACGCTCTTTGCGCAAAAAGAGATGTTCTATGGCTTGGCGGGCGTGTTCGCGTGCCGCTGTGTCTGCGCCGTGCAATTCGGCAAAGGCGCCGTGCAGCATTTTTTGCGTCAAACCTTTGGACAAGGCTTCGAGCACCGCCTCTACGTCCTCGCCTTTGGCCAGTGCTTTGCGTGCGCGCGCCAGTTCATGGGCGCGCCAGGCGTCGGCCTGGGCATTGAGTTGCTGAATCAGGGGAACGGTGTGGCGCTGGTCCAGCCAGTGCATAAAGCTTTGCACCCCGGCGTCCACAATCGCCTCGGCCTGGGCCACGGCCGCCTGGCGGTTAGCCTGGCCGGTTTGCACCACGCTTGCGAGGTCGTCCACGGTATAAAGATACACATCGCCCAGTTTTTTCACCTCGGGCTCGATGTCGCGTGGCACCGCCAGGTCCACCATGAACATAGGCCGGCGTTTGCGTTTTTTCAGTGCGCGCTCCACCGCACCCAGACCGATGATGGGCAAGCTGCTGGCAGTACAGCTGATCACGGCGTCAAACTCGGCCAGCCGGTCTGGCAGGTCTGACAGGCGCATCACCTCGGCGCCAAAGCGCCCGGCCAGCTGTTCGCCGCGCTCCAGCGTTCGATTAGCGATGGTGATGGACTTGGGGTTTTTAGCGGCAAAGTGGGTGCTGCACAGCTCAATCATCTCGCCCGCGCCCACAAACAAGACCTTGACCTGGCCCATGTCTTCAAACAATTGCACAGCCAGGCGCACCGCCGCGGCGGCCATGCTAATGGAGTGCGCCCCGATTTCGGTGGAGCTGCGCACCTCTTTGGCCACCGCAAACGAGCGCTGGAACATCTGCGACAAAGTGCTGCCCAAGGCCCCGGCGGACTCGGCTGCGCGCACCGCGTCTTTGAGCTGCCCCAGGATTTGCGGCTCGCCCAGCACCATCGAGTCCAGCCCGCTGGCGACCCTAAAGGCATGGCGCGCGGCCTCTTGGTCGTTCAGGCTGTAGGTGTGCGAACGCAGGGTGTGGGTGGAAACGCCGCCCGATTGGGCCAGCCAGTCCAGGGTGTGCTCCATTTGCGTCTGGTCCCCAGCGCAGTAAATCTCGGTGCGGTTGCAGGTGGAGACAATGGCTGCTTCGGGGGCGCTGGGCATGGATTGACGCAGGCCCAAGAGGTGGGGCTCGATCTTGTCGATGGCAAAGGCAAACCTTCCGCGCAAGTCCAGCGGAGCGGTGTTGTGGTTGATGCCGAGTGCCCAAACTGCCATAGATAAACGGGATT
Source organism: Rhodoferax sp. (assembly GCA_040400575.1). Classification (GTDB taxonomy): domain Bacteria; phylum Pseudomonadota; class Gammaproteobacteria; order Burkholderiales; family Burkholderiaceae_C; genus Allorhodoferax. The sequence continues at coordinate 15,853 of JBBAPX010000006.1, forward strand.
ATAAAATTTGATGCTACTACGAAAGAATTCATGGGCCCGTTCGACTTTGCCAACCACTTGCTCAATTTTGTGGCGCCAGCGGTGTTTGTCGGTTTTTTTCTGGCTCTGACGGCCCCGGTGGCGCTGGGCGTGAGGCCCAGGGCCGGGTCCTGGCTGGGGCAGGGCATTCTCAATTCCCTGGTGGGCTGCTGCGCCTTGGCCGCCGGTCTCTGGTTTTTTGGCAATGACGGCAAGATGGGCACTTATGCCGGCCTGTTGCTGGCTTGCTCTCTGAGTCAACTTGCCTTGTTGCGACCGGCCGGCAAATGAGCGCTGCGCCCGGCACCGTGATTCGCCTGGCTGGCGCCGGTGCGCAAGACCGGGCCGCCTTGCACGACCTTATCTTTGACCACGGCGCCAACATCTGGAACTACCTGCCCGAAGACGGCATCCGCGAACACCTGGACGACATAACCCAAGGACGCGCCCAAGGCCTGCTGGCTCTGGAAGAAGGGCAATTGATAGGCGCAGTGACTTTTGGCCTTAGCACCGACTTCGACCATTACCTGCCCGAGCAAGCACGTGGTACGCCCCAGGGTTACGTGAGCGAAGCCGTGGTGCGGCGCGACCGCACCGGGCAGGGCTTGGGCACGCTGCTGCTGCGAGCCGCATTGGCCGAGCTGGGAAAATTGGGCGCGGAGGTCGTGTTTATCGACCGCCACGAGGAAAACCTGGCCTCTGCGGGGATGATGCGCCGCGCCGGATTTGTGGAAATTGAGACTTACGCGGACCCCCGGCGGCGCCCGCATGGCTCAGGGCGCACTACGGTGTGCTCCTATCGCATGTAATTGGCCACCATCCGACGCCTACCCACCCCGTCTAGAAAATCAAGCCTCCCAGTTCGAAGAAGTCATAGCCTGCGCTGCGGCCGCCCAGGCACTGGGCCAAAAAATCTTCGGTCTTGCGGTAGTAGGTGAGTCTGTCCGTCCATCGGGGCAAGCTATGTCCGGCACAGGTAAACTTTTCAACCGCAGGAGGCCAAGAATCGCCCCTTGTACGAGTGCTCAACCCATGTAGAAAGCCGCCAACTCTCTGAGCCGTTTGCGGTTCTAGATCTAGCCGGTAAGCCAAAACTTATATCAAACCACCACATCACCCTCCGCCGACCAAACCAGCCCGTGGTGGTCAAACCCGGCCTCCATCGTTGTTGATCTCCCGTATTTACGAAGTGTTCCCGCTGCTGTGCCCTCAGTGCGCTTGCAGCACGTAACGCTGGCCGACTGCGGTGGGCACGATCTTGTCCTCACCCAAGCCTGCGGCCAAGGCCGACACCGCTCGCCAGCCCGTGCAGTGGCCAGGGGCCAGCATGGCCATGTCAAACTGGGCCAAGGCCTTGACGGTGTCTCGGATCACCGACTCATTAGCCCCAGACAGGTGAAAGCCGCCCATCACCCCATGCAGCGTTTGGTCCGCAAACCGTTCACGCAGGTCTAGGGCCACGTTGACGATGCCCGCATGCGAGCAAGCTGAAAAAGCGAAAAGGCCCAGACCTTGCACATTAAAAGCCAGGTAGCGCTCGTCCATGATCAGGGGGTCGGGCACCCACTGACCCTGCTCGTCCATACGCACATGGCCGCGGAAGCCCCGCTCAAATGCGCTGCGGCGGGGGATCTCACCGCTCAGGTACACATGGCCGTTCAGCAGCACCTGGGGTTCGGTGCCCAAAATGGGCAAAGCCCCCACGGCGCGAAGTTCATCGGGTGTGGGCGGTGTTTGTATCGGCAAGACCCCACCCATGGGCCGGGGGATGGCGCGTTGCACAAACATGCCCGGGTGCAAATAACAAGGCACTGGTGCGCGCCCTGGCCGTGCTTGGTGGATCATTTTGAAAGCCGTGGGCAAGCCGCCGCCATGGTCCCAATGGCCATGTGAGAGCACCACCGCGTCGATGTCTCCCATGTCAATGCCCAGCCTTTGGATGTTGTAGGCCAAGGTCTCTTCGGCCGGTCCCGCGTCAAACAGCACCGTCTGCATCTGCTCACCGCGCCAGGTTTTGAGCAAGAGCGACAGGCCATGGTTGGCGCAGCACTGGCAACTGCCCGCCAGTGTTTTCATGCCGGCCAAGCGCAGCATGTCCCATTCCTTGGTCACATTGTCTGGGGCGCTGGACAGGCTGTCTGTGACGTTGTCCATCAACACAGTGATTTCAGCGCGGTCTACGGGAAGCAAATGAGGGGCAGTCATGGGGGTCTCCAAATTCAAAAAATCGCCATGCGGCGGGTTGTGCCAGGCATTGCGATGGACTGGCTGTTTTTAATTATATTTTTAATTTTTAATATATTCTTTATTGATAAATTTATCCATAAATGAACGTATTTCTAAATCTAAAGCCGAAAAGTTGGGTTTTTACCGAGCTGATTTGCAAAACCCTTTGGCCGTGCAAGTGCCAAGGGCTGAACAACTGCTTGCACCACGGCCCCCACCTTGGCCTGCATGACTGCGCTCAGCTGTTCAGCCGCCCCAGTGCAGGCATGCCCTTTACAAACTCAGGCATCCTGCCGCTGTTCATGCCCCCTGCTGGTTGCCATGAAGCACAACCCGTTCTCACCAGCTAGCAACGCTTGGGTATAACGCAAGGGCAATTGATAGGCGCCGTGACTTTTGGCCTTAGCACCGACTTCGACCATCACTTGCCCGAGCAAGCACGTGGTACGCCCAAGGGTTACGTGAGCGAAGCCGTGGTGCGGCGCGACCGCACCGGGCAGGATTTGGGCACACGGCTTTTGCGAGCCGCATTGGCAGAACTAGGCAAACTCGGTGCGGAGGTGGTTTTTATCGACCGCCATGAGGAAAACCTGGCCTCCGCCGGCATGATGTGCCGCGCCGGATTTGTGGAAATCGACACTTACGCCGACCCCCGGCGGCGCCCGCATGGCTCAGGGCGCACTACCGTGTACCGCTTTAGGTTTGCGGCTGAAAGTGATCCACCCGGTCGGTAATCAGGCCGTCAGTACCTAAGTCCACAAGCCGCTGGGCCTCTAGCACATCGTTTACGGTATAGCTCAGTAAGCGAAAACCCGCCGCTTTGGCCAGGGCCACGGACTGTGGATTCCATAGTGCATGGTTGCAGACGATGGCCTGGCATTGCAGTCGGGCGGCGTGGCCCAGCCATTGGGTCCAGGGCTGGTCTTCCAGCGCATGGATGAGTAGGCCGCGTGGAAGCTCGGGATGTTTTGCCAAAGCGCCTTCGAGCGCAGGGATCTCAAACGATGTCAGTAGCGGTGGCACCGCCACACCCTGCCAAAGCCGTGTTACGTGCTGCGCTACCACCTCACCCGTGTGGCGTTCGGTGCCTACAGTCGGTTTGATCTCAATATTGAGCAAATAACCGTTGGCAATGCAAAAACCTGCTATCGCATCTAGCGTGGGTAAAGGCTCGCCTGCATAGGCGGCGCTATGCCAGCCCCCGGCATCCAATTGCGACAGGGTGTACCAGCTTTGGTGACCGGCCACGGGGTCGACGGCAGCGGGCAGGGCGCTGCCGTTTGTGGTGCGGGTCAGCGTGTCGTCGTGCAACAAAAAGGGCACACCGTCGCTGCTGAGTTTGACGTCGCACTCAAACATGCGGTAGCCATAACTGGCCCCCAGGCGGAAAGCAGCCAAGGTATTTTCTGGCGCCAGCGTGCCCGCACCCCGGTGCGCAATCCAGCGCGGGTAGGGCCAATCGGGTAGTGCACTTTTTTCGGTCATAAGCGGCACTGTAACTGGCGCGGCTCAGGGCGATTGCGCCCCGGCCGCCGCATGAATGCTGCACTGCGGTAATATGGAAAATCACAATCGGCCCGCGCCATTCCTAGGGCGTATGACACCCCATCCGCCCAGTCCTGATGAACGCCCCCACCTCCTTGTCGCACCTGTTGCCCGCAGCGGTCCCGTTCCACACCGAGCGCATCCGCGAGATTCCGTACAACTACACCTCGTTTTCAGACCGGGAAATTGTCATTCGCCTGCTCGGGGCTGCGGCCTGGGACACTTTGTTGCTTCTGCGCGAGGAGCGCAACACCGGACGCTCTGCGCGCATGTTGTATGAGGTGCTGGGCGATATCTGGGTGGTGCAGCGCAACCCCTATTTGCAAGATGACTTGCTGGACAACCCCAAGCGCCGCCGCATGCTGGTCGATGCACTGCGCCACCGCTTAGGTGAGATTCACAAGCGCCGTACCCCGCAAGGCGCGGGCGGGCACGACACCTTGGTGGGCACCTTGCTGGGTGCGGCCCAGGCGGCGGTCGATGCTTTCGATGCTGCTTTTGTGGAAGTAGCCGCCTTGCGCCGCAAAACGCAGCGCGTGTTGGGGCGGCTGACGGCGCGCGATAACATCAAGTTTGACGGCTTGAGCCGGGTGTCGCATGTGACCGATGCTACCGACTGGCGTGTGGAATACCCTTTTGTGGTGCTCACCCCCGACAGTGAAGAGGAAATGGCGCGGCTGGTCAAAGGTTGTATCGACTTGGAGTTGACCATCATTCCGCGCGGGGGCGGTACCGGCTATACCGGCGGCGCGGTTCCGCTGACCTGGAAGAGCGTGGTCATCAACACCGAAAAGCTCGAAACCCTGGGCCCGGTGCAAATGCGTACCTTGCCCGGTATGGATAGCGAAGTAGCGACCATCTGGACCGAGGCGGGCGTGGTCACGCAGCGCGTGGCCGATGCGGCTGAGCGCGCCGGCTTTGTGTTTGCGGTCGACCCGACCTCGGCCGAGGCCTCGTGCATAGGCGGCAATATCGCCATGAACGCGGGGGGTAAAAAAGCCGTGCTTTGGGGCACTGCTTTGGACAACCTGGCCAGCTGGCGCATGGTGACGCCGGATGCGCAATGGCTGGAGGTCACCCGTGTGGGTCATAACATGGGCAAGATCCATGACGCAGACCAAGCAGTGTTTGAACTGCAGTATTTCAAAGCCGATGGCAAAACGCCGCTTCGCAGCGAAATACTGACGATTCCTGGGCCGGCTTTTCGCAAAGCCGGTCTGGGCAAGGATGTAACGGACAAATTTTTGAGCGGCTTGCCCGGCATCCAGAAAGAAGGCTGCGACGGTCTCATCACCAGCGCCTCTTGGGTGCTGCACCGCATGCCGGCGCATACGCGTACGGTGTGCCTGGAGTTTTTTGGCACTGCGCGCGACGCGGTGCCCAGCATCGTGGACATCAAAGACTTTATGTTCGCCGAGCAAAAGCGCAGCGGCGTGCTGCTGGCCGGTCTGGAGCATTTGGACGATCGTTACCTCAAGGCCGTGGGCTATGCCACGAAGAGCAAGCGCGCTGCCGAGTTAGGTAGCAGCTCGGGCCTGCCCAAGATGGTGCTGGTGGGCGATATTGCCGGAGACGACCCGGATGCAGTGGCGCGCGCCACCTCCGAAGTCGTGCGCCTGGCCAATGCGCGCAGCGGCGAGGGTTTTGTGGCGATCAGCCCCGAGGCGCGGCGCAAGTTTTGGCTGGACCGCAAACGCACTGCTGCCATCAGCCGCCACACCAATGCCTTCAAAATCAATGAAGATGTGGTGATTCCGCTAGAGCGCATGGGCGAGTACACCGACGGTATCGAGCGTATCAATATCGAGCTGTCTTTGAGCAATAAGCTGGCCTTGTGCGATGCGCTGTATGAATTCTTTGCGCGCAGCGATTTGCCTTTGGGCAAAAGCGACGACGCGAACGGCATCTCGTCCGCCGAACTGTTGGAAGACCGGGTAGCGCAAGCGCAGGACTTGATCGCTAGCGTACGCGCGCAATGGCAGAGCTGGTTGAACGATGTGGATGCCCTATTCCCACAATTGCAAGACCACCGCTTGCGCGCCAGTTGGAAAACGCAATTGCAGGCTCCGCTGCACAGCCTTTTTACCGGCTCGGCTTTTGCGGCCATCCTCAAAGAATGCGGGGCCATGCACAAGCGCGTGCTCAAAGGCCGCGTCTGGGTGGCGCTGCACATGCATGCGGGCGACGGCAATGTGCACACCAATATTCCGGTCAACAGCGACGACTACGTCATGCTGCAAACGGCCCACCAAGCGGTCAAGCGCATCATGGCGCTGGCACGTTCTTTGGATGGGGTGATTTCGGGCGAGCATGGCATTGGCATCACCAAACTCGAGTTTTTGACCGACGCCGAGTTGCAGCCTTTTGCGGATTACAAAGCACGCATCGACCCCGAAGGGCGTTTTAACAAAGGCAAGCTGATGCGTCAGGGCCTCCATGGTGTGAGCGGCCACGGTTCTGACCTTCGCCATGCCTATACGCCCTCGTTTGGCTTGATGGGCCATGAATCGCTCATCATGCAGCAAAGCGATATCGGCGCGATTGCTGATTCGATCAAAGATTGCTTGCGCTGTGGCAAATGCAAGCCAGTGTGCGCCACCCACGTGCCGCGCGCCAACTTGCTCTACAGCCCGCGCAACAAAATCCTAGCCACTTCTTTGCTGGTGGAGGCCTTTTTATACGAAGAACAAACCCGCCGTGGCGTGTCCATCAAGCACTGGCAGGAATTTGAAGACGTGGCCGATCACTGCACCGTGTGCCACCAGTGCGAAAGCCCATGCCCCGTCAAAATCGATTTTGGCGATGTGACTATGCATATGCGCAATCTTTTGCGCAAGATGGGAAAAAAGAGTTTCAGGCCGGGCAATGCCTTGGCGATGGCGTTTTTGAACGCCACCAACCCGCAAACTATCAAGTTCATGCGCAGCATGATGGTGAACGCGGGCTTTAAGGCGCAGCGCCTGGCCAATGATGCGCTGCGTGTACTGGCAAACCGCCAGACCGCCAAGCCACCCTCGACGGTAGGCGCAGCGCCCATCAAAGAGCAGGTCATCCACTTCATCAACAAAAAAATGCCCGGTGGCCTACCTAAGCGCACCGCTCGCGCCCTGCTGGACATTGAAGATGCGGACTATGTGCCTATCATCCGCGACCCGCAGGCCACCACGGCCGAAACCGAGGCGGTGTTTTACTTCCCCGGCTGCGGTTCGGAGCGACTGTTCAGTCAGGTGGGCTTGGCTACGCAAGCCATGCTTTGGCATGCGGGCGTGCAAACCGTGCTGCCACCGGGTTATCTGTGCTGCGGCTACCCCCAGCGCGGCAGCGGTCAGGCCGACAAGGCGGAAAAAATCGTCACCGATAACCGCGTGCTGTTTCACCGCGTGGCCAATACGCTGAATTACTTGGACATCAAAACCGTGGTGGTCAGTTGCGGCACTTGCTACGACCAATTACAAGGCTACCAGTTCGACAAAATATTTCCGGGCTGCCGCATCATCGACATCCATGAGTATTTGCTGGAAAAGGGCATTACCTTGGGCACTGCACTGGCGGCGGACGTAACTGCCAACAGCGTGACGGGCGCGGGCTATCTTTACCACGACCCCTGTCACAGCCCGATGAAGCTGCAAGACCCGATGAAAACCGTCAAGGCCTTGGTAGGTGATACCGTGCTCAAAAGTGAGCGTTGTTGTGGCGAGTCGGGCACCCTGGGGGTCACCCGACCCGATATATCCACGCAAATTCGCTTTCGCAAAGAAGAAGAGCTGCGCCAGGGCGCGGACGATCTGGCAGCGCTTCAAGTGGACCAGGGACTGTCCGCAACCGGGCCGACCAAAATACTGACCAGCTGCCCCAGTTGCTTGCAAGGCCTCAGCCGCTACGGTAATGACCTGAATAACGGATTGCTGGAAGCCGATTACATCGTGGTCGAGATGGCCCGCCTGATCTTGGGCGAGCAATGGCTGCCCGCCTATGTGCAAAAGGCCAATGCCGGTGGCATAGAGCGGGTACTGGTGTAGGCGGTTACAGTTGCGCTTTAGCGGGGCCTGCCCTTGGCTCGCTGTGATAACACTTGATTTGAAAGCTATGGCTGGCCTGAGCAAACATTCCCCTACCCCGCAAGACCTGACGGTGCATAGCCAGTCGCGCGTTTTGCAAATCAGTTTTTCAGATGGTGCCGACTTTCGCATTCCTTTTGAGTTGATGCGTATTTATTCCCCATCAGCCGAAGTGCAAGGCCACGGACCGGGGCAAGAGGTTTTGCAGACCGGCAAACGGCTGGTTGAGTTGGATGCCTTGGACCCGGTGGGCAACTACGCGGTGCAGCCGCGCTTTTCCGATGGCCACGACACCGGTATTTTTTCCTGGGACTATTTGTATTTCCTGGGCGCTGAGCAAGATCGTTTGTGGCGCGATTATGAAAAGCGTTTGCAAGAAGCTGGGCGCGAGCGCGATGCACCGATGCCGGTGGCTGCCGCCCATGGCTGTGCGAGCCATTGAAGAGGGTTAAGCAAATGAGCACCACGCATTTTGGATTTCAGTCGGTGGACGAGGCGGAAAAAGCGCGCCGGGTGCGTGGCGTTTTTGATTCGGTGGCATCCAAATACGATGTCATGAACGACCTGATGTCCGGTGGTCTGCACCGCGCGTGGAAGGCCTACACCGTGCTGGTGGCCAACTTGCAGGAAGGCGACAAAGCCTTGGACATTGCCGGCGGCACGGGTGACCTGGCGCTGGCCTTTGCCGGCAAAGTGGGCAAAAGCGGGCAGGTGGTGCATACCGACATCAACCACGCCATGCTCAGCACCGGGCGAAACCGCCTGCTGGACGCCGGTGTGCTGTTGCCCACGGTGGTCTGCGACGCTGAGCGCCTGCCCTTTGCCGATGGCTATTTCGACCTGGTGAGTGTGGCCTTTGGCCTGCGCAATATGACGCACAAAGACCTGGCTCTCGCAGAGATGTGCCGCGTGCTGCGCCCGGGTGGCAAGCTGCTGGTGCTGGAGTTTTCCAAGATAGCCCCGCCCTTGGAAAAGGCCTATGACTGGTATTCGTTTAAGGTTTTACCGGTCTTAGGTAAGCTAGTGGCTGGTGATGACGCGAGCTACCGTTACCTTGCCGAGTCCATACGCATGCATCCGGGTCAAGACGAACTCAAGGCCATGATGCACGCCGGTGGTTTCGGTCATGTGGACTACCACAACCTGACCGGTGGCATAGCGGCCTTGCATGTGGGTATCAAGTGCTGACGAAGTGCGCAACGCCGAGGGGTGCGCTTGCAAAGCGCGGTCCGGGCCGCACTTACCAAGCCTTGGGTAACAGGTTTTTCTAGTTTGGAAGGATTCGATATGAAATGGTTGACTGCTTTTTTAGCGACTTTTATGTTGTTGTTCAGCTTGCAGGCCGAAGCTGGGCGTCTGGCCGGTGGCAAATCGATGGGGCGTCAATCGAGCAATGTCACCCAGCGTGACAGCGCGCCGGCTGCGCCTTCGCAAGGCGTGGGTAATACGGCGGGCAAACCGGGTGCCGCAGCAGCAGCCCCCGGCCGCCCTTGGGGCGCGATGCTCGGCGGTCTGGCAGCCGGCCTGGGCTTGGCTTGGCTGGCGCATTCCATGGGCCTGGGCGAAGGCATGGGTCAGATATTGCTCATCGTCGGTGCGCTGATGCTGGCCTTTATGGTGTTTCGTTATTTCATGCGCAGCCGCCGCCCCCAGGGTGATGGCTATGCATATGCCGGTGACTCGATGAATACGCAGCAGCGTACCGCCTACCGGCCCGAAAACGTGGGCAATGACGCTTCGGCCCGCCCCTGGGAACGTGAGCAGCAGGGCACCCCATTCCAGGGTGTATCGGCTGGTGGCGGTTCGATGATCGGCTCAGCGCTATCAGGTTCGCAGGCCTGGGGCGTGCCCGCCGGCTTTGACAGCGAAGGCTTCATACACGCTGCCAAGGCCAATTTCATTACCTTGCAAGCGGCCTGGGACAAGGCCGACATTAGCAGCCTACGTGCCATGATGACCGACGGCATGCTGAACGAAATCCGTACCCAGCTCTCTGAGCGTGAGTCCCACACCGGCGCCAAGCCCAACCAGACCGAGGTCTTGTCCATCGACGCACATTTGCTTGGGATTGAGGAGTCGGCTGATGAATACATGGCCAGTGTGGAATTCACCGGCATGATCCGCGAAGAGCCATCCGCGAGCCCCAGCCCCTTCCGCGAGGTCTGGAATATGACCAAACCCAGGACCGGCGGTGGCTGGTTGGTGGCCGGGGTACAGGCTTTACAGTAGGCCTGCGCTGCGGTGCCCCTGACAGGCGGCCGCTCAAGCGACATCGGGAATAATCGAGGGCTATGGCAACACAGTCCCCTTTTTCTTTTGCGCAAAACCTCTTTTCCCAAGGCCCCTCCGCTGTGACCGCGCCCGAATGGGCAGTTGACGAATTGCAAAGGCGCGTGGTCTTGCTGCTCAACCATGTGCTCATGCAAGAGCCTCAGGCCATGTCGCGTCTGGTGCAACAGCGGGGACGCTTGCTTAAAGTGCAATGGATGCAATGGCATTTGCAACTGCGCATCAGCCCGGCGGGCTTGTTCGAGCATGTGCCTGCGGGCGTGGGCGGCGACACGGTGGACTTGCAACTCACGTTGACAGCGGCCAATCCATGGCAGGTCTTGCAGCCTTTGCTGGACGGCGGTAAACCTGATGTCCAGGTGCAAGGCGATGTGCAACTGGCCGCTGACATCAATTGGCTGATAGACCATGTGCGATGGGACCTAGAAGCCGATCTGGCGCGCATCGTGGGCGATGTGCCGGCGCATATGCTCGCGCAGGGCGTGCAGCGCATGGTGCAAGGCTTGCGGCAGTTTGCGGGCAAGGTGCGCCGGCCGGGCAGCGCAAACGCCGAAAGCGCTGCATGATGCGCATTACCCGGGGCTTGTTTATCGCCTATGTGGTGTTTCGCTATGGGCTAGATGCCATTTTCTTGGAGAGCTTGGGTGCCAAGCGCTGGGCCCGGGCTCTGACAAGCGTGTTGCGCCTAGGGCGGCGCTTGGACGCTCCGCGCGGCGCACGTTTGCGCATGGCCCTGGAGCATTTGGGGCCCATATTCGTCAAGTTGGGTCAGGTGATTTCAACCCGGCGTGACCTCTTAGCTTTGGATATCGCCGACGAATTGGCCAAGCTGCAAGACCGGGTGCCGCCCTTTGATTCTGATATCGCGGTCGCCGCGATTGAAAAGTCGCTGGGCAAGCCGATTGCCGAACTATTTGTATCGTTTGAGCGTAAGCCGGTGGCCAGTGCCTCGATTGCCCAAGTGCACTTTGGCGTCATGCGCACGCGCGAGGGCGGCGAGCGCGAAGTGGCCATCAAGGTGCTACGCCCAGGCATGCTGGCCGCGATTGACCAGGACCTGGCGCTGATGCGCTGGATGGCCAACTTTATCGAGCGCTGGTCGGTCGACGGGCGGCGCCTCAAGCCGCGCGAAGTGGTGGCCGAGTTTGACAAATACCTGCATGACGAGCTCGACTTGATACGCGAGGCTTCCAGCGCTGCGCAGTTACGCCGCAACATGGAAGGCCTGGGGCTGGTCTTGATTCCTGAAATGTTTTGGGACTTGTGCACCACTGATGTGCTGGTGATGGAGCGTATGCACGGTCTGCCTATCAGCCAGGTGGATGCTTTGCGCGCAGCGGGCGTGGACATTCCCAGGTTAGCGCGTGACGGGGTGACTTTGTTTTTTACCCAGGTATTTCGCGACGGTTTTTTCCACGCTGATATGCACCCGGGCAATATCCAAGTGAGTTTGGACCCTGCCACGCTGGGCCGCTATATTTCCCTAGACTTTGGCATTGTCGGCTCGCTGACCGAGGTGGACAAAGAATACCTGGCGCAAAATTTTGCGGCCTTTTTCCGGCGCGACTACAAGCGCGTGGCGCAACTGCATATCGAGTCTGGTTGGGTGCCTGCGGCCACCCGGGTCGATGAGTTGGAGGCGGCCATTCGCGCGGTGTGCGAGCCCTATTTCGACCGGCCTCTCAAGGAAATTTCGCTGGGCATGGTCTTGTTACGCTTGTTTCAGACCTCGCGCCGCTTCCACGTAGAAATCCAGCCGCAACTGGTCTTGCTGCAAAAAACCTTGCTCAACATTGAGGGTCTGGGCCGCCAGCTCGACCCGGATCTGGACCTGTGGGCCACCGCCAAGCCGTTTTTGGAAAAGTGGATGGGCGACCAGGTGGGTCCGCAAAAGCTCTGGTCTGAAATCAAAAGACAGGCACCGCAGTACGCCAAGGTCTTGCCGCAGTTGCCCGTGCTCTTGCATCAGTACCTGCAACAAAGCCCGCAAGATGCCGTCCAACGTGAATTATTGGCGCGGATCTTGGCGCAACAGCAGCGCACCCATGGCTTTTTGCAGGCCGTGGTGTACGGCCTGGGTGGTTTTATATTGGGCGTACTCCTGACGCTGGCCCTGGCAAATGGGTATTTCTGGCACTAGGCAAACTATAATCATTGGCTTTGCCACCCGCCCGCCAAAGGCTTTGTTTCCATGCCTATTTACGCCTACAAGTGCAGCTCCTGCGGATTTGCCAAGGACGTTTTGCAAAAAATCTCCGATGCGCCTTTGACTGATTGCCCCAGCTGCGGCCAGTCTGCGTTTCAAAAACAATTGACGGCTGCTGGCTTCCAACTCAAGGGTACGGGTTGGTATGTCACCGATTTTCGCGGTGGCAAGACCGAGGCCCCGGCTGCGGGTGACAGCGATGCAGCACCAAAAACCGAGTCCGATGCAGGTGCTGCCAATACCAGCCCGCCCGCCGGCACGGATACGCCTGCCACTGCGCCCGCCGCTGCAGCTGCGGCGCCCGCATCCAGCGCGCCTGCGGCCACGAGCACCACGCCTGCGGCCTCTGCTTGAGCGCCGCGTCCAAGACTTCTGCTACCTGGAGTTCCAAAGTGCCATTCAAAAAATACCTGCTGACCGGACTGATGGTGTGGCTACCGCTGGCGATCACCATTTGGGTGTTGTTGTGGATGATGAGTGTGTTGGATGGTTTGTTTGGCCAGATGTTAAGCGCCATGTCGGCGGTCAGCTCGGACCAATTTGGCGCATCGCTCGAGAAGCTGCGCCATATTCCCGGCCTGGGCGTGGTGCTGGTGTTGGGCTTTATGTTGCTGACCGGTGCCTTGGTGTCCAATGTGGCAGGCCGCTGGTGGCTCAAGCAGTGGAACCGTATGTTTACCCACATACCGGTTGTCAAGTCGATTTACAACAGCGTGAAGAAAGTTTCGGACACGCTGTTTTCCAGCAATGGCAATGCCTTTCGCACCGCTTTGTTGGTGCAGTTTCCGCGCCAAGGCAGCTGGACGATTGCTTTCCAAACCGGCGTGCCCAATGGCGAAGTAGCTCGCCATTTGCCGGGCGACCTGATCAGCGTGTACGTTCCTACCACGCCCAACCCGACCGGCGGTTATTTCCTGTTGCTGCCGCGCTCGGAGGTGATTGAATTGGAAATGAGTGTGGACGAAGCACTTACCTATGTTATTTCGATGGGCGCGGTGTCGCCAACGGCACATAGCCTGCCTGCGGACCACGGCCCTGCCACTTAAATACCTACCTCACTGCCCCGCTAGGGGATGGAAAATACACCATGGCAATGCGCTCTCACTATTGCGGTCTCGTGACCGAAGCCTTAATGGGTCAAACCGTTTCCCTCTGCGGTTGGGTCAACCGCCGCCGCGACCATGGCGGCGTGATTTTTGTGGACCTGCGGGACCGCGAAGGCTATGTCCAGGTGGTTTGCGATCCGGACCGACCCGAAATGTTCAAGACTGCCGAAGGCTTGCGCAATGAATTTTGCGTGCAAGTCAAAGGCCTGGTCCGTGCGCGCCCCGAAGGTACGGTCAATGACAACCTGAAAAGCGGAAAAATCGAAGTCCTGTGCCATGAGTTAACGGTGCTTAACCCGTCGGTGACGCCGCCTTTTCAGATCGACGAAGACAACCTGTCCGAGACCACGCGCCTGACGCACCGCGTGCTGGACCTGCGCCGGCCCTATATGCAAAACAATTTGATGCTGCGTTACCGCGTATCGATGGAAGTGCGTAAATTTCTGGACGCCAACGGCTTTGTCGATATCGAAACTCCCATGCTCACCAAGAGTACGCCCGAAGGCGCGCGCGACTATCTGGTGCCCAGTCGCGTTCACGACGGCCAGTTTTTTGCATTACCGCAATCGCCCCAGTTGTTCAAACAATTATTGATGGTGGCCGGTTTTGACCGTTACTACCAGATCACCAAGTGCTTCCGAGACGAAGACTTACGGGCTGATCGCCAGCCTGAATTCACGCAGATTGATATCGAAACCTCCTTTCTCGGCGAGGAAGAAATCCGCGATATGTTCCAGGGCATGATTGCCACGGTGTTCAAAAACACCATCGGCGTGGATTTGGGTAATTTTCCAGTGATGCGCTACGCCGATGCGATGCATGTCTACGGTTCGGACAAGCCAGACCTGCGTGTGAAGTTGCAATTTACCGAAATGACCGACGTCATGCAAGACGTGGACTTCAAGGTGTTTTCCGGTGCTGCGAACATGAAGGGTGGGCGCGTGGTGGCGCTGCGTGTGCCTGGCGGCTCGGTGGAAGGCGGCGGTATCAGCCGTGGCGAGATTGACGCTTATACCGAGTTCGTCAAAATTTACGGCGCCAAAGGACTGGCCTATATCCGGGTCAACGATGCGTCCAAAGGGCCGGGCCAGGAGGCCACCGCGCGGTGGCCGGGTTTGCAAAGCCCCATCGTCAAAAACATCCATGATGCGGCGCTTACCCAGCTGCTGGAGCGCACTGGCGCGCAAGATGGCGATTTGATTTTCTTTGGCGCCGACAAAGCCAAAATCGTGAACGATGCGATCGGAGCTCTGCGCTTGAAGATCGGGCACAGTGACTTTGGCAAGAAGCAGGGCTTATTCGAAAAAGGTTGGGCGCCCCTGTGGGTGGTGGACTTTCCGATGTTCGAGTTCGACGAGGAAGCGCAGCGCTACACCGCAACCCACCACCCGTTCACCGCGCCCAAGGATGGCCATGAAGACTGGATGGTCACGGCTCCCGAAAAGTGCATTTCCAAAGGCTACGACATGGTCTTGAACGGCTGGGAAATGGGCGGTGGCTCGGTGCGTATCCACCGCGCCGATGTGCAGCAAAAAGTGTTTGATGCACTCAAGATCACGCCGGAAGAAGCGCAACTGAAATTTGGCTTTTTGCTCGACGCCTTGCAATACGGCGCCCCCCCGCACGGTGGCCTGGCCTTCGGTTTGGACCGCATCATCACCCTCATGACCGGCGCCGAATCCATTCGTGATGTGATTGCCTTCCCCAAAACCCAGCGCGCCCAGTGTTTGCTTACGCAAGCGCCCAGTCCGGTGGACGAAAAACAGTTACGCGAGTTGCATATCCGCTTGCGTAATCTGGACGCGGTTAAAGCCTGACAAGACCGCGCCCGGCGTTTGCCTTTAGCGGCCCATGATGCGGCGGTAGGCTAGGCGCGTCGGCTCCGACACCGCATCCAGGAGTTGGACGTAGCTGGTCTGGTGGCGCGCTAGCATGCGCGCCGAGGCCACCCAGCGCGATTTGCAAAACCAATGGCAGCTGTGCTGCATCAACAGCAACTCCGCAGTTAAGCAAAAGGACCGGTCCGGCCCGGATAGACCTGTTGCGTTAGCCATCACGCGGCTGATACCGTCGCCATGTACCCGCAGGATGTCGTTCAAACTGAAGGTGTTGGCGGGTAGCCAGCGCGTGGCTAGCGGCAAGCTCAGGGGCAAGGTGCTAGCGCGCAAGCGGCGCGGGTCGGCTTCTGCCGCCAAGTCTGTCAGCAGGCTTTGGAATTCGCGCTCCAGTTGGTTTTCGGTTTGGGCCAGCATGGACCAAATGCTTTGGCGCCGGTCCGCTTCCTGTTCGCCCATGGCGCGCAAATAGCCGTCCACCAGGGTTTGCATCAGGCTCTCAATCTGGTAGCGCCGCAAAAACCTGCCCAATATCAGAACACGGCGGCGCTGCTCCAGCGAATTGCGCATTTGCAGGCTGAAGGCGAGTATCGCGAAAAAAACCAGGACATTCATGGTGGTGTGGTGCTCAAGAGGGCACGCATTCTTGGAGATGCTCGGGCAAGTGTAGCGACTGCACTGACCGCCGCCGGGCCTGTGCAGAGGCGGCAGGCACAATGCGGGCCTGTCCCGCCACTTATGCGTCCACCTTGAAAATTCCCCAATCCGTGCTGGTAGTGATATACACCCCGTCCTTGCAGGTCCTGCTGATCCGCCGCACCGAGGCCGATGCGGCTGCGCCGGCCTTTTGGCAGTCGGTAACGGGTAGCAAAGACCACCCGGACGATACATTTGAGGAAACCGCCGTGCGTGAAGTGGGCGAAGAAACCGGTATCGACTGCGGCCCTGGTTCGCCGCTGCAAGGCAATCTGCGCGATTGGGCCCTGGAAAACGTGTACCCCATTTACCCGCGCTGGCTGCACCGCTATGCACCGGGCGTGGTCTTTAACACCGAGCATGTGTTTGGTTTGCAGGTGCCCGAAGACACCGTGGTGCAGATCAATCCGCGGGAACACACCGCCTGGCAGTGGCTCCCCTTTGCTGAAGCGGCGGCGCTGTGTTTTTCGCCTTCTAATGCCGAGGCCTGTTTGCTGCTGCCACGATTTGCAGCCTGAGAGCGCACCGATGCCATCTGTTTTTCGTGTGGTGAGCTACAACATCCACAAAGGGGTACGCGGTCTGGGTCCGGCGCGGCGTCTGGAGATTCACAATCTGCGCCAGGCGATTGGCCGCCTGGACGCGGATTTGGTGTGTTTGCAGGAAGTGCGCAAGCTCAACCGGCGCGAGGAGCAGTTTTTTGCGCACTGGCCCAAGCAGGGCCAAGCTGATTTTCTGGCGCCACACGACCACACGGCGGTATACCGCAGCAATGCGATCACCCGCCATGGGGAGCACGGCAATGCCTTGCTCTCGCGCTGGCCGGTGCTGGCACACCAACACGCCGATATGTCGGACCATCGCTACGAGCAGCGCGGGCTCTTGCACAGCGAAGTCGATGTGCGCGGGCAGCGTGTGCATGTACTGGTGCTGCATTTGGGCTTGCTGCGCGCCGGCCGTATGCGCCAGTTGCAGCAAGTGTGCGAATACATCAGCCGCGATATCGCGGCTGATGCGCCGGTCATCGTGGCCGGCGATTTCAATGAGTGGAACGCCAGCGTGCGCAAGGTATTGAACAAGGTGGGCCTGGAGGCGCCGGCGCATCACCATTTACCTACCTTTCCCTCTGCTTTGCCCTTGCTGGCCCTGGACCATATTTACACCCGCGGCTTGCAGCCCTTGCACCAGCACGTACCCCACGGCCCGCACTGGGAGCGCATGTCTGACCATTTGCCTATCGTTGCCGAGTTTGTTTTGCCGGGTCACGCGCCATCATGAACGCAGTGCATTTGCGTGCGCGCCATCGCCTGCATTTGCTGCAAGGTGCCAAGGAATTGTTCGACGCCGTGGTGCATGCCATCGCGCACAGCCGCCACGAGGTGCGTCTGGAAACTTATATTTTTGCCTTTGACGAGCAGGGCCAGGCGGTGGCTGCGGCCCTGGAGCGCGCGGCGCTGCGCGGAGTACAGGTATATCTCGTGGTCGATGGCATAGGCACACCACCCTTGCCGGCGCAATGGACGGCGCGCTTGGATGCCGCCGGGGTGCATTGGCATCGCTTTTCACCTTTGGGTTGGCTGGGGGTGTTTTTCCCGGTGCGCTGGCGCCGCCTGCACCGCAAGCTCTGCGTGGTCGATGGACAGGTGGCTTTTTGCGGCGGCATCAATGTAATGGATGATTTCCATGATCTGCGCCTGGGCACTTTAGACACTGCGCGCCTGGATTTTGCAGTACAGGTCCACGGCCCCTTGGTGCAAGACGCACAAGTGCTGATGCAGCGTTTTTGGTCCCGTCTGGATTTTGCACAGGGTTTGGAATCGCGCCAGTGGTCCAAGG
The DNA here is from genome assembly GCA_040400575.1 of Rhodoferax sp. Taxonomy (GTDB): domain Bacteria; phylum Pseudomonadota; class Gammaproteobacteria; order Burkholderiales; family Burkholderiaceae_C; genus Allorhodoferax. Next base: position 33,668 of record JBBAPX010000006.1, read on the forward strand.
CACGCAGTCAATTGCAGACAGCTATGCGCCCGCAGCCCAGCCCCATGCGCGCACCCGCGCCACAGGATACGCAGGGCACCATACCGGCCGCGCTGGTGTTGCGCGACAACCTGCGTAACCGTAGCCGCATCGAGCAAAGCTACCGCCAGGCTATAGGGCAGGCGCACCACGAGGTATTGATTGCCAATGCCTATTTCATGCCCGGACGGAAGTTGCGCCACGCGCTGGAGCATGCGGCGCAGCGCGGAGTGCGGGTTATCTTGTTGTTGCAAGGGCGCTATGAGTACTTCATGCAGTTTCATGGCGCGCGCGCGGTCTATGGCAGTTTGCTGGCAGCAGGCGTAGAAATCCACGAATACCAGGGCGGTTTGCTGCATGCCAAAGTGGCGGTGATCGATGGCGTCTGGGCCACCGTGGGCTCGTCCAACCTGGAACCCTTAAGCCTCTTGCTGGCGCGCGAGGCGAACGTGGTGCTGCGCGACCCGCACTTCGCAAAGGTGCTGCGCCGGCGCTTGCGCGCCGCTATCGAGCAGCAATCGGTGCAAATGGAGCCGCTGCGCTATGTGCAGCGCGGCCGCTGGCAGCGCGCACTAGACCTGTTAGCGCTGGCGATCTTGCGTATTGGCTTGTTTGTGGTGGGTCGCCGGTATTGAGCCACGCCGGCAAGCGGTCAATCCCGCGCAGGGCTCGAGTGCTTGGAGCGAGGGCCTCCGCGCAATAAGGAAACGCTGGTAATATGGTTTGTTAGCCACCATATTTGAGCGCCATGAATCCATCTGACGAGGACGTTGGAACCCCGGTTTCCGTCAAAATCCGCGAGCGCATACGGGCCGCGCGCAAGCGTTTTAACGCCAACGACAATATTTCCGAATTTATCGTGCCGGGCGAATTGGAAGCCTTGCTCGACGAGGTGGAAGACAAGATGCAAGGCGTACTGAGCAGTCTGGTAATAGATACCGAGAACGACCACAACACGAGCAATACCGCCCGTCGGGTAGCCAAGATGTACCTTAACGAGGTGTTTCGGGGTCGCTATGTGCCGGCGCCTGCGATCACTGAATTCCCCAATGCGGAACACCTCAATGAGTTGATGATCGTCGGCCCGATTACGGTGCGCAGCGCCTGCAGCCACCATTTCTGTCCGGTGATCGGCAATATTTGGATTGGCGTATTGCCCAATGAACATACCAATGTCATCGGTCTGAGCAAGTATGCACGCTTGGCCGAATGGGTTATGGGGCGGCCCCAAATTCAAGAGGAGGCAGTGGTGCAACTGGCCGACCTGATTCAAGAAAAAACGCAACCCGACGGTTTGGCCATTGTGATGGAGGCTAGCCACTTCTGTATGTCCTGGCGCGGCGTGAAAGATATGGACAGCAAAATGATTAATTCCGTGATGCGCGGCGTGTTTTTGAAAGATCCAAATTTGCGCCGCGAGTTTTTGTCTCTCATCCCTAAGAAAGGCTAAACCATGTTGGTTCGTTTGCTTTATGCCAGTCGCGCTATTGACGCGGCAAGCGCAGGGATAGAAGGCATCTTGGCGCAGTCCCGTCAGGGTAATCCAGGGCTGGGGATTACGGGCATTCTTTGCTATGGCGGCGGCATATTTTTGCAAGCCATAGAGGGTGGTCGCGGCGCAGTGAGTGATTTATACGGCCACATTCAGCGCGACCCGCGCCATAAAGATGTGGTCTTACTGCATTACGAGGAAATCTCCGAGCGGCGTTTCAGCGGTTGGACCATGGGCCAGGTCAATATGTCCAAAATCAACGCCAGCATTTTGCTCAAGTATGCTGAAAAGCCCGAGCTAGACCCTTACAGCGTATCTGGCAAAGTATCGCTAGCCTTGCTGGAAGAATTGATGGCTACCGCGTCCATCATGGGCCGGGCCTAATCGGTCTGCTATTGCCCATGGCAGTGCTGCTGGGTTGCGATTTTTCCAGCAGCCCGGGGCCGCGCAAACACATCGTCCTGGCCTGGGGGCATAGCGACGGTGCACGGCTCGTAGTCGAGAGCCTGGTTCGCTTGCAAAGCTTGGGGGCGTTTACCTCGGAACTACAGTCGCGTCCGTCCTGGATTGGCGGCTTTGATTTACCTTTTGGCCTACCGCGTGAACTCGTAGAGCATTTGGGCTGGCCCACGCACTGGGAAGATTGCATTGCCCATTACGCCGCCATGCCCCGGCCCCAGATTCGTGATTTATTCGCCGCTTTTTGCGACAGCCGGCCTGCTGGCGCCAAATTTGCACACCGCGCTACCGACGGCCCGGCCGGCTCCAGCCCCTCCATGAAATGGGTTAATCCGCCGGTCGCCTATATGCTGCACGCAGGCGTGCCCGCCATGCAGGCAGCAGGCGCCTATTTTCCTGGCTTGCAAGGGCCCGATCCACAGGCGGCCCGCATTGCCTTAGAGGCCTATCCAGGCATGCTGGCGCGCGAAGTCTTGGGTGTGCAAAGCTACAAAAGTGATGACAAAGCCAAGCAAACGCCGGAGCGCTTGATTGCCCGTAAAGACTTGATCAATGCCCTGGAGCTGGGGCAAACCCGTTGGGGCACACGCCTCAAGCTGAGCCACGCGCAGCGCGATGCCTTGGCGCAGGACGCCAGTGGCGATGCCCTGGATGCCGTTTTGTGCCTCGTGCAAGCCGCGTGGGGTCAGCGCGCCCATGCGCAAGGCGACGCGCAATACGGCTTGCCCGCAGGCATGGACCCTTTAGAAGGCTGGATACTGGGCGCTTAGGCGGGGGAGTGCAGCGCCGCTTGGGATGACGCTTTACTGCTTTGAGCCGCAGACCGCGCAAGCTGGATTTTTTTGCACGCGCAGCCGCGTCCATTCCATGCTGCGTGCATCCAGCATCAGCAAATAACCGCTCAAGGAGGTGCCGGTCTGCGCCAGTAATTTGAGCGCCTCCAGCGCTTGCATCGCGCCGATCACACCGACCAAGGGCGCCAATACACCCATGGTGGCGCAGCGCATCTCTTCGGGTGGGGCATCGGGAGCAAACACGCAGGCGTAGCAAGGCGCATGTCCATCGCGCGGGTCATACACCGCAATTTGGCCGTCCATGCCGATAGCCGCGCCGCTGACCAGCGGTACACGCTGCTGCACACAAGCGGCGTTGATGGCCTGTCGGGTCTGGAAGTTATCGCAGCAATCGAGCACTACATCGGCCTGCGCTACCAGGCTCTGCAGCAACTGGGCATCGGCGCGCGCCTGTAGCGCTTGCACCTTTACCGCAGGGTTGAGTTGGGCCAATGTGCTTTGGGCCGACCGCACTTTGGCTTGCCCAATGCGGTCCGTGCTGTGCATGATTTGGCGTTGTAAATTCGTCAAATCTACTATGTCGTCGTCGACGATGGTGATGCTACCCACACCCGAGCAGGCCAGGTACATGGCCGCCGGTGAGCCCAGGCCACCGGCACCAATAATGAGAGCCTGCGATGCCAGGATGCGGCGCTGGCCCTCAATGGCGATGTCGTCAAGCAGCAGGTGCCGCGAATAGCGCAGCAATTCTGCGTCGGACAGGTCCGACTCAGACACCGGGGCGCCTCATTGCTCTTTTTTCTCGGCGCTGCGCTCGACCCGCGTTTTGCTGATCAGCACCGGCTGACCTTTGAGCTTTTTGAGCGCCTGGCTCAGTTGGAAGTCTTTGTCCGAGCCGAATTCCGGCGCGCGGCGGTCGGCCACCGGTTTACGCGATTCTTCTTCCAAGCGCTTCATCGCCTCTTCGCGTGCTTTCTCACGGGCCGGATCTTTCACTTCTTCGCCTTGGCCGCTGCTTAAATGCTTTTCCAAGTCTGCTTCGCGGGTGCGCAGGGCGGCAAAGGGGCTGCCTTCTTCGGTGTCATCGACCATCAAATCGGGCACGATACCTTTGGCCTGGATAGAACGGCCGCTAGGCGTGTAGTAGCGCGAGGTGGTGAATTTCAGGCCGGTGTCACCGCTCAAAGGCCGGAATGTTTGTACCGAGCCTTTGCCAAAGGTTTGCCCGCCCATGATGGTGGCGCGCTTATGGTCTTGCAGTGCGCCGGCCACAATCTCACTGGCCGAGGCCGAGCCCTCGTTTACCAGCACGATCAGTGGGATGTTTTTCAGCTGCGCCGGTAGCTTTTTGATCGGGTCCGCGCCCATGCGGCCCATGTAGTCGCGCGCATTGGCGCGCAGGGTTTGTTTGCTTTCCTCGGTCTGCCCATTGGTGGTGACTACCGTCACGTTTTCGGGCAAGAAAGCGGCGGAAATCGCCACGGCGGCATTGAGCAGTCCGCCCGGATCGTTACGTAAATCCAGCACCATGCCCTTGATCTTGGGGTCTTGCTCATACAGATCATTGACTTTTTTCACAAAATCATCGACGGTGCGTTCCTGGAATTGGCTCACCCGGATCCAAGCGTAGCCCGGCTCTATCAGTTTGCCGCGCACCGACTGTTGTTTGATTTCTTCGCGAATGATGGTCACCGCAAAGGTCTTGTTTTCGTCTTTACGGAACACGGTCAAGGTCACTTTGGTGGCGGGCTCGCCGCGCATGCGCTTGACCGCTTCATTCAGGCTCAGTCCCTTAACTGCCGTGTCATCGACTTTGATGATCAAGTCATTGGGCTTGAGACCAGCGCGATCGGCCGGCGAGCCTTCAATCGGCGAGACCACTTTGACCACGCCCTCTTCCTGGGTGATTTCGATGCCCACACCGACAAATTTGCCGCTGGTTCCTTCCCTAAACTCTTTGAAGGATTTTTTGTCGAAATAGGTGGAATGCGGGTCCAGGCTGGAGACCATACCTGTAATGGCGTCGGTGATCAGCTTTTTTTCATCCACGGGTTCCACGTAATCGCTCTTGATCAGGCCAAATACGGTGGAGAGTTGCTGCAACTCTTCCAAAGGCATAGGGGCCAGGGTATTGCGGGCCACGGTTTGTACCGAAACCGTCGTTAGCGAGCCTGCCAATGCGCCCAGCATCACCCAGCCTGCGATCTTTAATTTGTGACCCATATTCGTACCCGTTTCCTTGTAACCCTGTGTGCCTGCTGGCCAAAATTCCAGCGGCGAACGTCTATTGTGCCTTCGAATAGGACCGATTGCAGGTGGCGGGGGCTTAGGCCAGGGCCAGGGCCTGCGCCGCCTTCAAGCCGCTTTGCCTTGCGCTGTCACCGCCTGCGCCGCTTGCGCTATGGCCTGTGTATCGCCTAAATAGTAATGGCGGATCGGTTTGAGCTGTACGTCCAATTCGTAAACCAGCGGTATCCCATTGGGGATATTGACGCCCACGATGTCGTCGTCACCTATCTGGTCTAGGTATTTCACCAGCGCGCGCATGGAGTTACCGTGCGCCGCGATGACCGGGCGTTTGCCTGCACGCAAAGCCGGCGCGATGGACTCTTCCCAAAACGGCATGACCCGCGCCACCGTGTCCTTCAGGCACTCGGTCAGTGGCACCTGGCCGGGCGCCAGCTTGGCGTAGCGCGGGTCGCTGCCCTCGCAGCGCGGGTCGCCAGGCTCAAGTGCCGGGGGCGGCACATCAAAACTGCGGCGCCACAGCAACACCTGTTGCTCGCCGTATTGGCGTGCCATATCGGCTTTATTCAGGCCTTGCAAAGCGCCGTAATGGCGCTCGTTGAGCCGCCAACTGTGAACCACCGGCAGCCAGGTGCAGTCCATCTGGTCCAGGCAATGCCATAAGGTGCGCGTGGCGCGCTTGAGCATGCTGGTGTAGGCCATGTCGAAGGCATAGCCTTGGGCTTTGAGCAAACGCCCAGCGTTTTGCGCCTGTTCGATGCCTGTGGGCGTTAGGTCCACATCGGTCCAGCCGGTGAAGCGGTTTTCAAGATTCCAGGTGGATTGGCCGTGGCGTATCAAAACAAGTCGGTGCATGACAGGAAATAAGGGGGGGGTGAAGGGGATTGCAGCCGCGCGGACCGTGGGGAAACATGGAGCATTCTAAAATGCTTGATTGCAGTCCCCCTGGCACCCTCAAGGAACCCTAGTGAAATTTCTTCTCGATAACTGGATGTTGATTACCCTGGCCCTGATTTCCGGTGCCCTATTGCTGGCGCCTGTCATGCAAGGCGCAGCCAGCGGGGGCCTGAGCGCCAACGACGCGGTGCAATTGATTAACCGGGAAAAAGCCGTCGTGGTGGATGTGTGTGAGCCTGGGGAGTTTGCCGCCGGGCACATCGTGGGTTCCAAAAATATTCCCTTGGCTGACTTATCGGCCAAGTTGGCGACAGCGGTCAAAAACAAAAGCCTGCCTTTGATTCTGGTTTGTCAGTCGGGCGCACGCTCAGGGCGCGCGATGGCTGCGGCGAAAACGCTGGGCTATGCGCAAGTCCACTCGCTCGGTGGTGGTCTGGCGGCTTGGAAAAGCGCCGGACTGCCGTTAGAAAAAGTCTGATTCCCCGCCCTAAAACACAGCTTTTCCATTGAGTCGATGATGCAAAACGTCAAGATGTACACCACCGCAGTTTGCCCTTATTGCGTGCAGGCCAAGCGTATTCTTAAGTCCAAAGGGGTGGAGTTGATCGAAGAGATCCGCATCGATACCAACCCGACTGAGCGCAGTGCCATGATGGAGCGCACCGGGCGGCGTACCGTGCCGCAAATCTTTATCGGCGATACCCATGTGGGCGGCTGCGATGACCTGATGGACCTAGACAGCCGCGGCGGCCTGATGCCCTTGTTGCTAGCGCCCTGAGCGCGCCTGCAGCCCGCACCGACCTGCTGCGATAATTCGGGGCGCCACAGGCCTAGCAAGCCCCAGCGCACCATCCTACGAGCCCACCTTTTGTACGCTGGGCTTTTTTTTATTGAAAGATTCACGCTATGTCAGAACAAGCCCCGGTTTTCCAAATCCAACGCGTCTACCTCAAAGAGGCGTCGATGGAGCAGCCCAACTCGCCGGCCATCCTGCTCGAACAGGACCAGCCTTCGGTGGATATTCAGCTGGGCATTGAAGCCAATCCGGTGGCAGAAGGCGTGTTCGAAGTCAGTGTGACGGCCACCGTGCATACCAAAATCAAAGACAAAACCGTGTTTCTCGTGGAAGTCAAACAGGCCGGTATTTTTGAAGTGCGCAACCTGCCCGAAGAGCAAATGGGTCCGATCATGGGCATTGCCTGCCCACAAATCGTGTACCCCTATTTGCGCGGCAATGTGGCCGATCTGATTCAGCGCAGCGGCTTTCCGCCTGTGCACTTATCAGAAATCAACTTCCAGGCCATGTACGAGCAGCAGCAAAGCCAAGCAGCGCAAGACGGCGCGGCCGCCACCTTGCCCCAATAAAGCAGCTGTTCGCTGGCCGGTGGATGCCGGTGGCGATCAGCGCCTAAAGATGAGCCCATGAAAATCAGCGTATTGGGGGCCGGTGCCTGGGGCAGCGCACTGGCCGTCGCGGCAGCACGCATGCCGCAACACACCGTCACTTTGTGGGCGCGCGACGCGCGCCAACAGCGCGCCATGCAAGCTGAACGGCATAACCCGCGCTACCTGCCGGGGCTGGCTTTCCCTGAAGGCCTGCGCGTCAGCCAACTTCAAGGCAATTACCTGCGTGCCCACCTGGCGAGCCAGGAGTTGGTGGTCATTGCTACCCCCATGGCGGGCTTGCGCGATATGCTGGTCCTGCTTGCGGACTTAGCCGCACCGATGGCCTGGTTGTGTAAAGGCTTTGAAGCCGGCGGTGCACACGGTGGCCAAGGCTTGCTGGGCCATGAAATCCAGGCCCAATGCGCGCCTAGCCTTTGCGGCGGTGTGCTCAGCGGCCCTAGTTTTGCGATGGAGGTTGCGCTGGGCCAGCCCACCGCACTGGTGGCCGCTAGCGCGCATATCACGGTGCGCAGCGCGCTGGTCGATGCCTTTCACAGCCCGCAGCTAAGGGTCTATGCCAGTGAGGATGTGGTCGGTGTAGAAGTTGGCGGCGCGGTGAAAAACGTGATGGCGATTGCCACCGGTTTGTGCGATGGCTTGCAGCTGGGCCTGAACGCGCGCGCTGCATTGATTACCCGCGGCTTGGCCGAAATCACCCGCCTGGGACTCGCATTAGGCGCCAAGGCGGAAACTTTTATGGGCCTGAGCGGTCTGGGCGATTTGGTCTTGACGGCGACCGGTGATTTATCCCGCAACCGGCGCATCGGCTTGGCCTTAGCGCAGGGCCAGTCGCTGGAGCAGGCGGTGCAGTCGCTAGGCCATGTGGCCGAAGGCGTGTACAGCGCTCGCACCGTTTTGCAACGCGCAGATGCACTGGGCGTTCAGATGCCGATCACGCGCTGTGTGGTGGCGCTGCTGGAAGGCCAACTGCAAGCGAGCGAGGCGGTAGCCGCCCTGATGGGCCGCGAACCCGCTGCCGAAACCTAAGTTCCGCTTAATGCGTTCAGGGCCGCATGCCCCCACATGTTCGCTTACAAAGCCTCAATCCGCGCGGCAATATGCGCCATGGCCTCGGGCACCTGGTCCACCAGCACCAGACATAGCTCGCCCGGTTGCAAGCGCGCAAGGGCCGTGTCAATGGCTAAAAACTCACCATAGATTTCGCTGCGTTGCGTGGCTTTTTTCGCGCCGGCAAGGCCCGCGCGCAGCAAAGCCATGACTTCGCCGTCCGATCGGCCGCGCTGGCACTGGTCTTCGTACATCACCACTTCGTCGAAAGCGTCGCCCAGGATTTGGGTGATTTGGCGAATGTCCTCGTCGCGCCGGTCGCCCGGCCCGCTGATGACCACCGAGCGACGGCTCGCCGGCATGGCTTGCACTGCTTGCACCAGCGCCGCCATCGCGTCCGGGTTATGGCCGTAGTCTGCAATAACGGTGGCGCCCTTGTAGTTGAAGATGTTGAAGCGGCCTTGCGCATTGTCGTTTTTGCTGGAAAAACTAGCCAGGCCGGCGCGCACGGTTTCCCAGTCCAGACCCAAGGCCCAGACTGCGGCCACACTGGCCATCACGTTCTCCACTTGAAAGCCGATGGCGCCGTCTAGCGTCATGGGAATCTCTCTCAGATTCAGGTAATGCTTTTGCGTACCCTTGGCGGCTACGATCTGGCCGTTATCCACATAGACCACCGCATGGCCTTGGGCCCAGTGGGTCGCCATCACCGGGTGGTATTGGTCCAGCGCAAAAAAGGTGACCGTGCCTTGGCACTTGGCCGCCATGGCTGCTACTACCGGGTCGGTCGCGTTGAGTACGGCTGTGCCCTTGGCGGCCACGTTTTGCACAATCACGCGCTTTAGAACGGCCAACTCATCGACGGTGGTGATGTAGTTCAGTCCGAGGTGATCGCCACTGCCCACATTGGTCACCACGGCCACATCGCATTTGTCAAAGGCCAGGCCCTCGCGCAAAATGCCGCCGCGCGCGGTTTCCAGCACCGCCGCATCCACATCGGGATGGTGCAAGACGTTTTTTGCACTCTTGGGGCCGCTGCAGTCGCCGGTATCAATGCAATGGCCGTCCACATAGACGCCATCGGTATTGGTCATGCCGACACACCAGCCTTGCTGGGCCAGCAAGTGCGAAATCAGGCGCACTGTCGTGGTTTTGCCGTTAGTGCCGGTAACAGCTACCACCGGTATGCGGCCATCCTGCCCGTTTTTGAACAGGCTGGACATGATGGCCTCGCCCACCGGCCGGCCTTTACCAAAGGACGGACTCAGGTGCATGCGCAAGCCTGGCGCGGCATTGACCTCCACTACGCCGCCGCCTTGTTCCTCGATCGGCCGCAAGATGCTGTCGCACACCAAATCCACGCCGCAAATATGCAAACCCACCATGTGCGCCGCAGTAACCGCACGGGCCGCGACGTCGGGGTGTACATCGTCGGTGACATCGGTAGCCGAGCCGCCAGTGGACAAGTTAGCGTTGTTACGCAAATTGACGCGCTGGCCTTTTTCCGGGATAGCCTCGGCCTCAAAGCCTTGGCTGCGCAAGCAACTGCGGGCAATATCGTCAAATCGGATTTTCGTGAGTGAGGTGGCATGCCCGTCGCCCCGGCGCGGATCGGCATTGACCATGTCCACCAACTGCGTCACGGTATGCACGCCGTCACCCACGACCTTTGGGGGGTCGCGCCGCGCTGCGGCCACCAATTTGTCACCCACCACCAGCAGGCGAAAGTCATTGCCCGGCAAATTGCGCTCTACCAGCACGGTATCGCGAAACTCGGTAGCTACCGCATAGGCTGCGCGCAAGTGCGCTTCGTTCAGGATGTTGACTGTAACCCCCTTGCCCTGGTTGCCGTCTAGGGGCTTGACGACCACGGGCAAGCCGACGTCTTGCGCGGCTTTCCAGGCGTCGTCCGCGTCATGTACCGCGCGGCCGCGTGGCACCGGCACGCCTGCGGCATGTAGCAAACGCTTGCTCAGTTCTTTGTCCTGTGCGATGGCTTCGGCGATCGCGCTGGTGGCGTCGATTTCGGCGGCTTGTATGCGCCTTTGCTTGCTGCCCCAACCAAAGCGCACCATGCTGCCATCGGTCATGCGGCTGTAGGGAATATTACGCGCCAGCGCAGCGTTCACCACCGAACCGGTGCTGGGGCCTAGGCGCACGTCTTCGTCGAGTTCGCGTAACTGGTGCAGCACGCTGGCCAGGTCAAAAGGCGTGTCGTCCAGGGCCGAATGGCACAGGTTTTGCGCTAGCTCCAGCGCTAAGCGCCCGACAGCCTCTTCGCTGTACTCCACCACCACCTGATACACCCCAGCCTCGAGGGTGGGCTTGGTGCAGCTGAAAGTGACAGGGCAACCGGCCTGGGCTTGCAAGCCCAACGTAGCCAGTTCCAGCACGCGGGCCAGAGGCACCGTGTCTGCGTGGCCTATGGGCTGGAAGGGGCTGATTTCAGGAAAGCGCGCGCGCAGCCTAGTTTCAAAGCCCCGCATGTCCGCAATATCCCATTGCGTGGGAGCGAAGGTGACGACCGCTTGGATGGCGGTATGGTGGCTCCAGAGATTGGGGCCGCGCAGGGCGCGAATGCGGGTAACTTCCATGGGCGTGGTTCGTAGTGCGGCTCAGCGTAGGGGTGAGGAGGGTGCTAGTAAGGCGTTTTTTGCGGATTGGACTCGAAGGTGCGCAATCCCGCAGCAATCAGTTCCGGTGAGATGTCCAGGGCCCAGGCAGCGGCCACTGCGGCCATCACCATCTCGGGCTGCGCCGCTTTGGCAGGCTTCAAGCTGTCAAGCCGCAGCAAAGGCCGCTCTTGCGCGCCATGGGCGAACACGATCTGGCCCTCGCGCAGGCATACCACCTGATGGCCTTGCGCGCGGTGTGCCAGCAGCGTGGGGTGTTCTGGCGAGGGCGCGTAGAAGATGATGCGCCCGTCGCAGAGTTCGGCCAGTTCGAGCGCCTGTGCGTCCATGGCGTTGATGACAGCCGTGCCGCTGGGCAATACCACGTCTATTTGGGTGCGCGCGACCTTGAAGGTCTGCTCGGCGTCCAGGATGTCGAAATCGCGCAGACCTTCGTGCCAGCTGACATCGGTGACCACGCCCACCTGGCATTTATCGTAGGCCAGGCCTTGGCCCAGTATTGTGGTGCAAGGGTTTTCAAACACCGCAGCCTGCACCGAACGGTTCATCAAAATGCGCTGGCCCGCGTCCCAGGTGCTACTGTCGGCGGCGTCTAGCTTGCGGCTGTCTAAGTACAAACCTTCGCTGCAGGCCAGGCCCACATGCTTGCCACTGATGTGCACCAGCCAGGCCACCAGGCGCGCCATGCGGCCGGTGTTGTGGGTGCCGGTGATGCCGACAATCGGGATGCGCCCGTCTTGCTTGCTGTCAAACAAGTGGCTGATGATGGCTGTGCCCACCGCTTGGCCCGTGCCGTTGGCCGGTTTGATATGGGCTAGCAGCCCGGGGCTGGCGTTGACTTCGATGACCGCACCGCGCTGCCCTTGTAGCGGCAGCGCGCAGTTTTCCAGCACCATATCGACACCCGCAATGTCCAGACCGACTACGCGCGCCGCCAGGGCCGCAGCCCGCGCCACACTGGGGTGCAGTTCACTGGTGACATCAAATGCCACATTGCCATTGCGCTGGATCAGCACTTTTTGCCCGGCCGCGGGCACTGACTGGGGGCTCAGACCAATGCGTTCGAGTTCGAGCAAGACCTCCGGGCTTTCAGACAAATCCACCACGTTAAGTGGGAAGGACTCGGCGCGCCCGCGGCGTGGGTCCTTATTGATTTGCTGATCTACCAGCTGGTTCATGGTGGAGACGCCATCACCCTGCACATAGAGGGTGGTGCCGCGCGCAGCGGCTACCACTTGGCGGCCGACCACCAGCAAGCGATGTTCATTGCCCCGGATAAATTCCTCCACAATGACCTGCCCGTCGCCTTCTTGGTGGGCCAGCGCAAAGGCTGCTTGAATGTCAGCCTGGTTTTCCAGGTCCAGGGCTACGCCGCGCCCATGGTTGCCGTCGTAGGGCTTGATGGCCACCGGCAATCCGATGGACTGCGCTGCTTCCCAGGCCTGCGCGGCACTTTGCACCACCTGCCCATGCGGCACCGCAACGCCGCAGGCTTGCAGCAGGCGTTTCGTCAAATCTTTGTCACTGGCAATCTCTTCGGCAATGGCGCTGGTTTGGTCGGTCTCGGCGGTCCAGATACGTCGCTGTGCAATGCCGTAGCCCAGCTGCACCAAATTGCCATCGGTCAGGCGCGTATGCGGTATGCCGCGCGCCGTGGCGGCATCGACAATGTGCGCAGTGCTCGGCCCTAAGCAGAGCGCGTCCACCATGTCATGCAGTTCTTGCACTGCCTGGGCCACGTCAAAGGGCGTGTTGTGGATAGCTGCCTCGACCAAATCGCGCCCCAGATGCAAAGCGCGTCGCCCTACATCTTCCTGGCGGGTGCGAAAGGCCACTTTGTACACACCGGTTTGGGAGGTTTGGCGCGCTTTACCAAAGCCGGTGCGCATGCCGGCCATATTTTGAAGCTCTAGGCAGACATGTTCCAAGATGTGGGCCGCCCAGGTGCCCTCTTGCAGGCGCTGCAAAAAGCCGCCGCGTACGCCAGGGCTGCATTCATGCTCAATCAGGCTGGGCAGGGTGCCTGTCAGGCGCTCGTAAAAGCCCGGCAAGGTGTTAGACGGGAAATCTTCGAGAGCCCCAATGTCCACCCATGCCTCGATCACTGCCCGGTAGGTCCAAATATTGGGTCCGCGCAGGTAGTTCACCCGCAAAATATCGATTTTTTTCTGGCGCGTCATGCGTGGGAGCGGAAGTTCAAGTCCACCGGGCTAGTTCGTCGTGCGTTGGGTATTCTCGCCGAAAGCGCTGCGCTCCCATGGGACGCTAGCCCAGGCTCAGGCATAGTAGGGGGTTTGGACGCGGTGCGCCCCCCGCCTTGGGGCTGCGCAACCGGCAGTTTTTTACTTTTCAATTTGGCATTTCCATGAATCACAAGCAAGCGCCCGGCCCCTTGGGCGCAGTGAATATTCCTCCAGCCTGGCACGATGCGCTTGAGGCGCAGCTCTCACATGATGAAAACGTTTGTGCGCTGCTGGAGGTTGACCTGGACGCCCACATGCACTTTGTGCCCAGTGTGCTGGTGGCCACCGATAAGCGCTTGCTCAGCCTACAAGCTTCAGGCGCGCAAAGCTGGGATTACCGGCCCGGCCTGCGTCTGGAGCACCATGACCACGCCGGCGTGGGGCACCTGCAATTGCAGGACGAGCAAAGCCGGTTGGCGCATTGGCGCTTCACTTTGGGCCATAACTTGCAGGCTTTGCGCCTGGTGGACCAATTTAGCGCCCGCCACAACAGCGCTTTAAGCGGCGTACCGGTGCCCGTCCCGGACCAGGCCCTGTGCCCCAGTTGCAAGGCGCCACTGGACCCGGAGGCCGAAGAATGTTCGGTCTGTACCAAGGTGGTGCATACCCCGCCTTCGACTTGGACACTGCTGCGCTTATGGCGCTTTGCCAGGCCTTACCGAGGTCAGTTGCTGTGGGGCTTTGTCCTGATGTTGCTGGGCACCGCCGCCAGCCAGGTGCCGCCATATCTGACCATTCCGCTGGTCGATGAGGTGCTTATCCCGCTGCAAAACGGGCAGCATATTGAGCGCTCTCAAATTGCCTGGTACTTGGCCGGCTTGCTGGCCTCGGGCTTGGTGGCCTGGGTGCTGAGCTGGGCCAAAACCTATATCTTGGCGCTGGCCTCTGAGCGCATCGCAGCGGATTTGCGCACCACCACCTACGATCATTTGTTGCAACTCTCGTTGGAGTATTTCGGCGGTAAACGCACCGGCGATTTGCTTTCGCGCGTGGGCACTGAGAGTGACCGGATTGCGGTGTATTTGTCGCTCCACCTGACAGACTTTGCCAGCGATGTGGTGATGATCACCATGACGGCGGTGATCTTGTTTTCTATGAATCCCTGGCTGGCACTTATTACTTTGGTGCCGCTCCCGTTTATCGGCTGGATGATTCACTATGTGCGCTACCGCTTGCGCACCGGCTTTGAAAAAATTGACCGCGTCTGGGGGGAAGTGACCAATGTGCTGGCCGATACGATTCCGGGTATTCGCGTGGTCAAAGCCTTTGCCCAAGAGCAGCGCGAGGCCGCACGTTTTCGGGATGCGAACCGTTACAACCTGGTGGTCAATGACCGCATCAACAAAATCTGGTCCTTGTTTTCGCCCTCGGTATCTTTGCTGACCGAACTGGGCTTGCTGGTGGTCTGGGGCTTTGGCATCTACCAGGTGGCGCACGGACAAATCACCGTGGGTATGTTGCTGGCTGCTATCGCCTACATCGGCCGTTTTTACGGGCGTCTGGACTCCATGAGTCGTATTGTGTCGGTGACCCAAAAATCGGCCTCGGCGGCCAAGCGTATTTTTGATATTTTGGACCATGTCTCTAGCGTGCCCGAGCCGCAAAACCCGGTGCGCGTGGGCCGTGTGCAAGGGCGCATCGAACTACGCGAAGTGGGATTTCGCTACGGCAACCGTGCGGTCAACCGTGGTATCAATCTGTCCATTGCGCCGGGGGAAATGATCGGCCTGGTGGGTCACAGCGGTTCAGGTAAAAGCACCTTGGTGAATTTGATTTGCCGTTTTTATGACGTGTCCGAGGGCGCGATTTTGGTCGATGGCGTGGATATACGTTCTTACGCAATCAGCGATTTCCGCCGCAATATTGGGCTGGTCTTGCAAGAGCCATTTTTATTCTTCGGCACGATTGCCGACAACATCGCCTATGGCAAACCTGAGGCCAGCCGCGCTGACATCATGGCCGCAGCGCGTGCCGCGCATGCCCATGAGTTTATTTTGCGTCTGCCCCATGGCTATGACTCTATGGTGGGCGAGCGTGGTCAAGGCCTCTCTGGTGGCGAGCGACAGCGCATCTCGATCGCGCGGGCGCTGCTGATTGACCCGCGCATTTTGATACTCGATGAAGCGACGTCCTCGGTCGATTCGGAAACCGAAAAAGAAATTCAAAAAGCGCTTGAGAATTTGGTGCAAGGCCGCACCACGATTGCCATTGCACACCGCCTGTCCACACTGCACCGCGCCGATCGCCTGGTAGTGCTGGACCGTGGCCAAGTGGTCGAGGAGGGCACGCACGATGCGCTGATGCAGCAAGAGGGCGCGTATTTCAATTTGTACCAGGCCCAGGCGCGTAACGCCGATGCGCAATTAGCGGTGCTCGGAGGTGCGTTATGAGCGCGCCCCTCAAGCAAACTTCGTTCGTGCTAGAGCGTACCCACTTTGGCAAACTGATTCTGACCAATGCCCAGGGTGAGCGCTTTGTCGGGGTGCTGCCGGTGCGCGCTTTTCCCATACTGGCGCCAGACGAAGGCATTTCATTGCTCAGCACCGAAGGCCATGAAGTGGCTTGGGTGGACCGACTGGGTGATTTGCCCGCCGCCTACCAAAGCCTGATCGAGGATGAGTTGGCACGCCGCGAGTTCATGCCGCAGTTACACCGCATCCTGGAGGTCAGCAGCTTTTCCACGCCTTGCACCTGGACGGTAGAAACCGACCGGGGCCGGACCGAATTCGTGTTGCGCGGCGATGAGGACATACGCCGTATCGGCACCGGCCGCAGCCTCTTGGTGGCCGACGCCCATGGCATCCACTATTTGGTGCCCGATCAAAAAGCGCTGGATGCCCACAGCAAGCGCATACTCGACCGGTTTTTGTAAGGCCTTGCTTGGCCGCTGAGCGATCAAATCGCTCAGAGTTTGCGTCCCAAGGCCTTGAAAAACAACTCGGCTTGCAGTTGCTCACCGCGCGTTTGCACGGCTACATGGGCCGCTAGGGCTTGGTCCACCGGTTGCAGTGCAAGGCCGCTTTGGCGTGCCAGCACCTCCACCATGCAAGCGCGCTCCAGGTAGTACAAATCGTCGTAGGCATAGTCCATCCGCTGGGCGCAGACCACCACCCCGTGGTTGCCCAGAAACACAATATCGGCGCCCTGCATGGCGTGGGCGATACGCTCACCTTCGTCTACGTCCAGCGCCAAGCCTTGGTACTGCGCGTCAACCGCGACCCGACCATGAAATCGCATGGCGTTTTGCGACAAGCGGGTGTCCAGCGCCCGCGCACGTGTCAGGGTGAGCGCCGTGGCATAAGGCATGTGCGTATGCAGCACGCAGGCTTTAGCGGCGATACGGTGTATCGCGGCATGGATAAACATAGCCGTGGGCTCGACAGAATGCCGCCCGGCCAGCACTTGGCCTTGGGCGTCGATCATCACAATGTCATCGGCCTGTACTTCGCTCCACATTAGGCCGCGCGGGTTGAGCAAGAAGCGGCCGCTGCTATCGGGCAGCTCGATACTGAAGTGGTTGCACACGCCTTCGGCCAGGCCGTGGTGGGCGGCGGCGCGCAGCGCCAGCGCCAGGTCGGCACGCAAGGCGCGCACGGTCGGGGAAGCAAAGTCCTGGGCATGCATGGGGGCGTCTCCAATCGGATCTGGGCTTGCATCCTAGCGCCTGATATGCCCAAAGCAGCCACTTTTGCAAAAGCCGTCGCCACCGTTGCAGGCAGCGGCGCTCTGCCTATCGCTTGCGGCGGGCAATCTCTGCTAACCTTATCTGTTCGACAACCTTTCCCAACCGATAACGCGTATTGCGCGCCAGCACACCATGTCCCACCACCAAGAGTTTTATATCAACGGCGCCTGGGTCCAACCCACGGTGGCCCGCAGCCTGGATGTCATCAACCCGGCCACCGAGCAGGCCTACACCCAGATCTCCATGGGCAGTGCCGCGGATGTGGACAAAGCCGTGGCCGCCGCCCGTGCCGCCTTCCCCGCTTTCACGCAGACCGACAAAGCCACACGCCTCGCGCTGCTGCGCCGCATATTGGCTTTGTACAACGAGCGCGCCGAAGAGATTGCCCAGGCGGTGTCTGACGAAATGGGTGCGCCGCTAGCCTGGGCGCGCGATGCCCAGACCTGGGCCGGGCGGGTGCATTTGGAGGCCACCATCGCCTCCCTAGAAAGCTACGAGTTCGAACACCAGCGCGGCGCCACCCGCATCATGAAAGAGGGCATCGGCGTGGTCGCACTGATCACGCCCTGGAACTGGCCGCTCAACCAAATCGTCTGCAAAGTGGCGCCGGCCTTAGCGGCAGGTTGCACCATGGTGCTCAAGCCCAGCGAAATTGCGCCTATCAGCGGCATTGTGTTTACCGAAATCATGCACGACGCTGGGGTGCCTGCCGGTGTGTACAACATGGTCAACGGCGACGGCCCATCGGTCGGACAAGTCATGGCGGCGCACAAAGAAGTGGACATGGTGTCCTTTACCGGTTCTACCCGGGCTGGCGTGATGGTGGCCAAAACCGCAGCCGATACCGTCAAGCGCGTGGCCCAAGAGCTGGGCGGCAAGTCGCCCAATATTATTTTGGAGGACGCCGACCTTGAAACCGCCGTGCGCAAAGGTGTGGAAAGCTGTATGAGCAATACCGGCCAATCCTGCGATGCGCCCACGCGTATGTTGGTGCCCCGCGCCCTGCACGCCAAGGCACTCGAAGTTGCGGCCCTGGTCGCCGCCGAACAAGTGGTAGGTGACCCGCGCGCCGAAGGCACAACCATGGGCCCCTTGGTCAGCGAAATGCAATACACCAAAGTGCAGCGACTGATCGAGATCGGCATCGCCGAAGGCGCCACACTGGTGGCCGGTGGTGCTGGCAAGCCCGCAGGCCTAACGCACGGCTATTACGCACGGCCCACCGTGTTCGGCAACGTCAATCGCCATATGACGATTGCCCGCGAAGAAATTTTCGGTCCCGTGCTGGCCATCATGCCTTATGACAGCGAGGCCGAGGCGATTGAGATTGCCAATGACAGCGAGTTTGGTCTGGCCGCTTTTGTGCAGTCCCAAAACCTGGAACATGCACGCCGCGTGGCACGTCAGTTGCGCGCCGGTCAGGTCAATATCAACTACCCGGACTGGGATATTTACGCGCCTTTCGGTGGCTACAAACAGTCAGGCAACGGCCGCGAATATGCCGATTGGGGCATACACGACTTCCTAGAAGTCAAGGCGCTGATCGGCTACGGTAGCTAGGCAATTGGCGCACTTGGCTTAGATTTCCAGGTTGTCGATCAGCCGGGTGCGACCCAAGCGCGCAGCGGCTAACACCACCAAGGCCTGACCGGCCTGGGGGGCGCCTAAATCGGCTTGTCGCCGCAGCGCTACATAGTCGGCTTGCCAGCCTTGTGTGGCCAGCGTACTCAGGGCTTGTATTTGCAGCGCTTGGAAGTCGGTGCGGCCGGCGCGCACCGCTTGGGCCATTTGTTCCAGGGTCGCATGCAATTGCGGCGCCTGCGCCCGCTCGGCCTCGGACAGATAGCCATTGCGCGAGGACATGGCCAGCCCGTCGGGCGCGCGGCGGGTGTCCACACCCACAATCTCCACCGGCAAATTGAACTGGCGCACCATGTGGCGTATCACCATCAGCTGCTGATAATCTTTTTTACCAAATACCGCAGTGCGCGCCTGGGTGCAGGCCAATAGCTTGAGCACCACAGTGCAGACCCCGGCAAAAAAACCGGGGCGAAACTGGCCTTCGAGCACATCGGCCAGTTCGGCCGGTGGCGTTACCTTAAAGCCCTGGGGCTCGGGGTAGAGCGTGGCCTCGGTAGGCGCAAATAAGAGGTCGCAACCCGCGGCTTCCAATTGTGCGCAATCGGCCTCAAACGTGCGCGGATAGGTATCGAAATCTTCGTTCGGACCGAACTGCAATCGGTTGACAAAAATCGTGGTCAGTTGCACGTCGCCCAAAGGCTTGGCTGTACGCACCAGGTCCAGATGTCCTTTGTGCAAATTGCCCATGGTAGGCACTACCGAAGGGTGCCGGTAGGCCTGCAAGGCTTCTGCCAGCGCGCTCAGGCTGTTGACGATGCGCATCTATTCCCTTGTCTTACCAGGCGTGCAGCGCGTTGACCGGAAAGCTGCCGTCTTTGACCGCCGCCACATAGGCTTCCATCGCACCTCGGATGGAGCTGGCATCCAGCATGAAGTTGCGTACAAACTTAGGCATCTTGCCCAGGTTGACGCCCAGCATATCGTGCAGCACCAGCACCTGACCCGCCGTATCTTTACCCGCGCCTATCCCGATAGTGGCGCAGTGTTGCAGTGCTTGCGTGAGCTCGGCGGACACATCGGCCGGCACCATTTCCAGCACCAACATGGATGCGCCGGCGTCTTCCAGCGCATGGGCTTGTTGTTTGAGGATATCGGCAGCAGCGCCGGTGCGGCCCTGCACCCGGTAGCCTCCCAGGGCGTGCACCGTTTGCGGCGTCAGACCCAGGTGCGCGCAGACCGGAATACCGCGCTCTACCAAAAAGTGCACGATCTCCGTAGTCCAGCCGCCGCCCTCCAACTTGATCATGTGGGCCCCGGCCTGCATCAGCACCGAGGCGCTGCGAAACGCTTGCTCTTTGGACTCTTGGTAGGAGCCAAAGGGTAAATCGGCGATCAGCCAGGCCGTGCCCTGTGCGCGCCGTAGACCGCGCGATACGCTGGCCGTGTGGTAGCGCATATCCTCCAGACTCACGCCCACGGTGCTGTGCAAACCTTGGCAGACCATACCCAGCGAGTCGCCTATCAAAATGCATTCCACACCGGCGGCATCGGCCACGGCGGCGAAGGTGGCATCGTAGGCTGTCAGCATGGTGATTTTTTCGCCCCGGCTGCGCATTTCCAAAATGCGCGGCAGGCTGATCGGCTTGCGGCTGGCCATAGGCGAGGCCGGCGGCAGGGTGCCATACGGCGTACCACCTAATTGGCTGGCGTCGGCTACTGATTGTGCAGGAGTGGTAGTGACCATGCGGTATCTCCAGTGAGGCAGAGGGGGGCGCTGCGCGGGGTTCAGTTTTGGGTGAAGGCCAGACGCACATAAATCGGCGCGTAGGCTTCAGCCTGGGTAATTTCAATCAGCGTTTCTTTGGCTAGTTCGAGCATAGCGATAAAGGTCACCACCAGCACCGACAGACCTAGTTGCGGGTCGAACAAATCTTCAAAGCCGACAAAACGCTTGCCTTGCAATTTTTTCAGCACCATGCTCATGTGCTCGCGCACCGAGAGTTCGGCGCGGCTGATTTTGTGGTGCTGCACCAGCTTGGCCCGTTGCACCATGGAGCGCCAGGCTTCCTGCAAATCCACCACCTCCACATCGGGGAAGCGTACGGCAATGCTTTGGTCCACATAGACCGCCGCTTTCAAAAAATCCCGCCCAAATTGGGGCACGGTGTTGAGGTTGGCGGCTGCGCGTTTGATTTGCTCGTACTCTAGCAGGCGGCGTACCAGCTCGGCGCGTGGGTCTTCGGGCTCTTCGCCCTCTGCGCTTTTCTTGGGTGGCAAAAGCATGCGCGACTTGATCTCGATCAGCATCGCCGCCATCAGCAGGTATTCGGCCGCCAGCTCCAGGTTGCGCTTGCGGATCTGGTCTACATACACCAGGTACTGCCGCGTCACGCTGAGCATGGGAATATCCAGAATATTGAAATTTTGTTTGCGTATCAGGTAGAGCAAAAAGTCCAAGGGGCCTTCAAAGGCTTCCAGGAACACCTCGAGCGCGTCCGGCGGGATGTACAAATCCAGTGGCATGGCGAACAGGGGCTCGCCGTACAGGCGGGCCACGGCCACATGGTCCACCAACGCGGGCGAGTCGTCCACCAATGCGGAGGCTTGCGTGGGCAGGGAATTAGCGCTGCGGTTCATCGCGGGATGTCAGGACTATCACCCGGTTTGGTGCTGGCTGGGTCAGACGGGGTAAAGACGAGCTTACTGGTCCGACTTGGTTTGATAAACGTAGGGCTTTTGCGCCACTTTGGCGTCGCGGTAGCCCGCTTGCGCGCTGCGGTCCAGGCTCAGGTCCCAGAGAAGGGCGCGCCCTGCTCTTTGCTGCGCTTCCAGAGCCGGCCGGTTTGCTTTGAACTGGTCAATAAATAAGCTAGCTTCAGAGTGGTAATCGGGGCGGCGAAATAGTGACATGGCAAATCCTTGTAGCGACCGATTTTAGGGGCAGGGCACAGTGTAGGCCTAAAGCCCCAAGCCCTAGCAGTATTGCCGCTATGCTACGCGCCCTATGACGCAGTTTGACTTCTCTAAAGATGCTATTACCCGCCTCGCGCAGCTAGACGCCGCCCGCGCCCTTGCCGAAGACGTGGGCAGTGGTGATTTGACCGCGGCCTTGGTCGATCCGGCGCGACGCGTGCGCGCCCGGGTGCTTTTGCGTGAATGCGCTGTTCTGTGCGGCCAACCGTGGGCGCAGGCCGCGCTACATACGCTGGCGCCACAGGCGCAAATGCAATGGCAAGTGCCCGAAGGCGCCTGGGGCCAGGCCAACGAAGTGGTGTTGACGGTGGAAGGCCCAGCCCAAGCCTTGCTCACGGCTGAGCGCACCATGCTTAATTTCTTGCAATTGCTCAGTGCCGTGGCCACGCACACCGCGCAGTTTGTGGCCGCCGTAAACGCCGTGCCCGGCAACCGGGCGCAGATTGTGGACACGCGCAAAACACTGCCCGGCCTGCGTCTGGCGCAAAAATACGCGGTGCGCTGTGGCGGCGGCACCAACCACCGCATCGGCTTGTACGACGCAGTGCTGATCAAAGAAAACCATATTGCTGCTGCCGGCGGGGTCAGCGCTGCATTGCAACGCGCGCAAGCTGCTGCGGCGCAAGCGACTTTCATTGAAATCGAGGTGGAGACTTTGCAGCAATTGCGCGAAGCCTTGCAGGCCGGTGCGCGCATGGTGCTGTTGGACAATATGAGCCACGCGCAATTGCGCGAGGCGGTGGAGATCAACGCCGGGCGCGCCATCTTGGAAGTATCGGGCGGCGTCAACATGGATACGGTGCAAGCCATTGCCGCTACCGGTGTAGACCGCATCTCCATAGGCGCCCTGACCAAAGACATACGCGCTGTAGATTTTTCTATGCGCATGGAGGATGTGTAATGCAAACCCTTGAATCGCCCCTGCAGCGTATAGACGTCGAATACGAGCAGCCCGCTTGCAGCACCCGCCACGCCTGGGCACGCGTACCGGTGGAGCCCGGCCTGGCCGAGCGCGCCGCTTTGAAAGAAAAAATCGCCCGCTTGCTCAAAGAAAAAAACGCGGTGATGGTGTCGCACTACTACGTGCACCCGGACTTGCAAGACCTGGCCGAAGCCACCGGCGGCCTGGTCAGCGACTCGCTGGAAATGGCCCGCTTTGGCCGCGACCATAGCGCCCAAACCCTGGTGGTTTCGGGTGTTCGCTTCATGGGCGAGACCTCCAAAATCTTGAGTCCGCACAAGCGCGTGCTGATGCCGGACTTGGATGCGACTTGCTCCTTAGACCTGGGCTGCCCGATTGAAGAATTTGGCGCCTTTTGTGATGCCCACCCGGACCGCACCGTCGTGGTCTATGCCAATACCAGCGCGGCAGTGAAAGCCCGGGCCGACTGGGTGGTCACCTCCAGCTGCGCCCTTGACATCGTGCGCGCGCTCAAAGATGCGGGGCAAAAAATACTCTGGGCGCCGGACAAGCATTTAGGCGGCTACATCCAACGGGAAACCGGCGCGGATATGGACTTGTGGCAAGGCTCGTGCATCGTACATGACGAGTTCAAGGCCTTTGAATTGCAAGCCCTCATGGCCGAGCACCCCCAGGCGGGTGTGCTGGTCCACCCCGAGTCGCCCGCGGATGTGGTGGCATTGGCGCATGCGGTGGGCTCCACTTCGGCCATTCTCAAAGCCGCGCAGACTATGGACACCGACACCTTTATCGTCGCCACCGACAAAGGCATGCTTCATAAGCTGCGGACGCTCAACCCCACGAAGACCTTTATCGAAGCGCCCACCGCCGGCAATAGCGCCACGTGCAAAAGCTGCGCACACTGCCCCTGGATGGCTATGAACGGTTTGGCCGACGTAGCCCGCGTTTTGGATAGTGGGGTGGGCGAAGTGCAGGTGGACGCCGCGCTAGGCCTGCGTGCCCGCTTGCCCATAGACCGTATGCTGGCCTTTACCGCAGCCCTAAAAAACGGCCAGCCGACGTCTGGCCTGGTGCCGCACATGGGGGCGGTTTAAGTCGATCTAGATCATTTCATGCGTCTCTAGCCTGAGCACCCTGTCGGCACCCAGCGTGGCAGTCTGGGAGTGAGTAACCAACACCAGGGCAGCGCCATGTTGGCGGGTTTGCGCGAGCAGCGCGTCCATGACCAGGGTGGCGGTGTCGGGGTCTAGGTTGCCGGTGGGCTCGTCGGCCAGCAGCAGGGCAGGGCGGTGTACCAGAGCGCGGGCAATCGCAACGCGCTGCAACTGTCCGCCGCTCAGGGTTTGCGGCAAGCGCTTGCCCATATCGCCCAGCCCCACGGCCTCGAGCATGTCCTGCACGCGCTGTGGATCAGGTGTGCCCAACAGCAGCAAGGGCAGGCCCACGTTTTGGGCCACGTCCAGATGCGGCAGCACATGAAAAGCCTGGAACACAAAACCGATATGTTGGCGCCGCACGCCCGCCAGCGCAGCGTCGCTGAGCGTACCCAGATCTTGCCCAAGCAGCAGCACCTTGCCGCTGTCCCAGCTATCGAGCCCGGCCATGCAATTGAGCAAAGTCGATTTACCCACACCCGAGTCGCCCATGATGGCAACGAATTCGCCCGCTTGCACGCTTAGAGACACATTGCTAAACACCGACTTGTCGCCATAGCGCTTGCTTAAGGTTTGTACTTCCAGTGTCATGCTTTGCTGCCTTTGATCAGACGCCGCGCAGTCGCCAGCGCCAAATCCATGGATTGCACGTGGTCGCAGGCAATCACATGGCGCTGCGGCATAGAGCGCAGCCAGGTGATTTGGCGCTTGGCCAGTTGGCGCGTGGCAAAAATACCTTTATCGCGCAATTGCGCCAGCGGCGATGTCCCGTCTAACACGTCCCACACCTGGCGATAACCCACGCAGCGCATAGAGGGCAGGGCGGCATGCAAGTCGCCACGCGCGCGCAAGCCTTCGACCTCCTGCACCAAGCCCTGCGCCAGCATGGTGTCAAAGCGCTCGGCAATGCGCGCGTGCAGCCAGGCGCGGTCTTGCGGCTCCAATGAAATCAGGGGGGCTTGTGTGTCATTTGCCTGCTCGTGCGGTACGGCTTGTTGGCTGCGCACCTGCAATTGCGATAGCGGCACCCCTGCGCTGCGCCACACTTCCAAAGCGCGGCCAATCCGTTGGCTGTCCGCCGGGGCCAGGCGCACCGCCGTGGCCGGGTCCACTTGCGCCAGTTGGGTATGCATGGCGGGCCAACCGATGGTCTGGGCCTCGTGTTCTATGGTGGCCCGGATCTGTGCATCGGCTGCCGGCATCGCGTCCAATGGCTCGCGCAATGCTTTGAAATACAGCATGGTGCCGCCCACCAAAAGCGGTAATTTGCCACCCCCGCTAATGGTGCGAATCAGCGTGGCCGCTTCGCGCGCAAACTCGGCGGCGTTGTAAGCGTGCAGTGGGTCGCGAATGTCTATCAAGTGGTGGGGCACTAGCGCCAGTTCATGGGCGCTAGGTTTGGCCGTGCCAATGTCCATGCCCCGGTAGACCAGGGCGGAATCGACGCTCACGATTTCGCTGTCAAATTCACGCGCAATCGCCAGCGCCGTTGCCGTCTTACCCGCCGCAGTGGGGCCAGCGATCGACAGGTAAAAGGGTAGAGCGTCTTGCATGCGTATTTGACGGTTAATGCGGACGCGGCTTTTCGCTGCCGGAGATTGCATCCGCGTCCGCGCAACGCTGGTCAGCAATCATTTTGAGCATGGCCAGCAACCCCCCCGCGGCAATAACCAAGGCCACGACCAGCGCGATCCAAAAGCCCTTGGCCTGCATCGCCACGGCCGGGCGCCAGGGGGCCCAATCCGGCGCGACGCCCAGCACATAGCCCAGCGGCAAAGACACTAGCCAAAAGGCTGTGAGGTGCAAGAGCATGGGCGCGCGCGTGACCTTGTAGCCGCGCATAGCGCCGCTGAGCACTGCCTGCGCAGAGTCAGAAAACTGAAATACCGCCGCGAAAAAAAGCAAGGGAATCGCCGCCGCCAGGACTGCAGCGTCTTGGGTATAAAACTGCGCGATCTGCGTGCCGAACAAACCGGTAAATAGGGCCGAGGCGCTGGCAAACACCATGGCCGTGCCAAAGCCCACCCAGGCGCGGTAGCGTGCGCCTTGGGCGTCGCCCGCGCCCAGCGACTGGCCCACCCGGGTCAGTACCGCCACGCTCAGGCTCAGGGGCACCATGAACAAGAGTGACGCAAAATTGAGTGCAATCTGGTGCGCTGCCACTTGTGCGCTGCCAAAGCGCGCTACCAGCAGGGCGATCAAAGCAAAAGCACTGGTCTCGGCGAAAAACGTCAGACCAATGGGCAGGCCCAAGCGAAACAGCGTCACTTGCATCGGCCAATGCGGCCATTCGAAATGGGTAAAGGGAAAAGTGGGCCGGTGCGCCGCGCTCCGGCTAATCCAAAGCAGCATGCCCAGCAGGTTAAACCACACCGACACCAAGGTGGCCCAAGCGCAACCCAGTCCGCCCATAGGCGCAAACCCCAAATGGCCAAATACCAAAATCCAGCTGAGCAGCACATTGAGCGCCAGGGCTAGCAGCGACACCACCATCATGGGTTTGGTCTGGTTGATGCTGGCGCTGTAGCCGTAGAGCACGCGATAGGCCGCATAGGCGGGCAGACCAAAACTCGTAATCATCACAAAGTCTTGCGCCACAGCGCGGGTGTGCGCTTCCAGCGTCATCCACGCAAAAATCAGTTGGGTGGATTGCAAGACCGCGGTGGCAATCAGCCCCAGCAACAAGCTTTTCCAAAGCGCCTGGCGCACCACATGCGGCACCTGCCCCAAGTTCTGCGCGCCCACATGGTGGGCCACCGTGGGGTTGACCGACATCAACAGGCCGATCAAGGTGATGATGACGATATTCCACAAGGAGACGCCCAGGGACACACCGGCCAGGTCCTGCGCCGATACATGGCCCGACATCGCCACTGCGGCCACCGACATACCGATATTGGCCAACTGCCCCACCAAAATTGGCCAGGCCAAAGTCCATAGCGCGCGCACTTCATCGCGCAAAACGGGTTGGAAAGAGGGAACTGCCGGTTCGGCCGATGGGGGATGCATGGTCGAGGGGATGCGCCTTAGCGACCGCGCATAAACCATTTGTCCAATTCGGCCACGCTGATTTGCCGCCAAGTGGGGCGGCCGTGGTTGCACTGGTCGCTGCGCTCGGTATGCTCCATTTGGCGCAGCAAGGCGTTCATCTCGTCGATGCTCAGCCGGCGGTTGGCGCGCACTGCGCCGTGGCAGGCCATGGTGGACAAAATTTCATCTTGTGCGCGCGCCAGCACGGTGCTGGCATCGTGCTGCGCCAGCTCGGCCAACACGCTGCGCGCCAAGGCTACGGCGTCGCCCTGGGCCAGCGTGGTAGGCACGGCACGCACCGCCAACGTGGTGGGCGAAAAGGCGCTGACCTCTAGGCCTAGCACATGCAAGGTGTCGGCATGCGCCTCGGCTGTAGCCGCTTCTTCCGGTGTGGCGGCAAAGGTGGCGGGAATCAGCAAGGGCTGGCTGGCCATTGCCTTGGTCTGCGCCGCGCTTGCTGGGTCGCTGTTGAATTGTGTTTTGAGGCGCTCGTACACGATGCGTTCGTGCGCGGCGTGCATATCGACCACGATCAGGCCCTGCGCGTTTTCTGCCAGTATGTATATGCCCTGCAACTGTGCCAGTGCGCGACCCAGCGGCCAGTCTTGCGCGTCCGCATGCGGCGCTTGCTGCGCAGGGTAGGTGGCGCCCGTGTGCGGTGCATCTGCTGCGCTTGGCTGTGCCCATGCGTTTGCACTTCCAGCACGCATGCCAAAAGCATCTGCGTTGTCAAAATCGGAGGGTGTGCTCTGCCACAAAGCAGCCACATCGCTCACGCGGTGGCCCACGCTGTCCTGCGGCGCAAAGCGCATGCCTTGTTGGCGCATAAACAAGGGCGAATTTGGTGGCGCCATCGCCCCAGGTGCGCTGCGATTGTTTGCCAGGCCATAGCCGTTTTGGCTGCTAGCTGCAAAGCCCGCGTCGGGCTTGAGCAAGTTGCCCCAAGCGCTTTGGCCCCTTGTATCTGCATCCTGTTGGGCAGCGCGGCCAGCGCGTGGCAAAGCCAGCGCTTCCTCGGCAGCGTGGCGCACTGCTTGGTGGACTTCGCGGCTGTCCCGAAAGCGCACTTCGATTTTGGTGGGGTGCACATTCACATCCACGCGCGTTGGGTCCATGTCCAGGTAAAGCGCATACACCGGTTGGCGCTGGCCGTGCAGCACATCTTCGTAAGCGCTGCGCGCGGCATGGGTGAGCACTTTGTCGCGCACAAAGCGGCCGTTCACATAACAAAACTGTTGGTCGGCGCGGGCGCGGGCGGCATCCGGTATGCCGACGCGGCCCCACACCCGCATGCTGCGCGCGCCCAAGCCGCTAGGGTCTTGCGGGCCGGGAGGGCTGCGCCAATCGACGGCCATCGATTGCGCCAAAAAATCGCTGCCCAATACATCGGCCAAACGCCGGTCCAGGGCGGCGCGTTGCGTGGCGCGCAATAACGCTGTGGTGTCCGCTTCGCCCGCTGCTGTATCCGGTGCTTGCAAGCCAAGCCCGCCATCGCTATGCGCGCGCCATTGCTCCACCAGCTTGCCCTCATGCCAAATCGCAAACCCCACATCGGGCCGCGCCAGGGCGTGGCGGCGCACCGCCTCTATGCAATGGGCCAGTTCAGTGGCATCGGTCTTTAAAAATTTGCGCCGCGCGGGGGTGCTGTAAAACAATTCTTTCACTTCCACCGTGGTGCCGGTTTCACGGGCCACCGGGCGCAACTCGCCGCTGCGCCCGTCCAGCAAAAAGGCTTCTGATTGGCCCAGCGCGCGCGACAAGATCGCGCAGTCGGCAATCGCGTTGATGGCGGCCAAAGCCTCGCCCCTAAAGCCCATGGTGGCCACGGATTCCAGGTCTTGCAAATTGCCGATCTTGCTGGTGGCGTGGCGCTCAAAGGCCAGCGGCAATTCGGCGCGCACTATGCCCATGCCGTCGTCTTCCACCGCAATCAGGCGCACTCCGCCGGCCAGCAAGCGCACTGTCACTTGGCGTGCGCCTGCGTCCAGCGCGTTATCCACCAACTCGCGCACTACCGAGGCCGGGCGCTCCACCACTTCGCCGGCCGCAATTTGGCTGATCAAAGTATCGGGCAGGGGCCGTATGGGCTTGCGGGGGCTGGGGTTGGGGGCGTGCACGCGGGGATTGTAGGTGGGGGGTGGCGGCGATAATGCCCGCATGGAACTCGCCGCGACCTTGCTTGACTTTGTATTGCACGTTGACCGCTATCTGGAAATTTTTGTCAGCAATTACGGCCTGTGGGTCTATGCACTGCTGTTTCTGATCATCTTTGTGGAAACCGGTTTGGTCATCATGCCTTTTTTGCCGGGGGATTCGCTGCTGTTTGTGGTGGGCGCGATGTGTGGCGTAGGCTTGATGGACTACCAGCTGGTGGTGCCTTTGCTGCTTGCAGCGGCGGTGCTGGGTAATCAGACCAACTACACCATAGGGCGCTACTTTGGTGCACGCGTATTTCAGTGGCAAGACTCGCGTTTCTTTAACAAAGCGGCGTTTGATCAGGCCCATGCGTTTTACGAGCGCTATGGCGGCATCACCTTGGTGGCCGCGCGCTTCATGCCTTTTGCGCGCACGTTTGCCCCCTTTGTGGGTGGCGTGGCGCACATGACGCGCGCTAAGTTCACTTTTTATGACGTGCTGGGCGGCGTGCTGTGGGTAGGCGGCATCGTGACCGTGGGCTATTTCTTTGGCAATATTCCCTGGGTCAAGCAACATCTGGACAAAATCATCTGGGCCATGATTTTTGTGCCCGGCTTGCTGGTGCTGCTGGGCGCGTGGAGAGCGCGACGAAGTGCTAGCGCGTCCAAGGCGCAACAGCCAGATTTCTAGCCCCGCGCCAGCGCTAGGTCCACGGTTTGGCGGCTGGCCCACCAGCTGACCAGCATGGCGGCCAACAGGGCTGCCAGGCCGAACCAGTGCAGGTCTAGCATGCGGCCCTGCGCGATCAGCCAGCCGCCGCTGGCCGCGCCCATAGCCTGGCCGGCGTACATGGCCGAGCTATTGAGCGCTATAGACGCCGAGGCTAACGCAGGCGCAATGCCAGCCAAGCGCGCCTGCTGCGCTGAATTGGCGGCAAAGCAACCCAGGCCCCAGGGCAGGATGATGATGGCGGCCAGCAGCACATTGGTGGCCAGCGGCCAGAGCAGTAGGCTCAGCGCCATGGCGCCCACGCTCCACATCACCGCGCGCGGCGCGCCGCTACGGTCGATATGGCGGGACATCAGCATATTGCCGATAAAGCCAAAGGCGCCAAACCAGGCAAACAAGAGGCTGAGGTCGCTAGCGCTAAATTGCAATTGCTGCTTGAAATAGGGCGCGAAATACGAAAACAACACAAACTGCCCCGCCGCACTTAAAACGGTGACCGCCACACACAACATCAGCGCTGGCGAGCGCAGGGTTTGCGCCCAGGCCGCGCGCGATAGCGCGGGCGGGCGCACCCCATCGGGCATGCTGCGCCACACCCAGGCTGCGCTAATAAGGCTCAGTAGTGCTATAGCCCCAAAGGCCACGCGCCAACCCAGCGTGCCGCCGATCCAGGCCCCCAAGGGCATGCCCACCACCGAGGCCACCGACCAACCCATGAACACAAAAGTAATCGCGCGTCCGCGCTGCTCGGGCGTCACCAACAAATTGATACACGAGGCCGCCTGCGGCGTGAAGATGGCCGGGGCAATCGCGGCCAACACGCGCACGGCCATCAGCGAGCCAAAGTCCGGCATACAGGCGCTGGCCAGCAAAAACACGCCGTACCACAGCAAAGCCAGTGCGAGCAGGCGGCGCCTATCCCAACCGGCCACCAGCGTGGCGCACAGCGGCGCGCCTAGGCACATCACCACCGCCGCGGCGGTAATCAGTTGCCCCGCTACCGGCACCGATACCTGCAAACTGCTACTGATGTCATTGAGCGTGCCCGGCACCACCATAACGCCGGTGCCGATCACAAAATTGCCGAACAACAGCGGCCACAGGACACGCGGCAGCGGGGCGCTGGCAGGCATATCGACACCGGGCAAGGACGGGTTCATCAGTAATGGTGGCGCTTAGCGGCCGGTGATTTGGTTCGCCATTGGCGCTATGCGTGAGGTGTGGGCCAGGCCACCAAATTCGCGCTTGTCGGCCCAACGGTATAGCTGGTACATGGTGTGGATGCCCAGCCAGCGCAACGGCTCCGGCTCCCAGGGCCGCACATTGCGGTTCACCCAGGGCAGGCGGGTTAAATCGGTGTCTTGGTTCAGCAGTAAATCGGCCAAGGTGCGCCCGGCCAGGTTGGCGCTGGACACACCCAGACCCACATAACCGCCAGCCCAGGCCATGCCGCTGGCGCGGTCTAGGCCCACGGTGGTGCACCAGTCGCGCGGCACACCCAGCACGCCGCACCAGGCATGCTCCAGCTTTACACCGCGCGTTTGCGGAAGCCAGCTTAGCAACATGGCTTGCAAGCCCTCGATGCTGGCTTGTTGCGTGATGCCGTTTACATCGGTGGCCGATCCAAAGCGGTAGGGCACACCGCGCCCGCCCATGGCAATGCGGCCTTCTCGCGTGCGCTGCGCATAGCCATAGGTGTGCGCCGCATCGCCCAACAGCTCGTGCCCGCTCCAGCCTATCTCGTCCCACAGCGCGGCGGGCAGCGGCTCGGTCATGACCAGCGTGCTGTTCATTGGCATCCATTGGCGTTTGAGACCCGGCAGCCCGGCGGTAAAACCTTCGGTGGCGCGCACGATCAAAGGTGCGCGCACCACGCCATGTGCGGTTTGCACGCGGCCCTTGTCTAAACCTATCACCGCGCTTTGCTCGTAGATTGCAACGCCCATGCGCTCTACCACATCGGCCAGCCCGCGCACCAGCTTGGCTGGTTGCACGCGCGCCGTGCCGTGGTGCACCAAGCCGCCCATCACCCGGTCTACGCGGATGCGTGCACTAGCTTCGGTCCCGTCAATGAGGCTGACACGGTCTTCGGGTACGTCCCATGCGCGGGCCTCGCGGTAGCTGGCTTGCACACGCGCCCATTGCGCTGTATTGGTCGCCACTCGCAGCGTGTCGGCGCGCACGATGTCGGCGTCTATGTTTTCGCGCTCTGCCACGGCCAGCACTTCGTCCACCGTGCCGTGCATCGCGGTCTCCATGGCGATGACCGCTGCGCGGCTGGAGTTGGTCAGGTATTTCTCACGCGACCAGCCAAAGCCCCCGCTCAGCCAGCCGCCGTTGCGTCCCGAAGCGCCAAAGCCGCAAAACTCTTTTTCTAGGATAGTGACGCGCAAATCCGGCTGCGCGCGCTTGAGGTAATACGCCGTCCACAAGCCGGTATAGCCACCCCCCACGATGCAGACATCGGCGTCGCGGTCGCCGGGCAGCGCCGCGCGGTAAGCCGGCAGGCCACCGATGTCGGCGTACCAAAAGGAGATGTTGCCGTTGGTAGGGTGGGGCATGGTGGGTAGCTTACGCTTGAATAATTTTGCCAACCTAGGGTAAACCCCGTAGCTCTACCCCCCCCCCGCACAATATAGTTGTCAAAAGATTAAGTTTTTCCAAGGGATTAGGGTCTATGTTGTTCCGCCAAGAAGTAGCCGCTGCACAAGCATCGCAGTACCTCGGCAGCGTGCGCTTGCAGCGGCCTTGGTCTTATGCTGCGGTGACCATCGTTGCCTGTATTCGAGGAGACTTCAGTAAATAACCACGTCAAAACCTTTGCAAGCGACGCTTCTTAGCGCTATCGCTGGCGCTGTAGTGGGTCGATGATGTCAAAGCTGGCATGAGGATTGAGGCCGATGTGTTGCACGAGTGCCGAAAGATTCGGAAATGGCTTCGGGAGCCCGTATTCGGGGCAAGGCACCGGTTGAGGGTTAATCCTAGCAAACGTCTACAAGCGGCTGGTTGCTGCGGCAAAGTTTGTAAAGCGTGAGGGCTGGGCGCTTTGTTTCCAGTTCAATTTTCTAAAAAGGGGAAGTTCATATGCAAACTATTTCTGAGCCAAATGCTGGCCTAAATACAAAGTTGCCGTTTCGGGAGTTAACCAAGGATGAAATCCTACTTTGCGCTGGAGGGGACAATCCTGGCATGGGCCCGTAGGATGGGGAAGGCGATCAATCTTTGCCATCAAACTGCGAATGGATCCTGCCAGCGGGACGTGTACATTGTATTTTTTGGTAGCGAGGGAGCACTAATGCGAAAGGCCAGTCAAATGGGCTGGCCTTTTCGGCAATTTTATGAAAAAGCAACTGCTTGTTTATAGCCTGTTCTTCGCTGTTTTCAATACTACGGCGGCTCAGTATCGGGTAGAAAATACAACCTTGTATTTTGCGGGTGAGCTAAATATTTCGGATGTAAGGGCTGCAATCGAGTCTGCACTATCTGTGCGACGGCTGGTGATTTCGTCTCCTGGAGGTGATGTCCTGGCAGGCATATTGTTCGCTAACTGGGTTCACCAGCGCAAGTTGGATATTGAGGTGAAAGAGATCTGCGCATCCTCATGCGCAAATTATGTGCTACCCGCCGGCCAACAAAAGCTCATTACCGATGGGGCACTGCTTATTTGGCATGGCGGCGCATATCAAACCAATTTTGTTGATTTCGTTAAATCTTTTGAACAGGCACTCTGGCGGAAAGAGACGGAGCAACCATGGCCTGGCGATGCGCGTATTTTGCAGGCGGCTGGTCTATACCAATCGGCAAAGTTTCTCCAAGCCATGGAGGATGCGTTTTACGAACGTATCGGCGTGAATAGAGAGTTGCCTATTGCAGGCTTGTCAGTCGTAGGTTTGTCGATTGGCGCTTGGACACTTTCTTATTCAGCAATGGCGAGTTACGGGATAGAGAATTTGACTTTACCAACGAACTACGGCACGAAAGCCTACATCGACCATTGGCTGGCAGCGCGATACCCGGACCCTGCAAATCGAAAGAATGTGACGTTGCTGATGTGATCCCATCCTCCAATCCGAGTCCAGCGAATGCGGGCCTGCCTGTTCAAGTGCGCCAACGCCCATCGCCTGCAACTTGACCTGTTTCGCGCTTTATGCAAAAGGCGCAAGCTACTTCAAGATTCAACTCTGTATTGGCATTCGTTATTTTTTTTGGCTATTGAGGGTAAACCCCGTAGCGCAGCCCCCCCCCCCCGCACAATATAGTTTCCAAAATAATAATTCTTCACAAAGGCTTATCGTCTATGTTGTTCAGGCAGGAAGTAGCCGCCGCACAAGTAGCGCAGTACCTAGGCAGCGTGCGCTTGCAGCGGCCTTGGTCTTATGCTGCGGTGACCAGCGTTGCATTGGCGCTGGCCCTGATGCTAGTGGCCTTTGCCACCTGGGGCGAGGTCAACCGCAAAGCGCGCTTGAGTGGTGTGGTGGTGCCTAGCCAGGGCAGCCTCAACATCAGCGCGCCGCAAGCGGGCGTGGTGATGGACCTACCGGTGCGCGAAGGCCAAAGCGTAAAGGCTGGGCAAGTCTTGCTGGTGCTGCAAACCGAGCGGCAAAGCATGCTGGGCGGCAGCGTGTCAGACACCACCGAGCGCGCAGCCCAGCAAATTGCCACCCGGCTGCAAACCCTGTCCACCGAGCGCACGCTGCGCGAACTGCAAACTCGCCAGCGCGAACAAGTGCTAGACGATAGGCTGCGCACCACCGCGCAGCAACTGCGCCAAGCTGAAGAAGAGTCCGCCCTGCAAGCGCGCCGCGTACAACTGGCGCAGACCACGCTGGCGCGTAACCAACAACTGGCCGAGTCCGGCTTTGTGGCCGAAGCGCAAGTACAAGTGCGCCAAGAAGAGCTCATCGACGCCAAAGCCCGCGCCCAAGCCCTGGAGCGCGCCCGCCTGGGCCTGATGCAAGACCAGCAAACCCTGCGCGGCGAGCGCACTGCGCTCAAAGCGCAATTGCAGTCCGACACCAACCAAATAGACCGCAACCGCGCCAGCCTGGACCAAGAGGCCAGCGAAAACGCCGCCCGCAAAACCATGGTGATTAGCGCGCCCTATGCCGGCACCATTACGGCGCTCAACCTTAAAGCCGGGCAGTCCGTCCAAAGCGGGCAGGCCCTGGCAACCCTGGTGCCGCAAGCGGCCGATAGTCACGCAAACGGCCCTGGCCCACTGCAGGCCCAACTCTTCGCGCCCAGCCGCACCGCAGGCTTTGTGCGCCCAGGCCAAACCGTGTATCTGCGCTACGACGCCTACCCCTACCAAAAGTTTGGCCTGCACCAAGGCCGCATCACCTCGGTATCGGCCACACCCTTCGCCCCCAGCGAACTGCCGCCCAACTTGGCCGAGCAGTTGCTCACCCAAGCGGGCAGCAAAGAAGCGCTGTACCGCGTGAACGTCAGCCTAGAGGCCCAAAGCATCCAGGCCTACGGTGAGGCCTTGCCACTGAAAGCGGGCCTGACGGTGGAGGCCGATGTGTTGCAAGAGCGCCGCAAGGTATGGGAATGGGTGCTGGAGCCGGTGTTGGCTGCTAGGCAGCGATTGAAGGTTTTGAATGCGGAACTACCGCCCTCGTAAGTGTTCTTTTGACATGCTTGCACCCGTGTCAAAAATATTTAGTGGTGCTTAACTTGCAAAAGGAGAATTTGATATTCAGTTTTTAAGTTTGAACCTATTCTTAGGATTTGTCGTCATCTATTGCACAACAGAAGTTTTCGCAAATAAATTTCAAGATAGAAAATACAAATTTATAGGCGGCCTTGTGGGTGCGTTGATTGGCGGATATGTATTGCAACAATTAATTAATTAGATATTTATTATGAACTTCTTTTCAAATTTTGACCCTGCCTTAAATGTGGCTTTGGGCCTAATAACTTTTTCATCTATTTTTAATATTATGCAATTTCATCATTCAAAAATTAACATAATATTGGTTGTTGGAAGTATGTTATTTATAAATCTAGGTTGTATGTATTTAATTATTGCCGAGAAAAACTGGGATTACATGATAAAAACTTCGGCGTTTCATTGTTTCATCGGTATTTGCGCCGCTTATTTGACTGTTTTTGTTATCGAAAAACTTATAGTGAAGACGAGTAAATCGGATTAATTTATTAATTAAATTTTTGTTATTTTAGTCGCCTTTATTTGAATTTAAACCTTTTTAGCAAAAGTGGATTAATTATGTTGAGTTCAACTTTGGTTTGCGGGGAAATGATTGAAAGTATCGGTTTTGGCGCACGGTGGTTTCTAAATCTTTTTCCAATTTTTGTTTTTACAAAAATTTTTCATATTTATCCAAAACTCAAGCATTCTCTTGTATTTGTTTACTCTGCGATGCTTTTGACCGCGATAGTTCAGTTTGCTTTAGTCAAATATTTTATTTCTGATAATATGTCAGAGTTACTTGTTTTAAATGCTTCGCTTGATGCGTTTCTTACTGCTTGGTTTGGGATCTTTCTTGGTAATTATGTTTACATTAGTAGGAGGTGACTGGATTTAAATATATTATTCATCTTTTTAGCTATTTTTCTATTTATATGGTATTTAATTCAAAGGAGTTTTTTATGCGTAATATTGATTTTTCTGACCGCCATTTGGTGCAGGGCGGTGTTGCCATGGGTTTTGTGCCCAGGGGCGTAGTCGCCGTTGGCGCTGGGGTGAGTAATGCGGTTGACACTGCGAGGAACGGCGGTAGCAATTCGCAAATCGCGCAGGCGGCAGCGCTTGGGTTCGTCTCAGGCCTAATGGGTACTTTCCCAATGGGTATGACAGCAGCGATGACAACTAGCGTCATTGGTAACAGCGTAATTTCTGGGCAGTCAAACTCGGGCGGCAGGGGCTATGCCTCAGGCTCCCAAGCCGCCAGCGCAGCAGCCTCAGGCACGGTTGGGGGTTATGGGCCAGGCACCGCCGGTTTCGGCGGGGGCGGTGGAGGAGGCGGCGGAGGTGGCCGGGTCATTTGCACCCACTTAATGCGTCAAGGCCTGCTGGACCCCGCAATTTGGCGTGCCGACCTGGCTTTTACCTATAAGCACCTCTCGCCGACTACGGTGCGCGGATACCACTTATGGGCGATTCCCTATGTACGCCTGATGCGCAAATCACCACTGGCGCAAAAGCTGATGCGCCCACTTGCCACTTGGCGCGCAGAAGAACTGGCCTACCAAATGGGTGTACTGCAAAAAAGCAACTGGAAGGGTAAGGTCGTACGCTGGACTTGCGAGCCGATTTGCTTTGCACTGGGCATTTTTGCCAAAGAGCAAAACTGGCAGGGTCTGTGGGACAGCCCGGCCCAGCGCGTGGAAACCACCTCAGCGGCCTGATCCAGCAATTTTGAAACAAGCACCCTGCGCCAACAGGGTGTGAAAACCGAAAGTTCGCACAATCGCCAAGGGGTTCCGAGGCGATTGTGCCTTATTGCGTATGACCCCCATCCTCCAATCCGAAGCCGGTGAGTGCGGCCTGGCCTGCCTGGCGATGGTAGCCAAGGCCCATGGTTTGTATCTGGATATGGCCGACCTTCGTCGCCGTTTTCCGCTGTCGCTCAAAGGCAGCAATTTGCAGCAAATCATCGGCTATGCGGCTGCCTTGCAGTTCAGCAGCCGCCCGGTGCGGCTGGAGTTAGACGAGCTAGGCCAGTTGCAGCGCCCCTGCATATTGCATTGGGACTTGAACCATTTTGTGGTGCTCAAGGCGGTAGGGCGGCGCAGCATCACGATCTTGGACCCGGCGGTAGGCCTGCGCAAGCTGCCCTTGGCCGAAGTCTCGCGCCATTTCACGGGCGTAGCTTTAGAGCTAACGCCCAATGCCGATTTCAAACCCGCAGACGAACGTCAGCGTGTGGCGCTGTCGGCGCTGACGGGCAAGGTGCTGGGCCTGAAGCGCTCGCTCTTGCAAGTGTTTGCGCTGGCGGTGGTGTTAGAGCTGTTTGTAATCTGCGGCCCTTTGTTAAACCAACTGGTGGTCGATGATGCTTTGGCCACGCATGATGCCGACTTATTGGTGGTGTTGGTCATCGGCTTTGCTTTGTTGCTGTTGATCGAGACGCTAGTGGGCCTAGCCCGCAGCTGGATGGTGATGCGCTTTGGCATGTCGCTCAGCCTGCAATGGGCCAGCAATGTGTTTGCGCATATGGTCAAGCTGCCTATCGAATATTTTGAGAAGCGCCATTTGGGCGATGTGGTGTCTCGCTTTGGTGCGGTGGGCAGCATCCAGCAGACGCTGACTACGAGCGTGCTAGAGGCAGTACTAGACGGCATCATGGGCCTGGCGGCGCTGGGCATGATGCTCTTGTATTCCTGGAAGCTGGCCGCAGTGGTCTGCGCCGCAGTGCTGGTCTATGGCCTGTTGCGCTGGGCTGCGTATGCGCCGTTTCGTAATGCGGCGGCAGAGCGCTTGGTGATCTCTGCCCGAGAGAACACGCATTTTTTAGAAACCCTGCGCGCCATCAGCCCGCTCAAGCTCTTTGGCCGCGAACAAGAGCGCCGCGCGCGTTGGCAAAACTTACTTGTCGAAGTGCAAAACCGCGATGTGCGCACCGCCAAACTGAATATCGCTTTTTCTAGCGCCAACACTTTTGTCTTTGGCATAGAAAACCTCTTGGTGTTTTGGCTGGGCGGCCAGATGGTTTTGCAAACCGGCTCCAGCGCAGCGGGGGTGGCCGCGCCTTTCACCATCGGCATGTTGTTTGCGTTTATCAGCTACAAAGGCCAGTTCACCTCTCGGGTGTCGGCGCTCATCAATTACGCAGTCGAAATCCGCATGCTCAGCCTGCACGCCGAGCGCCTGGGCGATATCGTGCTCAGCGCGCCGGAGGTGCACGATATTGCCGACAATTCCCTAAGCCATTTACCGCCCAGCATCGAGCTGCGTGGTGTGAGCTTTAGGTATGGCGATGGCGAGCCTTGGATACTCAAAGACGCTCATTTACGCATCGAAGCGGGTGAGCACCTGGCCATCGTCGGCCCCAGCGGTTGCGGTAAGAGCACTTTGCTCAAAGTGTTGCTGGGCCTGCGCATACCGCAAGAGGGCGAGGTCTTGTATGGCGGCATACCGGTGCGCCAGCTGGGTCTTTCCAATGTGCGCCGTTGCATAGGCACGGTGCTGCAAGACGATGTGCTGCTGGCAGGCAGCATTGCCGACAACATCAGTTTTTTTGACGTGCAGCACGAAGAGGCGCGTGTTCAGGCTTGCGCGGCGCTGGCCGCTATCCACGAGGACATCGTAGCCATGCCCATGGGTTACCACACCCTGGTCGGCGATATGGGCGCCAGCCTGTCGGGTGGACAAAAGCAGCGCGTGTTGCTGGCGCGCGCTTTGTACAAACAACCCCGCGTGCTGGCCTTGGACGAAGCGACCAGCCACTTAGACCTGGCCAACGAGCAACGCGTCGCCCAAGCTTTGGCCCAAATGCAACTAACCCGCATCCTGATCGCCCACCGGCCTGAAACCATCGCCCATGCGCAACGGGTAGTGCAGGTGCAACGGGGATTGGTGGTGGAGGGTGGGGCTAGCATTTAGCAAAGCTAAGCGGCTCATAGCACCTCCGCGTGTTGCGATACGCTCAGCGCTTGTGTGCCGCAATGGTGATCTTGTGACGCCTTTGCGGCCTGCCTCTAGAATTGGTCGCTGCCACACACCAATTAATTTGCAATCAAGTATTGCCACAAGGCATGTTCGTAGCGACCCGTCGCCCCCGCGAATCAGCCATAGTCCTCGGAGTTCAAACCATGTCTGATGGCCCAGCCGCCAGCCCCGCTTTGCATAGTGCAGAAGCTGCCCAAGCCGCGTTTGAGTCTGCGCACGCAGGCATGCCCCTAGAAGACGCGTCAGACGCGCCCCAGCCTTTGATGGCTGCTAGCCCTGCCAACACCCTTTCCAAGCCCGCCAGTCACCAAAATCTGGCGCAGCAAATGCAAGTTTTTTTGACGCGCACCGACATGGCGCAAAGTCGCAAAAACCGTTTTTATCTGCAGCAGGTGTTTGAGTTGCTCAGCGAGCTGGACCAGCACACGGCGCGCCGCGGCCAACTGCAAACTTCCTTGCAGGAAACCGAAGCGCATATTCAGCGCATCCGCCACAGTTTGGTTGAGATCGCCGGCGATTCGGTCGACGCCGAAAACGAAGCCCTGGCGATCGCCCAGGCGCGTGCCCATTTGGCCGGCTTGTTGCGCGACAAGATCGTGCAAGAGTTCGAATGAGGGCAGGGCACATGGTTTTTATTGCTACTTTTTGGCTGGCTGTTGTTAATCTGGTTTTGTTGGTCGCCGCGCTGGCGCTGCATCCGGCATCGCTGGAAAGTTTTCAATGGCTGCGCGACTTGCCTTGGGCCTGGTTTGGCACTGAAGTAGGGGGCATGCTGGACATGCGGGCAGTGGACGCCGGCGCGCTGTGGGCTTTGTGGATTTGTGTCAGCGGCGCCTTGTTTGCCGGCTCGGCATTGGCCTATGCCATTTTGCAAACGGGCGGCAAGCCAGCGCCTTCGGTTGCGGTGGCGCAGCCCCCGGTTGCGACAATGTTTAGCGACCTGCGCGTCGGCATGGAAGGCCTGGACGGATTCGGCACTGCCGCCATTCCTGCGCTGGCCCCTGCCGCCGAGCTGCCTAGGCACCAACACCCGGCCCATGAAATTTACCTTGCAGATGCCGCGCCAGATGCCCCCGCTGCGCCTACCACAACCCAATCTGACAAAGCCCAAGACATCGCCGCCTCACTGCAGCAAATCGACCCCCAGCTAAGCGCCAGCTACGACGCCCTGCTGCGCGAACTCGAATCCCCCCGTTCCCTCTAATTGTCTAATTGGGGTCAGAACCCAATTAATTTTGCCCTGAATTAGGTTCTGACCCCAATTAAGCTGGTGAGTTGGTAAATTGCGTCCATGGCTTCGCGGGGGCTCATGGTGTCGGGGTTGAGGGAGGCGACGTAGGCTTCTAGTGGGCTGGGTGCGGTGGCGGCGGGCGCGGGGGCGGGTGCGAATAAATCGACTTGGGCTTGGGCGGTGCTGGCTTGCTGTTCCAGGGCCTCTAGGGTGTGGCGGGCCTGGTTAAGCACGGCTGCCGGTATGCCGGCCAGGCGGGCCACCTGGATACCGTAGCTGCGGCTGGCAGGGCCTGCTTCGATTGCGTGCAGGAACACAATGTCGCGGCCTGATTCGGCTGCGCTGACATGCACATTGACCGCACCACGATGCGCAGCGGGGAAATCGGTCAGCTCGAAATAATGCGTGGCAAACAGGGTGAAGGACCGCGTCTTGTCGTGCAATTGACCGGCGATCGCCCCGGCCAGCGCCAGACCGTCAAACGTCGAGGTGCCGCGGCCGATTTCGTCCATCAGCACCAAGGACTGCGCCGTGGCACTGTGCAAAATTTGCGCGGCCTCGACCATCTCCAACATAAAGGTCGATTGCGCATTGGCCAGGTCGTCGGCTGCGCCAATGCGGGTGTGGATGGCGTCCACCGGCCCCAAGCGGCAGGCCTTGGCCGGCACATACGAGCCCATGGACGCCAGCAGTACGATCAGCGCTACTTGGCGCATGTACGTAGATTTACCACCCATGTTCGGCCCGGTGATGATTTGCATGCGCTGGCGTGGGCCTAGCAGGGTGTCGTTGGCGATGAAGTTGCCGCTGCTTAGCTCGGCCAAGCGCGCCTGCACCACCGGGTGGCGACCTTGCAGAATTTCGATGCAGGGATGCTCCACAAACTCGGGCGCACACCAGCCCAGCGTGAGGGCGCGCTCGGCCAGGGCGCAGAGCGCGTCCAGCGCCGCCAGCGCCCGCGCCAGGCGGGTGAGCGTGGGCACAAAGGCTTGCAACTGATTGAGCAATTCTTCAAACAAAAACTTCTCACGCGCCAGTGCACGCTCCTGGGCACTCAAGGCTTTGTCTTCAAAGGCTTTGAGCTCGGGCGTGATAAAGCGCTCGGCGTTTTTCAGGGTCTGGCGGCGTCGGTAGTCGTCCGGCACTTTGCTGCTTTGGCCTTGGCTGACCTCGATATAAAAGCCGTGCACTTTGTTGAACTGCACGCGCAAATTGGCAATGCCGGTGCGGGTGCGTTCGCGTGCTTCTAGGTCCAGCAAAAACGCGTCGCAATTGGTTTGGATGGCGCGCAATTCGTCCAGGTCGGCGTCATAGCCGTTGGCGATCACCCCGCCGTCGCGCACCATAGCAGCGGGCTCGGGCGCTATCGCTGCTTGCAATAGATGGGCACAGTCTGGCGGCGCCAGCATATCGTGCGCAATACGGCCTAGCAAACCTTGCTGCCCTTGCAACTGATCGGCTAGCAAGCCGCTTTTATGCAAAGTGTTGACCAGGCCTAGCAGTTCACGCGGGCGCACCTGGCGCAAGCTCAGGCGGGCGGCGATGCGCTCTACATCGGCGCTGCCTTTGAGGTGGCTGCGCAGCACCGGCCCCAGCGCTTGCGCCTGGCCCTGCATCTGGTGCAGCGCGTGGATGGCAGCTAAGCGCGCACGCGCCTGGCTCCGCTCGCGCAAGGGGCCTAGCAACCAAGACTTCAGCATGCGGCTGCCCATACCGGTCATGCAGGTGTCGAGCAAGGAAAACAACGTGGGTGCTTCTTCGCCGCGCAGGGTTTGGGTCAGTTCCAGATTGCGCCGCGTGCTGGCGGGCAGGTCGATGCGCTCGCCATCGCGCTGCACTTCCAAGCCGCTGATATGCGCCAGCGCCCGGCCTTGCGTGTGTTCGGCGTAGGCCAGCAGCGCACCAGCGGCCGCGTGGGCCAGGGGCAGCTCTTGTGCATTCCAGCTAGCGAGGCTGGCCGCTTGCAGCACTTCCAATAATTTACGCTGGCCTAGCGCGCCGTCAAATTGCCATTCGGGCCGGGCTGTCAGCGACAAAGTGCTGTGAAAGCGCAGTTGCTTGAGCCGCTCTTCCAAGCTGCGCGTCAGGCCGCTGCTATAGGTCAGCTCGCTCGGGCCAATGCGCTGCACCCAGTCGGCCACCGCATCGGTTGTGCACTCGGCCAGGTGCACCAAGCCTTGGGTCACGCTCAGCCAAGCCAGGCCGCAGCGGTTGCGCGGGCCTTGGTGCAAGGCCATGAGCATGGATTCGGACTTGTCGCTCAGCAGTTCGGCATCGGTCAGCGTGCCGGGTGTGACCACACGTACGACCTTGCGGTCCACCGGCCCTTTACCGCCGACTTCGCCCACTTGCTCGCAAATCGCCACCGATTCGCCCTGGCGTATCAGCTTGGCCAAATAGCCTTCGAATGCGTGAAAGGGCACCCCGGCCATGGGAATGGGCTGCCCGCCGCTTTGACCTCGGTGCGTGAGTGTGATGTCTAGCAAGCGCGCCGCTTTTTCGGCATCTGCAAAAAACATCTCGTAAAAATCACCCATGCGGTAGAACAGCAGCGTGTCCGGGTAGTCCGCCTTGAGGCCCAGGTACTGGGTCATCATGGGGGTGTGCTGGGTATCGGGTTCGCGCATCGGTGGAAGTCTAGCAAGTGTTCCTCCCGCTGCCGATCTAGGCAAGTGCGGGGCATCAAGCAAAATCACCCCATGCTTGACGCCACCATGCCGCATCCCATCGAATCCGCCCACTGGCACCCGGTCGCTGCCTTGGCCGATGTGCAGGCGCAGCCAGTGGCGGTGCAGTTGTTGGACCAGAGCCTGGTTTTGTGGCGCGACGAGGCCGGGGCGGTACACGCTTGGGCCGACCAGTGTCCGCACCGGGGGGCGCGTTTGTCGCTGGGGCGGGTTTGCGCCGGGCGGCTGGAGTGCCCTTACCACGGCTGGCAGTTTGCGCCTTCGGGCCAATGTGTACGTGTGCCCGCCTTGCCCGGCTTTGTGCCGCCTGCCGGCCATGCGGCGCGGGTGTTTGCGGTGCAGCTGTGGTGCGAATTGGTTTGGGTATGTTTGCAGCCGGGCGCTACCGGCGCCAGTGGCGCTCAAGACGCCATTGACGCCCACGCTCCCGCAGAAGTCAATGGCGACCCGCCTGCGCAGGCCTTGCCGCAGTTTGAAGCCGAGGCCGACGCCCGCCTGCGCAAACTCAATTGCGGCCCCTACGAGGTGGCAACCAGCGCGCCGCGCATTGTGGAAAACTTCCTGGACATGGCGCACTTTGGCTTTGTCCACGAAGGCTGGCTAGGAGCGCGCGACACGCCCGAAATTCCGGATTACCAGGTGGAGTCCACCGCCACCGGCTTGGTGGCCAGCGGCTGCAAGGCCTGGCAGCCCCAGTCCAGTCTGCACAGCACGCGCGGCGCGCTGGTCGAATACCGCTATGAAGTGACGGGACCTTATACGGCGGTGCTGACCAAGGTGCCCGAGGCCGGTAGCACGGCGATGCAGGGCTGGCGCGAGTCCATCGCTTTGTTTATTTGCCCAGTGGAGCCTGGGCGCAGCCGGGTCTGGTTCCGCCTGGCCGTAGCCGACTTTGCGACCGATGCGGCCCAGCTACAGGCCTTCCAGCACACCATCTTCACCCAAGACCAGCCGGTGCTGGAGTCGCAGCGCCCTGCCTGCTTGCCGCTGGATGTGCGGGCCGAAGCCCACACGGCAGCGGACAAAGCTTCGGCCGCCTACCGGCGGTTTTTGCGCCAGGCGGGCATCCGCTTTGGAACCTGCTAGGCGCAGATCCGCCCTCAGGCCAGTTGCGGATAGCCGCTGGCGATGGCGCTACTTTCCATTTCTATACAGCGTTGGTAAACCGCCAAGTCCGGCGTTTCAAATCCTTCAATCAGTAGCTGCTCCATGGCTTGTGCGGCCGCAGGTGTGGTGATCAAGCTATGCAGTCCATGGCGCAGGGCCTGTACCTGCTCGGGCGGGGTATGCAGCGATGTGATCAGCGGCAAGCCGGGGTAGGGGGCGCTGTGGCCGATGGTGCACAGGCCTTCTGTGGCGGGCGCATCATGTATTTGCAGCAAAGCCCAGGTCACGCAGTCGATGGCGGCCAGGTCGGCGCGG
The DNA here is from genome assembly GCA_040400575.1 of Rhodoferax sp. Lineage (GTDB taxonomy): Bacteria > Pseudomonadota > Gammaproteobacteria > Burkholderiales > Burkholderiaceae_C > Allorhodoferax. The sequence goes on from JBBAPX010000006.1 coordinate 78,089, forward strand.
CCTTCGCGTACGGCATCCACGGAGCGGCGATGGCCACCGGTAGCGAGCGCCTGGCTGAAAAAGCGGCCCTGCCGCGCCAGCGGAGCTATCAGCGCACGCAGAGCGTTATAGCCCGATTGCGAATCGGTACTGTTGAAAGCCACACGCTGGTTCCGAAAATCTTCCAAGGCGAGGTGTGCGGATTCCGTGCGGGTGATTAACACGCTGCGGCAATAGATACCTTCGCAGCCGGGCGCCACATAGCGAAAGCACCCCAGCAATTGCACCTGGCCCTGCAAGGCATGCGTCAAGGGGTAGCCGCAGGTCTGGCTTAGCAAAAGCTCTGGGGCGCGCCAATGCGCCTGCAAATCTTGCGGCCAGCTTATGGGCTCAGGCAGTTGCTGCAGGCCCTTGAACGCCAATGCCTCGCGCAACACCGACCAAAGCGTTTGCACGGCATCCGCAGCGCCCAGGTACATGGGCAGGGCAATCTGCGCTTTACTCATATCGGGTGCCGGTAGGCAGGCGGCAAATCCCGCGTTTGCTGCCCCGGCGTATCCAGCGGTCGTAGGGCATGGCTGGCAAAAAAGGCAAAGTAGCCGGTCAACACATAGCCCCCGTTGCGTTCCAGAAAATAGTCCTTGTGGGCCCGGTACGTCGCAGGGATCCGGTACCAGGCCAACTTGGGCTGTGCATGGTGAACCGCGTGGTAATTGTTGTTGAGAAAAAGTAGACGCCACAGCCATCCCGCTTCGTTGATGACGATGCGGTGCTGCGGGTCCGCTGCGGGGCGATGCTCGTAAAACGAGCGCATGAAAGCCAGGCCCAGACAGGGGTAGCTCAAGGCCAGGTACAGGCCCGGGCTGATACCTGCATAGCTTTGTAGCGCCCACAGCATCAGCGCCAGTAAAACTGCATGCTGTGCCCATGTCCAGCGCATGCGCGCACTGTGCCAATAGGGCGTGGAAAACAGCGGACGCAGCAAGTGAAAAATCGCAAAGGCTGGTGTGATGCAAAACCGGCCCAAAGCCGTGCGTTGGGCCCCCAAAAGAAAACGCATAGGCGCGCTGCGGCTGGCGAAGTCCTCGGGATCCAGATAATTGCTTTCCGGGTCCTGGCCGGGGTAAGTGAGCACTTCGTCGCGGTGGTGCGCCAAATGGCTGATGCGATAAATATCAAACGGGTACCACACCGCGATGGGCAGCAGGCCCAGCGCGCGGTTGAGCCAAGCGTACTGGGTCGGGTGGCCGTGTACCAATTCGTGCTGAAAGCTCATATACCAGGCCGCCAGCACGACGATCAGCACCAAGGCCCAGGCTGAGGACTCTGCGCGGTACCAACTCAGGGCGCCCAGCCAGCCGCCGTAAATAGCCAGGCACACCAGCCAAGTCGGCCATTCCACACCGTTATCGGCATGGGGGTCGAAGTCGGGCGGGGCTAAGAGGGCGTGGCCAGGGGCTGCGGGCATGGGTGAGTTGGTGGTAAGAGGGATGGGTAGGGCAGGAAAGCGGTGTGGCAGCGTGGTGGAAGCAGGGCGCAAGAACGCTAGGGCGCTGGCTGCGAAAGACCGGATTGTAAAATTGTCCGCTTTCGTCCCCGGGTCCGGCGGGGGTGTTGAAGTTCTAACCCCGGGCCATGTAGAGGACTACCATGTATAAAAACCTCGCTGCGATAGGGTGCGCTCATGCGCCCGCTGTCCGCGAAATTCAAGCTGCTCGCCCGCCACGCGCCTATTTCGTTGCAGGGCAGGCTCTATGAGCTACCAGGTTAAAGAAATTTTTTATACCTTGCAAGGCGAAGGCGCGCATGCCGGTCGGCCGGCGGTGTTTTGCCGCTTTGCCGGTTGCAATTTATGGTCTGGCCGTGAGCAAGACCGCACCAGCGCTGTCTGCCGCTTTTGCGATACCGACTTTGTCGGCACCGATGGCACGCTGGGTGGGCGTTTTGACAGTGCGGCCGCATTGGCAGCCCAAATCGCAGCGCTGTGGCCTGCAGGCTTTGCCGCGCAGCGTTTTGTGGTGCTGACCGGCGGCGAACCTTTGTTGCAGGTCGATACTGAACTGATCGACGCTTTGCATGCTCAGGACTTTGAAATCGCGGTAGAAACCAATGGCAGCATCGCCGCGCCCGCGGGCATTGATTGGCTCTGCGTCAGCCCCAAAGCCGGTGCGCCTTGGGTGCAGCGCCAGGGGCATGAACTCAAACTCGTGTGGCCGCAGTTGGGCTTTTCGATAGCCGACATGCAAGCCATGCAAAGCCTAGCATTTAGCCACCACCGACTACAGCCGCTGGACGATGTGCTGCAAAAACGCAATACCGAGATATGCATAGACCTGTGCCTGCAGCAGCCGGTGTGGAAGCTCAGTATGCAAACGCATAAAGTGACCGGCATCCGCTGAGCGCCCTTGGTTGTGCAGCCCGCCACGCCTATTGAAGAAAGTTCTTTCATGTCCCACACCCCCCCCCAAGACTTTTGCATCAGCCAAAAGTTTTTTTTCGACGCCGCGCACACCTTGCGCCGCGAGATAGAGACCGAAGGCAGCTTGCGCGTGCATGGCCACACTTACTACGCCGAGGTCAGCATAGCGGGCCGGCCCGACACGCAATCGGGCATGGTGGTGGACCTGGGCCAGGTGCGCCGGCGCATTGAGGCCTTGCGCCCGCAGCTGGACCACCGCCTTTTGGACGAAGTACCCGGCCTGGGGCCGGCTACCTTGGAAAACCTGTGTGCCTTTATTTGGCGGGCACTGGCGGCGGACTTTGCCGGTTTGGCACGGGTGCGCGTCTGGCGCGAGGCGCTGGGAGATAGCTGCACGCTGGAGCGTGCATGAGCGCGCGCGGTTACCGGGCCAGCCTCTTGTGGTTTCCCGACCCGGCGCAGCCGCACGCACAGTGGGAAGAAGACGGTTTGCTGGTTGTGGCGCCTGATGCGCAGGGCCGCGAAGTGGTGCAAGCCATTGGCGACTGGCGCAGCCTGTCTGCGCTGAACTGCCGCTTACCGGTGGAACCCTTGCCCGGGCGCATCATCGCGCCGGGTTTTGTGGACATGCATGTGCATTTCCCGCAGATTAATGTCATAGGCTCACCGGCTGACGGTTTGCTGCCATGGCTGGAAAACTACACCTTCCCCGAAGAACAGCGCTTTGCCGACCCGGCCTATTGCGCTGAGGCGGCTACTTTTTTTATCGATGAGTTGCTGCGCAACGGCGTGAGCACCGCGCTGGCCTTTGCCACCACGCACCGTAACTCGGTGGACGCTTTGTTTTCTGAGGCAGAGCGGCGCGGCATGCGCCTGGTGACCGGCCTGTGCCTGATGGACCGGCATGCCCCGGCGGCCTTGCTCAACCAGCCCGGCCGGGGGCGCGACGCGGTAGAGCACAGCTTGGTGGAGTCGGAGGAATTGATTCAGCAATGGCATGGCAAAGACCGCTTGGGTTATGCCATCACGCCGCGCTTTGCGCCCACCTCCACCGATGCGCAATTGCGCGGCGCGGGGGAACTCGCGGCCAAATACCCGGATGTCTGGATTCAAAGCCATGTGGCCGAAAACCAGGATGAAATCGCTTGGGCGCGGGAGTTGTTTCCAAACTCCAGCAGCTATTTGGCGACCTATGCGGATTTTGGCCTGCTGCGCGAGCGCGCGGTCTATGCCCATTGCATCCACTTTGACGAGGTAGACCGCGCACTCATGCGCAGCAGCGGCGCGTCGGCCGCGGTATGCCCGACCAGCAATTTGTTTTTGGCCAGCGGCTATTTTGATTACGCCGGTGCCAATGCAGCCGGTTTTGCCTACGGCTTGGCCAGCGATGTGGGCGGCGGCACCAGTTTCAGCCCTTTTCAGACCATGCTGGCGGCGTATTACGTGGGGCGGGAGGGGCGCTCTAAAGCCGGTTTATCGCTTTCACCGCAGCACCTGTGGTGGCAACACACCGCAGGCGCCGCCCGGGCCATGGGCTTGCAAGGGGTGGTGGGCAATTTACTGCCCGGTTGCGAGGCGGATTTCGTGGTGCTACAGCCCAAGGCAACCCCTTTGCTGGCGCGCAAAACGAAGTTGGCCAACACCCTGGACGAACTTTTGTTTTCCCTCATCGTCCTGGGTGACGACCGGCTGATCGAGCGCACGGTGCTGGCCGCCACCGTGGCCGAACGCGCTGGAATGTGGCAGCCGGCTGGGCGGTTTTAAGGCCGCCTGCGCGTTGTAAGCCGCTGCCTACAATAGCCGCAAGCAACCGGAAGATCTATCGTATGAGTATCAAGAGCGACAAATGGATACGCCGCATGGCCGAAAGCACCGGCATGATAGAGCCCTTCGAGCCCCGCCAGGTGCGTGAGGCCGAGGGCAAAAAAATCATCTCCTACGGCACCAGCAGCTACGGCTATGACATCCGCTGCGCGCCCGAGTTCAAGGTTTTCACCAATATCCACAGCACCGTGGTGGACCCGAAAAATTTCGACGAAAAGAGCTTTGTCGATTTCCATGACGATGTGTGCATCATCCCGCCCAACAGCTTTGCGCTGGCGCGTACCCTGGAATATTTCCGTATCCCGCGCAACGTGCTGACGATCTGCCTGGGTAAATCCACCTATGCCCGCTGCGGCATCATCGTCAACGTCACCCCCTTTGAGCCGGAGTGGGAGGGCTATGTCACCCTGGAGTTTTCCAACACCACGCCGCTGCCGGCCAAGATTTATGCCGGCGAGGGCTGCGCGCAGGTGCTGTTCTTTGAAAGCGATGAAGTCTGCGAGACCAGCTACAAAGACCGGGGTGGCAAATACCAGGGCCAAGTGGGCGTCACCCTGCCCAAAGCCTGAAAAAGCCGCATTTGCGCCGTATCAGGGATAATCCGGCTTGCGCCCCTGGTTCCCGGGGCAACCTGCTATCGGATGGATAGCCACTACTTTTGCTATGCATGCCCGAACAGACTCTTGATACCGCAGCCCTGAACTCCCCTGATTCCCTCACGACAGACACCCCTGTCATGGCCTTTGCCCAGCTGCAACTGGCCCCGCCCTTGGCCCGTGCGGTGGCCGAAATGGGCTACGAATCCATGACGCCTATCCAGGCCCAGGCCATCCCCGTGGTGATGACCGGCAAAGACGTAATGGGCGCCGCCCAGACCGGCACCGGCAAAACGGCCGCTTTTTCGCTGCCCCTGCTACACCGCCTGCTCAAGCACGAAAACGCCTCCACCTCGCCGGCGCGCCACCCGGTGCGTGCCCTGGTGCTCTTGCCTACCCGCGAGCTGGCCGACCAAGTGGCCCAGCAAGTCAAGCTCTATGCCAAATACACGCAGCTGCGCAGCGCCGTGGTGTTTGGCGGCATGGACATGAAGCCGCAAACCGCCGAGCTCAAAAAAGGCGTGGAAGTGCTGGTGGCCACGCCGGGCCGTTTGCTGGACCATATTGAGGCTAAAAACGCGGTGCTCAATCAGGTGGAATATGTGGTGCTGGACGAAGCCGACCGTATGCTGGACATCGGCTTTTTGCCCGATTTGCAGCGCATCCTGAGTTACCTGCCCAAGCAGCGCACTACGCTTTTGTTTTCGGCCACTTTCTCGCCAGAAATCAAGCGCCTGGCCAATAGCTATTTGCAGGACCCCATCACCATCGAGGTGGCGCGTTCCAATGCCACGGCTTCCACAGTGGAGCAGCATTTTTACAGCGTGGGCGAAGACGATAAGCGCCGCGCCCTGCACCATGTGATTCGTAAGCACCAGCTCAAGCAAGCCTTTGTGTTTGTGAACAGCAAGCTAGGCTGCGCACGGCTGGCGCGTTCCTTGGAGCGCGAAGGCCTCAAAACCACCGCTTTGCATGGCGACAAAAGCCAGGACGAGCGCCTCAAAGCCTTGGAGTCCTTTAAAAGCGGTGAGGTCGATTTGCTGGTCTGTACCGACGTGGCCGCGCGCGGCCTGGACATCAAAGACGTACCTGCCGTGTTCAACTTTGATGTGCCCTTTAACGCCGAAGACTATGTGCACCGCATCGGCCGTACTGGCCGCGCCGGAGCTTCCGGTCTGGCCGTGAGCTTTGTGGGCGGTAAAAACGATGCACGCTTGGTGGCTGACATCGAAAAGCTGATCAAAACCAAGATTGAACTCGAAGCTATCGAGTTTGAAGAGGACAGCCCCAACATCAGCGCCCAAGGCCGTATCAACGATGGGCGGCGTATGTACCAGGACGAAGCGCGCGACGATTCGCGCCGTGCCCCGCGCAGCACCGAGCGGGGTGGTTTGCGTGATATTGCGCATGAAGGCCAGTACGCCCGGCCGGCCCGCGACGAACGCGCTCCCCGGCGTGACTACACCCGCCCGCCTGCACCACCCAAAGACCCGTTTTTTGACCAGCCTTACGAGCCCAGCGTAGCAACGGAAGTCAAGCCCTCCTGGGAAGCGGCTCCGCGCACCGGCGGGCGCAGCATCTCGGCCAATATCAAGCCCAAGCGGCGCGTGGCCTTTTTGTTCAAGGCGGCGGAAGAAACCTCGTCTTAATCGTCCAGCGCTTGTGCCTGGTCGCAGGGCACTTGCATCAGCGTATGCTTTAGGCGCCCCTGCCCATCGGGCGCATCCAGGCGCAGCGCGCTCAGGCAGCCTCCCCAAACGCAGCCACTGTCCAAGGACAGCACGTCGCTGCGGCCCAACCATCCTAGCGCAGACCAATGCCCGAAGGCCACGGTGTCGCCAACCGTGCGCCGGTCCGGCGCGTCAAACCAGGCTGTGTAGCCTGCGGGCGTGGCGTCCAGACCTTGCTTGGTTTCAAACTCCATGCGCCCCTGGGCGTCGCAAAAGCGGATGCGCGTCAAGGCGTTGACGATCACGCGCAAACGGTCATTACCTTGCAGGCCATCATCCCACTGGTCCGGCAAGCTGCTGTACATCGTCGCCAAAAAAGCGGCATAGTCCGGGCCGCGCAGCATGGTTTGCACTTCAGCGGCCAGGGCCATGGTCTTCTCGCAGGTCCATACCGGTAGGACCCCGGCGTGCACCATCAACACCGAGGCGCCATGGTGGCGCAAGTGCAGGGCCATAGTCCGGTGGCGCAACCAGTCAAGCAAGTCTTCCCGGTCCGGGGCCTGCAACACGCTTTCGAGCGTGTCTTTGCGGTGCGCTTTACGCAGCCCCTGCGCCACGGCCAGCAAATGCAGGTCGTGGTTGCCCAGCAGGCAGTGCGCCGCGCCATCGAGCGCCCGTAAGCGGCGCAGCACGCTGGCGGAGTCGGGCCCGCGGTTGACCAGGTCGCCCAGCACATACAGCGTATCGCGGCTGGGCGAAAAATCGATATGGGTCAATAAGCGTTCCAGCGCGCCATCGCAGCCCTGGATATCGCCGATCAAGTAAAGTGCCATACCGCTGATTGTCTTGTGGATTCCATGGAATTTTTGCTGATCGTATTTTTGACGCTGCTCAACGGCGTCTTTGCCATGTCCGAATTGGCGCTCACCGCCAGCCGCCGTGCCCGCTTGGTCGCCTTGGCCGAGGCCGGAGACAAGGGTGCCCAAGCCGCTTTGGAATTGTTAAGCAACCCCAACCAATTTTTGTCTACCGTGCAAGTGGGCATTACCTCGATTGGCGTGCTCAACGGCATTGTCGGTGAGGCCGCCTTCAGCGACGACGTGGCCGGGTGGATGGTGGCACTGGGTATGGCAGACAAGGCGGCGGGGCTCACCGCCACGGCTTTGGTAGTCACTGCCATTACTTTTACCACCATTATTTTTGGCGAGCTGGTACCCAAGCGTATTGGCCAATTGCATCCCGAAACCATGGCCTGCTGGGTGGCGCGGCCCATGCTGTGGCTGGCGCAGGCGGCCAAGCCCTTTGTGAAACTGCTCTCGGGCACGACCGCCGCCGTGCTCAAGCTCTTGCGCATAGACACCAATACCGCGCGCGCGGTGACCGAGGAAGAAATATCGGCCAGTCTGGAGGAGGGCGTGGACGCTGGCCTGATCGAAGAACATGAGCACCAAATGGTGCAAAACGTCTTCCAGCTGGATGAACGCCCGCTTACCTCGCTGATGACACCGCGCAGCGATGTGCAATGGCTAGACGCCTCGGCTAGCGTCGACGATTGCTTGCGATTGGCCGGGCGTGGCGCAGGCAAGGGTGCGCATTCGTGGTACCCGGTGTGCCGCGCTTCACTGGACGATGTGGTGGGCGTGATCAGCGTAGCGCAATTGCTGGACTTGGGCGCGCACAGCCAAGAGCCGATTGCCGCTTTTGCGCAAGCGGCGGTTTTCGTACCCGAGACCTTGAGCGGTATGGAGTTATTGGAGCAGTTTCGTCTGAAAGCGGCACGCTTGCTGTTTGTCGTAGACGAGTATGGCGTGGTGCAAGGCCTGCTCACGCCGCGCGACTTGCTTGAGGCGATTACCGGTGAATTGCAATACGGCGCGCAAGCGGAGGCCTGGGCCACACGGCGCGAAGATGGCTCGTGGTTGCTCGACGGCGTCATGCCGGTCAATGAAGTCAAGGCGCGTTTGGACTTGGATGAACTGCCGGACGAAGACCGGGGCCGCTACAACACCTTGGCGGGTTTGCTGATGGCCTTGACCGGCCATTTGCCTAGGCTGGGTGAACGCATCACCCATCAAGGCTGGGTGTTTGAGGTGATAGACCTCGATGGCCGCCGCGTGGACAAGGTGTTGGCCACGCAACGGGCGGCGGCGCCGCCAAAAGCCTAGCGCATTTTTAGGGCACTTGGGCTGCGGGGCGTGCTGCTACCCGTTCGCGCCAGGCTTGCAGGGCCTCGTAGCCTAGGTCAGCGGGTTTGAATTTCAAGAGGCCGCGTGCGAACTCTAGGGCGCAAAAAGCGGTGATATCGGCGATGGTAAAGCGCTCGCCGGCCATCCAGTCCTGGTTGTGGAGCAGTGCGTCAAAGACTTGTAAATTGGCTTTGAGCTTGGCAGTTTGTGACTGTCCATACTCCGGGAACTGTGGCTGCTCCAGCGTCGCCAGGCCTGGGTGGCTGTGGCGGATGCTGTTGGCCGCCCCCAGCAAAATCGTCCACTCCACGCGCCTGTCGGCCATCTCGATAAAGGCACGCTCGGTGCCGTCATGGCCCATCAAATTGTGCTCGGGAAACAGGCCTTCCAGGTAGGTGCAAATCGCCCGGGTTTCTGTCAGTACCCGTCCATCGTCCAGCTGCAGCGCTGGCACTTTGGCCAAAGGGCTTTTCGCCAGGTAGTCGCTCGCGCGGTGTTCCCCGGCATTGAGGTCTATGGGTACTTGCGCAATCGTAGTGATGCCTTTTTCCGCCATAAAGATATGCACGCGACGGGGGTTAGGAGCGCGTGGCGCGGTGTAGAGCTGCATTGAAAACCTTTACAAAAAATGACCGGTGGCTATCGTCTTGATTTGGTCGGTTTCGCACCCCGCTTAGGCGCTGAAAACGCGTGCCTCTTGCAAGCTCATGCGCAAGGCGCTGGCCTCGCGCCGGGCTGCTTGCGCGAAATCGGCTGCCGCTGACGCGTAAATGATGGAACGCGATGCATTGACCGCGATCGGCCCGCTGGTGTGCTCTGCCGTGCCTCGCCAGGCAGCCTGCACGGTGGCCTGCGCGTCGCCGCCTTGTGCGCCCACCCCCGGGATTAAGAGCGGCACGGTCGGCGCCAGGGTTCGTACCCGTTCTAGTTCTCGCGGGTAGGTGGCGCCCACCACCAGGCCGAGCTGGCCGTTTTCGTTCCAGGGGCCTTGGGCCAGGTGCGCGATATGTTCATACAAGCGCGGTGCACCGGGCAGATCTTGCAGGCGCTGGTTCTGAAAATCGTCGCCACCGGGATTGGAGGTGCGGCACAGCAAAAAAGCGCCCTTGTCGGGGTAGCGCAAATAGGGTTGTACCGAATCCAAGCCCATAAAGGGCGATAGCGTGATGGCGTCGGCCCCGTAGCGATCGAAGGCCTCTTTGGCGTACTGCTCCGCGGTGCTGCCAATGTCGCCGCGCTTGGCATCCAAAATCACCGGCACTTGCGGTGCGCTAGCGCGCATATGCGCCATCAGGCGCTCCAATTGGCCTTCAGCGGCATGCGCTGCAAAGTAGGCGATTTGCGGCTTAAATGCAATCGCCTGGTCGGCCGTGGCATCGACGATGGCGGCGCAAAAGTCAAAAATTTTGCTGGCATCGCCGCGCCAGTGCATAGGGAACTTGGCGGGGTCCGGGTCCAGCCCGATGCAGACCAGCGACTGGTTGCTGCGCTCAGCCTGGGCGAGCATGGTGAGAAAGTTCATGAGAGTCGATTGTAGGTAGCCGCTAGCTGCTCAGGTGCATCCTGCAGGCCACACAAAAACGCCACCGTGCGGTGGCGTCGTTATGGCGGTTGAAGAGGTTTTATTTGAAGGGCGCTCTCAGGAACCTCGCGCACACGCCTTTGATCATGTGCCTGCGTGTACCGTCTTTGAAAGTCAGGGTTTGGACGAACGCCCCATCGGCCAAGTCGATGGTGAACTCCTCTTGCGTCACCATCTGCCCAAAGCGCTCAAACATCGCCGGGCGGCTGACAAAGGCCTTGGTGCCTTCCATTTTGAGAGCGCCTTTGCGCGATTCCGTGATGGAGTATTCACCTTGGTACCACCCTGAGCCCGCATCGGGCTCCAGGCCGGCTACCAACATATCCGGGTAGACCTTGGGCTCAGAATTGAGCGCGCCCTGGGGGGTGGATACCGTGACCTCGCACACAAACTGGCCGCTGACTTTGGCCAGTTTGTCCTTGGCGCTTTCTAGGTCACCATCACGCTTGACCGATCCCGAGGGCTCCAGGTGAATGACGCCCAAGGCCACCAGGCCCCAACCCGTCAGCGCCGCGATGATCAGAGTGATCACCACGGCCGCCAGCACGGCGCCCATGGAGGATTGCTTTTTCATAATGGAGCTTTCACGGAGTGGGCGGCTTGGCAGTCGCTTTTTTAGTTGCTCAGTAGCTCACGACCATTGAGCGGCTGCACCGGGCGGGCATTCATCTTGAAGGGGAAGGCTTGCACCTGTTCCTTGGCGATGTTGACCGTGGTCTTGAGAATAAAGAAGCGCACGCCTTCGGTACACGGTGGCGTGGTGAGCGAGCCTTCATAGCTGTAGAAATCAAACTCACGCGGCAGCAGATTGCCCGGGTTGAAGCTCACCCCCTCTGGCAGATACTCCACGTTCTCTTCTTTGGGCAGGTTAGCCCACAGAGTTTTGATGCCGGGGTTTTCATTGCCTTCTTTGAGCAAAACGCCCAACACAGCGAGCTTGCCAGCGGCGTTTTTGTGCACAAAGTGCACCACCATAGCCATGGGCTTGCCGTCTATTTTTTCTTCGCTGGGTCTGTGGAAGTGAAACTGCAGCAATTCATGGACGATACCGTCGACCCGCAGCTTGCTACCGGGCGGGGTGTTGACTTGGATGGTGTGCCCGTTGTTGATCAATTTAAGGGCTCCTTCTTTGTAGTCGGCGCTCACCACCATGCGTGATTTGACGAATGGCCCTTTGATGTCCAGCGGTGACTGTGACTTGCCTTTGCCGCAGGTGGGGAATTCCTTGCCCCATTTCTCTGGGCCCATTTCGCCTTCATAATCCCAATGGGCGGCGGCATGCTTATCGTCTTTTTTGGCACCGTGGCCGTCATCCTTCTTACCGTGGCCATCGTCCTTGGCTTTGCCTTTGGCATCCTCTTTTTTGCCCTTGCCATCGTCTTTATCGTGGCTGTCTTTTTCTTCCTTGTCGCCGCTGCCCGCTTTTTCAGACTTGGGCAGGCAATCGGCCATGACCTTGATTTTTTCGCCTGCAGCGACCAAACCTAACTGGGCCGCACAAATCGTGTTCTTGCGGTCACCGAGTTCGGACAATTGCAGCGCTTTGCGAAAGGCCTCCAGGGCGCCAGGGTCTTCAGCACCTTTGGTCAGCATGCGCAGTGCGCCCAAGCCGGTCTGGCGTTCAGCAGAAAGGTTTTTTTCCTTTTTGTAAGCGTTTTCCAAGTCGCTCAAGGTTGAGCCGCTGGCCAGGGCCGCTTTGACCGCTTCAAGTTGGTTGGCTTTTCCCTCCAGTGCGGTCAATTCCCCTTGCAAGGCTTGCATTTCTTCTTCCGCGCCTTTAATACTTTCTTCTTTTTCTTTGGCCGACTTTTCAGCCGTCTCTACCGCAGCATTGAGCTCGGTAATTTTTGCCTTGGACACGCTTGCTTGCTTTTGGTTCATAAAACCAAACACGCTGGCGCCGATCAGAGCGGCGACCAAAAATACTTCCAACAGGATTCTTTTCATAGCTTTTCTTTCGGATAGGGAGTCTGAAAAGTAGACATTTCAACGATGCACGCAAAGAATGGGCACCGGATTGAAGCCGGCAAACCTATTGCTGTTTTATCGGCACGAAAACTAGAATCTTGAATCACCATGGCAGCTTTAGCGTGTTCCGCGGTAAGAAATTCCGGCGCCCTTGCCGTCCAACAGCATCATATCTAATTGATAGACGTCGTTTTGTTTGGACACCGTCGCCACGCCTTCAAGAACCTGTTTTTCCCAACTAGGGCACAGAGTGATTGAACCTAAGGAAAGCGTTACCTTGAAATAATTCAAAGATTGCGCAGTCCATCTCCAAGTCGCCGCGTTGCCGCTCAAACAGTTCCAAAAAGTGTCTGAAGCATCCGGTTCGCCGTTGACTCCAAATTGCAGCCTACCCACTGCCGTGGTGTTTGCGCTTGACCAGTGCCCGTTCCAGCTACTGTTGCTCAGGTTCATCGGCGTGGCGCTGAGGTCATAGCCTGCTTGGGGCAAAGCCGCAGCCGTCAGCGTGTAATTGGCGATGCTGCTACGGCTAATGGACAGATTGGCTGACAATTGTTGAAGCGATGAAGCCGAGACACTGGCGTTTGCCGGGTAGCTATTGGCCCCTTCAATAACCCGCCAGCTCTGCGGCACATGGGTCGCACTGCCCTCGATGCCGAGTTCCAATTCACCTTTGTAGAGATGCGCCAGATGCGGATCGTTGGCGTTGTAGTACCAGCCGTACACATGCACATTTTTCCCAACGTCGGGAACTACCAGCGCCAAAAATTCGCGGCTGGGGTTGCTGTCCAAGCTTCCCTTGTAAAGCCCGGCCAAAAGCGTTACCGGCGGTGCGGGTGGTGTTACTTCGCTTGCTGGGAGCGCGGGTGCTTCGACCAGCGGCTCCTCGGGCACGCCACCACAAGCGGCGAGCAGCAGGGTCGCCACGGCCAATGCCCGGCGGATGCCGCGCAACCGCCCGGGCGCTGGCCTTGTGTGCGATGTGTCTTGCATGGTCATTGCGGCTCCATCCACGCGGCTTGCAGCCAGTGGCAGTAATCGTCCAGGTGCGGCCAGGCGATATGGCTGACTTGGGTTCCGGGGGGAAACAAGTCGCCGGTGAGGTGGTCCAGCCAGGCGCCATCGGCATCGAGTTGGCTGCCAAAGGCGGCAAAGGCGGCTCGCTGGGCAGGCTCCTGCTGGTCGCGTTTGCGGGCACTGGCAGTCGGGTAGGGTGGCTGCACACTGCGCATCATGGGCGTGTGGGCACGGCGCGATACCGGTGTGCGCACCGGGCCGGAGTAGGCGTCATGGATGCTGCCCCAGTGCCGGCCGCGCAGGCGACGCCGGATGCTGGCGATGCGGTGGCTGGCCTCGTCCACGTCCGGGTGGTGAAAGCGAATTTGGCCCAGCACATTGTCAAACAGCACCAGCGCCTGGCGGTGTGCTTGCAGTACCTCGCCCAATTGGTTGAGTGCGTCACCGCGTTCGCACAGAAGCTCGGTGCCCGAGGCCGCCAAGGCTTTGCCGTGGCGCCAGCGAAACAGCGGACCTGCCAAAGGGTCGATATCGTAGGTGGTGATTTTGCGAAATCCCGCCAACCAGGGGCTGGACATCATCCAACCGGCGCTGGCACCGATCAGCAGTAATTCGCTGCGCTGCGCGGGCTGTTCTGCCAACCAAGTAGCGATGTCCTGGCACGTGGGTTCCCAAAGCTGCAGGCTACGCCAAGCTTTCCAATGCCAGCGCAAGCCGCCTGAGGGGTTCATGGGGTCTGGGCCCGGTTAAATTGCATCACACCCAATTCGTCCATACGCGACTGCTCGCGTTTTTCGACAAACTTGGCAACGGCCAAGCGGTCGTTTTCTGTCAGCGTTTGCATCTTCAGACGTTCGGTTTCGGCCAGCACCAGGTGGTGCGCCAGCGTAGTTAAATGCGTTTGCGAACGCTCGATATCGCTTTTCACGCGTTCGCGCAAATTTAGCAGCTGGGACATGAACTGGCGCTGGTTCATCGCGTCGGTCATACCTTTGTAGCTGCTATTGGCCGCGTTTTTTTCGTAGTATTCCTGGTACATCTGTTCCAACTTGGCCTGACTGGCGAGCAGCGACTGGCGCAGCTCTTGCGCGCGCGCCGTATCCTCGCGGATGCGTGTGATTTTGCGCTCGGCCTTGTTCTCCAGCGCGGACCAGCAGGCGCGTACTTGCATGGCTATTGCTCCATCAGCACCCGCACATCTGCGCGGGTCTGGCTTTCGTCAATACCGGTGTACATGTCCTGGCGCAAAAAAGTCTCCATGGCCGAGCGCAATGCGATGGCTTGGTCAATTTCGCCGTTCGTGCCCGGTTGGTAAGCGCCGACCTGGATCAGGTCCACGTTTTGTTGGTAGAGCGACCACAGGCGCCTAAAGCGGTTGGCCAGTTTCAAGTCGGTGGGTGCCAGCAGGTTTTGCATCACACGCGATATCGAACCGGTCAGGTCAATGGCTGGGTAGTGCGCAGCATCAGCCAGCTTGCGCGAGAGCATGACCTGCCCGTCTAGCGAGGCGCGGGCGATATCCACGATCGGGTCGTTGCCGTCATCGCCCTCGGCCAGCACGGTGTAGATCGCGGTGATCGAACCATGGCCGTGGCGGCCTACGCCGGCGCGTTCAATTAAATTGGGTAAGAGCGCAAAGACCGAAGGCGGATAGCCTTTGGACGTGGGCGGCTCGCCAATGGCCAAGCCGATTTCGCGCTGCGCATGGGCGACGCGGGTCAGACTGTCCACCAGCATCAACACATCTTTGCCCTGGTCCCGGAAATACTCCGCCACCACATGCGTCAGGTGCGCGCCCTTGAGGCGCAAGACCGGCGAGACATTGGCCGGCGCGGCGATCACTACCGCTTTGGCCAGGCCTTCAGGCCCTAGGGTTTCGTTGATGAAGGCCTGCACTTCGCGGCCGCGCTCGCCGATCAGGCCGATCACCACCACATCGGCCTTGGTAAAGCGCGTGAGCATGCCCAAAAGCACGCTTTTGCCCACACCCGATCCGGCTACCAGGCCCACGCGCTGGCCGCGCCCCAGTGTCAATAATCCGTTAATCGCTTTCACGCCCACGTCCAGCACCCGGTCAATCGGACCGCGTTCCATGGGGTTGATGGGCAAGCCGAGCAAGCCCAGTTTGGTGGTGCAGGCCGGTTTAGGACGGCCATCGAGCGCTTCACCTTGTGCGTCGATCACGCGGCCCAGCAATTCTTCACCTAGCAAAGCATGGCCGCTGTCGCTCAGCACGCGCACGGTGGCACCCGGACCGATGCCCGTGGGCTCGGAAAATGGCATCAGGTAAATGGTTTTGTCGGCAAAGCCGACGACTTCGGCTTCTATGCGTTGGCCGCTCAAGCCCACCACTTCGCAGCAGGCACCGATAGGTGCCATGATGCCGCGCGCTTCCAAGCGCAGGCCGACCAAACGTACCAGCGTACCGCTGCGCTGGGGCAATTTGCTGTGCAGCTTAGGTATGGCTTGGCTGACGTCAGCCCCAAAGTCAAACATGGTTTTCGTCGTTCAAAATCTCGTCGATCGCAGCTACCGTGTCATAGCCCGAAGGCGCATGCGCCGGCATAGGCGCATCTTGTACCTCGTCCAAGGTCGCAGCATGGGCTGTCGACACGGCAGCATAGGGCGCGGCTGCGGCCATGCGTGGCTGCGCATCTTCTACCCGGCTGCTGGGCAGGCGGTCGGTGGCAATGCGCTCGGCGCTAAATGCCGTTTGCGCACTCCAGCGCGGTGCGTCGATGTGCAGGCCGCGCGCCAGGGTGCTCAGGCGCTCAGTGATCAAGTCTTCCACGATAGCGTCATGGGCGCTGGCGCGCACGCTGCCGGGCAGCAGGGTTTCGTCGGCTTGCAGGCGCAACGAAGAGCCTTCATTGAGCCCGGTACGCTCGCGCATGCTGTGCAGGCGTTCGACATCGCTGGGGTGCAAATGCACCGTCACCATGGATTCATCGTGTTGCCCCAAATCGTCCACACAGCGCTGCACCAGACGCTCAATGGCGCTGCCATCGAGCTGCAACTCGGCTAACACCAGTTGCTCGGCTAAGTGCAGGGAGAGGCGTTTGAGGGGTTCAAAAAAACTTTGCGGGCTTTGTTGCAGGTCGGCCAATGCGGCTTGTAGTTTTTCTACGAGTGCATGGTCCTGGCCCAAGGCGGCTTGCGCTTCGCTAGTGGCTTGGGCCTGCAGTTGGGCGCGCGCCTCAGCCATGCCTTGTGCGTGGCCTTCCGCGCGGGCTTTTTCCAGGGCCTGGGCGTCTATGGCGGGGGCAGCGGGTGTGCTTGGAGACGGCTCGGGCTTGGTGCTCTGAGTTTGCTCGGCATCCGAAGCCTCGTCGCTATGTGCGCTTGGTGCTTCTGGTGCATCGGCTTGCGCCGCGTCATCCTGCTCGTCTTGCGGCGGATGCGCCGCAGCGGCTTTCGCCGCCGCTTCGCGGGCCATAGCTTGCAGGTCTAACACCGGGGTCGCAAAACCTTGCGGATCAAAGCCCGCGGCTTGGGTGGGTTTCCAGGGGCTGGGCAGAAAACCGCCCTCGGGGGCAATCGGGTGCAATAAGTCGGTGGGTTGCCAAACCCGCGCAGGGCGGACCTCAGGCTTACGCGCTTCGGCTTGCGCCGTGTTAGACATAGTCGGCCCCGCCGCCTAGCACCAAGTCGCCGGCGTCGGCCAGTTTGCGTGCTGCGCGCATGACCATTTTTTGGGCGGTCTCCACGTCGGAAAGTCGCATCGGTGGCAGCGCCTCCATGTCGTCGCGGAACATACCGCGTGCGCGCTCGGACATACTGCCCAAGAATTTTTCTTTGACGGCTTCGCTGGCGCCTTTGAGGGCCTTCATCATCAAATCGGGGTCCACGTTGGCCATGATTTTGGAAATGCCCTTGTTGTCCACGCCCACCAGGTTCTCGAAGGTGAACATATTGTCCTGAATCTGTTGCATCAGGTCCGGGTCGATTTCGCGCAAACCGCTCATCACGGCGGCTTCCAAAGTGGTTTTGGTCTGGTTCAATATATTGGCAGCCGCCTTGACGCCGCCCAGACTGGAGGACTTGGAAGAGGAGTTGGTAGAGAACTGCTTTTTCATGATCGCCTCGAGCTCATCCATGGCCGAGGGCTGCACTTGCTCCAGGCTGGCCACGCGCTGCATGATTTCGGCGCGTGCATCGGGCGGCAGAAAATTCAGCACTTCAGCGGCGACGCCGGTTTCCAACACAGAAAGAATAATCGCCACCACCTGCGGGTGCTCGGCCTGGATCATGTCGGCAATCGAGCGCGCGTCCATCCAGGTCAAAATTTCCAAACCTTTGCTGCCATGGCCGGGGTTGATACGACCCAGCACCGAGGCGGCTTTGTCATCCCCTAAAGCGCGGCGAAATACCTTGTCCACATAGTCCGAAGTGCCCAGGCCCAGATTGGTTTGGCGTTTGATTTCGGCCAAAAATTCGTCTAGCACCGCATTGACTGCCTCTTGCGAAAGCTCGGCCACTTGCACCATGGCGGCGCCCAAACCCTGTACTTCTTTGGGGCTGAGAAAGCGGATGATGTTGGCAGCCTGCTCTTCGCCCAATAGCAACATGAGCACGGCAGCGCGCTGGGTGCCGGTCAACTCCGACATCTCGCGGCGTAGTGCGTCGCTGTAGCCCGCAGCGCCTGTTGCTTTGTTGTCGTCTGCCATAGTCGTTAAGTTCCCAGAAATCTATTTCTTCACCGCCCCTTAATTGGGCTTGATCATGTTCTTCAACACGCTGGCTACGCGGGCCGAGTCGTCGCCCACGATCATGCGGATCAGGGCCACTTTGTCGTCGTAGGTGTTGGCCGTGTCCATCATCTCGGCAGAGATGCCAGACTTCTTGGCCTTCATCTTCGCCTTCATCTCTTCGAGCGTATCGGCTGCCGAAGGCTCGGCGTCCGCTGCTGCCGCTTCTTCGGACTGGGCCCTTTCCAGCGCCAGGACTTCTTCCTGTGCCAGTTGGACTCTCTCGGCCGCTTCCACGGCGGCTTGCTTATCGCGCTCCATCATGTGCACCACGACGGGGCGCACCACCGCCATCAGGAAAGCCACAAACATGAGTCCCAGCATCGCGGACTTGAGGTTGGTCAAAACTGCATCGTCTTTGTGCCAAGGAATCGACAGGTCTATGGGCACATCGGGTTCAAACTTGGCCGGGATGACGCTGACTACGTCCTTGCGGGCTTCGTCAAAACCGACTACGCCGCGCACCAACTGCTGTAAGCGTTCCAACTCTTCAGGAGTATAGGGGTTGGGTTTGGCTGGCTGGTCTTCGCCTTTGTCGTTCTTGGGCTGGGCGATGGGCGGGCGCTCATTGATCACCACGGCCACGCTCACACGCTGGATGCCGCCTGAGGCTGCTTTGGTATGGCGCACCTGGCGGTCAAATTCGTAATTGCGGGTGGCACGCGCGGCTGTGGTGCTGCGCTCATCGGTAGCGGTGGCCGGGGTGGCTGCGGTGTTCAAGGTGGTAGTGGGTGCAGGCGGCGCCGTGTTGGCCAAGGTGCCGGGAATGCCCGAGGCTTCTTTCGCGCTGTTGCGGTCCTCGCTGGTGATTTCAGAACGCGTCTTGGGCCCTTTACCTGCGGGGTCATAGTCTTCCGAGGTGGTTTCACTCTGGCTGAAATCAATGTTCAGGTTCACTTGCGAGCGCACGTTGGCATCGCCCACAATGGGCACCAAAATTTCCAGCACGCGATGGCGGTACAGGTCTTCGAGCGATTGCTTGTATTTGGATTGGGTAGCGTTCAGACCCATGGCGGCCTCGGAGGAGGCATCGGTCATGAGCTTACCCACGTTGTCCACAATGGATACGTTTTCCGGCACCAGCATAGGCACGCTGGAAGCGACTAAATGCACAATGGCTTGCACCTGTGTCGGGCTGACACTGCGCCCCTGATGGGGCGTGACGACGACCGAGGCTTTGGGCGGCGTTCGGTCGCGGACAAACACCGACGGTTTGGTGGTGGCCAAGTGCACGCGGGCGGCTTGAATCGAGTCAATTTGCTGGATGCTGCGCGCCAGTTCCTGCTCGATGGCGGCGTTGTAGCGCACCTGCTCCATGAACTGGCTGGTGGTCATGGCCGACTGGTCTTTGAGCGTATCCAATCCCGTTGTCGCTGTCTTGGGCAAGCCCTTGGAGGCCAGAAAAATGCGGGCCTCGTGGTAGCGGGTGACTGGCACCGTTACCTGGCCGTTGCTGCTGTCGATAACAGGTTTGAAGTCGGCGGTCTTGAGGGCTTCGAAAACCGCTTGCTGGTCACCCTCGGTAATGCCCGACATCACGGGGCGGTAGTTGGGCTGGTTAACCAGGGTGTAAACCAAGGCGAAGGCGAGTAAGGCTACGGCGATCACCATCAAAGGCAAGGACTTTTTAACCGCCGGTTGGTCCAAAATTTGTTTGATCGGGCCAAAGGGGCCGGAGTAGTCGGCCAGGGGCATGCCCGTGTCGTCCAGTCGGATGGCGTTGTCGCCACCGCCAGTGGCCAGGGCATTGCGTCCGCCAGCGCCTGGACGGGTCGCCAGTGCGCCTGCGCCTGAGGCGCCGGGCAGCAGGGTTGCGGTAGGTGCGGTTGCGGTTGCCATAGGGTTTCTCTTTCAGCGCAGGATTTGAGTCAAGGTGTGTCGGGCTTTGCTTAAACCGGCATGTTCATCACGTCTTCGTAGGCTTTGAGCACTTTGTTACGCACCTGCAAGGTGGCTTCAAAGGACAGCGAGGCCTTTTGCATCTTCATCACCACTTCGGTCAGCGGTACCGCTTCGCCGCTTTCAAAGGCGCGGGTCGTGTTTTGCGACTCCACCTGGGCGGCATTGGTCTGGCTGACGGCTTTACTGATGATTTCGGCAAAGTTGGTTTTCTGTACGCCGCTGGCGCTGTCCTCGCTCAGGCCTTTGGCCTGGGACGAATGCGCTTCCAGGGTGCGCAACATCGATGCAATGCTGGCGGCGGAAGTGGCTTTTTCAATCATGGCGTGGGCTCCGGGTCGGGTGGCGTTATTTAGGCGTTAGCCAATTCGCTGAGCGAGTTATCGCGCAGACGGGCCAGCTTGTAGCGCAAGGTGCGCGGGCTGATGCCCAGTTTTTCGGCGGCTTCTAGACGGCTGCGCGAGGATTCCAAGGCGGCGCGGATCAAAGTGTGTTCGTTGTGTTTGACTGCGGCTTGCAAGGGCATGTCGGCGCTGTCGTCTTCTTGGGCCAAGGCCAGCAGTTCGGCGATGTTGGCCGGCACGCCCTGGGCCAGTTGCAGATCAACTGCGGGTGGCGCAGCAGGCAGGGATGGCGCCGGCGCTTGGTAGCCACTGGCCATCAAAGACTCTACCGACATGTCGTCAAACATCAGGTGGGGGGTGTCGATTTGTTGGTCGGCGCATAGCACCATGGCGCGTTGCACCACGTTTTCGAGCTCGCGCACATTGCCCGGCCAGGGGTAGGCTAGCAGCGCGGTTTGCGCGGCGGTGCTGACACTCCAGCTTTGGCCGTTGCGGCCATGGCGGCCCAACATGCGGGCCACGATGGGCAAAATATCGCCAGGGCGCTCGGCCAGCGCGGGTACGCGCAGCTTGAAAGTGCTCAGGCGGAAATACAGGTCTTCGCGGAACTCGCGCTGGCTAATGCATTCGCGCAGGTTTTTGTTGGTGGCAGCGACCACGCGCACGTCCAGGCCGATGGTGCGTTCACCGCCCAGGCGCACCAGCGTACGTTCTTGCAATACTCGCAGCAGCTTGGCTTGCAGGGTCAGCGGCAGTTCGCCGATTTCATCTAAAAATATGGTGCCGCCCTGGGCTTGTTCAAACAGGCCGCGGTGGTCTTTCACAGCGCCGGTAAACGCGCCTTTTTCATGGCCAAAGAGCATGTCTTCAATCATGTGCTCGGGCATGGCGGCGCAGTTAAAGCCGACAAAGGGGCCGTTGGCGCTGGCCGAGGCCTCATGCAGCACGCGCGAGAGCACTTCCTTGCCCGAACCGGTGGGCCCTTCGATCAGCACCGCCACATTGGCCAGGGCTACGCGGTGGGCCAGGGCTAACAAGTTGCGGCTGATGGGGTCCACATAAACGACGCTGCGCACCTGCTCTTGGGCGGGCACGGTGGGGTGGTGGGCTGCGCTGTGGTTGGCTGAGGCGCTTACGACCGCACTGGCTGCGGCGTTGACTGCGATGGTTTTGGCGGCCTGGCTGGCGGCGCGGGCGCGGCTGACGGTCTGGGTCCAGGCGGCGGTGCTCCAGTCATCGGCAGCCAAAGCATGGCAGGCGCCTTGGTGAATCGAGGCAATTGCGGCTTCCAGGTGCCGGCGTTCGGTGCGGCAGACCAGGGGAATGTTGAGGCGGCTGGCTTTGACCAGAGTGGCGCTGTCTTCTAGCAAGCTGGTATCTCCGCCCAAACCCAAGACGAGCATGGCGTAAGCGGCTTCTTCGTCGGCCAGCGCTTCTTGCAAAGCGTCTAGCGTGCTAACGGTAGTAACTACCAGACCTGCGCCGGCCAAAGCCTGCGCGTTCGCCGCGCTCAGCGGGCGAAACGGGTCCAGCCAGAGGGCTGAAATGGGCAAATGGGACGCGGACATAAGTAGGTAGGGTCAAAAAGGTGTCTATGGAGTCACCCTAACTGCAAATCCCGTGCCACGGGTTTCCCAGTGTTTATTGACGGCTTACCGACACCCCGGGCTTGGGCGTCGCTTTGGCAGGCTTGGCGTCAAAGCCCTGGCAGGGGCGGCCATCCACTTGCAGTATCTGTATAGAGGGCAGCATCTTGGACTTAAAGCCCATGAGCTTGCACAGATAAGGCAGCGCCGGGTCCCAGCTGGTCGCGAAATGCCGGCACTGCCAGCAGTTGATGGCCTGGTTCGCGGGCGTGGCTAGGGTGGGGATGTTGGGGGGCATAGCCTGACTTAAGCAAAAGTAATGCCTGTAACTAAGCTAGACACCCGCTTTTGCGCATGGAGGCTGCTGTTGCTAGCCTTCATCAGGTCGCCTTGCATAATGCAGCGCCGCCCAAAGTGTCCTTCGCACAAAGGAATTGAATGACCGACCCAACGCCCGCCCGCTTGTCCCTGTGCATGATCGTCAAGGACGAAGCCGACATGCTGCCCGGTTTTTTGGAGCGGGTGCGCGGTTTGTGGGACGAACTGGTGGTGGTGGATACCGGCTCCACGGACCAGTCTGTGGCGCTGCTGGAGGCCGCAGGCGCGCGCGTCTTGCACCAGCCCTGGCGCCATGATTTCGCACTGGCCCGCAACCATTCGCTCGATGCTGCCACCGGCGAATGGATTATTTTTCTGGACCCGGATGAATATGTATCGCCTGCATTTGTGGCCCAAGCGCGTGTCCTTCTGGATGACGGGCAAATAGGCGCGGCCACGGTGGCCATGCAAAACTTGCGCGAGGATGGCCATGTGCAGGAGGCTTGCCTTTTACGCATGTTCCGCCGCGCGCCTGAAGTGCGGTTTCGCCATGCCATCCACGAAGACGTGGCTGAAACCCTGCTGCCACAACTGCGCGCTACCGGCCAGGAACTGGTGCACCTTGCCGCACCCATCACCCACCATGGCTATCGCAAGGAAATAGCACAGGCCCGCAACAAAAAGCAGCGCGATACCGCCATCATCGAATCTAGTTTGCGCCAAAACCCGGACGATCTGTATTTGCATTTCAAGCTTTTAGAGCAGGCCCGCTTTTGGGGGGATGCTGCGCTGGCCAGTGCTGCTGCGCCGCTTGCACTAGAGGCTTGGCAGCGGGCGTCCGATAGCGCATTGAACTATTGGGCAGGCGAGTTAGCCGTCATGATGGTGGACGGCTTGCATGCCGGTGAAGGGGAGGCAGCCCTGTTGCAACTGCAAGCGATGGCAGTGCGTTTGCCCGATTCACCCGCGATTACCCACCGCATTGGAGAATTGCTGGAGTTGCTCGGGCGGCTTGCGCAAGCCAAAACCGCTTTTGAAATAGCTTTGTCCCAGCAAGGCCCGGCGATCAACACCCAGCTAGGCAGTGTGCGCCCACGCATGGGCTTGGTGCGCATCGCGATCGCTTTGCAGGACATGGATGCCGCACGCGCCCATTTGCAACTGGCCTATGAAATCGCACCCAATGACCCGGAAGTGGTGTTTACCAAGGGTTTGCTCTAGCCCTGGCAACGGCGCAGCCAAGAGGTCTTGTGAGGGAAAGACCCTTACCAGCGCTTGCTTGCAAGCTGGGTGCGCACACTGTGTAAGACGCCGCCCCAGTCTCCCGCACTGGCTTGCCGAAACAAACGCATTTCTGGGTACCAGGGCGAGTCTTCACGGTCCAGCAGCCAGCGCCAATCGGGCAGGTGGGGTAGCAGCAGCCAGGTCGGTCTGCCCAGCGCCCCGGCCAGGTGGGCCACGCTGGTGTCCACCGCAATGACGAGGTCCATATGGGTACACAATGCCGCCGTATCCGAAAAGTCCGCCAATGCAGCGCCGAAATGGAGCACCTGCGGCGCTTGGGCCAGGGCCTGTGCGTCGAGTTCGCGCAGCTCTTTTTGGAGGCTGAAGTACGCTAGGCCCGGCGGCAGCGCATTGAGAAAATCGCCTAAGGCAATGCTGCGCTGTTGGTCTGCTTTGTGGCTTGCATTGCCACTCCACACCAGCCCGATGCGTGGCCCCCGCCGAGGACCGAGCCGATCGGCCCATTGGGCTAGCTTGCCGGGCTTTGCCTTGAGATAGGGCGTAGGTGCAGGAATGGTTTGCACCGTGCAATTAAAGGCAATCGGCAAACTCATCACCGGGCAGTAGAGGTCAAAAGGGGGCAGGGGCTCACGTTGTCGGACTAGTGTTGTGACGCCTTCCAAGGATTGAAACAGGTCGTAAAGCGGCGCTTCCACTTCGTAAATCACCTGCGCCCCGGCGCGCGCCGCTAAGGTTACAAAGCGGCAAAACTGAATCGAGTCGCCCAGGCCTTGCTCGTTATGCACCAATAAGCGTTTACCTTGGACAGCGCTTTCGCCCAGCCAGAGCGGCTGGGTAAATTGGCGCCGTATCGGGGCAAATGTTGGCGTTTGCCAGCGCACCTGGTAGCCGCGAAAGCCCTCGTCCAAGTCCCCGCGCAGCAGTTGGGTCAAGGACTTGTTAAACCGCGCATCCACATACTGCGGATCCAAAGCGATAGAGCGGTCGCTGCTTTGAAGCGATTCGTCCAGGCGATGCAGGTGTTTGAGTACAGCGGCCCGGTTGGCGTAGGCCAAGGCGTGATCGGGTTGGAGGGCGATCGTCTGGTCATAGTCAGCCAGGGCATTTGCAAGCTCTTGTTTTTGAAGATAAGCGTTGCCGCGATTTAAATAGGCACTTACGCAGCGGGCGTCTAGGGCAAGGGCCTGGCCAAACCGTGCAATCGCTACATCGGTGTGCCCCAAGCTAAGTAAGGACGTGCCAAGGTGGGCATGGGCTTCGGCATAACTGGGGTCGAGCATCAGGGCTTGCTCATAAGCCGCCACTGCTTGGGCATGGCGGTCCAGTTCAGCCAGCGCTGCGGCGCGTTCACACCAATAGGCTGGCTGCGCCGGGTCGAGCGCAATAGCCTGGTCGTAACACTCCAATCCGCCCTCAAACTGGCCCAGCTTGCACATCACATAGCCCAAAAAACAATAGGCGCGGTGGTTGTGGGCATCGATCTCCAGGCTGCGGCACAGCCAGTCGGCGGCATGGGCATAGTCGCCGCTGCGATCTGCCAATTTGCAAAGCAAGTCCAAAGCCTTGGTATCGCCCGCTTGGGCACTGAGATGGGTTTCTAGTGCCTGCCGCGCCTGGGCGTAGTCGCCCGCTTGAATGCGCTGCGTAGTCCGAATTACGAAGGATTCATCGTTCATTTAGGGTTTGCGCCTGGGGTTTCGGGCATGCTTATTGCATCTGCAGAACTATAGCTGCCGTGCTTTTGCATAATAAGTCGATTCGACCACACCATAACCTGGGGTTTTCGCCCAGGGCTGCACAGCAAGTTCTTGGATCCAAGCATGTATTCGCAGACCACCGCCGCCGTACAGCCAGAGCCAGCCCTGCAAGCGGCTTCGGACATTGACGTCTTTTTTCAACAGGCAATCGGCCTACACAAAATAGGGCAGTGGGAAGCTGCCAAGTATTTTTACGAACAGGTACTGGTGCTGCAGGGTCAGCACTTTGAGGCGATGCATATGTTGGGCCTGGTGGCGCTGCAAACCCAGAGTCCAGAAGTTGGCGTGGAATGGATTGACCAAGCCTTAGCCTTGAGTCCGCCTAATGCAAGCATGCATTTCCACCGGGCGCTCGCTCTGGAAAAGCTCCTACGATTGGACGAGGCCATCAAAAGCTACGACCGCGCGATAGCCATCCGACCTGCCTACGTACAGGCCCTGGTCAACCGCGCCGCGATCTGGAAGCAATTGGGGCGCACAGACTTGGCCGTGGTGAGCCTTCAACAAGCCATCAAGGCCGATGACAGCTGCGTACCCGCCTATTTGAACCTCGGCAATGCGCAAACAGCGCAAAAGCAGTGGGAATTGTCGACGGTGAGCTATCGCAGGGCGATGGACTTAGACCCTGGATCCCAAACGGCTCCGATTTATTTGGCTAAAGCCTTGCGCATGCTGGGCCGTGTCCCTGAGGCGATTGCTAGTTGCGAAGCCGCGCTGGCACACCACCCCGCAAGCGCCTTGGTGCATTGGAATTTGGCGCACCTATTACTGCTCAGCGGCCAGTGGGAGCGGGGCTGGACGCATTACGAATGGCGCTGGAAATATGCCGAAAACGCCAGGTACCAGCGTGCGTTTGCGCAGCCCCTATGGGACGGTGTGCAAACACTAGAGGGGAAAACACTCTTGCTGCACCACGAACAAGGGCTGGGCGATACGATCCAGTTTTGTCGATACGCTTTGCTTTGCAGCCAACGCGGTGCGCGCGTATTGCTCGAAGTTCCCAAGTCATTACGAGGCTTGATGCAAGGGCTTCAGGGCGTCAGCCAGGTGGTTACTCGCGGAGAGGCCTTGCCCGATTTTGATTACCACTGCCCCTTGATGTCACTGCCGCGCTGGTTTGACACCACCGCGAAAAACCCGCCGGGCGCGCAAGCTTATTTGCAAGCCTCGGAAGAAAAAAAGCGCGTTTGGCAAGAGCGCTTAGGCATGACCGACAAGTTCAAAGTGGGCATTGTGTGGAGCGGCGGCGTGCGGGCCGAACAGGTCGAGCTCAATGAAGCGCGCAATATTCCATTGGCGATGGTGGCCAAAGCGCTGAGCGATCTTGATATTGCTTTTTTTAGCTTACAAAAAGGCGAGCCAGCAGAATCCGAAATAGGCGGCCACGAGCAGAAATACTGGCCTGGAGGAAATTTTTACAATTTTGCCAGTGAGATGCATGATTTTGGGGATACGGCCGCTGTCATTGCCCACATGGACTTGGTGATATCAGTAGATACTTCCACGCTGCATTTGGCCGCTGCCATGGGCAAACCGACCTGGCTACTGAATAAATACGACACTTGCTGGCGCTGGTTACTTGACGGGGATACCAGCCCTTGGTATCCGACTTTAAAAATATACCGGCAAGACGTGAAAATGGATTGGAAACCTGTTTTGGGGCGTGTGGCTGCAGATTTGGCGGATGCTTCAGAGTTGTTTGCCAAGCAGCCTAAATAGAGGGGATTAACGGTGGCGTTTGATAACTCCGCACCGGGCTTTAATTGAAGTTTTGTTCTCTAAAAATTGCAGTAAATATTATGAATAAATCACTACGTTTAAATCTCGGCTGCGGTGTGAATAAATTGGATGGTTATATTAATGTTGATAAATTCGACTATGGCAACCCTGACATAGTGATGGATTTAGAGCAAACGCCTTGGCAATTTCCAGATGGTTGCGTAGAAGCAATCATGCTCAATCATACCTTGGAACATCTGGGAAAGGATGCTCAAACATTTTTCGCGATAATTAAAGAAATATATCGCGTTTGCCAAAATGGTGCTTTAATAGAAATTAATGTTCCCCATCCCAGGCATGATCACTTTATTAATGATCCAACCCATGTTCGAATAATAACTCCAGCGTTAATGGGGCTGTTTAGTAAGAAAAATTGCTTGAAGTGGCAAAAAATGGGTGCGCCAAATTCACCGCTTGCTCTTTATCTCGACGTAGACTTCGACATCGAAAGTTCTACTATAAATATCGAGAAAAAATACTTGGAACAAGTAAATTTGGGGAAGCTAAGTGAAGATGAATTAATGCAGATGGTTGACACATTTAATAATATCGCTATATCTTATAAAATCATCATGCGGCCATTGAAGTAATACGCTGAACATTAAGCTGTCATATTATCAAGGCACAGGTCGCCCAGTAAAGAACGCACAATCGGCTATGAACCAAGCTCTTCCAAGGATTCCGCCGGACTTAAGATCGTCTCCAGATTTGAAAGCGCAGTTGCAAAAGGCGCTGGAACTCCACCGAAAAGGTGCGTGGTCTGATGCCAAGGAACTGTATGAACGGATATTAGCGGCGCAGCCAGATAATTACGACGCACTGCAATTGCTCGGCGTACTTGCCAGCCAAACCAAAAACTATGAGGCTTCGGTGGCATTGATTGCGAAGGCCATTGCCATCAACCCGAGCCAAGCTACGGTCCATTCCAACCTAGGCTTCGCGCTCAAATCGCTGGGTCGTTATGCAGAATCGGTTGATAGCTATCTGAACGCAATTAAGTTAAAGCCAGATTTCGCCGATGCCCACATGCACTGCGGCCTGGCCTATTTGGGCTTGGGCCAGCCCTTGCAAGCCATTGACAGCTTTGATCAGGTCATTGCCTTGCGCATTGCTGATGCACAGGCCTATTGCAATCGCGGCGTCGCCTTGGCAAAGCTAGGGCGCTTCGATGAGGCCATTGCTTCGTACCAGAAGGCGCTTAGTTTCAAGCTTGACTTTGCGGAGGCTCATTTCAATTGGGGCAATGCCTTGCAGTTACAGCGCCGCTATGCAATGGCCATTGCCACTTATGACCAAGCTATTGCCCTCCGCGCGGACTATGCCGACGCTTATACCAATCGCGGCAACGCCTTGAAAGAGTTAGATCGTTTCACCGAGGCCATTGAAAGCTATGCGTCTGCGATTGCAGCCAAACCTGACCATATTGAAGCCCATATGAACCAGGGCGTAGCGCATTACGAGTGCCTAGAGATTGAAAAGGCATTAGCCTGCTACGACCGGTCCCTACAAATTCAGGCCGACTACGCAGAAGCCCAATGGAACAAGGCTTTGGCGCTGTTGCTCAGCGGCGACTTGGAAAACGGGTTTCAGTTGCACGAATCGCGATGGCGCCGTAGCGCCTTTACTTCCAAGCGCCGAGATTTCAGGCAGCCCTTGTGGTTGGGCGACGCATCGCTTCAGGGGAAACCATACTTTTGCATGCGGAGCAAGGGCTGGGCGATACCATTCAGTTTTGCCGCTACTGCGAAGCAGTGCAAGCATTAGGGGCGACGATTTTACTAGAAGTACAGGCGCCGCTGGTGGGCTTGTTAGCCAGCCTGCGCGGTGTGTCTAGGCTGATCCGACAGGGCGACCCCTTGCCGGAATTTGATTTTCATTGCCCTTTGATGTCGCTGCCTCTGGCAATGAAAACGCGGCTGGACTCTATACCTGCAGCGGCATGCTATTTGTACTGTTAGCCCGACAAACGCGAAGTCTGGAAATTAAAGTTAGGTATTAGCAATACTCCGCGAATAGGCTTGGCTTGGAGTGGCAGCCAACAGCATAAAAACGACAAAAATAGAAGTATTGAATTAGCCAAACTAATGGACCACCTGCCTCACGAATATACCTATGTATCATTGCAAAAAGAGATTCGTGAAAGTGAAAAATTGGTGTTGAGGGAATGCAATATTGCACATTTTTAGGGTGCGATCGACGACGTTAGCGACACAGCTGCGCTTTGCGATTTGATGGATTTGGTTGTCAGTGTAGATACGAGTGTTGCCCACCTGGCAGGAGCAATGGGTAAACAAGTTTGCTTATTATTGCCCTATGTGCCGGACTGGCGGTGGCTGCTGGAGAGGTGGGATAGCCCTTGGTATCCGTCTATCAATATCCACAGACAGAATTCATCAAGGAAATGGCATATTTCTACTTGTTTAATTGAAGAAAGCCTGAAAATAAATAAGATTTTTATTTTTAAAAATTAAAACCTCTGAAAATTGAACTAACCAAGTTAAAGTATTTGGCTATATTGGATAATTTTGATTGGGTTGCTTCGTACAACTTAAAAGTCGAAAAACTTATCTATCAGAACATGTTGCCCAAGAATCATTTTTTGCGAGTCAAATAGTGAAACATATATTGCTCGCGATCAGGCGCAAAAAGATTTATTGATTTTCCACTCGAGTCCATTATGGCAATAACTTCAAAGCCCATTGCCTCTAGTAAAATAACTTGGAGGCGAGGGTCAACGTAATAACAAATAAAATCACTTGCATAATCAACCAAGAGCTCCCATCCCCTTGCCTTTGCATCGAAAATATTAATGTGCGCATTTTTTCTATTTATATAATCATCTTTAAAGGGAAAAAAAGATAGCGAATGACTTGAAAAGAAAAAAAGACCGCCCGGGTTTAAAATTTGATATAAATCCTTTAGAAGTTTTAATCGGTCATCATTCCCCATGTAATCAATGCCATTGAAAGAAAAAAATACGAAATCAAAATTCTTATCCAGTTGCAAAATATGCCTGGCGTCAAAATTAATAATGTCTATGGTGTGGCCAAACTTAGCTTTACAAGCCTGAACCATTTCGATTGAGTAGTCTATACCCAGATAATATTTGCAAAGCGGATGAAGACGTTTTGTAGTCCTGCCCCCGCCAACTCCAAGATCAAGGACAACAGATTTTCCCAGTAAATCATGAAATTCCGAAAAAATCAAGTCTTCCGCAGGGTATATAAAATCGTGATTGGCGTATATCTGCACCTGTTTTGTATCGCGATAAGCATTCAAGTTTAAGTCGGAATTCATATTAAATTTTTGGATATACTAAAATATAGCTAAACGTTAGAATTAATCCTCTGAGGTGTCAATAAATGCAAGAATAACTTCAAAGAAAGCAAACACTTAGTAAAAGCTGTGCATCGCCGCCAGACCCAACTAAACGCAAAGAGCAAATCGTCAAATGTCTAATCGTATATTTACCACAATGGATGGTACGTGTTTTTACTGCGAAAAATTCAGGTTCGAGGCGCGATGCAGTAAATGGTCGCACCTAACTCCAACTATTCATTTCAATAAAAATCGAGGTGAGTCATTTTCTTCAGAATATTTACCATACCCACCTATCATTTTCCTATTGTGTCCATTGCAAAAAAATTCACCAGTTTCAACCAACTGTTTCCAATTGCATGAGCACCTAAATTCCAAATATGGAGTTTCCTTATTCGGATCGTCCTTAACATCCTTCGGAACATAACACCATTTGTACTTTAAATGTAATAGTCTTGGGTCTAGATTTTCATGATTGTGCCTTTCTAATAGTAGAGTGCGCCAATCTCTTCCACTTCCTCCATCCATATCAAGGTATTTAATCTCACTATTGCAGCAGTGTTTTATCATACTAAACCATGAAAACCTAGCTAAGTTCGGAAACTTTTTTTTATCGTAAAGCGGAGGATGACCGTAGGCTAATTGATCGCATTTCTCAAAGCAATGTAGCCCAATGATTTCATCATCAAGAGATACCTTGAACATTATCAAAGTATCTAACGCATCCATAAATTCCATAGGACGGTACCATTTAATTGGCAAACCTCCATAAACAGTTTGCGTCTCCCACAGCGTGATGAATTTCCTCATCAAAAAAGGGTCATATTGCACGAGGTCGAATTTGTACCCAGAAGTAATACTCTTGTTTGATTTAAATTTCTTTTTGTCCGTCAAAGATAATCTGGAAATATATTCTTCAAAGGTAGTGCTGACATCGATCAAAAGAGGCGTTCTAATTTCCATGCTAGCATCCTTTATGGAAAGATATACTGATTTTCAATTTGGTTATTTCGATCGGTTGCCTGCTTTTCGGCTCTATGCTTGATAGAAAGAAGTAAGTAAGCGAAATAGCTAGAATTTTCTTGCGAGTGATTAATGATGAAAAATAATGCTATCCGTACAATTTTTTGACGCTCATCCCGTTTCCCAGGGGCCTAAATGAATCATTAAATAAATTCCGATTAACAGGGTACAGCAACTATGTCGCCATTGAAATATTTTTCAAGGCTAACTAATGGATAATACTTGGATGTATTTTGAATTGCATACATTTTATAATTAAATCTATTAAAAAAGGAAAGCAATCTATTTGCACCTTCCCGTCTTTCAATTTCACTTTTGAAATACTCCGATTCAAATTCAAAAACGACCAATGGTCGCCACTTCTCTATCGTCAAAGCTGCTGAAAGCAACACCTCAAATTCACTACCCTGGGTATCAATTTTTAGCA
Organism: Rhodoferax sp.; assembly: GCA_040400575.1. Classification (GTDB taxonomy): domain Bacteria; phylum Pseudomonadota; class Gammaproteobacteria; order Burkholderiales; family Burkholderiaceae_C; genus Allorhodoferax. The sequence continues at coordinate 109,774 of JBBAPX010000006.1, forward strand.
CACTTACCCTCATTTTAGAGTTAAGAAAAAAGTCGTCTATACGAATGCTTTTTGTCTTAACTTCTTCGTAATCTCCAATGTCATCGTTCAGACGAGTGCTTGAAAGACCCATGTTTTTGTTCGAACTATTTTGGGCATAGAATGCAATCTCAGAGTTTGAATTCGAAACTGCTGCGCAAGTCGCCGTGCAATTGGTAAGACAATTATTTTTTATGTTTTCCGTCAAATCTCCAAATATTGTAGCGTGTGGCTCAAAAAGATAGAAATGACAATCTATATATTTTTTTGCAAGCGGAATGGTTGACGCGCCAATGTTTGCACCAACATCAATTACAGCCTCTCCTTTCTTAAGAAAAGAAGAAATAATCTCCGCTAAGACTGGCTCCCACATTCCTTTTATCAATATATTTGATTCAATAAAATTTCCAAGTCTGACTTTCATGAAATAGCCAAAGCCTTGGAAATTCCCAAAATAGAGACCTTCGTTTACATCGATAGAATCAATATTTCTTCGAGTTCGCTCGTCGATTAAGTCAATTTTTTGATTTGTCATAAAATATTAGGAATTAGACGTAATTTATATTTTGGAAATTTCAATAACTAATATGATTAATAAATTTAAAGCTTAAGCGGTCATTCGATTTAGCGTATCGCTTTTTTCTATCTGTTGAATACTCATGCACTAGTTAAGTAATAAAATCTTTTGAGCGAAAAAATTCGAAAATCGGATCAATCTTTAACGTTGTTAACAGTACCTCCCAGGTTTCACGGCCGCCAAAATTATCAGGTTTGTTTTTGTAGCATTTTATTGCCGCGAACTTACTGGCGCGCTCTTGATCTGTCAATTCTAGACATATATCTCCTTTACCGTACCCGAAATTATATATTGTGCCGGTATATTTTTCCTTTATATATTCGTAAATTTGTATATGATGTGGATGGCCATATTCCCCCTCACTGTTGTGAGTAAATATATTGTCATACTTATCAAGCTCCAACATGCGCAGATGCTTAAGTGGCTCATTAACGTTGATTTCTTGAAATGGAAATAATATAGGGTAGTGGCCTAATCTTCTGACTGATTCAAAGTAGCACAATGCTCGTTCTGGGTCTTTAAATGGAATCGAGCAGCATATAACGTCAAATCCTTTATATCTCGAGAGTATTCCGCCAGCAAACAGTGCTTCGTCATCAGGATGCGCAACAATTACTGCGTTTCTTTTTCCTATTATTATTTCAATTCTCTCTTGATTGAAATATTTCAATTTATATTTTGATATCTCAGTCGTTACCGCGTTACGCCAATCAGTTCCGTTCGCCGAGCGTGGACCGGACGAGTGGTTGCCTCTTAAGTTTACGAAGAATACATCAAGTGTTTTTACGCACTTATATTTTCCCCAAATCGCAAGATAATATTTGAAATCCTCGCCGGTGTCCATTTCTTCGTCAAAAGGAATTTGTATTGCTATATCGGTTTTAATAAAATGACCCATTTGAAGTGTGAGAAATGGATCATGTTTCAAAATATCATAAAGATTGTTCGTTTCAAGCAATTGATTTTCACGAGACGTTATATTCTTTAAATCTTTGAAGGGCGCCGAACAAATATTCCCCCAAATGGCATCATATGTATTTAGGTGCTTAGCGACATCTTCAAATGCGAAGGCTGATAAGTAGTCGTCGGCATCAAGAAAAAATATCCATTCGCATCCTTGACTCTTTGCCTCTCTCACGCCTGAATTTCGTCGTTCTGATCTTCCGTGTGCACCTTCTAGGTCGGGCATTGGTATTAAAATTATTTCCGAAAAATTACCTTTTGATGTCTCTATTGCAAATTCGATGGATTTCTTTGTCAACGATATGTAGGACTGCTCGTGACCGGGACCAATTGGAGTTATTACTGCACACTTCACAACCGCCTCCTATAGGATATTTTTCGCTAAAAAGTTAAGATTTTTTGTGAAGAAACTATATTTCCCGCTGTAATATATTTTGCAAAGTTCGACATGTTTGCTCAATAGTTTCATAAATGTACATTGCAACTTTATTAGTCTCTTCAATAGTTGTAGCATCGCTTGTCATTTCTAGGGTCTTCCTTGTTTTTTCAGCATTCGGCAATGATATATATGGTGTTTTTCTAACGGCCTGTATTAGTTTTTTTTCCAATTTACTTATCTGATTGATTTTGCTCGTGGTTTTTTTTTCTTTGTCATTTAATTTTTTACATTTTCCAACTAAATATAATATCTCTTTGATTTCTTTGTCGATTTTGCGTTTCGCTGCTTCGCATTTTCCTATGCGGTCTCTGTAATTAATATTTTTGCATGCTATGCCTATCTTGGTGGCGAAATCTGCTGTACTCGTTGGTATGAACTTTTCAATCGCATCTTTAAGTGTGAGATGATGAAAACCCTCGATATACGCGCCACCTTCTGTACAATTTATCAGCGGGGTGGGGTTCGCAAGCATTTCCTCATTTTTTGCAAGTATTAAGAATTCGCTGTGAAATAGATGATAATTTGGTCTCGTAAATACGGTATCCCCGAAATACCCAGGCAGGGTCATTAAGGTTTCGGTATTGTCGTTACGCGTTTTACCTTGAGCGGTAAATATCTCTTGCATATTTTCCGATAAGTTAGAGAATTTCAGCGTCTTGGTTACTTCGTCAATTGAAATACTGGCTTCGCCATTGGCTGACAGCGTGGAATATGCACGCCCTTGGCTTAATGCCAAATCCAGGCCAACCATAATAATATGGCTGCATTCCCAGTACTTAGCGATGAAAAAGCAGTCGATGGATACGGAGCCAGCAGCCGAGATAGGTAAGGTATCGCCGAAAATATCGGAAAGCCAAGCGTCCAGTGCGGAGTTGGCGTTAAAAGCGATGTTATTTCTAAATGGCTTTTTGAAAAAATCCGGGTGGCAAGATACTCCTGCAATTAGGCCCTCGATCTGACTGGTATCCACGTCGTCTAAGAAATAGGCCAAATTACCAGGGTCTGCAATAACGATAAAGTCGGGCACCACTCCTGCCGCTTGCAGCGCACGCGCGCACTGCGCAGCGGCCATTAAAATAGCGCGACCTTTTAGGTCTTTGAGTAGATGGATGTTTTTGTCCAGCGAGGGGCCTGGCGAAATGATGACGACTGGCAGGCCTTTTAAGTGAGGTTTTAGCGCTGCCAAGTTGGCAGATTTTGCGATGGTGTCCAGATTTTGCAATCCTTGGGTCATCCACGCTCCACCCAGGGCCGTGTGGGTGTGAAAGTTGGAATGCGCTAGCGTAAAGGCGTGCTTGATGTCATTCCAAATGACTTCGCGGTCCCGTGGTTCGCGTGGTGCAATAAAACTCAGCCGCAGCGGCACGGGGTTCGTCAGCTTCATAAAGTAGCTACGGAGGTCGACCGCGCTGTTCGCATATTCGACGACAAGGGGTGTATTACTTGCAGGCTTTTCTGCACCGACAAACAATATCCGTTTTTGACCCCGCTCCAGCAGTTCTTCGGCAAACAACAACTCTGACTCGTCAAACACAAGAAATACGTCGCCCTCAAAATACCAGTCTAGGGGCAGGGTGTAATCGAGTATGGCGTGGCGGCCTTCGCAACTCTTAGACAAATCCTCCACACTGACCATGCCTAGGTAGCGCTGGCTCCAAGTACGCACGAACTGCTCTGCCGCTCTAATGTGGCTGAGTGCTTCTTGAATGGGTTGTTGTTGGTTTTCCGGCAGGGTGTCTACTACCGCCCGGGCTGCTTGGTCTACGGTGCCTAGCTTGGCTTTGAAAAGCCGCAGACGATCCACTGCAGTGCGCGTACCGGGTTCGTCGCCCGCCATGCCTGAGCGCAGCGCGTCTTGACTGGCCTGGCCCATTTGCTCCAGTATTTTGATCAGCCGGCTCGTTGCCGCATCTGTTTCCATGCAAACTCCGAAATAAGCATGTGCTTAACATGCGCGCCGGTGGGCATCGATCAACGAAATGCCGAACAAGCGGCATGCGCCTAGGGCGCTAAGGTTTAGCCCTTGAGCAAAGCCATCACGCCTTGCGGCTGCTGGTTGGCCTGCGCCAACATGGCGGTTGCCGCTTGCTGAATAATTTGGGTTTTCGCTAATTGGGTAGTCGCCAACGCATAGTCCGTGTCCATAATGGAACTGCGCGACTGGGTTTGGTTAGAAGAAATATTCATCAGATTATCGGCGGCATAAGCCATACGATTGATGCCGGCACCGATTGCTGCCCGCTGCAAATTGATTTTTTCCAGCGCTTCGGAAATCACGTTTAGTGAAGCCGCCGCCACAACACCCGAGTCAATGCTGACAGTTACAGCGCTGGCAAGCCCAAGTCCGCTAACCGTCATGGCTCCAACCTCGACCGAAATAGTTTGCCCAGAGCCTTGCCCAGCTTGATAAGTAAAAGTACCTGCAGAACCACCGGTTCCATCCAGCAAGCGCTGGTCATTCCACATGGTGTCCTTGGCAATCTGGCCGATTTGCTCTGTCAACTGTTGAAACTCTTTATCCAAATAGCTGCGTTGCACATTGGAATAGGTACCGTTCATCGCTTGCACGGCCAGTTCCCGCATACGCTGCAGCATATTGGACTGCTCCACCATGGCGCCCTCAGCGGTCTGCATCATATTAATGCCGTCGTTGACATTGCGCACCGCTTGGTTCAAGCCGCGGATTTGCGAAGTCATGTTTTGGCCGATAGCCAGGCCAGCGGCATCATCTTTAGCGGAGTTGACCCGGGTACCCGTGGACAACTGTTCCATGGCAGTACTCATGGCGCGCGCATTGGTTTTCATCGCATTTTGCGAATACAGCGCGCTGACGTTGGTGTTAATAACTGACATATAACTACTCCGTAGATTAAAGATGCTTGCCAGTCAACTGGCCCTAACCGCTACATTCCTGGTGTCTGCAAATAGACAGGTTTTCCTAATGGATAGATATAAGCAGTATCCATGCCAACTAAACGTTGCCGCTATTGCCACTGCCTTGCCGCTTCGCTTGCCATACGCCATAAAAAAAAGCCCGTTGGAAACCGGCCTTTTTGTTTCATCATCGGAACCGCTACTTTATTTGAGTAAAGCCATGACCGATTGCGCTTGCTGATTAGCTTGCGCCAACATGGCCGTGGAGGCTTGCTGAATAATTTGGGTTTTTGCCAATTGCGTGGTGGCAATTGCGTAGTCGGTATCCAAAATAGTGCTGCGCGACTGCGTTTGGTTCGATGCAATATTGGCAAGGTTATCGGCCGTGTATTGCATGCGGTTAATGCCTGCACCAATGGCAGCGCGTTGTTGATTGATAGCTTCTAGTGCCGAGGAAACTACATCTAAGGCAAGTGCCGCAGTGACGCCCGAGCCGATACCCGGCCTAACACCATCGACATCAAGTTTGAGCCCGCTGGCGGTCATTGCATCGATGGTCACAGAAATGGTTTGATCCGCGTCCTGACCCGCCTGAAACTTAAAAGTTAGTGGGGTGCCTCCGGTTGTCCCTTTTAGTACTGCCTGGTCGTTCCACACCGTATCTTTCGCAATCTGGTCAATTTGCGAGGTCAATTCTTGGAACTCTTTGTCCAGATAGCCGCGCTGGACATTCGAATAAGTGCCGTTCATCGATTGAACCGCCAACTCACGCATACGCTGCAACATATTGGACTGCTCTACCATGGCGCCCTCCGACGTTTGCATCATATTGATACCGTCGTTGACATTCCGTACGGCCATATTCAGGCCACGGATTTGCGATGTCATGTTTTGGCCGATGGCCAGTCCGGCAGCGTCGTCCCCTGCGGAGTTCACCCGCGAACCGGTGGACAACTGCTCCATGGCCTTGCTCATGAAGCGGGCGTTGGTTTTCATCGCATTTTGCGAATATGCGGCGCTGGTATTCGTGTTAATTACGGTCATATGTCTGTTCCTAGCGGTATAGGTTTATGCCAGTTTCTGGCAAACACCTGGTTTCGGCCCAGTGTCTGTAAATAGACAAGAGGTTTAGATTCAAACAAATAAAGCATTTTTAGTGCCAGACTTGTTTGCCGCTATGTGCCGCCTAAGGCGCAGTCAAGTAGTCACTATTTCCACGCTTTCGCCGGGGCGCAGGGCGCAAAAAAAGCCCGCTAAAAGGCGGGCTTTTGAAGCTAGGCTTTTGGAGGGGTCAGGTGCTTATTTCAGCAGCGACAGTACAGACTGGGGTTGCTGGTTGGCTTGGGCCAGCATGGCCGTAGCCGCTTGCTGGATGATCTGGTTTTTGGCCAGCTGGCTAGATGCCATAGCGTAGTCCGTGTCCATGATGCTGCTGCGCGAGGCGGCCAGGTTGGACGAGACGTTGCTCAGGTTGTCAGCCGTGTAGGACAGGCGGTTCATAGTGGCGCCCAATTGTGCGCGCTGGCCGTTGATCGTATCCAAGGCGGAGTCAAGAGTTGCCAGGGCCGTGCTAGCTACGCCAGCGCTGGAAATCGCCAAGGCATCGATGTTGAGGCCCGCTGCGCCATTGGTCGTGTTTTTGAGATCCACTACAAAAGTGGTGTCTGAGGAGACGCCCACTTGGAAGGTCAGGTTGGCATCGGCCAAAACCGTGGTCGTGTTCCACTTGGTTTGGGTGCCGATTAAGCCAATTTGACTGGTCAGCTCTTCAAATTCGGCATTCAGGTAAGCGCGCTGCGAGTCCGAATTAGTGGCGTTGATAGACTGCACAGCCAATTCACGCATGCGCTGCAGCATATTGGTTTGCTCGACCATGGCGCCTTCAGCGGTTTGCAGCAGGTTGATACCGTCGTTGGCATTACGCACTGCCTGGTTCAGGCCGCGGATTTGCGCTGTCATGGTCTGGCCGATGGCCAAGCCTGCAGCGTCGTCCTTGGCGGAATTGACACGTGTGCCCGTGGAGAGTTGCTCCATGGCGGTGCCCATGGCACGGGAGTTCGTCTTGAGCACGTTTTGCGCATTCAAGGCGGCGGTATTAGTATTGATAACGGGCATATACATTCTCCAAAAGAAGCAATTGCCAAAATCGTGGCATCGAAGGTCGGCCTTGTCTTTTTTCAGACAGTGCCTTGCCGTGATTCGATAGAAGCATAAGTTGTGCCAGCTTTCTTTGCCGCAGGATGTAAAAAAGCCCGCCGGAGGCGGGCTTTTGGCGCGAGGTCATTGGAGTGACCAGGTGCTTACTTTAACAACGACAGTACTGCCTGGGGTTGCTGGTTAGCTTGGGCCAGCATGGCGGTGGCCGCTTGCTGGACGATCTGGTTTTTAGACAACTGGCTTGAAGCCGTAGCGTAGT
>JBBAPX010000006.1:117160-188367 GCA_040400575.1 Rhodoferax sp.
CGGTATTGGTATTGATAACTGGCATATAAATTCTCCAAAAGATATAAATGCCAGAATCCTGGCGTCGCAGGCAAACCGTGTCTATTTCCAGACAGCGCCTTGCCGTGAACCATTAGAAGCATTTCTTGTGCCAGCTTTCTTTGCCGCTTTTTGCCGCCTTGGGCGGGTGCCTCCTCCAGCCAAGCTTGCCAGTGACTTTGGCGCGGGACGTAAAAAAGCCCGCCAGAGGCGGGCTTTTTGCTCGATGCGGCCCTTGCCGCGCGCACTTACTTCAGTAGTGCCAATACGCTTTGGGGCTGTTGGTTGGCCTGGGCCAGCATGGCGGTGGCCGCTTGCTGGATGATCTGCGCGCGTGAAAGATCAGAAGAGGCCGTAGCGTACTCGGTGTCCATGATGTTGCTGCGCGAGGCGGCCAGGTTGGAGGAGATATTGCTCAGGTTGTCAGCCGTATAGGTCAGGCGGTTCATTGTGGCGCCCAACTGAGCGCGCTGGCCGTTGACCGTATCCAGAGCGGAGTCAAGAGTTGCCAGAGCCGCGCTAGCACCGGTATTTGTGGAAATTGCCAAGGCGTCGATTTCTAGTCCGCCCGTGCCAGTAGTCGTGTCTGCAATAGCTACCGTAAAAACAGTATCGGAGGAAACGCCCACTTGGAAGGTCAGGGTAGCGGAGGCCAATACCGTGGTCGTATTCCACTTGGTTTGGGTGCCAATAGCGCTGATTTGGCTGGTCAACTCTTCAAATTCGGTATTCAGGTAAGCGCGCTGAGAATCTGAGTTAGTGGCGTTGACCGACTGCACGGCCAGTTCACGCATTCGCTGCAGCATATTGGTTTGCTCGACCATGGCGCCTTCAGCGGTTTGCAAGAGGTTCACGCCGTCGTTGGCGTTGCGCACTGCCTGGTTCAGGCCGCGGATTTGCGAAGTCATGGTGGTGCCGATGGCCAGTCCGGCTGCGTCGTCCTTGGCAGAATTCACGCGGTTACCAGTGGAGAGTTTCTCCATGGCGCTGTTCATAGCACGAGAATTGCTGGCCAGCGCAGTTTGCGCCTTGAGTGCACTGATGTTGGTGTTAATTGCGGGCATGGTGTTCTCCAAAAAATGAGAGGTGAAAGTCAAGTGGTAAAACAGGTTAGATAACTTGGACCCATTGAGCCCCTTTCATCTCACCAGCACAGAAACATTTTCCTGATATTCAAAGCATCGACGCTTGCTGAAAAATCTTGAGTCGTTTCCGAAAATATTTACGAAATATTTATAAATACTCAGGCAATCTTGTTGTACAAGATACCTTTCATGGCATCAATATGGTGGGCCATTTTCAGAACGTCTTCGGTCGGAATTTGGCGCACCACATTTCCACTATTGAGGTCGGTCACTTTAATGACGGCGCTGTTTTTTGCGCTATCGAAGGAAAAGCCCAAACCGCGCTTGGTGGAGGTCATTTGCTCATTGAGCATATTGATCGCCGAGGACAAATTAGCGCGGGCTTGCTTAGGGTCGTATTTGATTTCGACCGGTTTGGGCGCTTCAATTTTCGGACGCTCGGGCATCGCCACTTGCGCCTTGGCAAGCTTTAAAGAGTCGGGTGCGGTAACCGTGGTGTTTTGGGGGGACTGCGCAGCCGCGGAGCTGCCCACTTTGCCGATTTCTGTTTCCATAGTGTTCCATCCTTTCAGTGTTACCCAAGGCCCAAAACGGGCACAAGTGACATGCAGCGCCCTTGCATGGACGCTCTGTGGATAGGGAATCGGCACGACCCGTCAGGACTTGAGGGTCTTTGGAAAATTATTTTCCAGTTTTACTTATTGGAATACATGGCCATCATGCCTTCGAAGGTACTGGTCAGGCCGGTTTGGGTGTTTTTGGTTTGCCCGACCATGCTGTCCATAGCGGCAAACTGCTTCTGGTAGCGGGCCAGTATCCGGGTCATGCGTTCTTCCAAGGCGGTCAAATCGTCCTGGTACTTGGTGATCCGTTTGTTGGCGTTGTCGGTTTCGATGGTTGGCGTGCCCGCTGCGCCCAGCATTTTTTCTAGCGCCTTGCTGGCATCGCCCGCCAGCCCAGAGGCAGTCAGGTCAAAAGCGGTCTGGTTTTCTTGGTTGCCCGACAGTAGCGTCACCGTATCTGCAAATTTGAAATTCAGCGCTAAGTCCAGGGTAACCGAGTTGGCCGTCAACTTACCGTTTTTGTCCACCTGCAGACCAATATCGCGCAAAGCCGATAGCGTGCGCGCCGGGCCTGTGCCTGTGCTTCCGCCGGCGGTGGAGGAGTCGTCGGTAACCAGTCGGCGCAGTTGGTCCCGCAGCGCACGCACGCTGGAGTTCCCGGCCAAAGTGCCCCCATAAGTGGCCAGGCTGGACTTGGGGTTGGTGACCTCACTGAGTAGGCTGCTGGCGTCGTTGTAGGCGGTCACCAAGGCATTGAGCTTGGCCTTGGCCACACTGGTGTCATTGGCAAGGCTCAGGGTGGCAGCCGAGCCGGTGGCTTGTACAAAGCCGTTGACCGAGGTCGCGTTGATGCCGGTGAGGTTGAGCGTTACCCCCGCAATCACATCGCTCACGGCATTGCTGCTGCTGGTAATGGGCAGGCCGTTGACCTGCAGCGCGGCGTCTTTGGCTTCTTGCAGCGGCTTGGTCATGCACAAATCTTTGGCCGACTGTTTTTGCACAAAGGCCAGCGACTCACCGTTGTCGGTCAGCAGGGAGAAGGCGTTCGCACTGCCCGAGGGGCTGGTCACGGTTAATTTGCCGCCATAGTAATTAGCCGTCAAGCCTTTGGCCTGGGCTGCTGCCGATCCGTTAAAGGCTGCGACAAAGGCGTCTGGCGTGGGCGGGTCCACCACGATGGGGTTGGCCGTGTCGCCATTGAGCGTCAGGCTTAGGGGCGCTGCCGCCATGGCCGTGTCGCCCGCCGCAAAGCTTTGCGAGGACTGGCTGATTTGGGGGCGATTCAGAGAAATCGCACCAAAGTCCAGGTCGAGGGCGTCGCTGCTCAGTACAAAGGCATTGCTGTTGCCGCTGGCGCCGGTGACCGTTATTTTGTAGCCGTTGCCGGTATTGACCAACTGGGCGCTCAGGCCCTGACCGGCCTTGTTAATGGCATCGACCACGCCCGCCGGTGTGGCGGTGGTCACGGCAATCGAAGGGGCATTGGAGCCGTTCAGGTACAAATTGAGCGCTTGGGTGGTGATTACTTGGGAGGCACTGGTAAACGATTGGGTGGATGCACTTCTTTGCTCCTGCGCCAATTGGGTCACCAATACCGAATGGCTGCCCGGCTGCGTGCTACTGCCAGTGCTGACAGAAAAAATATCGGTTTGGTTGCTGCTGGCTATGACGGCGCTGAAATCACTCACGTCTTTCAGGTCGTCAAAGGCGGTTTTGACGGCGCTCAGGGCAAATTTGACTGCTGCATAGCCCGAAACAATGGCTTCGTTCTTCTTGATGTTCTTATTGATCGCATCGGCACGCGGCGCTCTTTCGGCATCGACCAGGCTTTGCGCCAGGGAGGCCGTGTCTATGCCCGAGCCGCTGCCCAGCGCTTTCAATACGTTTTGGCCGCTCGCCGCTTTGCTGGTCGCGCTACTGGTGCTACTCGTGCTACTGCTGGTACTCGTGGAAGCAGACGAGCTCGAAGTGGATGAAACCGAGGTAACCATGGTGTGAGTCTGGGTGCTTTAAAACGAGTCGGCTGTATTGTTTGGAACTTGAGCCCGGATCAGCCCAGGTATTTGAATAAGGACATCTGCGATGTCTTGGCAAACGTGCTTTGCGCCGCCTCTAGCGACAGCATGAGCTTTTGCATATTGGTCACGGCCGTGGTCATATCCAGGTCCTCCACTTGGGAGAGTGCGACCGATAGGCTTAACTTGGTATCGTCCACCACCGCGCCTTGTTGCTCCACTACCTTCATGTCGGTGCCAACATCGGCTTGTGCCACGACCACGCCGCCGTGCAGCGTGTCCATTTCGGTCAGGCCGCGTTGCATTAAGCTGCGCGTGCCATCATTGACGCCCTTGATTAAATCGTCAACAGCCGTGAAAAACCCCACACCCTCGCCATTGCGTACGACCCGGACAAAGGCATTGGTGCCGGGCCGGTTCAGGGGCAAGGTGCGCTGCTCACCCACCGCAACGTTCATACGCGTCTGGTCGCCTGTGTATTCCACTACGCCCCTGTCGTTCTCGGTAAACGCCTGGGTGTTAACTTTGCTGCCGGAAAATATGAAATTGCCACCAGCGTCTGTGCTGTTGGCTACGCTTAGCAGCTGATCACGCAGACCTTTCATCTCGGTAGCAATCGCTCTGCGACTGACATCGCCTTGGCTGCCGTTGTTGGCTTGAATCGCCAATTCCTTGATCCGTACCAACACTTCGCTGGCATTGCTCAGGTTAGCGCTTTCCGAATCCAGGCGGCCTTGCACCTGACTTAAGGCCTTGGTGTAGGTGTCCTGCCGCGCGATCACCGATTTGAGGCGCGTGATGGTCGCTGCCTGGTTGGGCGCATCGCTGGGGTTGAGCACCTGTTTTTGCGCTGCAATCTCCTGTTGCGATTTGGCCAAATCATTTTGGATGTTGACCATTTGCTTGCTCGCGCGGTCAAAAAGGTAGCTGGTGGATATTTGCATAATGGTGTTTCCTTCGCTGATCAGACGCGCAAGACGGCTTCAAATAATTGGCTGGCAATCTGCAGCACCTTGGCCGAGGCCTGGTAGGCCTGCTGGTAGCGAATCAGGTCGGCCGCCTCTTTGTCCAGGCTCACGCCAGAAATCTCGTCGCGCGATTTCAGCGCCTGCTCATTAACTACTTTCAGCGCCGTCTGCGATATGGCCGCCTGCCTGGCGATATTGCCCATCTCGTTGACCTGGTCGATGTAGGAGTTTGTCAGCGTCTTGCTGCCGACGACGGCCTTGGTTTCTAGCTCCGAAATAGAGAGTAAATTGTCGTTATTGCCCAGGCCGTCCTTATTGCCGTCCAAGGTGAATACGTCATTGACTCTGGGCACCCCGGTAAAGGAAATGTTCAGCCCTTGAAAGCTCACGCCGGGGTTAAGTTGTTCTGGGTCGAACACGCGCTCGGCCACCACGGTAGCCCCCAGCCCAGGCTTGGTCGCGTCTTTGGAAGAGATGGTGTAGTAGAGCGCGCCTTTGTACTTGGCAGGGTCCTGGAAAAATTTCACGTCCAGGGTTTGGCCACGCAAATTTTGCTTGGCATCGGCCGCTTGTCCGGAGTAGGTGGCCGAGACCGCAGCGTTGCCCGGGCCGGTGACAAAGATCAACAAATCGTCTTTGACCTCGCCGCTCACAAACGCGCCGGTGCGAAAGCCCAGTTGCGCCAACTGGTTGGGTGAGCCCGCGCCAAAACCCAATTGAATCGGGCCAGAAGGCTTGAAGTCGTACTTCACCCTAAAGGTGGTGGCAATTTGGCCCAGGGCCGTGACCAAAGAGGTACCGGTGGCATCCGAGGCGACGGCCGAAGTACGGATATCCTGGCCCCGGTGCTGCTCGTCATTGCGGAGCTCTAAATCACCCAGGGCGTTGACTGTCGCGATGACACCCGCGCCGCTGTTGCTGATGTTGGTGGCCAAGTCTTCCAAGGTTTCGATGTCGGCCATGAAGACTTTTTTCCAGACGCCTGCATCCTTGATAAATAGGGGCTTGTCGAAATTGACCTGGTCCCTTTTGATGGTCACCGTGTTGATGGGCTCGGCTGGCCAAGACCCATTGCCTATTCCAAAAACATTGTCTTGGTAGGTATATTGATCATTCGAGTTTTTAACGCTGTCTTGACCAAGGTTGTTTCCTGACGGCAAAACACTTGCGAGCGGATCAATATTGCTAACCGGGACGCCGTTACTACCTATCGCAAAGCTACCCGTAATACGTATTTTTGGATTCGCGTCATTGGCAGTGCTACCCAGGATAAGGTTTCTGCTGTCATCGCTCAGCCGGGCTGTTACCTGGGTGGTACCCGCCTTGTCATTGATGGCCTTGGCGATGGCAAGCATCGCCGTTCTATAGGCCGGCATGGCCGCCGTCAGTGCCACGTTGTAGGCTTGTTTGACTTCCACGGTGGCAGACGCAGCCGGTGGCGTAGGCAAGGGAGGGATGCGGATCGATGCCAGATCGATCGCCTGCCCATTGATCATCACGCCCTTGTTGTTCTTTGTTGAGCTGTCCGGGTTAGTCACCGTACCCAGGTCTATGCTGGAGGTGTTAATCGTCACCGCGTCTACCGCTGGCTTAATCAAGTCCACTTTGCCATGGAAGGTGGTGGAACTGATGCCCAAAGCAGTGATTGAGGTGATGCCGGGGTTGTCAGACAACGTGGCCGAAACACTGATGTCGTCGCCCGCCTTAGCCACTTTGAAAGTTCGCGGCGCAATACCCAAGGCGGTGGTCGAGTTGGTTTGTGGGGCCTCACTGGCCTCGGTTGAAATACTGATGTCCTCACCCGCTCGGCTGGCCGTTCTGCTGATGACCAGATCAAAGCCATTCAAGCGCGCCTGGACGCCAGCGCCGGCATTGTTGATTGCCGCTACCAATTCTTCGGGCGTGCTACTTGACGTGGTATCGATTTGCTTCCAGGTGCTACCGTCCTTGATGAAAAGGGGCAGGCCGGTCGCACCATTGTTGAGCGGTAGCTGGCTGATATTGATAGAAATATCATTGGACTTCACATTGTTCGTAATAACCAATTCGCCCGTCGAATTGACTACTGCTTCCACGCCTGCATTCGCTTGGTTGATGGCTTTGGCCAGCGCAGCCGGTGAATCGGCGCGTGTGGTTTGCACCTTTTGCCCCTGGATGTAAAGCGGCATACCAAAGCGAATATCTTGCGGTTTGATCACAATGACATTACTAGCCTTGGCAGTTACGCCCGTCACCTGCGTCGATTGGTTGATCCACGTGGCGATGGCCGATGATTGCAGTGCAGTGCCATCGCCGGGTGGGGTCAAATTCCCCAGGGCGTGCCCATTGAGCGTAAACGAGCCTTCAGGGAAAGATCCGTTGGGCGGGGGCGGCATCGTGTTTTTCGTTAGGGTTGCGATGCGGTTTCCGCTCATGACCGCGGGCAGGTAGTTGTATCCGCTCACCGCATCATTGCTGTCTAAGATGGGCTCTGCCGGTACCACGGCCTGCGCGCCATAGAAAATAGTCATGCCCTTGTAGCCAAGGACTTGTGTGCCATCGGCTGATACGCCCGATTTGTTGAGGTATTCGTCACTCAGAGTGGCGCCTAGCGCAAAGCCGTTTTCCTGCTTAACCAGGTTGTCCTCGGCCAGCGCACTGATATCGCTCGAACCTAACAGGTGCCTGCCGTCGCGGGTATAGATTTGCAGTTGCTGCCCGGGCTGCATATTGTCCAAATACACACTGACATCTTGCATGCCCAGGTTCACCGCGGCCACGCTGGTGACACCCAAACTCGAACTGACGTTGATTTGCTTTGCAATACCTAGGCTTGCGTTGTTAAGCAATACCGATTGCAGGGCTGGCGGTCCGGCGACAGCGGTCGCTGCATTGTTACCGGTGCTGGCTGCCGGGCTCAGGTCATAGCTGACCTTGGCATTGGTGCCGCTGGGATTTTTTTCGCCTTCCACCACCCTGAATTGGGCGCCTGCTGCAACCATCAGCGGATCATCGAAGCTGACTTGCATGCCCCCAGCCAGGTTAGTGGCGTCGGCGTTAAAAGTAAACATGGCCTGCCCGGCATTGCCGTAGCCGTCAACACCCTCTTGGTGGATCTTGTTCACTTCATTGGCAAAGGTTTGCGCCAGGCCGTCCAGCGCAGTGCGCGAGCCCCCTAACACTTGCGCCCTGAAGGCCAAAATGCCTGACAGTGATCCACTGGTAATCCTGCTAAGCGAGCTGGGGTTACCGTACGGATCCAACACCAGCGCCACTTTTTCCGTCGAGGCTGAATCAAAATTGGCCTGGATCATGAACGACTTTTGATTGTTCACCAACACGTCTGCATTGATGGTAGGCCCGGCGCTGACCGTCACAATGCCATTGACTTCAAACCGGGTGTTGATGCGTGTGAATACCGACAGCTGTTTAAGCAATAAATCGCGCTGATCTAGCAAATCGGGTGGCTGACCGGCCTCTATTTTTTGCTTAGCCAATTGCGTATTGACTTTGGCAATTTGATCTGTCAGCGTATTGATCTGATTGATCGAGCTTTCCAAATCCTGCTGTGTTTGCTCTTGCACTAAGTCCAGCTGCGACGACAGCTGGCCAAAGCGGTCGGCAACGCCCTGCGAGTCACGGATAAAGCCGCTGCGCAGCACGGTGGACGCGGGGTCTCCGGAAAGGTTGCGCGCCGATGCGAAAAATGCATCAAAGGCCGTATTGAGGCCCATGGTGGAGCTGCCCAACACATCGACCACGCGGTTTGCGTAGTTCACCATCGGGCCTTGGGCCTCCAGGTCGCTGGTGGTGTTGCGTAAATTGGATTCGACAAAGGCGTCGTATTGGCGCTTGATGCGGTCCAATCCCACGCCAGAGCCGAGAAAGGCGGCGCCATACTTGGTCACCGGCAATGCAGACAGTGAGACGTCCTGGCGCGAATAGCCATCCGTCGACACGTTGGCGATGTTGTTACTGACGGTGGTCAGCGCCTGTTGATAGACCGAGACCGCATTTCCGGCAATGCCGGCCATATCGGTCATGGCTTGGCTCCGTCAGTGCTGGGGCTGTGGGTGACTGCCAAGCCTGAGGGCGAGGCTGCCGAAACACCGGTGAGCGGTAGGGCGCCGGGCGCTTTGGGTAAAGGCGCCGGCGTGGGCGGGGCGGACTGCAAAGGCATCGGGCTAGCAGGCGGCGCTTGCAAAGGCATGCCCTTGGGCTGGCGTGCCTGCAACATGTGTGCGGTGCTGGGCTGGGTGGCGTTGGGGTCGGGCATGTTTTTAACCAGCATGTCGGCCAGCCCCAGGGAATTGCGCTTGGCCATGGCCAGAGAAACCTCTTTGTCAAACATGTTCTGAAAGGTTTCTTCGGCTTGCGATTCGTTCATGCCGCTCTTGGGCACCGCATCGCGCATGGTCTTCATCATCATCTGCAAAAACATGGCCTCAAACTGCTGCGCGGTCTCGCGGGTAGCAGCCTTGGCGTCGGTGCGCGCTTGGCTTTTAAGCTTGCCCAGGCCACCAAAGTCCAGGTAGGAACCGGTGACGGCAGCAGCCGACGGGGGCATGGCATTGGTGAGCGGGTCCATGGGGCAGGGCAGTCTTGTAAGTGTCTAAGGGGCTAAGGGGTGTGGATCAGATAACCAGCAATTCGGCGCGCAAGCTGCCCGAGCTTTTCAGGGCTTCCAAAATCGCGATCAAGGCCGAGGGCGTAGCGCCCACCTGGTTCACCGCATCGACGATCTGGCGCAGGTCCACGCCGGGTTGGAACAAAAACATGGGCTTGTTAGGCTCGCCGACTTTGATCTCGGCGTTTTGCACACCCTGGGTCGTGCCGCCCGAAAAAGCGCCGGGCTGCGACACCTCGTTGGTCATGGCGACCGACACGGTAATCGTGCCATGCGTCACCGCAGCGGCGGTGACTTTGACATTACGGCTGATCACCACCGTGCCAGTGCGGGCGTTGACCACCACACGTGCAGGGGGCTCTCCCGGCTGCACGTCGATGTTTTCGATCATGCTCATGAACGAGACACGTTGGCTGATGTCCATGGGCGCGCGCACCACAATGGAAACACCGTCCAGCGCGTTGGCCACATCGGAACCAAATTTGGCATTGATGGCCTGCATGATGCTGTTGGCGGTGGTGAAGTCACTTTCGCGCAGGTTCAGCAGCACGTTATCGGATTTGTCAAAAGAATTGGGCACCACACGCTCTACGGTGGCGCCGCCGGGAATGCGTGCCGAGGTGGTCACGCCAATCGATACCTTAGAGCCTGCGCCACCCGCGTCAATACCGGTAGAGGTGAGTGCGCCTTGGGCCAGGGCGTAAATCTGCCCGTCCACACCGCGCAAGCTGGTGAGCAGCAGGTTGCCCCCGCGCAGGCTAGAGGCCGCGCCTATGGCCGATACATTGATGTCGATGCGTTGGCCTGGCTTAGACATGCCTGGCAGGTCGGCGGTGATCATCACCGCCGCCACATTGGCCAGCTCATCGCTGCCGCTGGCAATGGCGTTGCTAAATTTGTCGATGTCATTGTCCTGGTTCAGGCCCATGCGGTTGAGCAGCGTCTTCATGCTCTGGCTGGTGAACGTGGCTTTTTTGTCGCCCGTGCCTTGCAAGCCCACGACCAGGCCGTAGCCGATCAATTGGTTGCCGCGCATGGCGGCCATGCTGGTCAAGTCTTTGATACGGTCTGCATGGGCAGTCGAAAAACTGCTAGCCCACAACAAGGCCATCAGGCTGATGAGTCGGAAAAAAGTGTACATGGTGCTTGGCCGGTAAAGGGTTCGTGCTTAAAAGGGCATGAACTTAAGGATGCCGCTGGTACCCCAACCGGCGCGGCTGGCGGCGGCCTCGTCGCCAATGCCGCGGTAGCTGATCTGGGCATTGGCCAGACGGCGCGACAGCACGGTGTTATTGGGGGCAATGTCTTCTGGGCGCACTACGCCCGAAACCTGAATGACTTCGCTGCCTTCAGACAGCGCTACTTGTTTTTCTCCGCGCAGCACCAGGTTGCCATTGGGCATGATTTCGATCACGGTGACCGTCACCGAGCCCGTCAGCGTCTGCTCTTGGTTGGTTTGGCCTGAGCCGTCGTTCGTGACCGTGCTACCCAATTCCGGGCCCAGGTCACCAAAGATATTGAGCAGGCCCTTGGAGCTGACTTTGGCGCCCGCGGTCTTCTTCAAGGTCGCGTTTTGCGAGCGGTTGGCGCTGGTGTTCTCGGCCAGCAGCACTGATACCAGATCGCCCACCACATAGCTGCGGCCTACGCCAAAAAAGGCTTCGCTACGGCTGCTGTTAAAAATAGCGCCGGTGGCGGGTTTGGGCTGGGCATCGACTACGGGGTACACCGGCTTAAAGCCTTCGCTGTGCACCAGCGGCTGGGGCGGAATCACGGAACAGGCGCTCAAAGTCGCCACCAGCAGGGCCAGGGCCAGGCGCCGTATCAAGGTGGTGCAGGGCATCGCGATTCTCCGAAAAAGGGGTGGCAGGGCTGAAATCAGGGTGTTTGCCTGTCGTCTTTCCGGACAACTGGCAAGCTCTTGCCATGATTCGCAATAAATGTGCCAGTGCCCTAGGCCCTGCATTGCGTGCGCCCAAGCAAAACGGCCTCTGGGGGCAGAGGCCGTTAGTGGGGTAGCGTGGGTAGCGCCGCTAGCGCGGCTTACATGTTCTGGTTGATGTACTTGAGCATGCCATCCACCGCAGAAATCGCCTTGGAGTTGATCTCGTAAGCGCGCTGGGTTTCGATCATATTGACCATTTCTTCCACCACGTTCACGTTAGACGCTTCCAGTGTGCCTTGCATCAGGTTGCCCGCGCCGTTCACGCCGGGCTGCAGCACCTGGGGTGCGCCGCTGGCAGGTGTTTCTTTCATCAGGTTTTGGCCTGCTGCCATCAAACCGGCCGGGTTCAGAAAGCGGGCGATCTGGATTTGGCCCAACACGGCTTGTCCGCCGGTATTGAGCTCGACCGACACGGTACCGTCGCGGCCAATCGTGATGGTGGAGGCATTAGGTGGGATCGTCAGGGCCGGGGAGAGGGGAGAGCCGCTGGATGTCACCAACTGGCCGGTGGCCGATACCTTGAATCCGCCATCGCGGGTGTATGCCGTAGATCCATCAGGTTGGGTGACCTGAAAATGGCCTTCGCCGGAAATCGCCACATCGAGCGGGTTCTGGCTGTTAATCATATTGCCCTGCACATTGAGCTTTTCGGTCGCCACAATGCGCACACCGGTACCCAGCATCAGGCCGGTAGGCGCCTGGGTGTTGGTGCTGGTCTGGCCGCCGGCTTGGCGGATGTTTTGGTAGAGCAGGTCTTCAAAGACCGCGCGGTCGCGCTTAAAGCCGGTGGTGTTGACGTTGGCCAGGTTGTTGGAGATCACGTTCATACGTGTCTGCTGGGCGTCTAGGCCGGTTTTGGCCACCCACATTGATGCGTCCATGGTGCGCTCCTTGGAAAATTAAAAGATTACAAGCTCACAAGCATTTTTTAGGCCAAGTAAAACCGTCAACCACTCTTCATCATGGTCGCGCCGGACTCATCGCAGGTTTTGCTTTCTTTGATCATGTTCACTTGCATTTCAAACGAGCGGGCTTGGTCCATCATCTTGACCATCACCCCCATGGCATTGACGTTGCTGCCTTCCAAAGCGCCTGATGTCAGGCCGGGCACGATGGGCCCGGGTGTTATGTCTTGGCCTTTGGGCGCTCCAGCCACTGCAAACAAGCCGTCTTCGCGCCTTTGCAGGGGCGTAGCGCTCGCGTCGCGCAAAAGGATATTTCCGATGAGCACTGGCGCAACGGTGCCGATTTGCGCAGGGTCTATGCCATAGACCGATCCGTCAGCGTTAATGGTTACCTTCACACCCAGCGGTACGGTGAGGGCAGCGCCACTTTGGGCACGCACCACATTGCCGTTGCCTGTTTCCAGTGCACCGGACGCGTTGACCCGCAAGTCGCCACGCCGGGTAAAGGCCAAGGTGCCATCCGGGGCGGTGACGCCCATCACGCTGTGGGCGCTTAGGGAAACGTCCAGGTCGTTGCCCGTCACGATCACCGGGCCGGCTTTCATACTGATGAAATCCTCGGTGAATGATTGCGGCTGGTAACGGGTTTTTAAACCCGCACCTTCTACCTCAATCGCCCGCACCGAGGACTCAAAACTGCGCTTAAAGCCGACGGTGGTGGCGTTGGCCATTTCGTTGGTCGCCATCTGCCGCGCCACGCGCTGCTCATTGATGGCGGCCACCGCATTAAAGGCTAAACGATCCATGGTCCGGGCTCCTCAGAGTTTCAGCTAGTCAGGGTTTAGGAACGCAGATTAATAATCGCCGACGTCATCGTCGAACTGGTCTCAATCGCCTTGGCATTGGCCTGGAAGTTACGCTGAGCGGTAATCAAGTCCACCAATTCTTGTGTCAAGTCCACGTTCGCCCGTTCGGTCGCACCTGCACGCAGCGTTCCAAAGCCTGCGCTACCGGCAGTACCCAGAATCGGGTTGCCCGAAGCAGCAGAAGCCAAGAAGCTCGAATCACCAATCTGGCGCAAGCCAGACGGGCTGGAGAAGTTGGTCAAGAGAATTTTGGCCAAAGACTTTTGCGTACCGTTAGAGAAGGAGGCACTCACCAAACCGTCGTTTCCGATGGTCACACCCACCAGCGAACCTTCTGGCGCGCCGTCCTGGGATTGTGAGAGCACCGCAAACGGCGAGGTGTACTGCGTCGATGCCGCGTAGTTCACGTTAATCGTCAAAGCACCCTTACCACCTGCCAGATACACCGTCTCGAGCTGCGTACCTTTGATAGGCGAGTACAACTTACCGGCTGTGTTGAAAGTCAGCTCGCCTTTGTCCAGGTAAATCGGCGACCAGGCGGGTAGCCCGGTAAAGCCGTCACCGTTGGTGGTTTCCTTACCATCTTTGTCAATGAACTTGGCCTGCGGGGCACCGCCCACAATGTCATAGTGTTGCGAAGGCTTAATCCAGGTCGAGGTGGCACCGCGACCGGCTTCCACCTGGTCCAGGCCCCAGGCGGTGTCGCCAGAGATCTTGATAAAGGAATCCGAGCCGGTGGTGCCCGAGGTGAACACAAAGCGGTTATTGGTGTAGTCGAAGGTCACCTTCACGCCGTTCACGGTCGCAGGCGAGGTAAGTGTCGGATCATTCGGATCGGGCTCATCGCCGGCCAGGTTGTTGATACCACGCTGCAGTTCGCGCATAAAGGACTCGAGCGAATAGGTCGAGCTAGGCGGAATCCGCACCGTACCTTTGATACCGTCCACCGTGACCACGAAGCTGTTATTGGTCTCGTCCACGTTAAAGTTGTTGGTCACGTTCACTGTCGGCGGTTTGCCCACGGCAACTGCCGGTAGCGAATTGATACCGCGCAGTGCCACAGGGGACTTGGCGATCTCTACTTTCTTCAGTCCCATCAGTTTCAGGCCATCGGCGCTGACATCGGTGATGGCGATGGAAGAGTAATCGCCCGTGGTTCCGGACTTCACGCTGAAGGTCTTGCTGACCGCGTCGTAGCTGACCGACATGCCATAGCGCTGATCGCTTTGCGAACGCAGCGGGTTTTTGTTATTGGGCAACATCTTCACGCCTGACAAGCCATTGCCGTCCAGCGTCTTGGGTGTACCGGTCAGGTTCAAGATGGTGTTGGTCGCCAAATACGCGCCGGTCGATCGGTTGACGCCCGCGCCAATGGTGATGGTATTGGCGCCCGCGTTGGTGCTGTCGGTGATCTTGAAACTCTGGGTGTTGTAGTCATAAACCACTTTCATCGGAGATTCAGCCAGGTTGGCGTTCAGCAGCAGCGGAGTGCCCGGTGTGATGCCACCACCCACGATGTCGGTGGGCAGCAGGTCGGGCGTTCCCTGACCGCCGGCAAACTTGACGTTGATGACCGCATCAGACGGGCCAGGACCCGGGTGGTAGTCTGTGACCTTGGCAAACGTCGAGGCCACAGTGGTGGTCAGCGTCCCCACGGTCTGGGTGAATGTGCTACTCGGATCTTTTTCGCGCTTTTCCGGCGCGCTGTTTGTATAGGTAAATACCAGCTTGGAACTGTCTAGTGGGTCTATGTTGATATCCGTGATACCTTGGGCCGTGGCAAATCCGTTCGCGCCCGTGAGAGCGAGTATTTCTACCTTCTTTGCAACAACGGCTGCGGCAAGACCTGCAGGGGTGGTCGTTGCAAGTATCGGAGGGTCGGCGTCCGGGTTGGCATTGGCAGGGGAGATGAGTGTCAAGGCTACGCCCATAAAGCTTGCGTTGGTGGCGTTGACATCGAGTCCGCTCGTAATTTTGGTCGTGGCCTGGGGTGACCAGCTCAAGATTTTTGGACCCATGATGGGTTTGGTGGGATCAAGAACAAACCCGTCTGGCTCATGCCCGCTGAAAGTTAAATCCTTGGTCAGGGCCACCGCGCTTCCGGCTACTGATTGGTCATAGATCAATACCAGCGTTGTGCCGTCTGGATCGGTAGGGTCGATTTGAATATCCTTGACACCCTGCAGCGAGAGGGAGGTGAGTGGCGCTTGGTCTGCCAAGATGGCTTTTTTGTTGGCAATAATCAGCAAAGCCGTCTTGGCTGCAGAGTCCCCTGGCGCAGAGCCTTCTAGTTTGACACCCTGGAACTTGGTCGGTTCTTCGCCGGAACCCATGGTGCCATTGATTTTGAAATAGGTCTTAGGAAATTGGTTGTACTCCAGCACCACCGATTGACCGTCGGCGCCCAGCGTAATATCGCTGATACCGCGTTCAATGAGTTTTGGATTAACCAAGAGGTCCGCTTTGTTGTTAACTATTTTTTGAGCGGTTTGCAATGCGGTGTCGCCTACCAGCTGGCCTGGCTCAGACGGCAATTGATGACCAAAAAACGTTGCAGCGGTGACCGTTGTGCTCACTCCGCCCACGGTAGTTGTCACAGGTGTAACAGCACCGCTCAAATCGATACGCTGGCGTGCATGGCCGCCCAGCACTGAGTTGTCCACTTGCGTTTGGAAAATTTGTTGTAGTTCTTCAATGCCGACGTTGGACGGGTCCTGGAATCCAGCCAGCGTGATAGGCACTTTGATTTCGCTACCAATACGCGAGTTGGTCAAGGTGATATTGGTATCCGGGTTGGTGAAAAGCGATGTGGTGGAGGTGAAGTTAAAGCTGGTTTCATCGCCAAATTTACGGTTCAAGTACTTGGTCGCTTCGGCGGCGACGGCGGTACCGTTCAGTATTTTTCCGGAGTCCTTGAGGTAGCTCAAATCGACGGTGACCGGTTGGGTCGATCCATCGACTTTCACGGTAAACAATTTGCTCAGATCCAGCTGAGAGCTTTCCACAATTTTGGCAAAGGTGTTGTCACCCCCTGAAAGATCGACTTGCGAGGGAATACCCGTAATGGAAGCCGGCGCAGAGGTGCGCTTGTCGGTCAATTCGTCCAGCGAGATCAACTGGGTTTTTGCGGTAGTCAGTTCGTCTTTCACTTCCTTGTACGACTTGATCTGGCCATATTGGTTGACGTATTGCAGATCGCCACTGAGGTCGGTGGACTGGGCCAAAGCGGCAGACACCTGGTCTTCACCCACATACACATAGGTTTGCCATTTGTTAAACGGGCTGTTCTGGTTCGCGTTTTGGGTTTTTGCGTAATAAATGGTGGCCAGGTAGCCGTTACCACCGTTGTCATACACGGTAAAGGCGGTGGACTTGTTGTAGCTGGACGGGTTGGTGCGGTTGAAGGGCACGTCGATAACAGCCGCGTCCGCAGGGAAGTTCAGGCCCAGGGACACCAAAGAGGTTTGTTTGGCTTCGCCGGAGGTTTTTTGCGGGATAGTCAGCACCACGCGGTCATTCACGTTCGCACTACCAGTCGAGTCAACCGTTGCCGCCATCAAACGCTGGCCTGCCGAGTTCACCACGTTGAACTGCTCGTTCAGTGAGAAAGAACCGTTACGGGTGTAGGTGTCTGTCAAACCGTCTGCGGAGCGCAGTGGGAAGAAGCCGTCACCGGTAATGGCCAAGTCCAGCGCGTTGGATGAGAAGGAAATATTGCCCTGGCTGAACTCCTGGCTCACTTGTTTCAGCGACACACCCTGACCGACGGTACTGGAGGATTTTTGCAGCGGCGAGGTCGCAAAAATGTCACCGAAGTCAGCGCGTGAACGCTTGAAACCCGTGGTACCCACGTTGGAGATATTGTTGGCCGTCACGCCCAACATGGCGGTCGCAGCGTTGAGTCCGGTTAGCGAGGTATAAAAAGACATGGTGAGGTTCTCCGGGTATTGCTAGGGTTGTTCGTTAAGTGGTTCGTTCGGGGCTTAGCCGTAAATGCGCAGCGCGTCTGCCAGCTTCATGGTTTTGCCGCCGTTAAATTGCAGTAATACGGTTTTGTCCGGCTGCTGGCTCACGCCAATCACGCTGGCCATGGTGCTCACCACCGGTGTGGTCTGCACGCCTTGGCTGACGGCCGTAGCCTTGAAGCTGTAAATGCCATCGGGCAAGGGGTTGCCGGCCTGGTCTTTACCGTCCCAGGACCAGGTCATATCACCTGCGGTTTGCGGGCCGGCGGTGACTTTGCTGACCAAAATACCTTTGGCGTCGTACACATTCATAGTGATGCCGCTGGCGCCTTCGGGCAGGCTGATGACGCCTTGCACCGGCTGGCCGCCGCTAAGCTGCGCCGGGCCGTCGGCCACTG
Organism: Rhodoferax sp.; assembly: GCA_040400575.1. Taxonomy (GTDB): domain Bacteria; phylum Pseudomonadota; class Gammaproteobacteria; order Burkholderiales; family Burkholderiaceae_C; genus Allorhodoferax. The sequence goes on from JBBAPX010000006.1 coordinate 134,495, forward strand.
ACACTTTTTTGCCGATCAGGTTGGCGCCGCTGAGCATCTGGCTGCTGGACATGCTGCCCACAAAATTAGCCAGCGAGTTAGACATATTGGTCGTCGCTTCCAACTGCGAGAACTGCGCCAACTGGGCCACAAAGGCCTCGTTCTTTACCGGGTCCAGCGGATCCTGGTTTTTCAGCTGGGTGGTAAACAGCGTCAAGAAATCTTTTTGGCCCATGGCGCCCTGGCCGGTTTGGGCGCTCAGCTTGGCCTGTGCATCTTGCGCAGTGGTGCGCAAGGTGTTGGGCACCGCAGAGGCCCAGGCGCTGTCCGTCGCAGCCGAGGAATTAAGCAGGTTGAGGTTGGCCATAGGGGTCTTCGTGGGTTAATCAGCTTTTGATGATGTCCAGCGTGCGCAGCGTGAGCTGGCGCGCGGTGTTGACCATCTCGACGTTGTTTTGGTATGAGCGGGCCGCGGCCATCATCTCTACCATTTCGGTCATCTCGTTGACGTTGGCCAAATACACATAGCCGTCTTTGTCGGCAGCCGGGTTGCCCGGGTCCGACATGCGGGAGATGGGCTTGGGGTCATCGCTGACGCCTGCCACCTTCACCCCGCCTTTATTGAAGTCGGGCGAGTTCGACTGCTGTTCCATAATGGTTTTGAAGGTCACCCGCTTAGCGCGAAAGGCACCCGCCTCGGTGCTGGCGACCGCCCCGGCATTGGCCAGGTTGGACGCGGTGGCATTCATACGCGCGGTCTGCGCATTGAGCGCCGAGCCTGCAATACCAAAAATGTTGTCCAGTGCCATGCTTAGTCTCCCCGCAATGCTTTGCGAATGCCGCTGATGCGGCTTTCTAAAATGCTCAAAGTGGTTTGGTATTCGGCGGCGTACTGACCGAACTTGGCCTGTTCCACCGGCAATTCCACCGTGTTTCCGTCAAAAGCGACGTTAAAAGGGACGCGGAACTTCAGCCCCTCACCGGTATCGTCCGGCGCTTCGGTCAGGTGCTTGGTATTGGTCGTCACTACGGAGCCTTCGCTGGCGCTTTTCATCACCGACTTGAAGTCAATGTCCTGCGCTTTGAAGTGCGGCGTGTCCGCATTGGCAATATTGCGCGACAGCACTTCCATGCGCTGTGCGCGCACGTTCAACGATTTCTCGTTGAGGCTGAAAGCTCGGTCAATAAAGTTCATGCCACTGGCTCCATCGCATTAAAGTTTTTCGCCGGAATGCCGACACTGATGGGTGAAGGTCTGCCGTATGGAGTCATCACTTGCAATCTTCATGCCACTCATTGGTTGCCGCTTCGCCTTCATGGGCCGTCCTGGGTGGCCGCTTGTGTTGTGCAGGCGTGAACCGCCCGTAGCGGCAAAGCTTTGCCGTCATCGGGCGGTGCTTGGTCCTTAGGCAGCCGGCCATCTAACACCTAGCCCCTCACATCGGCTTAGGGCAGGGTGTCTTCCACATATTGCTGCGCCAGCTGCGCTTGCTGGCGCAGGGAAGGCGGCAGCATTTGCCCCAGGCGTGACGCTGCGTTTTGCAATAATCCTTGGCGGATGGAGTGGCGGGTAATCGGGGCGGAGCTGTCGCTGCCCACGTGCAGGCTGCGCGCCTGCGATCCGGGGATATTGAGGGGGGCGTTGGGCTTGTTTTCCGCCCTCGATGCTGGGTTGAGCACCGAGAGGTACAAATCCTCCAGTCCTGCCGGCCCCTGGGTTTTCAGGCCCACGTCTTCAAAATACTTGTCCACCAGGCTGAGCTGCTTGTGCACGCTCAAGTCCAGGATGGCTTTGGGGTTGGCCGCATAACCGGCAGACGCCGCGCCACGGGACGGGCCGTCGCAAAACTGGATGATGCCGTGGCAGCGCTGATTGCTGGCGCGCGGGTTCATGCCGTCGCTCTCCATCAGCGTCATGCGGGCGAAGTCATCCGGCGCAAAACCGTGGTTTTGGGACATGTCCAAAATCTTGTCATAAACCGCTGCCTTCTCTGCCGGGGGAATAAAGCCTTTGGCCACGGCACGGTCCAGGGTTTTGACCAGTACCGGATGGGCCAAACTTGCGGAGGGGTCGGAGGAAGTAGGCGCGGTGCTGTGCACCGGGCGCGGCATAGTCACTTCGGCATGGCGGTTCATAGCCATTTGCGCAGGCGTCTGCAAGCGCACGGTGTTTTGCAAAACCGCCGCCGCCGTAAGGTTGGGTTTGGCTGGCGTGAGCGCTAAATTGATGGCCGTGGCGGGCAGGCCGCGGCCTGCGCCAGCGGTACCCAAGGCGGCAAGCGTGGGCTCGAGCACCGACAAGTCAATTTTCTGGCCGGTATAAATGCGGTTGGCGTTGCCGATGCCATTGGCCTGCGCCAAGCGCTGGGCTAATTGAAACTCTTGCGCCCCATTCAGGGTCTGCCCCTTGGCCCTGGCGACACCGCGGACCATACCAATCAGGGTGTCGCCGGCGTCCACGGTGACGTTGCGGACGTTTTGCACGGTTTGCAGGGTCTGGGTAAAACCGCTGCCTGCAGCACCGCGCCCACCGTTGGCTCCATGGGCGGACTTGCGGGGAAGCGCAGCGGCTGCGCCGGCGAGGCCGGGCTGGGGGGGAAGGGTGTTGCGTTCAAGCATGGTGCTAGTCGGTGGGTGTAATCGCGGTTGATTGGGCTCGTCAGGTTTTCATTGTGTAATTTCAGTAATAGGTGGCACTTTTCTTGCGCGTACTATGTTTACTATGCACGCTGTCGCAAAACCAACACCTTTCCATTCACTTATGCAAGTGCTGTGCCATTTCCAGGTGCGCGGTTTCGCTGCAGCTTGCGGCTTGGGGCGGACTTGGGTGCGGTTCATTGCCTGCCTGTTTCTGCTGGGCAGCGCCTACGGGCAAACCATTGCGCCCACTGCCTTGCAAAACAAATTACTGAGCGAAGTGAGCCAGTGGGCACAGAAAACCCACCAACTGGAGGCCGACCAATTCAGTTTTGCCCCGATGGACGCGCGGGTGCAGGTCCAGACCTGTGACCGCGCCTTGGTGATGGATTTGCCCTTTGCCACCCGCGAGACCGTGCGCGTGCGGTGCCTGGGCAGCCCGTATTGGCAGCTCTATATGCGTTTGGTGCTCAAACCCGGTGTCACCTTGGCGGGCGCACCGGCCAGTGCCCCAAACGCCCCGACGCCAGCGGCATCTGCCGCGGTGGCTGCCGTGCCGCCCAAAGCCGCTGCGAGCGCGCCCCCTGTGATGCGCAAGGTGGTGGTTGCCAAACAACTGCTGCGCAGCGGCACTTCGGTCCAAGCCGACATGCTGGAAGAGCAGGAAGTACCGGTTCAGGGGGTGGATTTACAGGCGGTTACCTCAGTTAAGGATTTAGAAAATGGCGAAATGGTGCGCGATATGCAGGCCGGCGTTCCCTTGCGCAGCCACGACGTACGCCGGGCAATTTTGGTCAAACAGGGCCAGGCGGTGATCCTTTCAGTGGGCCAAAGCAGCGGTTTTGCCATCACTGCGCGGGTGGAAGCCCTGCAAGATGGCAGAATGGGAGAGCAAATACGCTTAAAAAATCCCGAGTCGGGTCGAATACTAAGTGGGGTAGTTACCGGACCCAACGCCGCACGTGGTTTATAAAAAAATAGATGTGAAAAGGCCTCAAGTTTTGTTTTCTGCGTCCGATTCAATTACGAGAGAAGCCCCGTAAACGACTTCCGAACATGAAGCGAGCCTAATATGACTGATCCGATATCCAACAATTCGCGGCCTGTGCAGACCGATGTAGCTATGCGCAGAACCCTGGAGAAAGCCAAGGGCGGCGGGTTTGCGGGCGCGGTAGCGCAAGCAGCCCCATCGGAGTCGGAAATTGCGGCCAGCAAAACGGCGGCTGCGCAGCGCGGTGCTGAAGTGCCTGGATTTAAGAAAATCACCGAGCGCCTGAATAAAGAACCCGAATTTGACCGCGCCAAGGTGGACTCTATCAAGCAGGCGATTCAAAACGGGCAGTACCCGCTCAACCCGCGCCGCATTGCCGAGAGCTTTGTGGCTTTGGAGAACTTGATCTCCAACTAAGCGAGCTAGCCTCCCTTTTGAAAGCGTGCATTGACCGAAACTACCGACCAAGCCAACGAACTAGCCCGCCAGCTTTCTGACATTTTGGATCAGGAATTTGAGGCCTTGCGCGTGCAGGATCTGGACAAATTCGAGGCGCTGCAACCCATCAAAAACGAGTTACTCACCGAATTGACGCGCCTAGCCCCGCCAGCCCATGAGGTGCAAACCTTGCCCCAGTGGCAAGGCTTTCGCGAAACCATGATCGCCTGCCGCGACGCCCACCGGCGCAATGCGGTGCTGATGCAGCGCAAATTGGAGGCCATCCGCGGCACCCTGCAAAGCCTGCGTCTGGAAGACCCCAGCAGTTCCGTTGAAGTCTATGACCGCCTGGGCCATGTCTCGCGCTTCTCCCGCAACAGCGGCTACAGCGACGCCTGATCGGCGCTTGCGCCTTCAAGGTGCGCCGGGGCTTGCAAATCCGTCCAAGCCCTCTAAACCACTAGACAACTCGTCAAACATGGCGGCCGCTTCGGTCGGCATGCCTTGGGCGCCGGCCTGACTGTCTGCATCTGTGCCAGCGGCGGCAGTTTCATCGCCTGGGCGCATGCCTTTGAGCCAATAGACCCAGGACAAAATCACCGAGACGGCCGTAAACAACTCGGCCGGAATCTCCTGGTCCACCTTTAAACGGCTGAGCAAGGCCAGCAGTTTGGGGTCTTCCGTCACATACACCCCGTATTCGCGCGCCTGGGCAATCATTTCCAGCGCAGCCTCTTCCTCGCCTTTGGCGGTGACGATGGGGGCGCGGTTTTTCCCGTATTCCAGGGCAATGGCTTTTTTGATGAGCCTCATGCGCGCATGTCCACCACTTCGCCGGGCAAGGCCAAAGGTTGCAAAAGGGGCTCAGGCGCAGGCCGCTCACCCAGATGCACGGAAAAAGAGCGCAGCGTCAAGCCCGCTTCGCCCAGGGTTTTGCGCAGCTCGGCCTGGCCCTGGCGGGCAAAGTCAATCACCGCCGGGCGCAGCGCCCACATGGACAAGGCCACTTTGTCGCCGCCCAAGAGGTCGGCTTGCAGCCACAACTCGCCGTAGTCACGGCTATTGGAATGCATGTTCACGGTGTAGCGGGACTCTTGGTCCTCGCTGGCGCGCTCGCGCTCAAAAGCCAGTTCCACCGGGGTGTGGTCCACAAAGGGCAGCACCACGGTCATCGACATCTCGCCCAAATGCTGCGCCTGCATGGCCGAAAGCTGGGCGGCATCCAGGTCGGCTATGGCGCGTTTGACCTGGTGCATACCTGCGGTGTCTTCTTCGGTTTTGTCTTCCATCAAGGACAAGAGCTTGTGCAGCAGGGGCTTGAGGTCGTTGGGTGCCGGGTTGCGGATACGCGGCAGGCTGGTCTCCGATCCCAGCGCCGCCCGCAGCGCGGTGCTGATTGCTTCAGGGCTGAGTTTTTCCATGGACAGGCGCATGTTTTGCAACTGGGTTTGCAATTGGGCCTGTACTTCGGGCTGCTTGCTCACCTTGGACAGCAAGGCATCAAGACCGCCGGGTTTGAGCAAGTCGCGCACCTCGCCCATGCCGGGCTTGCGGTACATCAGGCTGCCTAGGCGGGAAAACTTCCCCTCGCTCGGGCTCAGTGGTGCCCAGGCCAGGCCAGACAAAGCGCTGGCCTGCAGGTTTTGCACCGCAACGACCGGGTTACTCGGTGGCGTGGCGGGCGCGGCCAGGCTTTGGGGAATGCGTTCCTGCGCTTTGTCGTTGTGCGCATTCGGGTTGGCCTGGGGCTGGTTGCTAATCGCCCGCGCTTGCGCCTCGATCATGGTGGGCAGGCCGGGGTTGCTATAGGCGCTGGCTTTGCCATTGATCAGCACCAGGGCAACGCTGCCGTCTGGGTTGGCTTGGGTTTTAAAGCTCAGGCGCTGACCCACCTCCCAGCCGGGCACCTGGGCGATGCCGACTTGCCGGCCCCGCAACATCAGCACCATTTCGTCGGCGCGCGATTGCACCGTGGCTTGCACGATCTGCCCATCGCGCAGGTTCAGGGCCCGCGCAACGATGGCCTCTACCAGCGTGGGCGATGAGGGCCCTTGGGGGAAAACCGGGTTGATGCGTACCGACTGCGTCGACGCATCGCTAACGGGGATCACGGAAACTGCACCCAGCGCTTACGCTCTTCGGGCGTGGACTGGGCCGCACGGGGGGCCGTTTCGCCGGGCGCGGCCACCGGCGTAATACTGGCCAGCACGCCGCGCAGCAGCAGGTCGTGGTCGGGCAGGTTTAAGGTGGCGCCTTTGCGCAGTGTGGGCAACTTGCCCGGCTTGCCCGCCACGATGGCTTGCGGGTTTTGATCCATGAAAGCCTGGCGCAGGATGGTTATGCTCAGCGGGCTGGAGCCCATGGTTTTGGCGATGACCTGGTCTAGCGTTTCGCCGGCTTTGGGCTTGTAGGTTTTAGCCGCAGCGGTGGCAATGCTAGCCGCAGGTTTGGGTGTTGCCGCTTCGCTGGCTGCGCGTGCCAAAGGCGCAAGAGCGCACAGGGCGTACAGCGCCACGGCACAGGCTAGGCCTGTGGTCAAGGGTCGCAGGGGCGGTGTAAATTGCATCGTAGGGGCGACTGGCAAATCAGCGCAAAGCTTAGCACGACGGCCCCAGGGGCTTAGCGCGCGTCCTCGGCGGACCAAGCGGCCCAGCGTGTTTGCACGCTTTGGGCAGGTCCGGCGGTTGGCGTCAGCTGCGCATAGTGCTCGCTAACGTACTGTACTTTGGCCATCACCGTGTTGGCGGTGTTGCCCGGCTCCAGCGCCCGCTGCGGCAGCTTGCCTGCGTCCGCCAGCACCCAGGTATCACCGACGCGCACGCCAGCGGCGGCGCCCAGGTTGATGCGAAATTGTTTACCCAGCGCCTGCGTGACTTCGCCGACCACGGTTTGGCAGACCATGGTTTTATACAGTTCGAGGGCCGCGTTTTCCGCCAGTTGCAAAGCCTGGGCGCGCGCGCTGTTGCTGAGCTGGGTGATACCCCAGTTGGCCTCTTGGGCTACCAAAGTCATGGGCGTGTTCAACAGCAAGACCGGCTTGGCCTGGTTGCGTGCAACCAGGCGCATTTGTAATTCAACGCGCACCATTGCCGGGGTATTGAAAGCCCAGTTGATGCGTGGTGCATTGCGGGCGCTTTGTTCGGCGAGCATAGGCTGGCGTTCGCCGGCGTTGGTCCATAGGCCGCTGGGCTCTTCAGAGTGCGGTAGCGCGACAACCGTCAGGTCTAAACGCCAGGGCATGTCATCCACGCCAGCGCCAAGCAAGGCTTGTTCATAGCCGCTGCGCCCATCGGTATGGGGTTTGGGGGCGATACGCCACAAGGCTGCGCTGGCTCCGGTACTGCTTAATTGCCCAAGCCAATGGCTGCGCAATTCTTCCAACATGTTTTGCTCTTCGGCTGAAAACCGGCCGCTGACATTCCACTGCAGCCCCAGCAGGTGTTGCAAGCGGCTGGCGCTTGCCGGTTTGCACGCAGGCTCAGCGCTCTTGGCATCGGCTGGCGCTTTTGCGTTGCCCTTGCCGTACAGCTCCTGCCATTGCAATTTGGCGCTGGCTTCGCCTTGGCTGTCAGTGGTGTAACCCAGGACGCGCACACCGCGCACTTCCACCCCGGAGTGAAAACTGCTGCTTTCGCGCAGCACGCCTTGGGCATCAATCCATTGGGTGGCGCTGACTTTGGTGGGGCCTTCCAGCGCGGTTTCCACCAGGCTTTTACGGATGGCTTGGAGCTTTTCATCCATGCTGAGGTTTTGCGCCCATGCCACAGCGCCGCTGGCGCTTAGCAGCAGCGAAATCAAGAGGGCAGGGATGCGACGCATGGTGCTTGGGCTGGCTTTGTTTTATGGATCAGCGGCTTTTCGCTGTCAGCTGGGTCAGGTACAGCATGCGCAAGTCCTGCACCGTACTTTTGTCCAGCGTCAGGGTGGTTTCGTAGGTGTCGTCGCCGCTGGGCGTGATGCTGACCAGGGTGGCGCCGTAAATCACGCCTTCCACTTTGCTGCGGAAGGTATCGTTTTGCACCACCATGTCGGCTACCGTTGCGGTGGCGTCCAGGCGCAGTCCATAGACCTGCTCGGCCAGCGAGCGGTAGGCGTCGAGCTTGGCCGCACGGATCGCCATCAGGCGTTGCTGTGCCGGCGTTTTGCTGTTTTGCACACTGATGACGGCATAGCCGGTAGCGGTCAGGCTTTCGCGTTTTTCAACCAGTGGCAAATTCGGCACCAGCAGTTCACTGGGCACCTTGACCATGGCCGGGCGCACACCGGCTGCTCTATCTTGTGTGCCATTGGCGGCAGCGGCGCTTGGGTCCGAGCCGAAGCCGCTCAGTAAATCTTGCAATGGGGCAACTTGGCATGCGCTCAGGGCGATGGCGGCGAGGGCGATGGAGATTAATTTAAAAGCTTGCATGCTCAATCCTTATAGATAGTCTTTCTATGCATCGGCACAAGCACCCAAAGCTTGAGCTTGGGGTACCCGATGGAGGCCGCTAGCGAGGGGCTTTGGGGTGCTCATGCGGCCCGCCGGATGGCATCACCTTCAGAGCTGCTGCTTGACGCGGCCGTTGCGGCGCGGGCAGGCAGCGTGGTGATGGGCGCTGCGCCAAGTTGCAGCGCCGCCTCGGGCGCCGGCGCCTGCCTGGCCGCTGCGCGGTACCACTGCAAGGCCAGCGCATAGTCCTGCGCCGTGCCTTGGGCATTGGCGTACATGGAGCCCAGGTTAAATTGCGCTGCGCCGTCACCTAAATCGGCGGCGCGTTGGTACCAGGCCAGCGCTTGGCTTGCATCGGCGGGCAGACCTTGACCGAAAAACTGCATGCGCCCCAAGGTGTAGAGCGCATCCGTATCGCCTTGCTCGGCAGCTTGCTGCAGCCAGGTAAGGGCTTGGCTAAATTGGGCGATGTCTTTATCGCCAAAGGCCAGGGTCCAGCCCAGGTTGAATTGGGCTTTGGCCAGGCCTTGGGCAGCGGCCAGGCCCAGCAGTTCCAGCGCCTGCGCCTTCTCGCCGATGCGGCCGAGGTAAAGGGCCAGGTTAAAGCCGGCCAGCGCATAGTTCTGTGCGGCCGCTTCGCGCAGCCATTGGCCTGCCTGCTCGGCGGCAGCATCGGCTTGCACAGCGCCATTGGCCGCTTGCAATAACTGAATCGCTAGGTTGTTTTGCGCCTGCGCCAGACCCGCTTGCGCGGCGCGCAGATAGTGTTGTTGTGCCAAGGCGGCATCGGCTTGGCAACCCAGGCCGCTGGCATATAGCAGGCCTAAATTGAAGTCGGCCAGCGGGTCGCCGCGTTCGCTGGCCTGGCGGTAGTTTTCCAGCAGACGCGCGTAGTCGGCGGCACTGGCGCTTTGCCTGGATTCTTGGAGGTTCAGGCGCTCTTGCGCCGCTGGATGCCCTTGGGCAGCAGCGAGTTCCAGATACGCCAACGCGGCAGTGGCATCGCGCAGTGCTTGTGGGCCTTCGGCCAGCAGCACGGCGGCAGCGTATTGCGCTGCGACGTCGCCGCGCTGCGCCGCTTGGCGGTAGTGGTGGAGCGCTTGTTCTTCGTCTTGCGCCAAGCCGCTGCCGGTGGCATACATCACGCCCAAATTGTGCAAAGCGGCGGCGTTTTCCAGGTCGGCACTGGCCTGGTAGAGCACCTGCACCTGGGGGTCGGTGCTGTCTTGGCTTGCGCGCAGCACGGCCAGGTTGAACATGGCTTCGCTCAAACCTTGGTCGGCGGCAAGCTGCCAGCAGGCTTGTGCCGCTTGCAGGTCTTGTGTTGCGCCTTGGCCCTGGGCCAGCGCCACGCCTTGGTTGAACTGGGCCTGCGCATGGCCTTGTTCCCCGGCCCGCGCGAAATACAGGTAGGCCTTGGCGGCGTCTTGCGCGCCGCCTTTGCCTTGGCTGCACAAAATGCCCAGGTTGCACTGGGCCAAAGTGTCGCCCTGATCGGCAGCGAGTTGGAACCACTGGCGCGCCAGCGTGAAGTCCTGGCTCACGCCCTGGCCTTGGCTGTACATCGCGCCCAAATTGCATTGCGCCATCGCATGGCCTTGGTCGGCAGCCAGGTGCATCCATTGGCGGGCTTGGGTGCTGTTTTGGGTCACGCCCTGGCCGATGTGGTACATCAGGCCGAGTTGAAACTGCGCTTGCGCCATGCCGCGCTCGGCTGCCATTTGGTACCACTGTAAGGCCTCGGCATAGTCTTGGGCTACCCCGTAGCCATTGGCGCTAAGCGTGCCCAGGTTGTATTGCGCGTGCGCGTGGCCCAGTGCGGCGGCGCTGCGGTAGTGCACCAGGGCCTGCGCCATCGGGCCGGGGGCGTCTTCATCGTCGCTCAGGCCGACGTCGGTAGCGGCGCGGCCTTCGCTGTCCATCTGGGCACAGAGCACCGCCAGGTTGTAATGCGCATCGCCGTGGCCTTGTTCGGCGGCCAGCGTGAAATAGGCCATGGCCAGCGACAGGTCCGGGGCAATGCCCTGGCCGTGCGCGTACATCAGGCCCAGGTTGTATTGCGCCGGGGCATCGCCCTGGTCTGCGGCTTTGTGGTACCACTTTGCAGCCAGTTCAGCGTCACCTTCTATGTCAATACCCTGCGCCAGCAAGAGGCCCAATTGAAACTGCGCGTAGCTGTGGCCTTGCACAGCGGCGGATTCCAGCCACTTGCGCGCGCCTGCGGTGTCCTTGGCAATGCCTTCGCCTTGCAGCAGCATGCTGGCCAGGTTGAATTGGGCGGTCGCGTGCCCTTGCACGGCGGCGCGCTCAAACCAGTAGGCGGCCTGCGCCGCATCGCGCTCCACGCCCTGGCCGTTGGCGTACATAAAGGCCAGATTGGTTTGTACATCGGGCAGGCCTTGCGCAGCGGCCAATTGGTACCAGTGCAGCGCCTGGCTGTGGTCTTGGTCCACGCCCTGGCCATTGGCGTACATATAACCCAGGTTGTACTGGGCGGGCGCGTAGTCTTGCGCGGCGGCCAGCCGGTACCACTTCAGTGCTTCGGCATAGTCCTGCACCACGCCCTGGCCGTTGGCGTACATAAAGCCCAGGTTGTTTTGCGCGGCGGCGTATTCCAGCGAGGCCAGAGGCCGCGAAATGCGCAAAGCATTGGCAAAGTCACCACGGCGGTAAGCAGCGTCGGCATCGGCCAGCAAATTTTTCATGCGCGCGCTCCCATCCGGCGCGCCAAAGGCGCACAGGCTTGGGTGAGGGCGCGGGCCAAGCTCATTCCTGGTGTTGGCTGAGCAGTGGCAAGGCCTGGTGTTGCACCGGATGGGCCTGGTGTTCGACGGCATACAGTTTTTGCCCGTGCGGCACGTGCGCTTGGCGGGAAACCAGCAAGGTGCTTTCGGCCAGCCATTGGGCCGAAGGGCCGCGCGCAGGATGGGCTGCGGCCTCCAGATGCTGGGCTTGGCTGGCTTGGTGTTTCACCTCGGTCATGGCAGTTTCCTCGTGTGGCCTTGTGACGGGCCTTGGCGCTTAGCAGTGGTTTTCTTGACGCCTACAAACCTTGCAGGCGATGGATCTGAAGGGGTATGCAAGTTTTGTGCCTTTGAAATTGGGCGTTTTGGCGATTTCAGCAAGCCGGCGCTTCGCTTTATGACGGCTTTTCCTGCAGCAGTGTCGCGATGTCGTCGCTGCTGAGGTGGTGGATATTGAGCCCCTGATGCTGCGCCACCAGGCTGGCAAACCAGTGGGCATCAAAGCGCAGATACAGCGCGGTACTCCAAGGCAGGCTGGCTTGGCCGCTCAGGGTGGCCCAGTTCAGGCGATCGGCATACGGGGCTAACAGGTCCTCAGTCCAGGGGATATGCGTGTTGGCGCTCAGGCGCTCCCAATCCCAATGGTCGGCATGGCGCGCCAGCAAATCTGCGCTCCAGGGCAGGGCGCTGCTGCTGCTAGGGCCGCTCCAGTCCCAGTCGCGCGCAAACTGCGCCAACAAGTCGCTGTCCCAGGGCAGGCCGGGGTTCCAACTCAGGCGGTCCCAGTCCCACCGGTCTTGCAAGGCCTCCAGCAGCGGCGCACTCCAAGGCAGGGCCGGGTTTTCACTTAAAGCCTCCCAGTCCCCGTCTTGCAGTGGGGGTGGCGGCGCCAGCGCTTGCGGCGCTTGCAGCAAGGCGGGGTCGCACCACGGCGCCAGCAAGGTGTGCCAGGGTAGCGCCGGGTTGCGGCACAGGGCGGCCTGGTCCCAACGGTCTTGCCAGGTGCTCAACAGCTCTAGGGTCCAAGGCAAGTGGGTGTTGGCGCTCAGGGCGCTCCAGTCCCAATGGCTGGCATAGCGCACGATCAGATCTTGGCTCCAGGGCAATTGCGCCTGGCGGCTCAGGGCCTGCCAGTCCCAATGTGGTGCGTAGCGGGTCAGCAGCTCGTCGCTCCAGAGCAGGCTGGTATTGGCGCTGAGCCAGGTCCATTGCCAGCGCGCGGCAAAGCGCTGCACCAGTGCTGCATCGCCAGGCAAGGAGGTGTTGGCGCTCAGTCCGGTCCAATCCCAACGGCTTTGGTAGGCCTGTAGCAAGTCCACCGTCCAGGGTAGGCCGGTATTCCAGCTCAGCGCGGTCCAGTCCCAGCGGTGCGCATTGGCTTCGATAAATGCGCCCGTCCAGGGCAATTGGGCGTTGCGGCTGAGCACCGCCCAGTTCCAGCGGTAGACAAATTGTCCTAGCAAGGCCTGGCTCCAGGGCAGGCCCGGGTTGGTACACAAAGACTGCCAGTTCCAGCGCTCGCTATAGCGCTCTAGCAGCGGGCCGGACCAGGGCAAGGCCGGGTTTTTGCTCAAAAGCTCCCAGTCCCAATCAGCGGCATGTGCGTCGATCAGGGCGTCTGACCATTGCAGGACACGGCTGGCGCTGAGCATGCGCCAGTCTTTGCCTGGGCCCAGGGCCTGCATCAGTGCGGCATCCAGCGGGTAATGCTGTTGCAGGCAGGCGGCCAACAGCGCAGGGTGGTCGCGAAAAAACTGCAAGGCCTGGGTTTCATGCAGCCCGGCCAGGGTGTGGGCCACCAGGTCTAGGCGCTGGCGCTCCAGCGGCGTGAGTGCGCCCGCAGCGGGTGAAATTTGGAGTTGCCCCATGCTCAGCCCGGGTGGATGTGCGCTTGGCCTTCGCCCATGGCTTCTTGCAGCGCTTGGCGGTAGCGCTGCACTTCGGTTTGCAGCTGTGTGGCTTGTTGGGCAAACCACAGGTCCCAGCGGCTTTGGGTCGCCAGGGTCCGCCAGGTGGCGCTTTGCAAAATCTGCAGGCGTTGCGCGTGTTGTTGCGCCAGCGTGCTTTGCAGCGCGCTCAATTCCAGGGCCCATTGCGCCGGGGGACGGCTGGCAGCAGCGTGGCCTGCCGGCTTGGTGCTGGAAGCGCCATGGCCTAGCGCCAACTGGGCTTGCAGGCTTTGCAGGCCGGGCATATCGCTGGCTTGGTAACTGCGTTGCAGGCGTTGGAACAAGGCCTGTGCATGTTGCTTGTCCTCTTGCGTGTCCACCCGGTCCGGGTGGCATTGCATCGCCAGTTGGCGGTACAGGCGTTTGAGTTCCTGCTGCGCTTGCGGGTCTAGTTCGAGCGGCGCAACTTTGCTTTCATCGTCCGGATGGCTTTCGCTATAGCGGCTAAAGCTTTCGTCGGCCTGGCGCGCTTGCGCTTCGCGTTCGGCGCCGCCAAAGCGCGCGTGCAGGTGGGCCAGGTACTGGCGTTTCAGATCCAAAAACTCGCGCAGCAAATCGCCAATGGCCGCGTCTTGCTGCCGGTCAAAGCTTTGCATGGTGCGCTGCAATTCGTCCAGTTCGGCTTGCAGCGCCAGGCTGTGGCATTGCAGTAGCTCGCTTTGCCAGGCGGCGGTGCGTGCTTGCAGGTCGGCACTCAGAACCAAGGCCTGGCTACTGGCCGCTAAGGGCGTGTCAGGCGCAGAGGCGCTCTGCGGCGCCAGCGCTTGCAGGCCTTGCAAACAGCGCTGCGCCAGGCCCAAGTCGCTTTGGCGTACCACGCCGGCAAAGTCTTCGCGCGCCAGCGTACTTACATCAGCGATGCCGCCGCTAAGCACCGTATGCGCATCGATAACGCAGACCGATGTTTGCAGAACCGGCGCGGTGCTGTCCAGCCATAGCAGTTCGCCCCCGGCCGCGCTAATGCGTTCCCAGGCGATGGCCGACTGGCGGTTGGCAGAGGTGTCTGGCACCAGCAGGCGCAATGCCACGCCACGGCGGCGCACTTGCAGCAGCAGTTCAAACCCATGGCGGCTGCAGCCGTGCGCCAGGGCGCACACGACCTGCTGGCGCGCACCGGCCAGCAGCGACTGCACGGCAGGCGCTGCATCGGCAAAGTAGGCCTGGTAATCGGGGTCGGTGGAGTCGTCGAGCATGGTTGGCGGTAGGCAGAAGGCGGTATGCGGGAGAGGTATCGGCTTGTGGGCTGGCCAGCGGCGCTTTGCGCTGCCGAGGCCTGGGGTGAGCCGCCTAGTCAAAGCCGGCAAATTGTGCCTGTATGCATTTGCGCGCCATGTCTTGCGCCTGGGCAATTTGCACGGGCGCCATTTGCTGCGCCACAAACTCGCGCCCGCTGGCCGCTTGGACATGGCCGCTGACGGCGCCCACGTTAAACCACATGTGGGCGCGCACAAAGTCTTGCAACACGCCCATGCCATTGGCGTACAGCCAGCCCAGCGCCGCCTGGGCGTCGGCTTGCCCCCCTTGGGCCGCTTTGCGGTAGCACTGCAAGGCGCGCTGGTAGTCGGGAGCCTGGTCTGCGCCTTCCTGGTAGAGCGCGCCCAGGTTGTACCAGGCCAGTGCGTCGCCTTGGTCGGCCGCTAGCTGCAGCCATTGCATAGCGACGGTGCGGCTGGCCAAAGTGCCCTGGCCGTTGGCAATCATCACGCCCAGGTTGTATTGGGCCTGGGCATCGCCCTGGTCGGCGGCCAGTTGGTACCAGGCCAGCGCGGCCGCGTCGTCTTGGGCCACGCCCTGGCCGGTGGCGTACATCAGACCCAGGTTAAATTGGGCGGCCGCGTCGCCTTGATCGGCAGCCTTGTGGTACCAGTGCAATGCTTTTTCGGGGCTTAGGTCGGCGCCTTGGCCGCTGCTGTACAGCACGCCCAGGTTGTATTGCGCAGCGGCGTCGCCTAGCGCGGCGGCGCGCTCATAGCAGTCCAGCGCTTTGGCCCTGTCGGGCGCCATGCCCTGGCCGTTGGAATACAAAAAGCCCAGGTTGAACAAAGCGTGCAAATGGTTTTGCGCGGCGGCCAACTGGTACCAGTGGCAGGCCTGCGATACGTCTTGCGGCACACCGTGGCCGTTAGCGTACATCACGCCCATGCCGTATTGGGCGGCGGCATCGCCGGCGGCGGCGCCACTTTGGTAGCACTGCAAGGCCTGGCCGAAGTCCTGCACCACGCCCTGGCCGTTGGCGTACATGACGCCCAGGCCGCGCTGGGCGCTGGTATCGCCCTGCTCGGCGGCCGCTTGGTACCACTTCAGGGCTTCTTGGTAGTCGCGCGCCGTTCCTTGGCCGTTGGCGTACATCACCGCCAGATTGGTTTGGGCATAGGGCAGGCCTTGTTCGGCGGCAGCGCGGTACCACTTGTGGGCCTGCGCAAAATCCTGGGCTACGCCCTGGCCGTGGGCGTACATCACCGCCAAATTGGATTGGGCTTGGGGGACGCCGTGTTCAGCCGCCTGGCGGTAACAGTCCAGCGCGCGCGCCAAATCCTGCTCCACCCCTTGGCCCTGGGCGTACATCAGGCCCAAATTGGTGAGGGCGGCAAGTTGCAAATCGGGAGCTAGTTCGGTCACACCTGTGGTCTAAATATGGGGCACCCGTGCGGGTCTGCGCAGCTTGCGCCGGGGTGCTTTGCCTGATTATGCAGTTTGCATACCAGCTAGCACAAATTTGTTAAAAATCATCAAAATTGCTGGTAATGCGTGTAATTTGTGAAACAAAACATGAAAAATGCAAAAAAACACTGGTGTACTGTCTGAAAACTGACACTTGCTGGTATGATTTTGACGTCAAGCCCCGGTAAAGCCGCACTCTTCGAGGCGCAGGGGCGGCCCCATGCAAGGTTCCATGTCGCGAAAAGCTATCAATTTTATTGGTGAAAGTGATGCCATCCGGGCCATCCGGGACCTGCTGCCTGTGGTGGCGGCGTCGAGTTCGACCGTGCTGATTACCGGGGAGAGCGGTACCGGCAAAGAAATTGTGGCGCGCTCGCTGCATGATTTGTCGCACCGCGCGAATGCCAATTTTGTGCCGATTAATTGCGCGGCCATTCCCAAAGATTTGATTGAGAGCGAGCTTTTCGGCCACCGCAAAGGCGCATTTACCGGCGCCGTTACCGACCGGGTCGGACGCTTTGAGCTGGCGCACAACGGCTCTATTTTCCTGGATGAAATCGGCGATTTACCGCTGGAGTTGCAAGTCAAACTGCTGCGGGTGCTGCAAGAGCGCGTCATCGATCCGGTGGGCGGCACCAAGCCGGTACCCATCGATGTGCGCGTGATCGCCGCTACCCACCGGGACTTGGAAGCGGAAATCGCCGCCGGACGCTTTCGGGAAGACTTGTATTACCGGCTCAATGTGCTGCCGCTCAATACGCCGCCTTTGCGGGAGCGCGCCACGGACGTTCCCTTGTTGCTGCAATTTTTTGCCAAGCACCACGCAGGCCCCAGTGAAAAGCCGATCACCTTTGCGCCGGACTTCACCTACGCCATGCAGGCCTACACATGGCCGGGCAATGTGCGGGAGTTGTCCAATTTGATCGATCGCTTTAGCACCTTGTTTGCCGGCCAGTGCTTGGAGCTGAAAGATTTTTCCAAGAGTCTGTTGCCCAAGGGCATGCTGGCTTACAAGGCGCTGGCCGATTCAGGGGATTTGCCGCAGATGGAGATGGCGCTGGCCGCAGGCGCTTTTCCCGATGGGCCGACTTCCGGAGGTTTGTTTGACGAATTGTCCGACGAGGACGAGGACCTTGATGAGGCCGAGCCCAATCAGGTGGAGCAAATGACCTTCATGTCGCAGGCCTTGCCGGTGTTGCCACCCGAAGGCTTGTCTTTGAAACACCGTTTGGCCGAAATTGAGCGCGACCTGATTGCCCAGGCGCTCAGCCGCACCAATGGCAATGTGTCACAGACGGCGCGCATTCTGAACGTGCAGCGCACCACGCTGATCGAAAAAATCCAAAAATTCGGCCTGCGCGAAGGCAGCTAAGGCGCTGGCGCCGTCCACGCCGGCTGGCAGCTTACTGGCCTTCAGGCGTCTTGCCGGTGTTTTGGATGCGCGGATATTGCACCACTTTTTCCACTGGTTTTTCGGGCGTTTTGGGCGCAGCGGGCGTTGCAGTTGGACTGGGCGCAGCGGGCCTTACGCTGGCTTCTGCGGCTTTGAGCTGGCGCACCAAGGCTTCAGCTTCTCGGCGCACCGCAGCCGGGTCGGGCCGGGCCGGAGCCGGGGTGCCTACCGCGCGCACCTGGCTGCTCAGGTTGCTGATGGCGTTGGCCTGGGCTTGCAGTTTGCCGTCCAAGTCTTTGATGAGCTTGGCCACATCGGGCGCTTTCTCTTTACCTTTGTCTTTGTCTTTGTCTTGGGCGACGGGTTTGGAAATCGTGTCGACCGCGCCTTGCACGCCGCGCATCACTTCGTCCAGGCGAAGTTCAATTTTGGTTTGGGCGCTGATGATGGCCTCTTGTTTGTTGGCCACTTCGCGCAGGGCTTCGCCGTGGCTGGCAAATTGCTCCAGCGATTCGTCCATGGCGATGACGCGCTTACCCACTGCGATGAGCATGGCGTCGGCCTGGGTCACGCGTTGCTGCAGCCGAAAGGACATAAAGGCAAATACGGTCATGGCCAGCACCATCAGCAGGCCGAACACGGCCAGCACAATGATGAGGAACATCTTTTGTGCGGAATAGCTTTCGATGAGCTGGGTGGATGCGCCATGCATATTGCCCGCCGCTTTGGCAGCCATGCCTGCGGCCCGGTTGGCCAGCTCGGCAGAGTCGAGCATGGTGGACTTCATCTCCGCCATTTCCGCGTCCTGGCTGTCTTGTGCGGATTTGGACTCCTCGTGGTGGTCTGGGTGGTCGTGGTGGCCCTCATCGTGGGCTGCGCCGTGCAAGGCGCCGCCTTCGTTGCCGTGTTCGCTGGCCGGATGCGTAGCCTCAGCGGCAGCTTCTTCATGCGGCACGGGCTCGGTAGCCTCATCGGGCAAAGCGGACTCAGCAGGGGGTGCTGGTGCGATACCGCTAATGGCCTCAATTGCGGAGGCTTCGTCGGGTGTGAGTGCAGTGGGTTTGTCGGACATAGTTGCTTACCTCTGGGTGGCGCGGGAATTGGGGCTTAGCCGCCGTTGATGAGCGCATCGAGCGCTTTGAGTTCTTCACGCATCGCGTCGTTTTGAATCTTGAGTTGAATCACGCGGGCGGGGAAATCCATTTCGACCAATTCTTCGGTCTCAAATTCGGCTTCCAAGTAGCCCTGTTCGTCACCGGCGTCGGCTTGGGTGCTCGCGGTACCGGCAGCGGCTGTGGTTTTAATGGCGACGGTTTTGAGTTCTTTCTTTTGCGGCGGCGGTAGCTTGACGATATTGCTGGCGGCGGCACTGGCGTTTTGCAAAAGAATCGTGTTTTCCGGCGCAATCTCTAGCGCTTCGTCGACTATGGTTTCGTCTTTGGCGACGCGCCGGATATCGGTGCCTACTTGCGCTGACTTGCTTTTGGCAACATTGCTGCCTTCGGGCATCTCCACCACATGGGGCGCATGGCTGGGGAAAAATTCTGGCTCGTTCATCGCCTGTTCTCCGCGCGCCGCGGGTTGGCGCCCACCATGTTGTCCTGCGAAAACTGTTCTTTCATGAAACGTGCCGAACGTATTTGCGGGTCTTTGGGCACGCCCGGGCTATCGGCATAACCACTGGCATCACTTAGGGAGCTAAAGGGGCCCGAGACCACCGAGTACTGCAGCGTGGGCAGGTTGGGCAGGTAATTGGCCACGATGCGTGCGCGGCGCAGCGTGGGGTGGGCTTGCAGCCAGGCATTGGCCTCGGTGTAAGTGGGAAAGATGGTGTGCTGGACTAAGAAGGTGCCTGCGGGCATCTGGCGCACCCAGGCTTGCCCCGCCTGGTTTTGGGAAATAGTGGCCTCGTCGGGTGCCTTGGGCACTTCTTTCACTGCTCTGGTCACTGGCTCGGGCGCTACCACAGCGGCTTTGCTGCGCGAGCCAGACGGCAGAACAATGGTTTCCACTTCTTCGACCGGTTTGGGGGGTGCGGTCACGGGAGGTGCTGTGATTGCAGCCACCGGTGCGCTACTGGCCACGCCTGCTGCGGCATTGGCATCGGGTGGGGCTGACGGCGCACTGGCCGCAGCCGTATTGGGTGCGCTGCTGCTGGCCGCACTCGCGGCGGGCATGCTGGAGGCGCTGTCGCCGCGCAGCACGTCTTGCAGTGCTTGCACCGCCTTGGCGCCGGTGGGGATGATGCCGTGAAGCACCATGGCGCCGAAAACACAGGCCGAAAGGAGCGCCGCCGCCAAGCTGGCCCAAAGCCAGAGTTTGCGCGAAGGTGCGCTGTCCGCTGTAAGCGGCGCGTCCTGGGCAGGCGCAGCCGCAGCTTTGGCTTCGGCCGGTGGTGCCGTAGGCGGCGGTTCGACCACCAGCTCGGGCATGGCCATGGGGTGTAGTGCCGGCTTTTTCTGCGGCGAAATCTGGCGCAGCAGCGCCCCCACCACGCCTTCGCGGCCTTGGGCGCGGGCCTGCTCCAACAAGATATCGGCTTGCTCAGCCGTGGGTGGCTCGATTTCCCAGCTGAGGATGCGTCGGCCAAAAGCGGCCAGCAGTTTTTGTTTTTGGCTGGAGGCGTTAAACAACATGACCACGCGGATGTTGGCGCCAGGGAAATGCTGCACCAGGCGCGCCAGGAGCTGAATTTCATTGTCCGGCAGTGCGCCGGCGTCGTGCACGATCCAGATTTTGGGCGGCGCGTTATGGAATTTAGCGCCCATCGCGTCTTCGATGGAATAGTCCTGTAACACTTCGTTAAAACGGGTGATCAGGGCGTCTGCGCTGGCGGGGAAGCAGACTTCCAGGCCAATGTGCGGCGCCGCTTCGCGCAGGCGGGCGACGAGCAATTTGCCGTAGTGGTCCAAGATGGCGTCAAAGCCACTGACCAGGGACAGGCTCATATTGTCCTGCACCAGGGCAGAGACATAGCCCTCCAGGCGCATACGGTCGGCGACGCGAAAAAGCAGCGGCTGCACGCCTGCAATGCTGTCGTCGCCAGGGAAGTGAAGTTCGGTCATGCGGGTACTGCCTCAGGGTGCAAAGGCTTGCCGTTGGTATCAAACAACATGGACGCCGGAAGTTTGGGTGCCGGGCGCGCCATCGGGTCCACCCCCGGTTCGACCTGGGCCAGGCTGAACACGTACGCAATCACCTGGGCTACAGCGAAATACAGGGCCTCGGGGATGGGTTGGTCCAGCTCGGTGGTGAAGTACAGCGCACGGGCCAGTTCGGGTGCGGCAAAAATTTCGATACTGTGCGTTTTGCCTTCTTCGCGGATACGCGCTGCGCTGTGGTCTACGCCTTTGGCCAGCAGCAGGGGCGCACCGTCGGAGGTCGGGTCGTAGGACAGGGCTACCGCAAAGTGTTCTGGGTTGGTGATGATGACGTCGGCTTCTTTGACTTTTTGCATCATGCGTGCGGTGGAGACTTCACGCTGGCGACGGCGGATTTGCGCCTTGACCTCGGGCCGGCCTTCCATGTCTTTGTGCTCGTCCTTGATCTCTTGCTTGGTCATGCGCATGCGCTTCATAAAGCTGTATTTTTGGTAGGGCACGTCGATCATGGCGATCAGCACCAGGCACAGCGTGAGCCACATCACCGACTCGGAAATCAGGCTACCGGCCTTGGCCAAGGCGGGCTCCAGGGCCATGGAGCCCAGCGCCATCAACTCGGTAAAGTGGTTACTCAGTAAATTGACCAGCACCGTGCCGATCAAGACCATTTTCAGTATCGATTTAAGCAACTCGACGGCGGCATTGACGCCAACGATTTTTTTCATCCCGCTAATCGGGTTAAGTTTGGAAAAATCGGGCAAGATGGATTTGAACGAAAACAGGAAACCGCCAGTGGCGCCCGAAGCCAGTATCGCCACCACCATGGTGAGCAGCATCAGCGGCAAGACCAATAGCAGGCCATGGAGCAATTGGCTGCCAAAGGCGGCCGGTAGCAGCATCGGTGACTCCAACAACTTGCGGTCAAAGGTGAAGCCGGCGCCGAAATACACCGACAACTGTTTGAACCACACATCGCCCAGCATCAGCAGCATGAAGACGCTGCAAATCATCACGGCTGCCGCCGGTAGTTCGCTCGAGCGCGCGACCTGGCCGTCGTCGCGCGCACGCTTAAGGCGCCGAGCGGTGGGGTCTTCGGTGCGATCGCCGCTGTCATCCGCCATGGCTTAGCCTCCGGCAGGGCTGATCTGGCCCCGTATTTCCATAAAGCCCTGCAGCCAGAGCCATTCAATGCGTGCGCCCATGCTGGGCAGAGCGACCATCATGACGGCAAAGCCGGCCACAATCATGACCGGCAAGCCCAGTGAAAAAAGGTTCAGGCTGGGGGCGGCGCGGGTGGCCACGCCCAGGCCTATATTGATGAACAACATGGTCACCATGATCGGCAAGGCCATCAGCACGGCGCCCAGAAAAATCATGGAGCTCCACTTCACAAAATGTGCCCAAGCGGTGGCGGTGAGCAGGCCTTTGCCAATGGGTAAGCTGCTAAAGCTATCTACGAGTAGTGCCAGCAGCATGGTATGTCCGCCCAGACCGACAAAAATCAGCGTGGACAAGATGAGTACAAATTGTGCGACCACCGGCACGTTGCCTAAGTTGGGGTCCATCAGCATGGCCATAGACAAACCTACGGCGGTAGAGATGGACTGCCCTGCCAACAAGATGGCGGCGGTAATGACTTGCAGCGACAAGCCCATGAGCAGGCCTATCGAGATTTGGTTAAACACTTCCACCAATCCTGCGGGTGAAACCGGGTCGATAGCCGGCCAGTCAAACAAGGGGTAAATCATCCAGGTCAGCGCCACACCCAAAAGCACGCGCATGCGCACGTTGAGCGCCCGCAAAGAAAAAATCGGTGCCGACAAGAGCAGCGCCGAGATGCGCAGCATAGGCCACAAAAAGGTATAAAACCTTTCGATGAGGTCGGCGGCCAGCAGGTTCATGGTGCGATAAGTCCCGGTGTCCAGCGCTTAGGCAAACAGCGTGGGAATACGCTGAAACAGGGCGCGGGTGTAGTCCACCAGCGTGGCCAGTTGCCAGCCGCCTACCAAGGCCAGTGTGATAGCCAATGCCGCCAGTTTGGGGATGAAGCTCAGCGTCTGCTCATTGATCGAGGTGGCGGCCTGGATGATGCCGATCACCAGGCCCACGGCCAGCGAAACACCGAGCAAGGGCGCAGAAATCAGCACCACCATCCACAAAGCCTGGTGCCCTATGTCTACTACCGCTGCGATATCCATGCTATTTCTCCCACTGTGATTTAGGTAACAAAGCTGGCCGCCAGCGAACCCATGATCAGGCTCCAGCCATCGACCAGCACAAACAACATGAGTTTGAAGGGCATGGAAATCATCATGGGCGACAGCATCGCCATACCCATGGACATCAGCACGCTGGCCACAATCAGGTCAATCACCACAAACGGGATGTAAATCAGAAAACCGATAGTGAAAGCGCTTTTGAGTTCGGAGGTGATAAAGGCCGGTACCAGAGTGGTAAAGGGCACGGCATCGGCGCTGGCCACGTCTTTGTTGCGGGCCATTTGCATAAACATGCCGATATCTTCCTCACGCGTTTGCTTGGTCATGAAACTGCGCAGCGGAGCCTCGGCCGCCGCCAGGGCTTTATCAAACTTCATGCCTTGCTCCATATACGGAACGGCGGCGTTTTGGTACACCGCTTCGAGGGTCGGCGCCATGATGAACAGCGTTAAAAACAAGGCAATGCCGACCAGCACGTTATTGGGCGGCGTTTGCCCGGTACCCAGAGCCTGGCGCAAAATAGACATGACGATGATGATGCGCACAAACGATGTCATCATCAAGAGCAGCGAGGGCAGCACCGTGAGCACCGTCATCAGTGCCAACAATTGCAAAGACAGGCTGTATTGCGTGTCTTTGCCGCTGCCGGTCACGTTGACCATAGGGATGCCCTGCGCCAGGGAATAGGCGGGCACTGCCAGCAAGAGCAGCAACAAAATGCCCACACCGTATTTAGCTTTCACTGCGCGTTCCTTCCGTGCTGGCAAAGGCTTGTACTTCACCGAGCGCAACGAGTTGTTGCGGGCTGATGCCAACCAGTATGTGTTTGTCGCCCACGCGCAGCAGCGCCACTTTCTGGCGGGGGCCGACGTGAATGGTTTCGCATAGTTCGAGCAGTGCCGGGCCTTTATGGCGCAGTTGCATGTCTTTCATGCGGCGCAACAACCACAGCATGCCGCCGAGCAACAGCAATACCAATACAAAGCTGCCGCTGACCCGTAGCCAATCGACTGGGATAGCGCCGGCCGTACCCATGCTGTGCCTACAGGTTTTTCATCCGCTCGGATGCCGGCACCACACGCGTCAGGCGGATGCCGTAGCGCTCGTTAACCAGCACCACTTCGCCTTGCGCGACTACGGTGTTGTTGATTAAAAGATCCAGCGGTTCGCCGGCAATGCGGTCGAGCTCGACCACGCTGCCTTGGGTCAAGCGCATCAGGTCTTTGATTTTGATCATGGCGCGGCCGACCTCAATACTCAGCGTGACGCTGATGTTTTGTAGGACTTCGGGGTTGATTTGATTTTCCGCGTCGTGGCTGGAGGAGCTCTCGTCGGTCAGTGCTTCGGTCATGGGGTGTTTCCTCAAACGTTAGGATTTGCCGGGGACAACGGCACGTTCGACCTGAACTGCCACCTGGGCGCCCAGCGTGCCCACATGCACGTCAAAGGCCGGAATCTCATTGGCTTCAAGCACGGCAAACTCGGGCTTCTTGAAATACAAAATATCACCCGCTTGCATGGACTCGACCACGCGCAGGGTGGAGTTGATATAGCCCAGTACCACGCGCGCTTGCATGCAGGCGCCACCGACGGCATCTTCGAGTTCGCCGCGCCATTGGCGGTCGGAGTCTTCATTGCCGTCTCCCGACTGCACCCGGCTGCGCAACAATTCACGCACCGGTTTGAGCGAGGTATAAGGATGCACCACATCAAAGAAACCGACGTTTTGGGTGGCGGTTTCCGTTTCGAAGCGGCTCAAAATGACCAGGTCGTTTTCGTCGGCAATCTGCGCGAATTGCGGGTTGATTTCGGAGCTGACGAACTCGAAATCCACCGGCATTAGCGGACTCCAGGCTTCTTTCAGATTGCGGAAAGTCACATCCAAAATCATATTGATGATGCGTGTCTCCATCGGCGTGAACAGGCGGCCAGGCGAGAGCTGTCCCAGCGTGCCTTTGCCGAATCCACCAAAAAAGCTGTCTAGCGAGCTAAAAACAATCGTCGGGTCCATGACCACCAGCGTGAAACCGCGCAGCGGGTTCATGCGGATGACATTGACCGAGAGCGGCGCACGCAAGTCTTTGACATAGTCGCCAAATTTGACGATTTGCACCTTGGTCGGATTGATACGCGGGCTGGTGCGCAGCACCTCCATGAGCTGCGGGCGGAACAAACGGATAAAGCGCTCGTTAATCATGTCGATCGAGCCGACATTGACGCCCAGGCTGCTGTCTTCGCTGGCTAAGTCGTGCTTTTTAACGCGCGCCGCGGTATTAAAGCCCGTGTCCACCGCAATCGACCCGTCATTGACCCCTTCGGCCAAGGCAGAGAGTTCGTCGGCGGAAAGCAGGTTATCGGCCATGGTGCAAAGCGCTTTGTCGGTGAGGCCGGTGTTTTACTGGACGATAAAGTTGGTGAAATTGATTTCCTCGACGCCGCCGAAGTCCTCGTATTTTTCCAACATGGTGTTCATCACGTCGGCGACTTTTTTGGCCAGATCGCGTCGGAAGTCAGGTTTAGCGAGATCGGCCTCGGTCGTCAGGCGCATCGCGTCCATGATGGCCGAGCGCAGTGCAAATTCGTGCTTCTTCACGTTCTCTATCACGCGCTCGTCGTAGCGGGTCATCAAGGCGATCTGCACCGACATGACTTTTTTCGAGCCTGATAGATTGACCAAAAATTCACGTTCCAACTGGAAGTAGGTGTATTCAAAGCGGGGGCTGTCAGGCGATTTTTTATTCAATTTGGGCGGGCCACCGGCATCTTTGCCGTCACCTTTTTTGTCACCGTCGGGCGCACCATGGCCGTCAGCGGCTTTTTCACCATGGCCGTCAGCGGCTTTTTCACCATGGCCATCGGCGGCTTTTTCACCATGGCCATCGCCTGCTTCGCCTTCGAGCATGGCCTCTGGGTTGGGCGGAGGCGCAAAAAACCCGGTTTGTTTGGCCAGCAAAAGCGTACCCACCACCGTGCCGGCGATCAGCACAATGATTCCGACGATAACGCCAATAATCAGCCCGATGGGCTTTTTCGGCTTAGCTTCGCCTTCCGCTTCCGGTTCTGCTGCTGCTGCTGCTGCGTCTGCCATAAGTTACCTCTTAATCAGGGTTCTTCAAAATGCTTGTCTGCGCGGGGGCCGAGCTTACGCCAACACATTGAGGCCATCGCCTTGCGCACTGGCCGCCCTGGCGGCCGCAATGACAGGCGCTGCGGTTTCTGACTTGTTGCTCTTTTCGCCTTGCTCTCCCTTGGACTTTCGACCGGGTGTCGAATTTCCGCCGGATTGACGGCCTGAATCCCCATTCACTACAACTGAAGCAACTGTTGTGCCAGTTTGTGTCAGGGTGTCACGTAAGCGGGCCGAGCCCTGGGCCATCAATTCTCGGGTTACCGCATTATCCGAAGTGAATGTGGCATCCAGGCCTCTGGCGTGCATGTCCAGTTCGACATCAATGCGGCCCAGCGCAGCCGGTTGCATGCGCAGTTGCATTTTCCATTGGCCGCGTTCAATTTGGGCCATCAGCCGCTTGGCCATCGCCTCGCCCAGTTGGTCGGCTACCTCTTGGTACTGGGCAGCGCGTTGCTCGGCCAGGGCTTGGGGGGTGCTCACTGGTGCTTTGTCGGCAGCCGGACTGTGCGACAGGCTACTGCCCGAGCTGGTCGCCGCGCTGAGCGGCAAAGTCGGCTCCGCATCCGATTTTTGGGCTTGTTGTTCTTGCAGGGCTTCCAGAACCAGTCCCGATGGCACCTCGATGCGCACACTTTCCCACAGGCTGTGGGGGCGCGCCTGGTGCAAGGCTTGCGCGACACCGGCCCCTTGCGCTGCCAGGGCGCTTGGCGCTGCTGGCGTCGTGTCCTTTGCCGGTGGCGCCGCCGCGGCGCCTGCGCTTTGGCTTGCCAATGGCACGATACCCGTCGCGGGCTGCGGCTGCGCGGCGCTTGCCAAAGCGGGGTTTCCAGTCTGTGCGCTGAGCCCAGCGGGGGCGCTACCGGCACTTGCGGCTTGGGTTTGCAATTTGGCCAGCAGGGCATTGCGTGCCTCGTCGCCGGAGTCGGGCAATTGACCATTGGCTTGCATTTGCGCGACCAATTTGGCTTGCGTATCGCTCAGGGCCGGCATGGGGCTTTGTGCCAGGCCCGCGAGCGTGTCGGAGACTTTTTGCCCGGCTAACAAGGCAGACCAGTCAATGGACTTGGATTTACCTGCCATCTGGGCCAGGCGCTGGGTAATCGCTTGGTCGGGCGGCAAGAGGCGAATTTGCAAGTCGGCTTGCGACTCGGTGGGTACTTCTTCTTCGGCTGCGACCGCGTTCAGGGGCACGCTGGCCTGGCTGATCACTTTGGCGCCTGCAAGGACTACCGCGTTGGTGGCTAACAGGCTGGCCGCTTGGGTGCTGCCAGGTTTTTCGATGCTTAGACTGGTCACGGTCACAGCGGGCTCACCCAGCTCATTGGTTTGCTGCAACACCGCCATACCCAGACCCGCTTGCACGGCTGCAGCCAGGGCTGCCGCAGCCAGGGCCTCGGGGCTGAGCGCTGAGGGCGCATGTTGCGTGCTGCCTACTTCGATCCGGTTTGCGCTGCCCAAGGCTGTTGGGGCCGTCTCTGTGCCATCGAGCTCGAGCCGGTTTACGCTGCCCGCGGCTGCGAGGGCTGTCTCTGTGCCTTGGAGCTCAAGCCGGTTTGCGCTGCCCGCGGCGGCTGAGGCCGTTTCGTTGGCCAGGCCGCGGCTGCGCAGCGCATGCAGGGCGCTCCATGGGTTTAAGGTCTCCGTAATCAGGGATGGTGCGACAGGCATTTCTGATGCCTCATCTGGCACCACGGCGATCGCCTGGGCCTTAAGGGCATCGGCTGCATCAGCAGTCCCGGTGACCGGGCCGCGCTGCCCCAGCCAGTTGTCACCCGCTACGGCACCGGCTTGCGTGGACGTAAGCGCTAGCTGTATCAAAGAGGCCGCGGCACTTTGGGCCAGGGCCTGGGCCGCTTGTGGGTTGCCACTGCCTGGTAACTCCGTGCCCTGCGCGGGCAAGTCAGTGCCGACCGAGATGGCGGTGCTTGAACTGGCAAGGCTGCTGCCGACCGAGCCGAACAAAGCCTGTACCGCCGACTCACCCAAACCCTGGGCACGGGCGAAATCGGCCAGGCTGGCCAGGTCAGGCAAAGGCGCGTCGGTGGTGATGACATTGAGCTTGTTGCCCAGGCGCAACACCTGTAAATCGGCCGATTCTGTGGCCGGTGAGGCAAGGGCTTGCCGTTCGAGTTTGAGCATTTGCCCGTTGAGCACCCCGGCAAATTGCGCGCCCGAGGCGCTGGCCTCGCCCCCTGCGGGCTCAGCGAAAACATCGTTTCCCCTCTGGGCCGGGGCCGGAGCGGTCAAAAAATCGGTTCTTGCGTCCATGGAAATTTCCATCCTTCAGCGCGCCACTGGATGTGGCAATGCCATGTGTAACGCAAGAAACGTGACGGGTAAGGGTTTGCCGCAGGTGCAGGTCGGGATGCGTCGCTCAAAGTCAGTGGCATAGAGATTGCTTCAAGACCTTGAAACCCGATAAAACCCAAGCCTGCACACCACTTCAACCTGCCGATATCTACCGAATACTGACTATGAGCACGCTGACCCTGTCGACAATCCGACAAAATTTATCCAAGTTCAACTTCAATGACCTGAGCATTCCGGGCTTGGTTCTGTTGATTATGGGTATGTTGGTCATTCCCCTGCCTCCTATCGTGCTGGACGTGCTGTTCACTTTCAATATCGCGTCTGCGCTCTTGATCATCATGATCGCCATCAAAGTGCGCAAGCCGCTAGAGTTTTCCTCCTTCCCATCGGTACTGCTGTTTGCCACCATGCTGCGCTTGGCGCTCAATGTGGCCTCGACCCGGGTGATTTTGGTGAACGGCCATGAGGGCCATGACGCAGCCGGCAAGGTGGTAGCTGCCTTCGGCGAGTTTGTGATCGGCGGTAACTACGTGGTGGGCTTCATCATTTTTATTATCTTGATGATCGTGAACTTCTTTGTGGTGACCAAGGGCGCCGGACGCGTCTCTGAGGTCAATGCCCGCTTTACGCTGGATGCGATGCCCGGTAAACAAATGGCGATCGATGCGGACCTGAATGCGGGCGTGATCGATCAGGACACGGCCCGTGCACGGCGGGCCGAACTCACCCAAGAGTCGGACTTTTTCGGCTCCATGGACGGTGCTTCCAAGTTTGTCAGCGGTGACGCGATTGCCGCACTTTTGATTTTGATCATCAACCTCGTAGGTGGTTTTGCCATTGGGGTAGGCCAGCACGGCTTATCGATGGGTGAAGCTGCACGTATTTATTCTCTGCTCACCATCGGTGACGGCCTGGTCGCACAAGTTCCTGCCTTGTTGCTATCGCTGGCAACAGCGATTGTGGTAACGCGGGTGACGACCACCGAGTCCATGACCGAGCAGGCCTCCAGCCAGTTGGGCAATCCAACAGCATTGTTTGTGACCTCCATCATCATGGCGGTGCTCGGTGTAGTGCCTGGCATGCCGCACCTGGTATTTATCTTTTTGTCTGCGGCTACGGCGGCTCTGGGTTGGATGCTGTTGCGCCGCGAAGCGGCCGTCGACTCCCCCGAAAAAGTGGCCGAAGCGGCTGCCGTGGCCGCCGCCGAGCAGCCCAAGGAACTCGATTGGGAAGACCTGGACCAGGTGGACCTGGTAGGCCTGGAAATCGGCTACGGGCTGATACCGCTGGTCAACGCCGAGACCGGCGGCCAGTTGATGACGCGCGTGAAAGGCGTACGCAAAAAATTGTCTGCCGAACTGGGCTTTTTGATCCAGCCGGTGCGCATCCGCGATGCCCTGAGCATCGACCCGGACAGCTACCACATCGTGCTCAAAGGCGTGGTGCGCGGGCGCGGCAAGGTTAAAGTCGGTCGCGAAATGGCCATCAATCCAGGCCAGGTTTACGGGAGCTTGGAAGGCACGCCCACCACCGAACCGGCCTTTGGCTTAGACGCGGTGTGGATTGAGCCTTCGCAGCGTGACCATGCCCGCGCCCTGGGCTATACCGTGGTCGATTCGGCGACTGCCGTGGCCACCCATTTGAATAAAGTACTGCGCGATAACGCGGCCGATCTGCTCAGCCACGATGAAGTTCAGCAGCTACTGGACAAGCTGACCGCCAAGTCGCCCAAGCTGGTCGAAGACCTGGTGCCCTCCAAGCTGTCTTTGGGCGTGCTTACCCGCACCTTGCAAGGTTTGCTCAATGACTCGGTATCGATCCGCGACATGCGCACGATTGTGGAAACCCTGTCCGAAGTCAGCGGCCGCACGCAAGAGCCCGAGCAGCTGACCGCCTTGCTGCGCCCCCGCCTGGGCCGCATGATTGTGCAAAACCTGCTCGACGAAAAAGAAACGCTCTCGGTCATGACGCTGGACCCGGGCCTGGAGCAATTGCTGCATAACGTGCTGCAACAGCAAAGCCAAAACCAAAACGTTGTCATGGAGCCTGGCTTGGCCGAGCGTCTGTTTGCCGCCCTGCGCAACGGCTCGAAAGAAGTTGAAGAGCTTGGAAACGCCGCCGTGCTAGTGGTTTCCCCCGCGATTCGCCCCTGGCTGGCCAAAGCCGTACGCCATCGCGTGAGCGAGATGGTGGTTTTATCGTATGCAGAAATCCCGGATGACCAATCGATTCAGGTCATTCACACCGTCAGTGCGGACAGCCCGCAGGCCTAATCCCTTGGCATCGCCCTGATCCACTCTTATTATTTATTGCGGAACAAGTACCATGGAACTCAAACGCATACTGGCCCACGACACCAAAAGTGCCACCGAAAAGGCGATGGCCTTGTACGGTCGCAATGTGCTGGTGATATCCAACCACATGGTCGGCGGACAAACCGAGTTGGTGGTAGCTATCGATATCGAAGAATCCCCTGAGCCGATGATGGCTGCCAAGCCCAGCGAAGCCGCTACCGATTTCAAACGCCATTTCGCGCAGGCACAGACCCAGCCCAGAGGGCAGGCGACAGTAGCCAAAACACCCGCGCCGGCCCAGTCCTTGCCGCTGGTGCAACGCAAAGTCCCCCAGAGCGAGGACTTCGCCAGCCGTGAAATGATGGATTTGATCCGCGAGGAACTGGCCGCTTTGCGTCGTGAGTTTCAGCAGACGCAGCAAGCACCGGCCTGGAGCCACGGGCAGCACATGTCCCCCGAAGTGGAGGAGCTCATCGCTTCCTTTACGCGCGCCGGCATGCCCGGCGGACTGCGTACTTTGCTTTTGGATACCGTCAAAGACATGCGCAGCGAGCACGAAGCCTTGATGGCGGTGCGTAACCAACTGGAGCAGGTCTCGCACCGCCCCAGTATGGAACTGCCCCAGGCGGGTATTCATGTGATTGCCGGCCATTCAGGCGCTGGCAAAACGACGATGGTGCTGCGCCTGGCGCGCGAGGCCGCTGCCCAGCAGGCGGCGTCTAAAGTCGCAGTCATCAGCTACCGCGACGAGCGCGTGGGCGCCTGGGCCCAGACGCAGGCCCTGGCCAACCAAGCTGGTATTGAGTGTTTCCGTGCCGATAGCGGTGCCGCCTTGAGCGCGCTGCTGGCCCAGTTGGGCAGTCGCAGTCTGGTGCTGATAGACACCTGCGGTACCCACATGGCCGAACGGGTTATGGAAATTCAGGCGGTATGCCCGACTTGCTCCACCCACGCCCTGGTGGCGGCGGACGCTTCCAGTGCCGCCTTACGGCGGGCTTTGCGCAGCGCGGGCATCCGCTGGAATAGCTTGATGGTGAGTAAATTGGATGAATCTGTACAGCCCTGGCCCCTGGTGGAGTTTCTCTGCGATAATTTTCTGCCGCTATCCGCAGCGAGCGATGGAGCCCAGTTGGGGGCTTTGAGGCGGGATTTGAGTGCAGCTTCGTTGGTAGAAATGGCCCTTGCCCAGCTTTCGCGGGCGCCCGAGACCATTGGCCCGATCACAGCCATCGCCCCGATCCAGGTCTCTAAACCCCTCGCGGTGAAATTGCCGCCGCCGTCGCCACGCCTGTTTTCGCCTGCAAGCCCCCGGGGCATGCGCGGGCCCTTCAATTGAGAATACCGCTAGAAAAGAATGAATAAAACTGCTCGTACTGAGGTGATCGGCATCGCCAGTGGCAAAGGCGGCGTCGGTAAAACGACCATGGCCGTGAATTTGGCAATTGCCCTGCGCATGATGGGGCATCGCGTCATGTTGTTTGATGCCGATATGGGCTTGGCCAACGCCCAAATCGCTCTGGGCTGCGTTTGTCCCTTCAATTTGAGCCACTTTATGAGTGGGCAAAAGACCTTGCAGGAAATTATTGTTACCTCGCGCCACGGCGTCATGCTGGTGCCAGGTGCCTCGGGCGTGAAAGAGTTGGCCTCGCTGACTCGGGTGCAGGCCTCGCGCATTGTGCAGTCCTTTAGCGCCTTGGAGGACGAAATCGACTATTTGATTGTGGATATGGCCGCCGGCATTTCGCCCACGGTCCTCACATTCATGGCGGCATGCCAGCGCCGTTATATTGTCGTGCGGGATGATCCGTCGTCGATTGCCGACGCCTACGGGACCATCAAAGTCTTGATCCAAGATTACGACCTGAACGAAATTTATATCGTCCCCAACGCCGTCAACAGCCAGGCCGACGGGCAGAACCTGTACCGTCGCATCAATCAGGTGTGCGCTCAGTTCCTCAATTTCACCACCCACTACCTCGGCTCGATTGAGAACGACGATGCCATCCTGGCCGCACACAAAAAATACGAGCCGGTGCTCGAATTTGCCCCACGCAGCAATAGCGCCCGCGATTTCAAGCGCTTGGCCAAGTCCATCACCCAAATGCCCCCGATTGCCAATTTCTCCGGCGGCATGCAATTTTTTGTCGAGCGCCTGGTGCGGCACCAGGATTAAGCTCTATGGCCATCGCCACCAAGCTCTACGATGAGGTCCATGATGCCAGCGAAGCCTTGGTCATGGCCCATTTGGGCATGGTCAAACGGGTGGCTTTGCACCTGAAGGTGCGTATTCCCCCGTTTATGGAGCTCGATGAGCTGATGCAGGTCGGCATGATTGGCCTTTTGGAGGCTGCACGCGCCTTTGACCCTACCAAGGGTATTGAATTTGAAAGCTTTGCCCTGAGCCGGGTGCGCGGCGCCATACTGGACGAGGTGCGGCAGCTGTCTTATTTGCCGCGCTCGGCGGTGGCCTTTAACAAATCCGAGAACGAAGCGATTAATTTCCTGGCCAGCGTACTGGGCCGCACGCCGACGCAAAGCGAATTGGCCGAGCACATGGGCGACGATCTGGAAGAGTTTCAGAAAAAGCGCGGCAACGCCAAGCGCTTTGAGACGCTTTCCATGGAAGTCATCAATGACGAAGTGCTGGGCATCGCCGACGAGCGCTCGCGCCAGCCCGATGTCATCGTAGAGCATGAAGATTTCATGCGCGCCGTTACCGATGCCATAGCCGAACTGCCTGAGCGCGACCAGCTTTTGATGTCTCTTTACTATGTGGAGGAGCTCAACTTAAAGGAAATCGGTGATGTTTTGGGTGTGACAGAGTCGCGCGTCAGCCAATTGCTGACCGGTATTGTCAAGAAGTTGCGACTGTCCTTGGGGATAGAGGAGAAGGCCAAATCCCCGCCTAAGTCCAAGTCCGGAGGTTAATTTCATGACGGACGTTACTCCAAGCCTCAAGTTTTTGCGTGGCTCGTCGATGTCTACTGTGTACAGCAACCCAGTAGGAGATTCAGTTATGCGAGTTCACTTTAAAGCGATGGAGTCTTACGGCTCCGACAACCTGGCTTCCCAGGCTTCTGTGGCCAATAACGTGGCCCTGATCCAGATGCTGTTTGACGGCCTGGTCGATAGCGTTGCGCAAGCCCAGGGTCACTTGACCCATGGCAAGATCCAGGAAAAAGGCAAGGCCATTGCCCGTGCCAGCCGCATCGTGGTCGGTCTCCAAGGCGCCTTGGACTTCACCCGTGGCGGCGAGTTGGCACAAAACTTGAATGATTTGTACAACTACGTCACCAGGCGTCTGATTTTCGCCAATGCGCACAATGATATGGACGCATTGAAGGAAGTTCAGCACCTGATGTCGGAAATCCGGTCAGCCTGGGCGCAGTTGCCCACTTTATTGCCCCAGCAAGCACAGCTGCACTGAGTGGGGGTGTTGGCGGTCCGACAGGGTCGGCCGTCTCAGGATTTTTTGCGGGCCACCTTTGTGTGGCCTTTACAGGTTTGAGCTTGGCCTAGGGCTGGGCAAACCGTCCTTTTGGGAACGACTATGTTTGGCATATTTGGGATTGTGTTCTTGAACGTCTGCGTGTTCGGCAGCTTTTTGGTTGGCGGCGGGCAGCTCGGCACCTTCGCCCATGCGGCTCCCATTGAAGGCTGGTGTATTTTGGGCTCAGCCATTGGCGGCATGCTCATTGGCAACAGCCCAGACGTCGTCAAGGCGGTATTTGCCGGCATAGGTCGCACCTTTAAGGGCTCCAAATACCACAAAGACGACTACCTGAATGCGATTTTTTGCGTTTCTAAGGTGATGAAGACGCTCAAAACTGAGGGCGCGGTGGCTCTAGAAGCCCATATCGAAAACCCCGAGTCGAGCTCGATTTTCGGCGAATACCCCAAAATCATTGCCGACCACGCTTTGCTGCACCTGATTTGCGACACCGTGCGCTTGATGGTCGTCTCCCAGGGAACGATCAGCACCACGGCGGTCGAAGATATCATGGACGCCGCCATCAAAACCCACCACAACGACGAACTAAAAGCCTCTGGCGCCATTTCCACTTTGGCCGGTGCCTTGCCGGCCTTGGGCATTGTGTCTTGCGTGATGGGTGTGGTGAAGACCATGGACAACATCGACCAGCCGCCAGCGGTTCTCGGTGGCCTGGTGGGCGCGGCGCTGGTGGGAACCTTTATCGGCGTGTTTTTGGCTTACGGATTCTTCGAGCCCTTTGCCAAGCGCCTAGAGCAAATCATTGAGGACGAGGCCTGCATGTACCTTGTTGTCAAACAAATCATCATTGGCACCTTGCACGGCCACCCCATGCCGCTGATTTTGGAAGCTGCGCGGGTTTGTATTGGCCACCACAACCAACCTAGTTTTGCCGAAGTATTTGACGGGCTGCGCGGGAAGTAAGCATGGCCACTGAAGCGCCGAAGGAAGAAGAAGTCCCTGCAGGCGCTGCGCCGGCGGGCGCCGACGATGTTGCGGCGCCAGAAGATGACGCGCCGCTCGCGCCCATTATTGTCAAGAAAATTGCCGCTGCGCACGCCGGTGCCCATGGCGGTGGTTGGAAGATTGCGCTGGCCGACATGATGACGGCCATGATGGCCTTCTTCTTGCTGATGTGGATTTTGGGCGCCACCAATGACTCGCAGCGCAAAAGCGTGGCCGATTACTTCAAGCCCGCCTCACAAAGCGTGATCACCATGGGTGCGCTGGCCGGCTCCAACGGCATCATGGGCGGACGCTCCATCATTGACCCCGACGGCTTCCCTTACACCGCCAAACAAACCGCGCCTATGGAGCGCCTGACGCCAAAATCTGAAGGCGGGCCGACCGAGAACGACCCTTCGCCCAATAGCGAGAACGCGCGCGATAACGACGCCAAATCACAAAACCAGTCACCGGGTTCCGGGGAGGGCGATGGTGGTGGCAACGGGACGGCGCAAGGTGCCGAAAAAGCCAAAATGGACGAGATGGAAAAAGACGTGAAGGAAGCCTTGGCGTCCAACCCTGCCTTGGAGCAGTTACAGGGCCAAGTGCAGTTTGTCCGGGACAAAGACGGTCTGCGCATCGAGGTCATCGACAAAGCGGACTTCTCCATGTTTCCGCTGGGTACCACCAAATTGCAGCCCAAGGCGCAGGCGCTGATTGGCGAAATCGCCAAATCGCTCGCCGGTATGCCCAATAAAATTGCGGTGCGCGGACATACCGACGCCACGCCTTTTGCTAACAAAGATGGCCGCAACAACTGGTTACTGTCTGTCGAACGCGCTGAAGCGACGCGCTCGGTGCTCGAGAAAAACGGTATCAAGCAAGACCGTTTCGTGCAAATTGAGGGGGTAGCAGACACCGTGCCTTACAACACCAACGACCCCAAAGACGCGCGTAACCGGCGCATGAGCATCACTATCAAGAAAGAGTGAGCGCGGCTCCGCGCGTGCGGAGCATGCGCATGGTGCATCCGGCTCTACCCACGCTGCACGATCGCATAGACCATCGGCGTTTTTAGGCGCCCAGCAGCGCCTTTATTCGCAGTTCTGAAATTCGCGCTTGATGCAGGTTTTGGCCCAGCGGCGTGCCACAACTAAATCGCCTTCACTGATTTCCGCGCTGGCTTTTTTTAGCGACTTGCTAGCCTCAAGGTGGCCTAAGGATTCGGCAATTAAAAACCACATCGCGGCCTTTTGGTAATCGCGGGTAAAGCCCTGGCCATTGGCGTACATGCTGCCCAGCTTGAATTGGGCTTTAGGCTGGCCCTGTGCAGCTGCTTTGCGCAGCCAAATAATGGCATTGGGGTAGCTCTGCGGGGTGCCTTGCCCGGCAAAATGCATCAGACCGAGCAGTGACTGTGCGTCGCGGTCTCCGGTCTCGGCGACAACTTGCCATTTGGCGACTGCACTGGCGTAGTCTTTTCGCTGGTAATCGGCATAGCCGTCCTCCCAAAGGCCAGCATGAGCCGCAGTGCTGACCAGCAAAACGCTGCACAGCGCCCGACGAATGGATGTAGATAAAGACACGGCCATTAACTCCTCATCGTATTTTTGATGGCAGCGGCCATCACCTTAGAGTTATCTCCAGGCGCAGCTTGCCGCTGCTCGCTGTCTTGCGCATATTCTTGGCGTTCGTTGCCTGTGACGGATCCGGCCGACGCGGCTGCCGCCGGGGGCGCACTGGTCGCTGCGTTGGGGATGGATGGGCCCGTCGCACGGGCAGACTTTGCAAAGCTTGGTTCGAAGCCTTGCTGCGTCACCGCTGCGAGGTAAAGGTTTCTGAGCTGCGGCAGGTTGTTCCACATGTCTTGCCATTCCAAATCAAAAGGCAAACCCATCCAGTTGCCGGATTTTTTCAGGGCACTGACGTAGTTTTGGATTTCCTCGCGGTTGAGTTCCACCAAGTCGGTTTCTTCATCGCTCAGGCTGTCGCGCGGGCGCGCCTGAATGTCGGCTTCCAGGGTCATCAGCTGCTGATAGCAGCGCGCTCGCTTGTTGCGCAGCAAGGCGCTGGCCCGCGCATCGTCGGCCTGGTCGCGCAGCTTGTTGACTTCGCGCTTGACAGCTGCCAGGTTTTGCAAGGTGAGGTAATAAAAAACGGCAGCACCCAGCACGGCAACTAGAAAGAAAAATATCAGCAATACCAGTGTGAGGTTCATGGCATCTGGCGCCCTAGGACGCCTGGTTTTTTTAAACGAGCCTTCGCGGTGCAAAGGCTGTGCCTCCAACATCGGCACGAACCGAGTTTAGTCAAGTCGCCCGCCTATGAATAGCCCAGGGTGCGCGCAGCCCCTGGCAGCCCAAGGCACAATACTCGCCATGCTGATTCATCCCGACATCAACCCGGTTGCCCTGCAACTTGGCCCCGTGGCCGTGCACTGGTATGGTCTGACCTACCTGGCTGCTTTCGGTTTTTTCATGCTCTTGGGCAAGCTGCGCCTGCACCATGCACCTTATGCGAGCCACGCGGGCTGGAGTTTTCGCGACGTGGAGGACGTACTCTTTTTGGGGGTTTTGGGCGTGATACTAGGTGGCCGCTTTGGCTATTGCCTGTTTTACAACCCGGTTTATTACGCTGCTCACCCGCTGGAGATTTTGTACGCCTGGCGTGGTGGCATGAGTTTTCACGGCGGTTTATTGGGTGTGATCGTGTCAATGGTTTGGTTTGCCTATGAGCGCAAGCGCTCGTTTTGGGCGGTGGCCGACTTCGTAGCCCCTTGCGTACCGACCGGCCTGGCCTGCGGGCGGCTGGGCAACTTCATCAACGGCGAATTGTGGGGCCGTGTAGCGGACCCGCAGCTACCCTGGGGTATGGTGTTTCGTGGCGCGGGCGATCTGCCGCGCCACCCTTCGCAGGTGTACCAATTCCTGCTCGAAGGCTTGCTCTTGTTTGTGCTCTTGTGGGTGTACGCGCGCAGCGGGCCACGCCAAGGGCGGGTGTCGGCGGCTTTTCTGATGGGCTATGGGCTGCTGCGCTTTGTGGTGGAGTTCTTCCGCGAGCCCGATGCCCATATTGGACTTTTGCAGATGGGCTGGAGTATGGGCCAGTGGTTGTGCGTGCCCATGGTGCTGGGCGGAGCCGCCTTGTGGTGGTGGTTCGGTACGCGGCCTGCGCCAGCGCCGCAATAAAGGGGGCAGCCGGTGCTGGGCAGTATTCAATGGCAGCAAAACGGCCCGCTGGCGACAGTGACGGTGTCCAACCCTGCCCGCATGAACGCCATGACGCGCGCCATGTGGTTAGACCTGCGCGAAGTCTTTCTGGATGTGTCGGCCCGCCCGGAGCTGCGTTGCGTGCTAGTGCAGGGCGATGGCGCCCATTTTTGCGCGGGCGGTGATATTTCCCAGTACCCGGACTTTCGCTTTGAGCCAAGCGGCCTGATGCATTTCCACGAAGTAGAGGTCTGGGGCGCTTTGCAGGCCATGCTCGATTGCCCACAGCCCCTGATCGCCTTGGTGCGGGGCAATTGCATGGGGGCAGGTTTGGAAATTGCCAGTTGCTGCGACCTGCGCATGGGCGCTGTCAGCAGCGTCTATGGCGCGCCGATTGCCCGCTTGGGCTTTCCCATGGCGCCGCGCGAGGCGGCGTTGGTGCAACAGGCCGTAGGCGCGGCCACCGCCAGCGCCATGCTGCTGGCTGCGCAAACTTTTGACGCTGCGCACATGTTGCACTGCGGCTTTCTTGCTTGGCACACGCCCGATGAAACCCTGCAAGCCCAGGCCGATGCACTGCTGGCGCGCATGCTGGGGTTGGCGCCCCAGGCGGCCCGCTTGAACAAACAAGTGCTGCGCCAGGGCCGCGCGGCGCCGCAGCCCACGCCCGATTCGGCCTATGCCTATGCCGCCAGTCCCGAGCACCGCGAGGGCGTGCATGCGTTTTTAGAAAAGCGCCGCCCGGATTTTTGAAAAATGCCTGCCATGCGCCCTTGCAAGGGCTGCACTAGCTTGTATGCTGGACTCTGTATCGCTATAACAATCGCTGGAACCTGAAAGCCCTTAGATGCAAAGCCTTATCCTGCTTGACGACAACCCGGTCAACCTGAAGTGGCTACAAATGCTGGGCCAGCGCCTGGAGCAAGTGCAATGCATCAGCTTTACCGACCCGCTTGCCGCCCTGGACTATGCGCGTGCGCAGCGGGTGGATTTGGTCGTGCTCAGCTACCAGATGCCGCATATGAACGGCTTGGAGTTCATCGCCGCCTTCCGTGCTTTGGAAGGGGCGGCGTCGATTCCCTTGCTGATGACCACCGCGAACGAAGAAAAAGGCGTGCGTTACCGCGCCTTGGAGGCCGGCGCTTACGACTTCCTACCCAAACCGGTGGATGCCGCCGAATTTTTGGCGCGGGCGCGCAATATGCTCAGGCTGCGCGAGGCCAGTTTGCGTCTGGCCGACCATGCCGCCTGGTTGACGCGGGAAGTGGAGCTAGCCACGCGCGAAATACGCGAGCGCGAGCGGGAAACCGTGATGGCGCTGGTCAAAGCGGCCGGGTACCGCGACTATGAAACCGGTGCCCATATTTCCCGCGTCGGGCATTACGCCTACCTGATCGCCCAGGGTCTGCATCTGTCGGCCCAAGACCAGGCCTTGATGCTGGACGCCGCCGCCATGCACGATATCGGCAAAGTCGGTATTCCCGACCATATCCTGCTCAAGCCCGGGCGGCTGGACGAAGAAGAAATGCACATCATGCGCCAGCACCCCAGACTGGGCCATGAATTGCTCGAGGGCAGCAGCTCACGCTTATTGCAGGCCGGCGCCACCATCGCCTTAGGCCACCATGAAAAATTTGATGGCAGTGGCTACCCCCAAGGCCTGCGCGGCCAGGACATCCCGCTTTTTGGCCGCATCGTGGCGGTGGCCGACGTCTTTGATGCGCTGACCTCCGAGCGACCCTATAAAAAACCCTGGCCACTCGACGATGCGGCGACTTATTTACGCGAGCAGCGCGGGCTGCATTTCGACCCGCAGTGCGTCGATGTATTTTTGGCCGCCTGGCCCCAGGTGCTGGGCATACGCCAAGGCTTTGCTGACGAGCCCCAGGCCCCCGCCGGTATGAGCCCAGCGGCCTGATGGCGCACAGCCCTGGTTTTTAGGCGGCTTAGCGCAGCACCAGCACCGGCGTGCTGCTGTGGGTCAGCACATGCTGGGTTTCGCTGCCTAGCAAGAGGCGCTTGATGCCGCGTCGCCCGTGCGAGGCCATGACGATCAGGTCGCAGTCGTTTTTCTCCGCCGCATGGATGATGGCCTGCGACACCATGTCGGACTTGCTCACTAGGGTGCGTACTGCCACGCCTTTGGTGGCAGCGGCTTTTTTGACCAGATCCAGCACCGCCTGCGCTTTGTTCGCCCACAGGGCCTCGACCCGCTTTATTTCCTGGGAGTCAACGGCCATGCCGCCTTCAAAGTAGGCAATAGGGTAGGGCGGCACCACCTGGATAGCGAGCAACTCGGCCTTGCAGCTAGCGGCCAAGCCGATCGCACTGGCGACTGCTTTTTTTGATAACTTTGAGCCATCGGTGGCCACCAAAATACGCTTGTACATCGTGTTTCCCCTTTTAAATCGGTGTAATGCGCTAAGCCTAGCCGCCTGAAATCCCAGCCATTTGATCTATATCAAGTGGCCTTGCAGTCGATCGCTGCACACTGACGCCCATGTCCAATGCGGCTTGCCACGCTTCTTTGTCTGCGACTCCCTCTTTGCCCGCCGCCGCCCCGGCCCTTGCGCAATCGCCCATGCCCCGGGTGGATGCAAGCGCTGCCTTGGCGGCTCTGAACGACCCCTTGGAGTGGCCCGCCTTTTCTCAGGAGTTGATGGGCTCAGGCGGCCTGTGGGAGTCCCAGGTGGTGGTGCAAGGCATGCACTGCGCCGCTTGCGCGATGACCGTGGAGAGGCTATTGCGCCAGGTGCATGGGGTGCGCAGCGCACGTGTCAGCGCCGCCTCGCAACGCGCCAGCGTGATTTGGGATAGCGCGCGGGTGCTGCCGGCGCAGTGGATGGCCCAGGTGCAGACCCAGGGTTATGCGCTACTGCCTGCCAATGATGCATTGGCTATTGATGCGCGCCGCAAAGAACGCCGCGCTGCCCTGTGGCGCTGGCTGGTAGCGGGCCTGTGCATGATGCAAGTCATGATGTATGCCTACCCGGCTTACACCGCTGCGCCGGGCGACCTCAGCCGGGACATGGAGCAGTTGCTGCGCTGGGCCTCCTGGGTACTTAGCCTGCCGGTGCTGTTATTTTCTTGCGGTCCATTTTTTTCCAGCGCATGGCGCGACCTGCGGGTACTGCGTATTGGCATGGATTTACCGGTGGCGCTCGGTATTGCCGTGACTTTTGCCGTCAGCAGTGCCGGTACGTTTGAGCCGGCTGGTCCCTTGGGGCGCGAGGTGTATTTCGACTCGCTCACCATGTTTGTGTTTTTTCTGCTCAGCGGCCGTTGGCTGGAATTGCGCTTGCGTGAGCGCACCGCTGGTGCGCTCGATGCGGTATTTAACCGTTTACCCGACAGCGTGGAGCGTCTGAGCACAGACGGTAGCGCAGAGCGGGTTGCCGCAGGCCGCGTGCGCGTGGGCGATGTGCTGCGGGTGTACGCCGGTGAGACCTTTCCTGCTGATAGTGTGGTGCTGCAAGGCCAAAGCGCCGTGGATGAAGCCATGCTCACCGGCGAGTCGCGCCCTTTGGCCCGCGGCCCCGGCGATCTTGTGTTGGCGGGCAGCCACAACCTGTCCGGCATCTTGCGCGTGCGGGTCGACAAGGCCGGTAGTGACACGCGTTTTGCCACCATCGTGGCGCTGATGCAAAGCGCCGCTACCGAGCAACCCTCATTGGCGCGCCTGGCCGATCGCCTGGCCAAACCTTTTTTGATCACTGTGCTGCTGGCCGCTGCGCTGACCGCCCTGTGGTGGTGGCCGCGTGATCCGGCCCACGCCATGATGCTGGCGGTGGCAGTGCTGGTGGTGACCTGTCCCTGCGCTTTGTCGCTCGCCACACCGGCCGCCATGTTGGCCGCCGCCGGGCGCCTTGCCGCGGGCGGTGTGCTGGTGCGCCGGCTGCAGGCTCTGGAAACCCTGGCGCGGGTGGATACCGTGGTGTTCGACAAAACCGGCACCCTCAGCACCGACGCGCAGCAACTCGCCGCCATCCAATGCCGAGCCGGTCTGAGCCCCCAAGCGGCCTTGGCCATGGCTGCTGCCTTGGCTTGCCATTCACGCCATCCGGCGGCCAAGGCCTTGCACGCCGCGGCCCAAGCCGTACCAGCAAACGATGGAAGGCCGGCGCAAGAATGGCTTGCCAGTGAGGTGCAGGAAATTGCTGGTTTGGGCATCACAGCCAAGGTACAGGCAGTCGATGCTGTGACCAATTTGGCTGGCGGTGCGCTCCAAGCTTCAGGCGCCTCCTTGGCTATGCGCTTGGGTTCGGCGCAATTTTGCGGCTTGCCGCAGGCTAGCGGGGACGCCAGCAGCGTGATCTTGGCCGACGCACACGCGTGGCTGGCTACCTTCACGCTGCGCGAAGTGCTGCGCCCGGATGCCCAGGCTTGCGTGCATGACCTTGCCGCCATGGGCCTGGCGGTGCATCTGCTCTCTGGTGATGCGCCCGGCCCGGTAGCGCTTGCCGCGGCCCAACTGGGCATCGCGCCGCAGCGCGCCCATGCCCGTTGTACGCCAGACGACAAACTGACCCGACTGCGTCAACTCCAAGCCCAGGGGGCTACGGTGGCTATGGTTGGCGATGGCATGAACGACGCGCCGGTGCTGGCCGGCGCGCACGCGGCTTTTGCATTTGGGCAGGCGTCTTCGCTGGCGCAATCGCAGGCCGATCTGGTGGTCTTGGGTTCCGAATTGGCCGCCATTACCGACGCGCTGCTGCTGGCGCGCAAGACGATGCGCGTGGTGCGCCAAAACCTGGCTTGGGCCCTCTTGTACAACGCCGCCTGCGTGCCCCTGGCGGTGGCCGGGTATCTGCCCGCTTGGTTGGCGGGTCTGGGTATGGCCACCAGTTCCCTGCTGGTGGTGGCCAATGCGGCACGTTTGGCGCGCCCGGCACGTGTTGGCATGCCCCAGCGCGCCAGCCCAGGCGCAAAACCCCTGACGCCCGCTGGTCCAGCGCCAGCGCTTGCAAGCCTGACTTCCTGAGGCCACTATGGACATTCTCTACTTACTCATTCCCCTATCGGTCAGCCTGGTTTTTTTCATTCTGGGGGGTTTGTGGTGGGCCATAGACCGGGGCCAGTTTGACGACATCGAGGCCGAAGGTGCGCGCATATTGGAACACCCGGACGCTTAGATGGGCTTATTCAGGCGCTGTTTGGGCAGCACTTGACATGCATCAAACCGATCTTTCACCCTGCGCCGCACACTGCGCGTAACGCATCTATTGAGAGAGGTTTTTATGGCATTTGCAAACCAGCAGGCGGCGACATACAACGACACCGTGGTGCGCCAGTTTGCGATCATGACCGTGGTGTGGGGCGTGGTGGGTATGTTGGTGGGCGTCATCATTGCTGCCCAGTTAGCCTGGCCTGAGCTCAATTTCGGCATTCCCTGGCTCAGCTACGGGCGCTTACGTCCGCTGCATACCAATGCGGTGATTTTTGCCTTTGGCGGCTGCGGTTTGTTTGCAGCCTCCTACTATGTGGTGCAGCGTACCAGCCA
Source organism: Rhodoferax sp. (assembly GCA_040400575.1). Taxonomy (GTDB): domain Bacteria; phylum Pseudomonadota; class Gammaproteobacteria; order Burkholderiales; family Burkholderiaceae_C; genus Allorhodoferax. Next base: position 177,914 of record JBBAPX010000006.1, read on the forward strand.
GGTGCGCTTGTTTTCGGACACACTGGCCGCCTTCACCTTTTGGGGCTGGCAGGCGGTGATTGTGGCCGCAGCGATTTCGCTGCCTTTGGGCTATACCCAGGGCAAGGAATACGCCGAGTTGGAGTGGCCGATTGACATCCTTATTACCCTGGTATGGGTCAGCTATGCGGTGGTTTTTTTTGGCACGCTGGGGACGCGCAAGGTCAAACACATTTACGTGGCCAACTGGTTTTTCGGCGCCTTTATCTTGGCCGTCGCGATCTTGCATTTGGTCAACAGCGCGGCCATTCCGGCCGGTTGGATGAAGTCGTATTCCGCCTATGCCGGCGTGCAGGACGCGATGATTCAATGGTGGTACGGCCACAACGCCGTGGGCTTTTTCCTGACCGCCGGTTTTCTGGGAATGATGTATTACTTCATCCCCAAACAGGCTGAGCGTCCGGTCTATAGCTACCGGCTGTCCATCGTCCACTTCTGGGCGCTGATCTTTACCTATATGTGGGCTGGCCCGCACCATTTGCACTACACCGCATTGCCCGACTGGGCCCAATCGGTAGGCATGGTGTTCTCGCTGATTTTGCTCGCGCCTAGCTGGGGCGGCATGATCAACGGCGTGATGACTTTGTCGGGTGCCTGGCACAAGCTGCGGGACGACCCGATTCTGCGCTTTCTCATCGTCTCCCTGTCCTTTTACGGCATGAGCACGTTTGAAGGGCCGATGATGGCCATCAAAACCGTCAATGCCCTGAGCCATTACACCGACTGGACGGTGGGCCATGTGCACTCGGGCGCCTTGGGCTGGGTGGGCTTGGTCACCATGGGCAGCATGTACTACCTGATTCCGCGCCTGTTTGGGCAGACAAAAATGTACAGCGTCAAGGCCATTGAACTGCACTTTTGGACCGCCACGATTGGCATCGTGATCTACATCGCCGCGATGTGGATTGCCGGCGTGATGCAAGGTCTGATGTGGCGCGCCGTCAACCCCGATGGCACCTTGACCTACACCTTTGTGGAATCGGTCAAAGCCACCTACCCGTTTTATGTGTTGCGCCTCATCGGCGGCCTGCTCTACCTAAGCGGCATGCTCATCATGCTGTGGAACACCTTCAAGACGGCTTTTGCCGGTAAGGCGGTGTCGGTGCAGGTGCCACCGCTGCTGGCCCACGCATGAGCAAAGGAAACTGATATGGCAAACCGCACCCCTGAAAAAACCGGCTTCACGCACGAGAAGATCGAGACCAATAATTTTTTGATGATTGTGCTGATTTTGCTGGTGCTGCTAGCCGGTGGCCTGGTGGAAATCGTGCCCCTGTTTTTCCAAAAATCCACCACCGAGCCGTTGGCCGGTGTCCAGCCCTATACCGCGCTGCAATTGGCCGGGCGCGATATTTACATCCGCGAGGGCTGCTACAACTGCCATTCGCAAATGATCCGGCCACTGCGCGCCGAGACGCTGCGCTACGGCCATTATTCGGTAGCAGGTGAGTCGGTGTACGACCACCCCTTTCAATGGGGCAGCAAGCGCACCGGCCCGGACCTGGCGCGTGTGGGTGGCCGCTATAGCGACGAGTGGCACAGCATCCACCTGAGCAACCCGCGTGACCTGGTACCCGAGTCCAATATGCCAGCCTACCCCTGGCTGGCCACCACGCCAGTGGACGCCCCCAGCATGCCGGTGCATATGCGGGCCTTGCGCAGCGTAGGCGTGCCCTATACCGATGCGCAAATTGCTGCGGCTACTGACGAACTGCAAGGCAAGACCGAGCTGGATGCGACCATCGCCTATTTGCAAATGCTGGGCTTGGCGCTCAAGTAATGCAGGGACACAAACATGGATATCAACACCTTACGCACCTTGGTCACGCTGGCGGGCTTGGCCGTCTTTATCGGCATTATTGGGTGGGCCTATTCGCCCAAGCGCAGCGCGGACTTTTCCCAGGCGCAGCGTTTGCCCTTCGAGCAGGACTGAGCCTATACGCATCGGATACAGGAAATTACTATGAGTGACTTTACAAGCAACTTTTGGACGGTGTATATCTCGGTCATCACCCTGGTGGGTATGGTGGCCTGCCTGATTCTCTTGTGGCGCACCGGCAAGACGCAGGTGATGGCCGGGGACGACAGCACCGGCCACGTGTGGGATGGAGACTTGCGCGAGATGAACAACCCGCTGCCGCGTTGGTGGGTCTGGATGTTTGCGATCTCGGTCGTCTTTGGTTTTGCCTATCTGGCCTTGTACCCTGGACTGGGCAGCTATGGGGGGCAACTAGGCTGGACGTCGCATGGCGAATACCGCGCCGAAGTGGCCAAAGCCGAGGCCGATGAAGCGCCGCTGTATGCCCAATTTACCGCGATGACGCCCCTGGCACTGTCGCGCGATCCGCAGGCCAAAGTCGTGGGGGAGCGCCTGTTCATGAACAACTGCGCCCAATGCCACGGCTCGGATGCGCGTGGCTCTAAAGGCTTTCCCAACTTGACTGATGGCGATTGGTTGTATGGCGCTAGTCCGGAAAAAATCAAGGAAAGTATTACGCTGGGGCGTATCGGACAAATGCCGCCCCTGGCCGCTGCGCTGGGAACACCGGCTGATGCGAAGAACCTGGCCCAGTATGTACTAAGTCTTTCGGGTAGCCCGCACGACTCGCTGCGCGCTGGCTTGGGTAAGTCTAAATTTACCGTCTGCGCCGCCTGCCATGGCGCCGATGGCAAAGGCAACCAGGCTTTGGGCGCGCCCAATTTGAGCGATAACACTTGGCTGCATGGCTATGGCGAAAACGCGATTCTCGACATGGTCAATCAAGGAAAAATAAACCAAATGCCAGGCCAAGCAGGCAAGCTGACCGAGGCGCAGATTTATGTGCTATCCGCTTATGTCTGGGGTTTTTCCAATAAGTAAACCTGCTGCAGTAGCGCCTTTTTCCCGTCCGAGTCCCCGCAATTGAAGCCTCCCGAAAGCGCAGCGCGCACGGTCATTCCGATCGCCGTCTCCAAGGACAACAGCCCCATCAGCCCGCCTGAAGGTGCCGGCCCTGTAATGGTGTCCTTGTACGAAGCGCACCAAAAAATTTATCCGCGCAGTGTCAGCGGTAAGTTTGCGCGTTTGCGCTGGGCCACGGTATTTTTGACGCAACTGCTGTTTTACGGCCTGCCCTGGTTACCCTGGGGTGAGCGCCAGGCGGTGTTATTTGATTTGGCAGCACGGCGCTTCTACATCTTCAAGCTGGTGCTCTACCCGCAGGACTTAATTTACCTGACGGGCTTTTTGGTCATCTGCGCACTGTCTTTGTTTCTATTTACTGCAGTAGCCGGGCGCTTGTGGTGCGGTTACGCCTGTCCGCAAACCGTCTACACCGAAATCTTTATGTGGATAGAGCGCAAGACCGAGGGCGACCGCATCGCCCACATGCGCCGCGATGAAGGGCCTTGGAACTGGGACAAGCTCTGGCGCAAGTCCCTCAAGCAAGTGCTATGGTTGGCCGTCGGTTTGTGGACGGGTTTTACCTTTGTCGGCTACTTCACGCCTATCCATGTGCTGGCGGGCGAAGCGGCCCAATGGTCTTTTGGCTCCTGGGAAATGTTCTGGGTCTTTTTCTATGGTTTTGCCACCTACGGCAACGCCGGCTATTTGCGTGAGCAGGTGTGCAAACACATGTGCCCCTACGCACGCTTTCAAAGCGCCATGTTTGACAAAGACACACTGATCGTGGGCTATGACCAAGCCCGTGGCGAGCCGCGTGGCAGCCGTGCCCGCACGGCTGATCCGGCAGCGCTTTCTTTGGGGGCGTGCATCGACTGTAATTTGTGTGTCCACGTCTGCCCCACGGGCATCGATATCCGCGATGGCTTGCAATACGAATGCATTGGCTGTGGTGCCTGTGCCGACGTGTGTGACCAGGTCATGGACAAGATGCACTACCCGCGCGGCCTGGTGAAATACTCCACCGAGCATGCCATCCGCGAGCGCTGGGGCATAGGTGAAATTTGGCGGCATGTGTTTCGTCCAAGGGTGCTGCTTTACACCGCCGTGGTCTGGCTCATCATCGGCATTTTGACCATCAGCCTGGTCACGCGTGCACCCTTCAAGGTCGATGTGGAGCGCGATCGCAAATCCCTGACCCGCGAGCTTGCCGGTGGCGTGATCGAGAACGTGTTCCGCCTGCAAATCATGAACGTCACCGAATCCGAACTGCGCCTGCATGTGCAGGTCGATGGCCTGCCCGGCCTGCAGGTGCTGAGCGAGGAGGACCTGATCGTAGCGCCCGCGCAGTCGCGCTGGTTTGTGCTGCGCTTGCAATTGCCGCCGGGCCAGGCGACGCCTGGATCGCATCCCATCCATTTCGAGATTGACGGCCAAGACGACGCGCGCGTTCTCAAAGAAAAAGCCGTGTTTATTGTTCCGCGCTAAGGAGTATCTATGCCTACCAATCCATCCCCCGCAGCACCTTGGTGGCAGTTTGGCCATGTCTGGTTAGTCGTATCCGGTCCCTTGATCGTGGTGTTGGCGAGCTTCATCACCTTTTACCTGGCCTTCAGTGGTATGGATGCGCTGGTGACCGAAGCGGACTTTGCGCCCAGCAGGTCCAAGGTGCAAAGCCAGGCTAGCAATCTGGCGCCAGCCCTGCAAGCCCGCAACCACGCAGCTACCGGCGTGTTGCCATCCTCTGCCAAGCCCTAATGCGGGCCAACATAAGGTCTAGGCCAGGTCGGGTCGATTGACCAGGTCGTTTAAGGCATCGCGCTTGAGAATGCGCACATGGCGTTGCTTCACTTCAATAATGCCGTCTTCGGCAAACTTGGAAAAAGTACGGCTGACCGTCTCTAGCTTTAGGCCGAGGTAGCTACCGATTTCTTCGCGCGTCATACGCAGGACCAGCTCTGATTGCGAAAAACCGCGTGTGTGCAAGCGTTGCACCAGGTTCAGCAAAAATGCCGCTACGCGTTCCTCCGCCCGCATACTGCCCAAGAGCAACATGACGCCGTTTTCACGCACTATTTCGCGGCTCATGATTTTGTGTACATGGCGTTGGAAGGAGGTAATTTCCTGCGAGATCGCCACGATACGTTCAAACGGAAGTACGCACACTTCAGCGTCTTCCAGCGCAATCGCGTCGCAGGTATGGTGGTCGTTGACGATGCCGTCCAAGCCCATCACTTCGCCGGCCATTTGAAAGCCAGTTACTTGGTCGCGACCGTCCTCGGTAGCCATACAGGTTTTGAAAAATCCGCTGCGGATGGCAAACAGGCTGCTGAACTTTTCACCGTTATGAAACAGGGCTGCACCCTTCTTGATTTTGCGCCTGACTTCCACCATGGAATCCACGCGCTCCAACTCATTTTTGCTCAAGCCTACCGGCATACACAGTTCGCGCAAATTGCAGTTGGAGCAAGCTACCTTGATGCTCTGAGAACTGATGGCTATCACTTTGGCAGCTTCTAGTGTTGGTGCTGGCGGCACTGCTTGGCGCTGAGATTGAGGGACTTGGAACATAGATACCTTTCGCAATAAATTGCAATTGCAGCTTGTCATGCCCATCAATTGATGCACATCAAGCGCTGTTTTCTCGGCTTGCGTCACAGTCTCAAGCATGGTACTCCCCCAAGCTTTCATGCGCTGTAAGTTTTCTCACAAACAGCGCCATGGAACTTCCTAAAACCGACCTATGCTTGAAAATTTTCCTGTTTCTGAAGACCTGCTGCGCCGCTACGACGTAGCGGGGCCGCGCTACACCTCCTACCCGACGGCAGACCGTTTTGTCGAAGCCTTTGGTGCGGCTGATTACGTGCAGGCTTTGGCACAGCGCTTTGGCGCAGGGGCCAAGGTGTCGCCGATTTCAGTGTACATCCACCTACCATTTTGCGAATCATTGTGTTATTACTGTGCTTGTAACAAGGTCATCACCAAGCACCATGACCGGGCGGTGGAGTACCTGCGCTACCTGGAAAAAGAGATCGATCTGCATGTCGCCCGTATCGGGCGTGGCCAGCCGGTCGGCCAATTGCACTTGGGCGGCGGCAGCCCCACATTTTTGAGCGACGCCCAGTTAGCGGGCCTGATGCGCTCGCTACATGAAAATTTCCGCTTCACCAAAAGCGCCGAGATTTCCATCGAAGTCGATCCGCGCACGGTGGATGCGTCCCGCATTGCGGCCATCGCCGCCATGGGCTTTAACCGGCTTAGCTTTGGCGTACAAGATTTCGACGCTGCCGTGCAAAAAGCCGTGTACCGCGTGCAAGACACCGCCCAGGTCTTTGCCCTGGTTGCTGCCGCGCGAAAGCACGGCATGCAATCGGTCAACGTGGATTTGATTTACGGCCTGCCCCTGCAAAGCCCCCAGTCCTTTGATCGCACCTTGGAGCAGGTGGCGCGCTTGCGGCCAGACCGCATTGCGCTGTACGCCTATGCACATTTACCCACACGCTTTAAGCCGCAGCGGCGTATCGACGCCATGCAACTGCCCGGCGCAGCGGACAAAGTCAGCATGCTGTCACGCTCGCTGGCAGCCTTGGCGGCGGCGGGCTATGTTTACGTAGGCATGGATCATTTCGCCTTGCGCCACGACCCCTTGGCCGTAGCCAAACGCCAGGGAAGATTGCACCGCAATTTTCAGGGCTACAGCACCCAACAAGACTGCGACTTAATCGCCTTGGGTGTGTCTTCTATCGGCTCTGTGGGCGCAAGCTATAGCCAAAACGCCAAGACTTTGGATGAGTACTACGATCTGCTCAACCAGGAGCGCCTGCCGGTGGTACGTGGCCTGGTCCTGCGCCGTGACGACCTACTGCGCCGCTCGGTCATCATGGCTTTGATGTGCCAGGGGGCGGTGTATTTCGAGTCAGTGGCCATCGCGCATTTGGTGGACTTTAGGCCTTACTTCGCGTCGGAGCTGCAAGCCCTGGAGCCACTGCAAGCGCAGGGCTTGGTGGAAGTGGATGCCGCCCTTATTCAGGTCACTGCCTTAGGCTGGTATTTTGTGCGTGCCATTGCCATGGTCTTCGATCGCTATTTGCAAGCCGATGTCAACCGCAATCGCTTTTCCAAAATCTTGTAAGGCCGGTTAGCATCGATCCGTGCCCCATGTACTTGTTTCTCTTGCGCCCACAGCCTTGCTGATGGGCTTGGCCGGTGGCCCGCATTGCGTGGCCATGTGTGGTGCGGCCTGCGCCGGTATTGGCCAGGCGGCAGGCCCAGCGCGAGGCCGTGCGCTGCTGTCTTTTCAGGCCGGGCGCGTCATTGGTTATGCAGCGCTCGGTGCACTGGCCGCTGGGTCCATGCAAGGCTTGGGCTGGCTTACCGTTCAGTCGGTGGCGCTGCGCCCGCTCTGGACTTTTCTGCATATCGCCGCCATCGCCCTGGGTTTGCTTTTGCTGTGGCGTGCGCGCCAGCCGCAGTGGCTGGAAACTTGGGGCCGTTTTTTCTGGGCGCGCGCCCAAGGCCTGGGCTTGCACACCGGCGTGGCGCCGGGCGCTGTGGGCATGTTGTGGGCGCTGTTGCCTTGCGGTCTCTTGTATTCGGCCGTCATGGTCTCTGCGCTAGCCGGTAGTGTGGCCGGTGGCGCGCTGCTGATGGCGCTGTTCGCGTTGGGCAGCGGCATCACCATGCTGGCCGGGCCGTGGCTGTGGCTGCGCCTGGCGGCGCGCCGGGGCTCGCCCGCTGATGGCGTGGCGCAGGCCACCGCTTCCAACCTGCAGGCACGCAAGGGCAATCGGGGCAGTGCGGAGACAGGCTCTCCTCTTGTGTTTCATCCCACAGTAATTCCGGTAAACCATCTCACAAGCATCGAGCCGCTGGTCGCGTCCACAGCATCAGCGCGCGGTGACTGGGGCGTACGCCTGGCCGGTGCGGCTTTGGCCGCCAGCGCGGCCTGGGCCTTATGGATGGGCTTGGCGCATAACGCAGCGCCTTGGTGTGTGGTGGGCTGAGAGTTGCCTGCTAGGGATAATGACTGGCCATACCACGATGAAATCAACTTCCGCCGCAGGACGCCAACTCTCGTTCCAATCTGTCATGGAGACTTGGGCCGAGGGGATGGACTATTGCGCCGTTCCGTACCGGCGGCCGTCATAGCCGCGCACAAAGCACGAGCGAAGGCAATCGACCAAGTCACCCCCAAATGACACTAAAGGTCCTAGCGATCCGCGTCGACCAACGAGCCGTGCGGCTTAAACCCGCGATGGGTGTTAGAACTTGAAAAAATTCAGGCTTCTAGGCCGGCTTCAACGATGTGCAACATTGCGACGACCTAGACCCTCAGCGATAAAGGCCAGAACTAAGGCATTGAGCGAAACACCTTCAGTTTTTGCTCTGGCGGTAAGCTGCATGTGCATTGAACGTGGAAGCCGTGCCAAAACCTTGCCTGATGCCGAAGCAGGCGTGAAGTCTTCAGCATTGAAAGCTGGGACAGGGATTTCCTGACCCATGTCTACCATCGCACTGACTGTAGCAATGAAAGCTTCCCGGCCATCCGCAATGGCTTCGAATTCGCTTGTCCCGTCCGCCATCACACCGGGAATATCGGGCATGGTGAACATGAAGCCGCCACCGTCTGCGGCAATAATTGGGCTGACTATATGGCTGTAGGCCTCGAAGGGGAAGGGGGGCTTCACTTGTGCAATGGTCTTAATGGTCATGGCTTACTCCTGAATCTGATCAATGAGCGCAACAAAGCGCTTAATGTAAAAGGCCTTGATGGGCCGGTGGGCCGGTACAGAAAGCGGGTCTCGCACCGAGGGATGCGAAAAAACGTGATGACTGCCGCCGGTGCTGCGCACTTGCATGTTGTACTGCTTGGCAACTGTGAGTAGTTTTGCCATGGCCCAGTCGTTCGGGTTCTGGCGCATTGCCGTGAGTAATTTGCTTGCCGTGTTCATTGCCTCTATGATAGCGCCGGTAATATCATTTTTCAAGGAGCATGACATTCATTTGATGCGCGTTGGATTCGCAGCTGATTAAGTCGTTCGACTGGATGGTGTGCAAACTGGTGTCAAGCCGGGACGGACCGAGTGTGACCTTGCCCGCTCAGCTGTTAGTAAAATCCGCTGCTTAAAAACTGGTGTGTGCAAATCAAAAAAAGTGGATATTTGAAAGAATATTCGTCAGATTTAGACAAATTTTCAGACCTACTTAAGTAGCTGATTTAAAGAAATTTTGAATGACATATTCGCCTTGGAGACTGAGTTGTGCGCCCATGATGGACTGGACCGACCGGCATTGCCGGTATTTCCACCGCTTGCTGACGCGTCACACCCGGCTCTACACCGAGATGGTGACCACCGGTGCGCTGCTGCATGGCGATGTGGCGCGGCACTTGCGCTTTAACCTCGAAGAGCGGCCGCTGGCGCTACAACTCGGTGGCAGCGAGCCGGCCGACTTGGCGCGGGCCGCGCGCATGGGGGTGCAATGGGGCTATGACGAAATCAACCTCAACTGCGGCTGCCCCAGCGAGCGGGTGCAGCGCGGCGCGTTTGGTGCCTGCCTAATGAACGAGCCCGCGCTGGTGGCCGATTGCGTCAAGGCCATGGTCGATGTGGTGGATGTGCCGGTCACGGTCAAGCACCGTATCGGCATCGACAAAAACGAGGACTATGGTTTTGTGCGCGACTTTGTCGGCACCGTGGCGCAAGCCGGTTGCCACGTGTTTATCGTGCATGCGCGCAATGCCTGGCTGCAAGGCCTGTCGCCTAAAGAGAACCGCGAAATTCCGCCTTTGCGCTATGACATGGCTTACCGCTTGAAGCAAGATTTTCCTAGTCTGCAGATTGTCGTGAACGGCGGCGTGACTAACAACCTTGCTATCGCCACGCATTTACAACAAGTCGATGGCGTCATGCTCGGGCGCGAAGCCTATTACCGCCCTTGGTTGATGACCGAGTGGGACGCGCTTTTTTATGGCGATGCGCACGCGCCACCGCTGGCCGAGGCGGTGGAGGAAGCCATGGTGCGCTACATGGAGCGCGCCTTTGCAGAAGACGGCTGCCCCTGGTATGCAATTGCCCGCCATATGCTGGGCCTGTACCACGGGCGGCGCGGCGCACGCCTGTGGCGACAGGTCTGGAGCGACCACCGCCTAAAGCCCCTGCCTCCGCGCGAGGTGCTGGCCCGTGCGCATGCGGCCATGGCGCAGGCCGCTGTTCTGGCAGACCATGCAGCCTGAGCCACGGGCTGGTGCCCTGCGCTCCGCCAAATTGCTGATCTGGGTCATTCCCGTCTTGTGGGTAGTCAATTCCGTCATCGCCCGGCGCGCTACTGACGTGATCACGCCGCACGTGCTGGCCTGGGGACGCTGGGCTCTGGCCGGGGCGATATTGGCCTGGTTCACCCGCGCCGAGCTTTGGCAACACCGCCATGCGTTGCGCACACAGTGGCGGCGGTATCTGCTGCTGGGCGCCTGCGGCATGTGGATTTGCGGCGCGGCGGTGTACTTTGCCGGGCAGACCACCAGCGTGATGAATAT
>JBBAPX010000007.1:0-138864 GCA_040400575.1 Rhodoferax sp.
CTTCACGCATGCGCCATTCGATAAAACGGCAAGCGCTTTCGGTGTCGTTGTCGGTATCAAATTTGATGCCGCGCGGCTCCAGCATGCGCCGGATCTGGTAGGGATTGGACAAGGAGCCGTTGTGCACCATGCAAAAGTCCTGCCCTGCGGTAAACGGATGGGCCCGATCCGGCGTCACCGCCGACTCGGTGGCCATGCGGGTGTGGCCCACCACGTGCGAGCCCGTCATGTGCGCAAAGTCATAGCGCTGTGCCACCGCTGCCGGCAGACCGACGTCTTTGTACAAATCAATGCTGCGACCCAAAGAGAGCAAATGCAGCAGCGGGTCATAGGCCTTGATGAAATGTTGTGCCTGCACCGGGTCACCGGTGACGGTGATGATGGCGTGGTTGTCCTTGGTCTGTACTGTCACCACGCTGCCCTGATGCTTCTCCAGCGCTGCCGCCAGCGCTTGCCAATCAAAGCCTGAACCCAGCGCGGTCAGACCCGAGTACACGCTGATCTTGCGTGCATGCTCGTCGCTCAGCGGGTCACTGAAAACAGCCAAGCCGGCCGAGTCCGGTCCGCGTTCGGTCATGCCGATCAGCATGGGCGTCATCCAGCGCCCGAGCTCGCTGCGCAGAGCAGGCTTTTTGATCAGTAATCCAATAATTCCGCACATAGTCGGTCCTTTGCAAAGCCCTTAAAAAAGGGGTTAGAAAAATTCGAGGTAAGTTTTGATTTCCCAGTCAGAAACATGGCGCATGTATTCAACCCACTCCATACGCTTAAGATCCACAAAGGTCTGCGCCACCGGACCGAGTGCATCCATGATGACGCGGTCTGCTTCCAATGCGTCGATGGCTTCGTTGAGATTTTGCGGCAGCGTCTCAATGCCTCGGCTACGCAGTTCGGCAGCACTCATCTCGTACAAGTTTTCGTTGACCGGGTCGCCTGGGTCTATTTGGTTTTTCATGCCATCCATGCCTGCGGCAATCACCGCTGCTGCGGCCAGGTAAGGGTTGCAGCCACCATCGGGCACGCGCAGTTCTAGCCTACCGCCAGGTATGCGTACCATGCAGGAGCGGTTGTTATTACCGTAGCTCACATAGGCCGGTGCCCAGGTGGCTCCGGTGAGCGAGCGCCCGACCACCAATCGCTTGTAGGAGTTGACAGTGGGGCAACAAATAGCCGTAAGTGCTTTGGCGTGCTTGAGCACCCCGCCCAGGAAGTGGTAAGCCATGGTCGACAAATCCAGTCCGCGCTTGTCGGTCTTGTCTTCAAACAGGTTGCGCTTGCCGTCGCCCATCGACATGTGCATATGCATGCCATTGCCCGGGCGGTTGCTAAAGGGCTTGGGCATGAAGGAGCAGATAAGCCCCATGTCGTTGGCGATCTCGGCGGCAGCCATCTTGAAGCCGATGAACTGGTCGGCCGAGGTCAGGCAGTCGCCATAGGTGTAGTTGATCTCGAACTGGCCGTTGCCGTCTTCATGGTCAATCTGGTAGACATCCAACCCAGAGCCAATGGCCGCCGTCACCAAGCGGTCCATGTACTCGCGAGTGCGCGACAGGGCCTTGTAGTCGTAACAGGGTTTTTGCAGGGTATCGCTGGCGTCGCAGGGCACGATGTTGCCCTGCTCGTCACGGCGCAAGACGGAAAACTCGGGCTCCAGCCCGGTAAAGAAAGTCAGGCCTTGCTCCTTGAGCAGGGCCACCTGTTTTTTCAGCACCACGCGGCTGTCGTGCTCCCAGGGTTTGCCGTGCACATGGCCGTCGCAGACGATGCGGGCATAGCCGGGTTGCCAGGGCACCAAACTGACGGCGCCAAGGTCGCCGCGGGCCATGAAATCGGGCCCGTGCGGCTGTATACCCAGCCCCCAGACCGCAAAACCAGCAAAACCAGCGCCGTTGTCGACCACCTCATCAAAGTGCGAGACCGGTACCGCTTTGGCTTTAGCGGCGCCGTGGATGTCGACAAACTGCGCCAGCACATAGCGTACGTTGTTGTCTTTGAAAAATTTCTTGGCCTCGTCTCGATTCATTGTGTGTCTCCTTGGGTTTGGGCAAAGGTTTGGGGTACTTAGGGCAAAGTCTCAAGGCATAGGGCATAAGCGCAGGCTGCCGCAATCGCGCGCCACCTCAGCCAGCGTGTCCCACAAATAACTGCCCATGGTCCCGTCGGCCCACAGCAGCAAGGTGTCGCCACGCCACAGCAGAGTTACTCCAACGCCCACCAGGGTGGTCAAGAACACCGCGTCCGGCGGGTTCTCACGGGCTTGCAAATCGACCGAGCAGACTTGCCGCAACAGGGTGTGCAGGGCCGGGCCCTCCAGCTGTAGGGCTGCGTCCTGGCGCAAGACCGGATACAGGCCATGGACCCGCCCTGCGGGCAGGGCAGCATCTTGCAGCAGGTCCAGCGTGGCGGCCTCAGCCTCAATCAAAAATTCGGTGACGCCCAGGCGCGCAACGAGGCTACCGGTCGCCGACTCACGGTAGCGGTTGTACACCAGCGGCACGGGCAAGCCCAGTCCAGCCAGCCATTGCGGCGCCGCAGGTCCTTTGCAACCCCAGCGGGGGGTCATTAGCGAACGGTCGGTCAGAGTCAGGTCCGCTGCGACCGGGCCCGCGGCTTGGGCGCTCCAGTGATGCGCTGACTCGCAGGGCGAAGCGCGGCGTGGCGCGTGCGTCACGGTGTTCATACGCTGGCCTCCTTTTGGCGGGCACCGGCAGCGTCGTAGAACGGGAGGGCCACCACCTTTGCGTCCACCATAGCGCCACTGGTCAGGCGTATCGGCAGGCGGGTGCCCGCCGCGCTAAGCACAGGTGTGACATAGGCCATGCCGATGACCTGACCTAACGCCGGGCTGAACGCGACGCTGGTGATACGCCCGCTGATCCCGCCATCTACGATGATCAGATGGCTTTCTGAGGGCATGGCGGGGTGGCTGTCCTGACTGGCGTCCATGCCGGGAATCTCCAAGGTGAAGCCGACCAATGTCTGCTTTTGCTGCTGCTTGGCAATCGCCTGGAGGCTACGCTGGCCAATAAAAAACGACTTATCCAACTTCGCTGCCCAGCCCAACGCCGCTTCGCGCGGAACGCTCAAACCGTCGGTGTCCTGGCCAATAATGATGTGGCCCTTCTCAAGACGCAGCAAGCGCTGTGCCTCCACGCCGAAGGGGCGTATGCCCAGCTTGGCTCCGTCTTGCATCAGGACCTGCCACAGTGCAGCGCCGTGCTCGGCCGGCACATGGATCTCGTAGCCCCACTCCCCGACAAAACCTACCCGCATGGCGCGCGCCGCAATCCCGGCGACCTCTATGGCGCGCACGCCGAGGTAGGGGAAGGCGCTGGCATCCAAGTCGGCTGTAGTCAGCCTGCCCAGGAGCTGGCGCGCTTGCGGTCCGGCCAAGTTCACGCCAGCAAAAGCGCCGGTGTGGTTGACGATGCCGCAGTCCATGCCCCACAGGGTGTTCAGGCGCGAAAGCTCGCGGTACACCGTGGCCGCCCCCGAGGTGGTGGTAGTGAAATAAAAATGCTGGTCTGCCAGACGGGCTACCACGCCGTCGTCTATCACCACGCCAGACTCGTCGCACATCACGGCATAGCGGGTCATGCCCACCGCCAGATTGGCGTAACGCGAAATGTAGACCCGCTCCAAAAACTCAGCGGCTTGCGGGCCGATGACTTCTAACTTACCGAGTGTGCCCACATCAATAAGGCCCACTTTTTCCCGCACGTTCATGGCCTCTTCGCGTATGCATTGCATGCGCGAGCGGCCGGCCACCGCGTAGTACTCGGGGCGCTGCCACATACCGGCTGCCATCCAGACTGCGCCAGCCTGCGCGTGCAGGGCCCGCATGGGGGTATGTCGCTCGGGGGTGAAGCCGCGCCCGGCCAGGTGCGATATCGGCACCGGGTGGAAAAATGGGCGCGCGGTAGTCGTGCCGACCTCGATCGGTGTCTTGCCGGTAATGCGCGCCAGTACCCGCAGCGCCGTCATATTGGAATGTTTGCCCTGGCTGGGGCCCATGCCGTTGGTGGTGTAGCGCTTCATCAACTCGATGTTGTCGTAGCCCTCTTGCGCCGCGTTGTAAAAATCTTTGAGTTGCAGGTCTTCGTCGAAGTCGACAAAGTTCTTGCCCTGCGGGTGGGCCACGATGGGCCAGGCATGGCTGGGGCAGCGCAGCGCTTCGGGCACCTGCGGCATAGCCTGTGGGCTCGCGAAGCCGCAATGGACTGCGGCCAGCATACCGGCGCGCTGTCCGTCCAGCGCCTTGGCCGCGCTGTCGTATACGCCGTTGACGCGACCGCAGGCAAAAATGCCTACTGGCAAGGTGGCCGGTACAAACTGCTGCACCGTATCGGACCAGCCCATGGATGTGCCGGCCTGGTACAGCAAATTGGCGGCAGGGGCGTAACCCACGCTCATGATCACGCCGTCGCAGGCCACGTGTTCGCCAGCGCGGGCATCCGCATCACCCTGGGCCAGCAGGGGCGCAATCGTTACGCCGGTGAGTCGGCGTCCGCTGTCGCCGGCGTGGGCTTCGTAAATCGCCCAGCCATCTAGCACACGCACACCGGCAGCGCAAACGGCGGCACGTGCGGCACAGGCCGGCGCTTGCATGCGCATGTCGGCAACGGCAGCGACTTTCACGCCCGCGCGCAAAGCATCGAGTACGGCAGTGAAACCTTCGCTGTTAGCCACCAGCGCCACCGCAGTGTGCATGGGACGGACCGCGTAGCGGTTGATGAGCCGCTGCGCCGCGCCGGCGGTCATGATGCCAGGAATATCGTTATGGCGAAACACCGCAGGCAGCTCGAAGGCCCCACTGGCTACCACCACGGCCTTGGCACGCAGCTTGGTCATGCGCTGCGCGTCCACCAGCGCGACCCAGTGGTCAGCGTAGTAGCCGGCAGCAACGGTGTCGGTGCGCAAGCGGATGAGCGGCTGCGCTGCCACGGCAGCTTGCAGTTCGCGCAATGCCGACAATGGTGCGGTATCTGCGCCCAGCTGGTAGCTGGCGCTACCACCGCTGCGGGCGTTTTCATCCACCACCACGACCTGGGCCCCAGCCCGCGCAGCATGCAAAGCCGCTTGCATACCCGAAACGCCGGCGCCGATCACCAGAACATCGCAAAAATCATAGCGTTTGGGTGTGTGCAAGGCCGGTTTCGCCAGATCGAGCTTGCCAAGGCCGGAGAAATCGCGGATAACGCGCTCCCACAGGGGGAAGAGCATCTTGGTGTGGAACGCTTTGTAGTAAAAGCCCACCGGAAGAAAACGCGCCAGCAGGCCCATGAAGCGGTTGCGGTCGTTCTCCACGCCCCCAGCGGTGTTGACCGCCACCAGCTCCATGCCCGCGCACAGCGCCTCCACGTCGCCGCGAATATTCATGGCCTGGGGCGTCTGCAGCATCACATTGATGTCATGGTTGGCCAGTGTCAATATGCCGCGTGGGCGGTGGTATTTGAAAGAGCGGCCCAGCGTGTGCTGCCCGGCGGCCCACAGGGCGGCGCTGATACTGTCACCGGCAAAGCCGCTGTAGCTGTGCCCTTCAAAGCGAAAGGGCAGGACTGCGCTGCGGTCCAACCACTCGCCAGGCTGCACAGGTAGGCGCATGGAATTACTGCTGGCCATAGAGAAAGGTCTTTTCAATCACATCAGACATGGTGTCACGCACCGCAATAAACCAGGTATTACTTGGCGTGTGGCACCACCATTCATGCTTTATTCCAGGCGCGCCACTTTTGTTAAATACATAGTCGGCCCACTGCGCATCGGTACTGGCTGCAGGATCAGGCATGGTTTTGCATTCGCCCCAATAAGCAAACTCCGAAATCAGGCGCGGGCCGTTGATGGGACAGGTCATGATTTTCATGGTGCAATCCTCAATGGCCGACCGATGCAGCGCCCTTTTCACCGGTGAGCGCATAGCGCTCGAAACGGTCAAAAGCAAAGCCTTCAATCAGTGGATGCGCCCGGTCATTGGCCACGGTGTAGGACATGGTTTTGCCGGAAACCGGCGTGGCCTTGAAGCCCCAGGTTCCCCAGCCGGCATCCAAATAAAAGCCTTCCACGGGCGTCTTGCCCATGATGGGCGCGAAATCGGGCGTCATATCGGCCATGCCCGCCCACTGGCGCACGACTTTGGCTTGTGACAACTGGGGCAGCATCTCCACCATATGGGCGCTCAGGCTCTCGGTGAAGTCCAGCGTCGAGCGGGTGGAGTGCAGCTCGTAGGGGTCCAGCGAGGCGCCCATAACCAGTTCGCCGCGCGCGGTCTGGCTGATATAGACGTGCAAGCTGCCCGATACCAGGATCGGATCGAGCCACTGCTTCATGGGTTCGCTGACCATGGCTTGCAGCGGGTGGATGTAAATCGGGCTACGCAAGCCCAGCATTTTCAGAATGCGTGGCGTGGAGCCGGCAACGGCGCAAAGCACCTTGCCGCAGGCGATATCGCCGCGCGAGGTCTTCACGCCGGTGACCCGACCGCTCTGGGTCAGGATGTCGAGCACGCGGGTTTGCTGGTGGATCTCGACACCGCGCATATCAGCCCCACGGCCGTAACCCCAGGCGACCGCGTCGTGCCGCGCAATGGCACCAGGCGCGTGGTACAGCGCGCCCAAGATGGGGGCGTGTCCGGCGCAGCTCATGTCCATAGACGGCACCGCTTTCTGGATGAAGTCGGGGTAAACCAACTCGGAATCGATGCCGTAGTGCTTGTTGACTTCAGCGCGCCAGCGCATGGTGCGCATCGAGGCATCGGTGTGCGCTAAGGTGAAATGCCCACGCGTGGAATAAAACAGGTTCAGGTCAAAGTCGGTGGACAGGTCTTGCCACAAGCGCACCGATTCGTCATAAAACTTCACGCCTTCGGGAGTGAGGTAGTTGGAGCGGATGATGGTGGTGTTGCGGCCGGTGTTACCGCCGCCAATGTAGCCCTGCTCGATGACTGCCACATTGGTGATGCCATGGTCGCGCGCCAAGTAGTAGGCGCTCGCAAGGCCGTGCCCCCCTGCGCCGATGATGACTACGTCGTAGCTGGACTTGAGTTGCGCATGCGGTGTAAACATCCGCGGCTCGGGATGTTGGTCCGACAGGGCAAATTTGAGGAGTCTCCAAGGCATGAAAATTCTCTAAAGTTCTTGGTAGCAGTATGCATCGAAAATTCTTTGAATGCAACTATTATTCTCTGGAATAAACAAAAACTTCGGAAAAACTATTCAATATCTCCTCGGATGGGGTAAACAATCACTGTGACGAAGCGGATCGGAACCTCATGCAAAATGCCAGGTCCGTGCGGAATCTCGCCCCGAAACGTCAGCGAATCGCCAGGCACTAGCGTGTAAATTTGCTCACCATGGCGGTAGTCCATCCGCCCTTGCAACATGTAAATGAATTCTGTCCCAGGATGTTCAAAGTCAGGGAATACTTCACTTTGGTTATCGATAGTGATCAAAAACGGTTCAAAGGTCTTGGTCGGGCCTTGGTCATAGGCCAGCAAATGGTAGGTGTGCCCATTTTTGGTACCGCGGCGCACGACTTGCATTCCTTGGCCGTTGCGCACGTGTTGGGCTGAGCCGCCCTCAATGCCAAAATCTCTAAACAGCATCGACAATGAAACCCCCAGCGCCGACGCTATGCGCTGCAGTGTGTCTAGGCTGGTCGCGGTCTGCGCGTTTTCTATCTTTGAAAGCATGCCACGGCTGATGCCGGCTCGCTCGGAAACGTCCGCAATCGTCAGGCCGTGACCCAATCTTTTTTCGCGGATGGCCTTACCGAGAAACACTTCTAACGATGGGCTGTTTGTCATAAATTCCAAACGAATTTTCCTCAATCCAAATCAGTATAGCTGTGCCCCTTAGGCGCAATCGAGTCCTGGAAGCATCAACACCCTAGTTTGAGGCAATGCACGGCATGACTGTGCATCTAAACAGTCGAGATTGCATACACCCTTGCGGATTTCGGATATCGAATGCCATCGGCCGCCTTCAAAAAGGCAGATATAAGACTGCATACGCTCCCAACCAAGGGTATTCACCCATTTATCTATAGGAAACATAGTTGCAAACTGAATTTGCTCTTTCAAAAAATCTTTGGAGAAATTCCTATGAATGCAGAAAACAGCATGCGCGAACGGATTGACACGATGTTCCGCAATGACCGCCTATTTGCTTATGCCTTGCTTATAGGGGCTTGGCTTGCCGTATGGTTTGTGGTGAATCAGGTTGCGGCTTTGGGCCCACCGGGATCCTTGATGGGACTGGTCTACCTGAGCGCCTTGGCACTGTGCATTTTCAATACCGCATCCATCGTTGCGATGGTTAGGCATTACGAGCAAGCTAAGGAACATATTTACCGCCAAGATATCGAACACCTTGATGCTATTGCTGTATCGAATAAGCAGCATCCCGCAAGTTAATTAGGAGGAACTTTATGGCTTCACCATCCCCATACCGCCCCCCCGAGCAAAGTCCCGCCGGGCAATTATTTGACAGCCTGTTCGTGGTGGCCTTGGTAGCTGCAACGCTGCTGGTCTGCCTCTACCTGACTGTTTTGAGTGCTGCGCCAACACCCGAACCTGCGGCCCAAACCGCTGTAGTGACCGCAACACCGGCGACCGAGGCTGGCGCAAGCGCAGCGGCAGCAACCGCAGTGGCTGCCGCGACCAGTACCGACGGTCTAACGGCGGAGCAACAGAAACTGAAAACCGAGCGATTTACGGCACTTGGCTGGGACGAAGGCAAAGTAGCTGAACGCAAGGCGACGATCGCGGCAAAGTCCTACGAATTCGACTGGCTCATGTTGCTCCTGACGGCCATCGTAGTCATTGCGTATTTTGTTTTTCTGGTACGCACCTCCGACAAGGAGTTGCGCGAAGTGATCAATGAACGGTTTGGCCCTTCGACCGGCACGCAATCTAAGGAGAAATCATGAACTTTTGGGAAATTTTGTCCAACGGCGCTTGGCTATTGTCCGCACTCATTGCCATTTGGATGGTGGTGGATCTATTGAAAGTCGGCAAGGAATATCCAGAGGACTTCTTGACCAGTTCCCGTGAAGGCCAAGAATAAGTCCGATTGTCCCAAGGTATGACCACGTAAAAGGATAAAAAATGTCAACATCTACATCGAATGTGCCGCATATCGGACTGCGTCGTGTCCTAGGCCCGGCGCACGTTTGGGCGCTGGGAGTGGGAATCGTCCTGGTCGGGGAGTTCATGGGGTGGAACTTCACGATTGACAACGGTGGTCCTTGGGCCGCTTTGGTAGCGTGTTTTGTCAGCGGGCTGCTCTACACATGTGTAGCCATGATTGACTCTGAGGTGACCTCTACCGTGGCTGCTGCCGGTGGTCAATACACGCAAGCCAAGCATATCGTGGGACCTTTGATGGCCTTTAACGTGGGCTTGTATTTGGTATTGGCCTACACCATGCTGGAAGCCGCTGACGCTATTGTGGTTGGCGATCTGATGAAATCCTTGGCTGCAGACTTTGGCGGCGCCACTCCGGAAATGGCTGAGCAATTGGCCCGCCCGTTTGTCACGCTTTCCATATTGGTCCTGGCCTTGCTCAATTACCGTGGCGTATTTATGACGCTCTCTGTCAACATCGTGATCACCGGCTTTGCTTTTTTAGCGATTTTGCTTCTCCTTTTCCATGTCGGCCCATGGTCAGGAACCCAACTCCTTCAACACAAGGTTTTTTTCTCCAATGACACCCTGCCCTACGGATGGTTGGGCGTCCTGGCCAGTCTTCAGTTCGGCATGTGGTACTACCTGGGTATCGAAGGAACTTGCCAGTCAGCCGAGGAAGTGCGTTCGCCGGGTCGTGCGATTCCGCTTGGCACGATGACGGGTATGTTGACGCTGGTGATCGCTGCCATCATTACCTGGTACGTCTGCACAGGCTTGATTCCCTGGGAATACCTGGGTATCGCCGCAACGCCTATGTACGATGCAGGCAAACTCACGGGCAATTGGGGTCTGCAGGCGCTCATGTGGGTAGGCTCGGCCTTTGCAGCGATGGCATCTGCCAATGGATGCATCAACGACGCCTCGCGCGCTTGGTTCTCAATGGGGCGAGATCGCTACCTACCGGCCTGGTTTGGTGCAGTCCATCCGCGCTACCACACCCCCTACCGCGCGATTGTCTTTCTGGTCCCAATAGCCTGTGCTTTTGCTCTGACGGGCTACACCCAGATTCAAGGGCAGATCATGCTCAACCAGATCGTGACCTTCTCTATTTTGGCCGGACTGCTGGGCTACACTTTTATGCCTATCAACATGATCCGCTTTCGCCGTATGTGGCCCCTAGGAAGCATTGAGCGGGGTTATGTGCATCCCTTTCACCCAATCCCGACACTGACCTTGGCCGCCTTGTGCGCAATCACTTTTGTGGCGGTTTTCCTTGGCTATGGGCGCAATTTGTTGGCCATCATGGCCTTCTTCATCATTATTTCCGCATGGTTCGTACTGCATCGATATAAGTATGTGCGCCGCGGAGATCAATTCACCATGAATTGGCCGCGCCCGATCGGCTATTGAACTTGTTGGAGCCGATGGCAGAGCCCCAGGGCTCTGTTATGCCCCTAAAGAAAATTTGTCTGTGCCGTCTTTTCAAATTTTAGGGGCTTGGGCGTTTTTAGTCATCGCCATCGGTGCGCTCGCTTTTCTATTGGCGAGGCATCGCCATGCATTAAAGCTTGAACGCTCCAAGTTGCTGGAGGACTGCCTGCCCTTATTCAAGGATGTTCAGCTAAAGCAAGAAGGGGTTCACTACCCTCGCGTGCAAGCGAATGTCACGCTCGCGGGGCATCAACGTCAAATCGACCTGTGGGCTATGGCCGACACCCTTCAAACGCGTCGACTACCGCCACTGTGGCTTGTTGTGGATATCCGCTGCGTACTCGCGATCAACGGGGTGATGGATGTACTGGTTCGCCCGACGGGGGTTGAAGTGTTCTCGCCATCGCGCGATCTAGCTTACCGGCATGAACTTCTGGGCCATTGGCCACAGGCAAGCATTCTCAAGAGTAGTTTCCCGGATATCGAAAAGTTGTTGCAGCACTTGGATCTGCCGCTGCATGAGTTGTTGGCAGATCCCTATACAAAGTGCCTTACGCTGCGACCGGACGGAATGCGCTACGTGGTACAAATCGCGCAAGCTAGCCAGGCCCATTACATGGTGCTGCGCAACAGCCACTTTGGTCCATTGCAAGTGCCGGCAGCGTTTTTGGAGGCCAAATTGAACACTTTGGGGCAGATCATAAAAATTTTGGAGTCCGCATGACTGCTGGTTTGCCGACCAAGCCGCTTCATCCTCGGTGGGTCTTAGTCGTGGGCTTCATGCTTCCGTCGGGTGGGCAACTGCTCAACAGGATGCCGCAGCGCGCCCTCACCTTTCTTTTTTTTGCAGTACTGTTTGGCTGGGTCAGCATGAATCTGATACCAGCGAGCGTATGTGCTGCACGCGCTTATCCCGCGTGGCGTTGTTTCATCGTGCAACACGCCGGATTGTTCTTTATCTGGTTAATTGCGGCCATGGATGCATACCAAGGCGCGCGTATACGCAGAACGGAGTTTGATTTTTCTCAGGGCAAGGGGTTGCCACTCCAAACCGAAAGCCGCGAACCTGATGCATAGCACTCAAAGGCCATGAATTGACTGCGCGCGCCAAAGGCTTAGACATCCCTACCTTTTGCGGCGCCCTTTTGCTGAGTTTCGTATTTGGGTCCATTCACGCATTTGGCGTTTTGCTTCAACCCTTGCAATTTAGCCTGCAATCGGATCGCGCCAGCGTGAGTTTGGTTTATTCGGTGGCCATTGTGAGCTTGACAATGGGCGTGCACGCAAGCGACTATTTGGGGTCGCGTATTTCCAAACGCATGCTTTCATTTGCCAGCGGCCTTTTTGGTTCTTGCGGTTTGCTACTTGCAGCGTATGGGCCTGGCCTGCCTAGTTGCTTGCTCGGATACGGTCTGGTCTTCGGTTTTTGCAATGGCCTGGCTTACAGCATTACGCTGGAGCAAGCAGCCGCCTGCGCACCGGGTCACAGCGGCATGACGGTTGGCTTGGCTACGGCCGCCTACGGCACGGGTGCCGCAACTTATTCCTACGTACTAGGTCCGATGGCAATGCAGGAGGGCAGCGCAAGTGCTCTGGTATTGCTAGCCGCCCACCTCTTGACTGCTTCCCTGGTGGCAGGCAGCCTGTTTCTCCCCGTGAGAGACCGCTTGGCGCTCGGATCTGTGGTGGGTGCCAGGGAATCCCATTCAGAAAAGACTATGGCACGCCTGTGGTTCATCTACTTTTTAGGGGCCTGCGGCGGACTTATGGCAATCGCTCACGGTTCTTCGATTGCCAGCCAGGCCGCAGCATCCATAGAAAACACATCCTGGGCATCCACTTTGATTGCCGTAGGCAGTATTGGCGGTAGCGTCCTAGGCGGTTTTTGGATAGCGCGGATCGGTGCCCGCAAGGCTTTGCTGATGCCGGTTGTGCTCCTGCTGTTTGCACTTGTCGGTTTGATTTTGTCCCCGGGCCTAGACGTGGTTTTGAGCTTGCTACTTTTGTGCGGGATAGCGTACGGTGCGCTTATCGCGGTAGTACCGATCATCGTCCGAAACCTTCACGGTGACGCCGCATTCAAAGCAGTCTTCGGCCGTATGTTCTCGGCGTGGGGAATGGCAGGACTGCTTGCCCCCGCGGTGGCGGGGTCTATGTACGACGCGACCGGTAATTACACGTCCGCACTAAAAGCAGCCATCGCGCTCACTGGCTTGGCTTGTGTCCTAACTTTAGTCAAGCCTGGCACGCGTTGGCATTGACGTAGCGGTGTCATTTTGAAATGCCAAGTACCTTTCGCCCAAGGCAGGCGTACCAGCCGCCTAAGAGCGAATCTCGACAATCCCGGACTCGCTCCTACCAGGAGCCTTAGGAAGCCATTTAATCCGCGCTGCGCGCCGGGCGCTTTTTCGCATCACGTGGCACAAATACTTTGCCGCCATTGCCGGGTTTGGCAAAGCCCGCAGGCTTCCTGGGTGCGAAGTCGGCACGGGGTGCGAAATCCTTGCGCGGGGCAAAGTCAGCGCGCGGGGCACTGGCGTCCGCACGAGGAGCGAAATCGCGGCGCGGCGCAAAGTCGCCACGAGGTGCAGCAGCGTCAGCCCGAGGGGCAAACTCACGGCGCGGGGCAAAGTCGCCACGCGGTGCGCCTTGGCCGGCAAAGCGGTCATTAAAACCACCCTTGCGCTCATAACTAAAACCTTCGCGGGCAGCGCCGCGAAATTCGCGGGTACCTGCATCGGCAAAACCGCTACGGCGTTCGCCACCGCCAAAGCCGCCTTCACGCGGACCGGCAAAACCACGGCCAGGGCCACGGGCATCGCGGCCACCGCCACCATTGCGCGAAGCAAAACCGGGGCGCGGTGCTTCGGGAATGCGTTGCTTGGGCTCTAGACCGGCTACCACTTCGGCCTTGATGGGCTGGCGGGTGTAGGCCTCAATGTCAAAAATCTTACGACGGTCACGCAGCTCGGCAAACGTGATGGCCAAGCCGTCGCGCCCTGCCCGGCCGGTGCGGCCGATGCGGTGGGTGTAGTCCTCGGCCTTCATGGGCAGACCGAAATTAAATACGTGGGTAATCGTGGGCACGTCAATGCCGCGCGCGGCTACATCGGTCGCCACCAAGATTTGCACCTGGCCTTGGCGAAGCGCCATCAAGCGGCGGTTACGCAAGCCCTGGCTCAGCGCACCATGCAGGGCCACAGCGTCAAAGCCGTCTTGCTGCAAATCGTTGGCCAAGCCGTCACATTCAATTTGGGTACTGGCAAACACAATCGCCTGATTGATGCCGGTGTCGCGCAGCCAGTGGTCCAGTAGTTTGCGCTTGTGCTGCGCGTTGTCGGCCCAGTACAAAACCTGCTTGATGTTGACGTGTTTTTCCTGCGGATTGTCGATGCTAACGCGCTGGGGTTCGCGCATCACGCGGGCGGCCAATTGCTGGATGCGCGGCGCAAAGGTAGCGCTGAACATCATGGTTTGCTTGCGGTCAATGGTGAGTTGGTTGATTTCGGCCAGGTCATCGGAAAAGCCCAAGTCCAGCATGCGGTCGGCCTCGTCGACCACCAGAAACTGCACCTGGTCCAGTTTGATCTGCATGGAGCGCTGCAAGTCCAGCAGGCGACCGGGCGTGGCCACCACCAGATTGGCATTTTGTAGCTTGGCAATTTGCAACTGATACGGCATGCCGCCCACGATATTAGCAACCCGCAGGCCACGGCAGTGTTGGACCAGGTCGATGGCATCATGCGCCACTTGCTGAGCCAGCTCGCGGGTGGGGCAGACGATGAGTGCGCCAGGGGTTGGGGCTTTGAAATTGCGTGCGTTGGTCGGGTCTTTGCGCTTGGGACGCTTGGGCGGCGCTTCGCCCTTGGCAGCGGCTTGGGCGACTGCTTCTTCATAGGCCTGGCGCTCATCGGCTTCGGCTTGCGCCATTTGCTTGAGCAGGGTGTGCAATACCGGCAGCAAAAACGCGGCGGTCTTACCGCTACCGGTTTGACTGGAGACCATCAGGTCGATGTATTTTTTTGCGCCCTTGTCTGCGCCCTCGGTCGGTAAAGCCAAAGGAATAACTTTGGTTTGTACCGGAGTGGGCTGGGTGTAACCCAGGTCCATACAGGCTCGTATCAGCTCGGGCGCAAGGTCCAGGGCCAAAAAGCCATTGGGCTCGGCCACTACGGCCTGCGCATCGTCCGAAGCGGCATCCGCCTCGTTCGCAAGATGGGCCGAGGCGCCGAGGTCCGGCTGTAAAACCTCGCCATCTTGGGTGGAAAAAGTGTACTCGGGCGCGAATTCGCCTGTTGCGATCAAAGAATCAGTCATAGTTTCACTCACACAGCAACGCCACCCGCGAGGTGGGCGTTCCGTCAATGGTTAAAAAACATCAACCATCAAACGGAGGCTGCACCAGGTGCGGCTGGGGCCCTCTTAACTTGGACCCGGTGAATGTTGGGAGATGTGCAAATTTCGCTGGCTCCGGCCTGATTGCCGTGCTGCCGTTTAGCGAAGCCCCCGATTATGGCATGGATTCGGGTTTGTACTTAGACACAGACCTTGTAGGCCATCCAAGCGTTTCCCGCACCCCGGATGCGCGGCACGCCCACTGGACGCTCAGAGCTTCAAGAAATGCGTTCGGTAGTGTTCCAACTCATCAATAGATTCATGCACGTCAGCCAGCGCAGTATGCTTTTGCTGCTTTTTAAAACTCGCGTACACCTCGGGTCGCCAGCGTCGACTGAGCTCCTTTAAGGTGCTGACATCCAGATTGCGGTAGTGGAAAAAGGCCTCCAGGCGTGGCATGTAGGCGGCCAAAAAACGCCGGTCCTGGCCGATGGTGTTGCCGCACAGGGGCGAGGCGCCTGCTGGCACATGCTGCGTCAAAAATGCGAGCAAAGCCTCTTCGGCCTGCGCCTCGTTCACGGTTGAGGCCCGGACTTTGTCGATCAGGCCGCTTTTGCCGTGAGTGCCTTTGTTCCAGGCATCCATGGCGTCGAGCTGCGCATCAGACTGGTGGATCACAAACACCGGGCCCTCGGTGCGCGCCTCCAACATCGGACCGGTAACCACCACCGCGATTTCGATAATGCGGTCCTGTGCAGGATACAAACCGGTCATTTCGCAGTCGAGCCAGACCAGGTTTTTATCGGATTTTGTGAGTGGGTTTAATGTGTCTTGCATAACGGAGATTGTCGCCTATGGCCTAAACTGCACCCCTATGCAAGACACCGCGCTCAATCCCTCCGACACCCTGACCCTTATTTTTGCGTTGGCCCTGGCGGCTAGCCTTTTGTTGAAATTGTGGCTGGCCACGCGCCAAATCCGCCACGTCGCCACCCACCGCGACGCGGTGCCGCCAGCCTTCGCATCCACTATTGCCCTGCAAGCGCACCAGCGCGCGGCCGATTACACCGTAGTGAAAGCACGCTTTGGCTTGATCGAACTGGCGTGGGGCGCGGCCCTTGCCTTAGCCTGGACCCTGCTGGGGGGCTTATCGGCATTGAACGGGTTTTTACTGGACACCATGGGCACAGGTCTGTGGCAGCAACTGGCCCTGGTGGGCGCCTTCACCGCCATCAACACGCTGCTGGAATTACCTTTCTCGTTGTACGCGACCTTTGTGATTGAAGAGCGATTTGGCTTTAATAAAACCAGTGCCAAGCTCTGGTTGCAAGACCTGATCAAGTCTTTGCTCTTGGGTGTTTTGATAGGCGGCCCTTTGCTCGCCCTAGTGCTTTGGATGATGGCTGCGGCGGGCACGCTGTGGTGGGCCTGGACCTGGGGTGTGTGGATGGGCTTTAACCTACTGGCCATGCTGATTTATCCTACCTGGATTGCGCCGCTGTTCAATAAATTCCAAGCCTTGGATGATGCGGCACTGACTGAGCGCGTGCGTGCCTTAATGCAGCGCTGCGGCTTTCAGGCGCAAGGTTTTTATGTGATGGACGGTAGCAAACGCAGCGCCCATGCCAACGCCCATTTCACGGGCTTGGGCGCCTCTAAACGGGTGGTTTTTTATGACACCTTGCTGGCTCGCCTAACACCCGACGAAGTCGATGCGGTGCTGGCCCATGAATTAGGCCATTTCAAGCACAAACATATTCTCAAGCGCATCGTGTCGATTTTCGCCATCAGTCTGGCCGGCTTTGCGGCTTTGGGCTGGGCCAGCGCGCAAGTATGGTTTTATACCGGCCTGGGCGTGATTCCCAACTTAGCGGGCGCAAACGATGCCCTGGCCCTGTTGTTGTTTATGCTGGTCTTACCGTCATTTACCGGTTTCCTTGGACCCTTGTTCGCCCAGATTTCACGCAGGCACGAGTTTGAGGCCGATGCCTACGCCATGGCGCAAACACGCGGCGCCGATTTGGCCTCAGCCTTGCTGAAGTTATACGAAGACAACGCCTCCACGCTTACGCCAGATCCCTTGTATGTGAAGTTTTATTACTCGCACCCGCCAGCATCCGAACGCTTGGGCCGCATGCTGGCTGCGCCTTTATAAAGTCACCGTATGAATACAGCCGCTGCCACGCCCCAAAGCGCCACAAGCCAGGCTCTGACCGGCCCGCAAGTCATCGCGCGGCTGGCCAGTTTGGACGGATGGAAGCTATGGGGCGACGGCGACACATTGGCGATTGAAAAAACATTCCGCTTCCACAGTTATTTGCACACCCTGTCTTTTGCCAATGCAGTGGCCTATATGGCCGAACAGCAAGATCACCATCCGGACCTGTTACTGGCCTACCGTAGCTGCAGTGTGCGCTGGCGCTCCCATGATGTAGCCGGTATCTCGCAGCGGGATGTGCGCTGTGCGGCCCTGGTCGATGCCTTAGCCGACCCCGAGCAAGCCGGGAGCGCGCTTGGCTGAGCCAGCCGGTTTGCAAGAGGGCCTGGTTATCGCCAGCCATGGCCGGCATGTATGGGTGCAGACCCCGGCGGGCCGCAAAGTTATCTGCCACGCGCGTGGCAAAAAAAGTCAAACCGTGGTGGGCGACCAGGTACTTTGGCTTGCCACGCAAGATGAAGGCACCATAGAAAAAGTTTTGCCCCGGCGTAATTTGATGTACCGCCAAGACGAAATCCGCACCAAGTCCTTTGCGGCCAATATCGACCAAGTCGTTATCGTATTGGGCGCGGAGCCCGAGTTCTCCGATGGACAGTTGTCGCGCGCTTTGATTGCCGCTGCGGCGCAACAAGTCGACGCGCTCATCGTGCTCAATAAACGTGATCTGGGCAGTTTGTTTGCTGCCGCCTGGGGGCGCCTTGCGCCTTACCGCGCTATGCAATACCCAGTTTTGGCAACGGCTTTCAAGCCTACTAGCGATGAACCGGTGACGCAGACAGCGGATGACGACACAGACCGATTACGCGTCCTGTTGACCGGCAAAACCAGTCTGGTGCTTGGTCCATCGGGCGCTGGCAAAAGTTCACTAATCAACCGCTGGGTTGCACACGCCAATGTTCTGACCCAGGAAATTTCTACCGCTCTGCAAGCCGGTAAGCACACCACCACCAGCACCACTTGGTACTGGCTGGACGCTGACAAACAATCGGCCTTGATCGACTCACCGGGCTTTCAGGAGTTTGGCCTGCACCATATCGCGCCCATGGACTTGGGCAAGCTGATGCCTGATATCCAAGCCCAGGCCGACGACTGCAAGTTTTACAACTGCAGCCATCTGCACGAACCCGGCTGCGGCGTGCGCAGCGCCTGCGCAGCCGAGCCCAGTCCGATAAGCCCGGTACGCTACAAAATTTACAAGGACTTATTTGAAGAACTCTCGCAAAAGCGTTACTAAGGCGTATGCTTGCAGCCAACAAAGTGCACAGCGGCAGGTGCCGGCGGGTACTTCAGCCCAGCAAACGCGCTAGCGACATTAAGGCTAGCACCACCATCCACATCACCACCGTGCGCCAGACCAGACCGACGATGGCGCGCAAGTGCCCAACTTGCGGCACCGGTGCCGCGTTGCGCAAGTCCACTTCGGTCAGCCCGATATGCACTGCTCCGGCCGTAGCAGCCAACACAATGCCATCGTTATCGCCAGGAACAGCCGCTTCAAATTTTCGCCACCGGTCAATCGCATCCTCAAAGCTGCCTACAAAAGCAAAGCCCATGGCCGTCAAGCGGGTCGGAATCCAATCGATCCGGTGCCACCACAGGCCCACATAGTCACGCAATGCCGTGCTGAGCAGCAAGGTCTGCGGGCTCACCGGGCGCTTGGCCAAGGCGGAAAAATACTCCGCCAAGCGGTACATGACCGCTCCTGCGGGCCCCAGCCCTAAACCAGACAATAGCGAATACCAGGCAAAAACCCCGAACACGCAGCGGTGGGCGTTGAGCACCGAATGGGCGATGACCTGGCGGACTATTTCGCTGCGCGGCAGATCGGACGCCTCTATCTGCATCCATTGGGCCAGCAGGCTGCGTGCGGCGTCTTCGTCCCCCACATCTAGCGCATCGCGGATATCGGTGAAGTGGTGGCTGAACTGCCTGAAGCCTAGCGTGAAGTACAAAATGATAATGTTCCACACCAATGCGGCCATCCATCCCAGCCAAATCAGCAAGGCCCAATGCACCAGGGCAACGATACCTGTCGGCAAGAGGACGACCACAAGACAGGTCAATCTGGCGTGCGAATCCAGGCCGCTGTCCAGTTGGCGCACCGCCCAGGACAGGGTGCTTCTTACCTGCGTATGCAAAAAATTCGCATCCTTGAGCGGGCGGGCCTGCTCAATCAGTAAAGCACAAAGAATAGCGAAAAAGCTCATGTCACCGCATCATACCGATGGGCTGGGCCGCAAACGGACCTAAGCAGGGAGCAAAAACCGATACAAATTACGCAACATGCCGGCGGTGGCGCCCCAAATATAGCGCTCATGGGCCCCATCCTGGTAGGGCATAGATATCCAATGGCGCGGGCCGATGGGGGTTTGCAGCGTGTGGCGCCGATGGTGTGCCGGGTTCATCAAAAAATCGAGCGGCACTTCAAAGACGGCATCGACTTCACCGGCATTGGGCGTGATGGCAAAGCCCGGCTCTAGCAGCGCAACCACCGGCGTCACCACGAATCCGCTGCCAGTGGTGTAGTGCGGAAGACTGCCCAAAACGCGTACATGGCGTGGATGCAGGCCCACTTCCTCCTGCGCCTCGCGCAAGGCGGTGGCTGTCGCATCCTGATCCTCGGCATCTGATTTACCGCCCGGAAAGGCGACCTGCCCGGCATGGCTGCGCAGTCCGACCGTCCGCTGGGTCAGCAACACCGTCGGTCGCTTATGGCTTACCAAACCTACCAGAACCGAGGCGGCGCTGGGCTGGCGGTCTACAAAGCGTGGCTCCACGCGGAATTCGGGCTCCCAGGCAGGGGGCGCCTGAAAGCGAAGGGCAAGGGCTTTCGGATGCAAATGGGTTTCGGGTACCGAGGGCAGATGCCCGTCCGCCAACTCAAAGGGTACTTGTCGCGGGTCAAAAGGGGGAATTGTGCGCACGCTTTTATGCCCTACAAATTCATTTGAATCGTAAAAAAACCGCCGCCGGAAGGCCCGGGGCGGTTTTCGCAATGACCGAAGAACCGGTCAAGCGGCGGTCTTTTTGGCTGGCAGCTTTTCTTTAATACGTGCCGACTTGCCGCTGCGGTCGCGCAGGTAGTAGAGCTTGGCACGACGCACATCGCCACGGCGCTTCACTTCGATACCGGCAATCAATGGGCTGTAGGTTTGAAAGGTACGCTCCACGCCCTCACCGCTCGAAATTTTGCGGACGATAAAACCGCTGTTCAAACCGCGATTGCGTTTGGCGATCACGACACCTTCGTAGGCCTGGACGCGCTTGCGGGTGCCCTCGACCACATTAACGCTGACGATGACCGTGTCACCAGGGGAGAAATCAGGAATGGTTTTACCCAAACGCGCGATTTCCTCTTGTTCCAAAATTTGGATGAGGTTCATAGCTTCTTTCGTGATCTTGCAAGCGCCGGAACCCTTAGTGGGTCACCTTGTCGTGTCAGCACCATTGCTGCGCCTTGTATGGCCATGCAGAGGATCGGTTAGCCCAGCATTATAGCAATCTAGGCGAGGCGCAGCTCTTACACCAGCTAGGCACGCCAAGCCAGGACACTAAGGCGCGACCCGCAGCAATTTTTCATCCGCCGCGTCTAACGCACCCGCCGCCCTCGCCGCAGCAATCAACTCGGGGCGTAGTTTGGCTGTGAGCAACAATCGTTGGTCACGCCGCCATCGCTCTATGCGCTCATGGTGACCCGACAGCAGTACCTCGGGCACAACACGGCCTTGCCAATCTTCCGGGCGCGTGTAATGCGGACAATCGAGTAATCCGTCCAGCGCAGGGTTAAAACTGTCTTGCTGGTGGCTTTGGGCGTCGCTGAGCACCTCAGGCTGCAAGCGGGCAATCGCATCTAGCAACAGCATGGCCGGCAACTCGCCCCCGGAGACGACAAAGTCACCCAGGCTGATTTGCTCATCGACAAAACGGTCCACAAAGCGCTGGTCCAGGCCTTCGTAACGACCGCATACCAATACTGCTCCCTCGCTCGCCGCCCAGCGCTGTACTGTCTCGTGATCCAACACACGTCCGAGTGGGGAAAACAAAATAACTTTGCCAGGCTGTGATCGCTGCGCCTGCGCGTGCGCCAAAGCCAGAGTCAGAGGCTCGGCCATCATGACCATGCCAGGGCCGCCACCAAAAGGTCGGTCATCCACTCGGCGGTAATTGCCTTGCGCCTGGTCGCGCGGATTGTGCAGACAAACCTGTACCTGCCCCGACTCAAAAGCACGCCGAGTAATGCCGGTGCGCAAAAATGCCTCAAATAAGTCGGGAAACAGGGTGATGACGTCAAAACGCACGGCCTGGCCCCTTAGTAGTCGCTTTGCCAGTCCACACGGATGCGCCGGCCAATCAGATCCACCTCGTCGATGAAAACCGATACAAATGGAATCATGCGTTCCTGCACCTTGCCGTCTGCTAAGAACTCCAGCACCAGGACGGTTTGCGCACCGGTCGATAGCAGCTCGCGCACGCAACCCATAGGCTCGTCCTGGCGGTTAATGACGTCCAGGCCGATCAAGTCCACCCAGTAGTACTCGTCGGGATCGGCGGTCGGGAAACTGGAGCGCGGAACAAAGACCCGCGCGCCACGCAATGCCTGCGCAGCATCACGGTCCAACACCTCATGGGCACTGGCTACAACCGTATCAGAATGCTCTTTGGCTTCTTGGATGGCAATTTTCACGACGCCGGCAAATGTAGGATTGCCCCGCTCAGTGGGCAGCAGGTACCAACGCTTAGAAGAAAAAAGCGCCTCGGGTTGGGCGCTAAATGGCAGTACCTTGAACCAGCCTTTGACGCCCCATGGCTCGCCGATGCGTGCCACCTCAATAGCATCTGCCGGAAGCTCAGCGGGCTCCAGGCCTGCAATCATGCGAAATAGGGTCTGCCCAAGAGGGTCTGCACCGCAAGGCGCAAACCCTTCAGGGGACTATTTAAGCCGCGACCGGCGCGCCGGCAGCGGCCTGGTTAATGAGACGCTCCACTGTAGGCGAAGCTTGGGCGCCAACGCCTTTCCAATAGGTCAAGCGATCCTGTGCAATACGAATACGCTCTTCACTGGCCGTGGCAATCGGGTTGTAAAAACCGATACGCTCGATAAAGCGGCCATCGCGACGGGTGCGCTTGTCGGCAACGACGATACTGAAAAACGGGCGGGCCTTAGCACCACCACGGGCGAGTCGAATAACGACCATGATTCATCCTTTGGGGAGATTGAAATGAGTTTCAACCATAAAATTCGGAGTTGAGACACGCAACTGACCACCCGGCCAGTGACACTCAGAATAGCCCTCGATTATATCTTTTCCTAAACCATGCCACTTATCCGCTCCAGCACGGACGCCGACCTGGCGGCCATTACCGCTATTTACCGCCATCATGTGCTGCACGGAACAGGCACTTTCGAAATCGACCCACCCACCGAAACGGACATGCGGGTGCGCCGTGCGGACGTGTTGGCCAAAGGCCTGCCCTTCCTGGTATTGGAAGACTCAGGGGAAGTTGTCGGTTTTGCCTATTGCAACTGGTTCAAGCCGCGCCCCGCTTACCGCTTTTCAGCCGAAGACTCGCTTTACCTTAGCCCGCTGGTTGCCGGCAAGGGTTGGGGGCGCCTGCTCTTGAGCGAACTGATGTCCAGCGCCGAGCGTGCCGGGGTGCGCAAGCTGATCGCGGTCATTGGCGATTCCGCCAACCTGGCCTCCATAGGCGCGCATAGCGCATGCGGTTTTGCCCACGCCGGTGTGCTTAGCGCCTGCGGCTGGAAATTTGAGCGTTGGCTGGACGTGGTGCTGATGCAATGCGCCCTGGGCGTGGGTGACCGCCAATCACCCGCATGAAGTTATGCCTGAAACCTTGGGCAGGTTTTTTGCGCGCAGTGGCGGTTACTGAAAGAAGTCAACGCTTGCGCCGCGGTTACGCCGCTTCGCTTTTCCCCCTGCTAAACCTGCGTGCCAGCGACGACAATGCGTTTTATGAAAAATAAAACCTTCACCGTATGGCTCACTCTGCTGCTGGGGTCGCTCGGCTTGCAGCGCATTTACCTTGCGGGACGCTTTGACCGCTGGGCCTGGCTAATTCTCTTACCCACGGCAATGGGCTGGTACGGCGTAGTGCGTGCGCGAGCATGGGGATTGGATGACTTGTGGAGCTGGATTTTGATTCCCTTGGGTGGTTTCGCCCTGGCCGCGTCGGCGCTCGTGGCTATCCGCTATGGCCTGATGGATGCACCAGCATGGAACGCGCGCTTTAATCCGCAGGCCGAGCCGGAAGATGCAGCGGGACAAACCACAGGCTTGACGGTGCTTGGCCTAGGGGCTTCGCTGATGTTGGGTACCACTGCTTTGATGGCAACGATTGCGTTTAGCTTCCAGCGTTATTTTGAATTCACCGCCTAGCGCCAAAGTTGGCGCGGACAGGGCCTGCGTGGTTTTACGCTAAAGTCAGGCGATGTTTAGCGGCCTTTTCGACTACTTTGAATCGCGGATTTCCGCCACTACCAGCCCTCCCGCCGAAACACCTCCCAAGGGACTTCTTGCCTTTTACTGGCACTTTTTGCGCCAGTCCCGCGCCCTATTTTTTGCCATGCTGCTCAGCTGCCTGTTGGTAGCGCTAAGCGACACCGTCATGCCGCTCTTGATAGGCAAGCTGGTGGGTCTGATGCTGGCTACAGACCGGGCGGCTGCCTTGCAGGAAGCGGGGCCTATGTTGGGGCTGATGCTGGTGTTCCTGCTGATATTGCGCCCAGCCGCTTTGCTTTTTGATAGCCTGCTGCGTTTCAATGCCGTGATGGGCGCCTTTACCAGCTTGGTGCGCTGGCAGAACCATTGGCATGTCGTACGCCAAAGTTGGCCATTTTTTCAGGATGACTTTGCGGGCCGCATCGCCAACCGTGTAATGCAAACCGGCAATTCGCTGCGCGAGAGCGCGGTCTCGGGCGTACGCGCTGTCTGGTACATCCTGATTTACGGCCTGACGACGGTCGTGCTGATGTGCCTGTCGGACTGGCGATTAGCGATACCTACAGTCTGCTGGTTTGCGACCTACATCGGATTTTTGTACTATTTTGTGCCGCGCATGCGCGACTTGTCCAAGCTCAGTTCGGAGCAACGTTCGCGTGTGGTAGCACGGGTGGTAGACACCTACACCAACATCCTCACGGTCAAGTTGTTTGCCCGGCCCAGCGACGAAGACCGGCATGTGCAGGACGTCATCCACACCCACGTGCATGCCGTGTCCCAACACATGCGGCTGGTCACTTTGTTTATTTTTACGCTGTGGATGATGAACGCCTTGTTGCTCGTCGCCACCGCTGCAGTAGGGCTCTATTTGTGGCAGGCGCACGCGCTGGACGTGGCGACATTTGCGACTGCGCTACCGCTGGCCTGGCAGATCACCACAGCGGCAGGCTGGGTATCTTGGGAGGTGGCTGGGATTTTTGAGAATCTGGGCGTGGTGCAAGAAGGCATGGAAACCATTGCCCAGCCCCTGCGCATGACAGACAGGCCCGATGCAAAAGCCCTCGAAGTTGGCAGCGGCGAAATTCGATTCGAAGACTTAAGCTTTGCCTATGAGGGCGGCGCGCAGGTGTTAAAGCACATTAGCCTGCATATCCGCGCCGGGGAACGCATCGGCCTCATAGGCCGCTCGGGCGCGGGTAAATCCACCTTGGTGCATCTGCTGCTGCGCTTTTTCGACCCCCAACAAGGTCGCATAGTGATAGACGGGCAGGACATTGCGCATGCCACCCAAGACAGCGTGCGTGAGGCTATTGGTATGGTGACGCAAGATACTTCACTGCTGCACCGCTCGATTGCCGCCAATATCCGTTACGGCAAACCGCAGGCCACCGATAGCCAAGTGGAACAAGCGGCGCGCAAAGCGCAGGCCTGGGATTTCATTCAAGGCCTTCAAGATATGAAGGGGCGTACCGGCTTGGATGCACGGGTTGGCGAGCGCGGTGTCAAGCTATCAGGCGGCCAGCGACAGCGTATCGCCATTGCGCGTGTGGTTTTGAAGGATGCACCGATCCTGATTTTGGACGAGGCAACCTCCGCGCTAGACAGCGAAGTGGAAATGGCCATTCAGGAACAATTGATCGGCATGATGGACGGCAAAACCGTGATTGCGATTGCCCACCGCTTATCGACGATTGCGCGTCTGGACCGGCTGGTGGTGTTGGACGAAGGGCGCATTGTGGAAAGTGGAACCCATGCCGAGCTGCTGGCGCAGGGCGGCCACTACGCATCCCTATGGCAACGTCAGTCTGGCGGATTTTTGCCGGACGATTCGCCAGAGCTTGCAGCGGCGCAAGCACCTGCGCACCCCTGACCAGTGGATGGGCGGTGCTTCACGATTTGCGAGAATGCGGCCCGAACCTGAACGCTATGACACCCCTTTTATGAATCCCTTAGTCCCACCTCTGCCCGACCGCTTATCGGTTGACCCGCAAAGCAAACACTATGTGGCTGCGGTGTTTGAACATGACATTGGCATCCGCTTTAACGGCAAAGAGCGTCACGATGTGGAGGAATACTGTGTCAGCGAGCGCTGGATCAAAGTAGCGGCGGGTAAGGCGCGCGACCGAAAGGGCAAGCCCTTGATGATGACCCTGAAAGGCGCGGTGGAGGTGTATTACCGGGATGCGGCACCAACCGCTACCCAGGAATAACAAGCGCACAACGCGGGCAGCGCGGCTGCATACGGTCGGAGACCTGATGGCGCCTAGGGTTTGAGCGCCGGGCTAAATGCCATCAAACTCAAGATTTCAAACAACATTTGCGCTCCCCAGCTCGCTGCCCGCCTTGCGCAGCCGCTCCATCGCAAACGGCGGGCGCGCGCAGTACCTCAGCAGCCGCTCCAGGCCCGCGCGGTCGTGCGCTGCTATGCACACGCTGGTGTCTACCGAGAAACCGCTGTGCTGGTAGCCCAGCATCTCTTTGGCCTCGAAACACTCCAGCAAGCCCCGCCCGACAAAGGCGCGCAGGATGCGCCTGCGCAAGCTGGCCTGCACTTGGCCCAAGGCATGCGCACCCATGGCGGTGGCTGGGTGGAAGATGACGCCCAGCGGGCGGGCTTGATCACAGGCTTGATCGTCAGCATCAGCACCATCGCCCCCTTGCCCGCCACTTCCTCAAAAACGCCATCAACTGCGCAGACGTGAAAGTGCACATGCGCATTGAGGCTGGAGCCGAAGCGGTGAATGAAGGCGACTGCGCCAATGTGCAATGCAGCCTTGTCTCAGTTCTTCGCACCGGCACTGTTGGCTTGCAGGCTTTGCGCGATGACCCGCAGAAAAATACGCAACACCATGCCTAGCGTTGCCCCATCGCGTTGCATGTAGTAGCGCAGCCGCTTGGGGACAGACAGAACCCACTGGCGCACCGGCAGGCAAGGGAAGACGTGGTCGGTGAGGTGTGACGCTGTCTGGGCCATGCGCCGCGTGTTGCACGAGGGGCACACGCCCCGGCCTTTGCAGGAGAAGGCCACAAGAAAATCGTGCCCGCAGTCTTCGCAGCGGGCGCGGGCAAAGCCGAGGGCGAAGATGAAGGCTTGTGGCAAGTGCTGGCGCCCGTGTTGTTTGTTCTTGCCAATGGGGTGTTTGCCACACTGATGTGGCAAACCCTCAAGCGGGGCTTGCAGGGTCGGTTGCTGCCCAACTCAAGCAAGTGAAACAGCGAAGGAGTAAACATGTCATCCATGCAAACCAATACCTCCAACGACGCAAGACAAGAACTGTGGCTGCAACTGAATTTCGAGCCTGAGGCTGCCGTCTTGCATAGCCCTGCGCAAAAGAACTGGCACCGCTTCGCATCGCCTACAGCCACACGCAGATGGCTCCACTATTTTTCCCTCAAGGACGATTGCGCCCCATCGATTTAGAGCGCGCCATCGAGTGGGTGGAAGACCACATCCAAGCTGCCCACCCCCAATGGCCGCAGGGCGCGAAGTTATGCACCCAAGAAGCGGATATGCACACCTTGGCCAGTATGGCTGGCGTGTCTGAGGGCGCATCACGCGTGCTGCATGTAGATGCAGTGGAGCAGACCTTCAGTCGTTTGGTGATGCAAGCCTTGGGGCAAGCGCCCCATCAAGAGGCCCTGCCCCACAGCGCTAGGTTTTTTGCGAGCGTGGTGTTTGTACGGGAGCTCATGCATCACCTGCATTTCCCGCAGGTTTGGGTGAAGCGCTCTTTATTTCAATAGACCTTCAGCCTTCATGGCTGCACGCACGGCTGGTCGCTCGGCTATATGTTTTCTCCACTCAAGCAATTGTTCAAAATCGCTTAACTTCAGATCGACGACGCGAGCCCAATTGCTGACATTGAACAAATACATATCGACCACCGTGTAGGAATCACCCATCACATAGCTGCGCCTCTGCAGATGCGTATTGACCCAAGCGAAGCGCTCCAGAAGATGCGATTTACACAGGGGCTTGTACACCTCTGGTGTCGATTGATTGAACAGTGGCGAAAACCCTTTGTGCAGTTCCGTCGCCACGAAATTCAACCAAGACATAAGTTGGTAACGCGCTAGCGTGCCGGACTGTGGTGCCAACCCCGAGGCTGGAGCTTGATCGGCGATGTATTGCAAAATCGCCGCGACCTCGCTCAGCCGAGTGCCATCATCCAGTTCAAGCAAGGGCACATAGCCCAAGGGATTGATGGTGTGGTAATCGGTGCCATCCTTCAAAAGATGCGTTTTGGTGCTTGCCAAAACCGGCTCAAAGGCCAACCCTGCTTCAAGCATGGCGATATGGGTGCTTAAGGAGCATGCACCAGGACTGTAATAAAGCTTCATTTCTACCTCTTTTCAAAAAAATGCTGTCTCATTTAACCGAGTGCTCTGCACCCAGACCGTTCTCTTTTTGGGGCGGATGCCACCACGCCTGAGCGTCGTAGCGGGCCTGCCGCTCTAGGTCGGCTTGCATCTCACGCTCAAACTGCTCGCGGCTTTGGCGCAAACGTTCGATGAAGTTTTCAGTGACATGCCTGTCGCTTTGCGCTTGACGCAAAAATTCCAGCGAGTGACGCCTGAAGTTGTCGGCCAGTTGCTTGCTTTGCATTCGGTCCATGCCCAGCAGCTCCAGCACAGAACGGCCACTGCGCAGCGAAGACTCGAACAGTTCGCGTTCCACATGCAGCACGCCCATTTCCGCCAGCTCCATGGCGTGCCGGGCATCGCGCGCGCGGGCCACGATGCGGACATGGCCATGGCTGTGCTGCAAGGTGGTGACCAAGCGGTTGCACTGCGCCACATCGTCGATGGCCACCACCAGGGCCTGGGCGTGTTCAATGCCGGCTGCGTGCAGCAAGTCGCTGTGTGTGGCGTCGCCAAAATAGACCTTGAAGCCATAGCGTCTGGCGCTGTCCACTGTGTGGGCATCGTGGTCGATGACGGTGGGCGTGATGCCTGCGGCCATGAGCAGGCGCGCCACGGTTTGGCCATAGCGGCCAAAACCAACGACGATCACAGGCGGGTGCGCGTCTTCAAAACTGTCGGCCTGTTGCTGGGGTGAAGTTTCTAGGCAGGCCCAGTCGAACACCTTGAGCAGCAAGGGTGTGGTAGCCATGGACAAGGCGGCAATCAAGGTGAGCAGATCAGCTTGGCTGGCGCTCAAGGCGCCTGAAAGCTTGGCTGCCGACAGCACCACAAACGCAAACTCGCCCACTTGCGACAGCAGCAGGGCCAAGAGCAACTTGTCACGGCCCTTGAGACCCAACCAAGGCGCCAAGGCCCAGACCGCCAAGGTCTTGAGGCCCAAGACCAACAGCAGGCCTGCAAGCACCTGCACGGGCATACTGACCAGCAGCCCCAAGTCCATGCCCATGCCCACGGCGATGAAGAACAAGCCCAGCAGCAGGCCCTTGAAGGGCAGGATATCGCTCTCTAGCGCGTGGCGGTATTCGCTGCTGGCCAACAGCACGCCGGCCAAAAAGGCACCCAGGCCCATGGACAAACCCACCTGCCCCATCAGGGCAGCCACGCCCAATACCAAGAGCAGCGCAACGCCTGTGAAGAGTTCACGCACCGGCATGCGGGCCACGAAGTGCATCACCGGGTAGGCCACATAGCGCCCCAGCAGCACCACTGCGGCCACCGCGCCCACCTGCCACCACCAAGCAAGCGCGGCCGGGGCGGCGCTCGCAGCCGTGTGCGGCTCGGCTTGGCTTAGCACTGCAGCCAAGGCCAGCAGGGGAATGGCGGCCATGTCTTGGTAGAGCAGCATGGAAAAGCCTCGGCGGCCCAGCTGCGCAGGCATGAGGTTTCTCTCCTGCAGCAGGGCCACCACGATGGCAGTAGATGACAGCGCCATGGCCAGAGCGGATATCAAGCTCGCCTGCCAAGTCCAACCCAGAGCCCAAGCCACCGCGCCCATGGCGGCGGCACACACCCCCATTTGCGCCGTGCCACCGCCAAAGACCATGCCGCGCATGGCCCACAGGCGCTGGGGCTCGAGCTCCAGACCAATGACAAACAGCATGAGCACCACGCCCAGTTCAGAGACATGCAGCAAAGCCGCAGGGTCACTGACCAGCCCCAGCGCCATGGGCCCGATGACAACCCCCGCCACCAGGTAACCCAGCACCGAGCCCAAGCCCAAGCGTACTGCCAAGGGCACGAAGACCAAAGCAGCGAGCAAAAACAAAATGGCCTGGTTCATGGCACAAGCCCTGCTGAAGGCGGGGCCCTTAAAAAGTTCTCGCATTGGGCTTTCAAGTCTGTGCAGGCTTGCAGCAAATCTTGTTCGGTGCAATCGTGGGCGCCATACGCCACAAAGGGCGGCCACCACTGCATGCCGCAAAATCGCGCGGTTTGCTCGACCGGTGCCACATAGTCTTTGAAAGGCCTTTGGTGCATGCCTTGCGGCGTGTAGGCGGCGCTCGCACCACCGGTACTGCTGACCCACCAACAGGTTTTGCCGCGCAAAGCATCGCCGCCCTGCCCATACGCCCAACCCAAGGTCAGTACCTGGTCAATCCAGTGCTTCATCAAGGCCGGCACGCTGTACCAGTGCACTGGTGTCAACCAAACGATTTTTTGCCAGCGCCTCAAAGCTTGCTGTTCGGCCTCGACGTCAATATCGAAGTCGGGATAAAGCTCATAGAGTGATCGCAACTCAACCTCAGGCTGGGCCACGAGCACCGCTTGGAGGCGCTTGATCACCCGTGACTGAGAGGGTTGGGGGTGGGCGTGGATAACGAGCATCAGTTTCGCAATATTTATAATTAATTTTTATTATAAATATCACTATAAATATAGCTAAACATTGAAATTCAGCTTTTCACCACCTTCACCATCGCTTGCCCAAACAAAGCGCTTTGTAACCATCCCGCCAACCAAGCTTTGAGTGCTGGCAAAGGCAATGCCCCAAACCAATCCGGCTCCACCACCGCAAACTGCCGCACAAACGGAACCATGCCGATATCGGCTGCGCAAGCTGTGTCTCCACCCAACTGGGGTTGGAATTTGAGCTGCGCTTCTAAGGGTTCAAGCAAGACGTTCACCGCCTGGGAGCGATGGTGCTCTGTGCCCTGGGCATCGCTGTAGCGCTGAGGGTATTTGTAGCGGTCTAAATGGTGCTTGAAGTCGGCGTCACACAACGCCCACAGCTTTTGGTTGTTAGGAGACTGCGCCCTCGCCCACCAGCCATCCACATCACCCGTAGATTCAAAAGCCCAGCGCATGATGTCTTTGCTTTGCTCGAGCACCTCGCCCGTGGGCAGCAATAACACCGGGATGGTTCCTTTGGGCGACAGCGCCAGCATGGCAGGCGGTTTGTCGCGCAAAGACACCTCTTGCGCTTGGTAAATCACCCCCGCCTGCAGCAAAGCCATGCGTGCACGGGGGTCATGACGTGCACTTTAAGGGATGTGAACAGCCCAGCCTTAGACAACTGCTACTGCTGTTGTGTCGAGCAGCCAATTCCCCGAGGTAGGCGAGCCTGGCGAGTAAAAACATGCGGTCACATTCGCTGGCTGCAAGCGCAATGGCGCTTGCATAGGCCTTTCGTGCGCGCTCCAGCTGGCCTGAGGCACCAAGCACCGCCGCATGGGCTGCGTGAAAGGGCTGAAAGTCGGCAAGCGACGCCTGCAAAGCGTCCAGTGTGGCCAGTGCCGCAGCCAGATGGCCCGTTTCGGCCAAAGCGACGGCGTGGTTGACCTGGACCACGGGGGTGGGCTCCATCGTCAGCAGCACGGTGTAGAGCTGCAAAATCTGCGGCCAGTCGGGGGTGGGGTCGGCCATCTGACAAGCACTGATGGCTGCCTTGACTTGGAAGGGCCCAGCGCGCTTGCGGCGCAAGGCGCGCTCTAGCCGTTGTCGTCCCTCGGCTTCCTTGGCACGGTCCCAGGCGTTGCGGTCTTGGTCGGTAGGGGGCACGGTGGCACCTTCTGCGTTCACACGCGCAGCGCGGCGCGCGTCGGTCAGCAGCATCAAAGCGATGGCACCCTCCACCTCGGGTTGATCAGGGCGCAACACACTGAGCAGCTGCGTCAAGAACAAGGCTTCGCTGCACAGGTCGTGCCCCGCCTCAAGGGTGCTGGCGGTGTAGCCGGTGGTGAAGATCAAATAAACCGTCGTCAGCACCGCCTTCAAGCGCTCGTCCCACTGCTCGGGCTCGGGCACGGCATAGGCAATGCCCGCACTGGCAATCTTGGTCTTGGCGCGGCTCAGGCGCTGTCCCATGGTGGTTTCGTTGTCCAGGAAAAGCCGGGCGATTTCGCCAGTCGACAGGCCACAAACCGTGCGCAGCGTCAAAGCCACCCTTGATTTGAGTTCCAGCGCAGGATGGCAGCAAGTG
This sequence comes from Rhodoferax sp., assembly GCA_040400575.1. GTDB lineage: Bacteria > Pseudomonadota > Gammaproteobacteria > Burkholderiales > Burkholderiaceae_C > Allorhodoferax. The sequence goes on from JBBAPX010000007.1 coordinate 31,911, forward strand.
AAGATCAAGCGCAAGCGCTCGTCCGGTATCGCTTGTGCTTCGTCTTCGCCCAACAGACCGTTCACCAACTGCATCGCGTCTTCTCGCTCGTTCGCGCGGCCTTCACTGCGCAGCTGATCCAATGCCTTGCGAAACGCCACGCGGATCAACCAGCCTTGCGGCGATTGCGGCAAGCCGTCGCGGCTCCAGTGCACCATGGCTGACAGGCAGGCCACTTGCAATGCGTCGTCAGCCAGCTGAAACGAGCCCAAGCGGTACACCAGTGCGGCCATCAGCCGGCCGCGGTCGTGGCGCAAGACAGTCTCAAGTGCTTTCGAGACCGCAATGGCCTGTGAAACGGCTTGAGACATGGCTTCTGTTTGGATTTAGCCGTTGCTCGGGTTGTAGTCCATCAGGGGTCGGATTTCAATGGTGCCAAATGCAGCCACAGGAATCATCGCCGCATAACGCAAGGCGGTATCGAGGTCGGGCACGTCCAGCACATAGTAGCCGCCGAGGTGCTCGCGGGTTTCGGCGAAAGGGCCGTCCATGGTTTCGACCTTGCCGCCGCGCACCTTGAGGGAGGTGGCGGTTTCGATGCCTTGCAGGCCTTCGCCGCCGCGCAAGACGCCGTCTGTCCTGGCCTTTTCGCTGAAGGCGGCGAAATCGGCCATCATGGCCTGGAACTCGGGCGTGCCGTAGGTGGGCTCGGACTCTGGGGTGCTGTAGAGCAAGAACATGTATTGCATTTGGAAATCTCCGTCAAAAAAAGAACAAGAACTTAAAGACCCGCCGAGGTCACGAAAAGACACACCATCACATTGAGTGTGGCGATCAAGCTGGCCGTGTTGCCAACAATGCGCAATGGGTGTGCTGAGTTGCCGTGCTTGAGGCCAAACGGGTGGATCACCCGCCCTGCCAGCAGCAAGGCGCCAGAAATGTGCAGCCACAAGGTGCCTGCACCATTTCCTTCGGCAATCACCATCAACACGAGCACCATGGGCACCCATTCGATGAAGTTGCCGTGTTGGCGAATGCGTTCGTGCAGATCGAGGTTGCCCGCGTCACCGATGGATACCTTCAGATTGGCCCGCACCATGGTGACCCGGAACCAGAGCACGAGACCCAGCAAAGCCAGGGGAAGCGCATAGAGCGCAGTGGTTTGAAACGTCATGAAAAGTCCTTTCAATGGTTAATGACTACTAAAGACGCCGCACGATACGGACATTTCGACATGGGAGTTTTAGCGGATAGAAAATACAACCGTATATAAATAATTTTTTCATATTTTTTATTAAATTAATAAATTATTAATATTTAATAAAAGACTATCTACTGGGATCTGTATGGGTGCTTACAACGGGCCAGTTGACCGAGATTTTTTGCTATGAACCGTTTGGGCTGTGACTGGCGAAGCCCTGCCTCGCAGCGTTGGCAAAACCGCAACTCTACTTACCAACTGACGCGGTGATCGAACTCAAAGTCCGGCACCGTCTAGATCGACCCGGCTTACTTTTTCGCCGGCGGCAAATCCGTGCAGTTGCCATGCGCTACTTCCGCCGCCATGCCGACGCTTTCGCCAAGCGTGGGGTGCGGGTGTATGGTTTTGCCAATGTCCTCCGCGTCGGCGCCCATCTCGATAGCCAAAGCGACTTCACTAATCAGGTCGCCTGCATTGGGACCGACAATTGCGCCACCCAAAATCTTGCCGTGACCATGTGCTTCGGGACTGCCGTCGAACAGCAGTTTGGTAAAGCCCTCATTTACGGCCATTCGCGGCGGCGCGGCCCGAGGCGGCCCAAGGGAACAAACCTTTTTTGCTTGATGCCTTGCGCTTTGGCTTCGGTCTCAGTCAGGCCCACCCACGCCACTTCGGGGTCGGTGTAGGCGACGCTGGGGATGACGCGGGCGTTGAAGGCGCTGGCGGCCAGTTCTTTGTTGCCTTGCAGTTCACCGGCAATCCCTTCAGCGGCTACGTGGGCTTCGTGCACCGCCTTGTGCGCCAGCATGGACTGGCCCACGATGTCGCCGATGGCAAAGATATGCGGCACGTTGGTGCGCATCTGAATGTCCACGTTGATATAGCCGCGATCAGTGACAGCCACGCCAGCTTTGTCGGCGGCGATTTTTTTGCCGTTGGGCGTGCGGCCCACGGCTTGCAGCACCAAGTCGTACAACTGGGGCGCGGGTGCGCCCTCGCCTATAAGACCGTGGACACGTATCTGCTAGCCGGAGCGGACAAGCGGAAATCTAGGTGGGATGGCAGGACGCTTACGCTTAACGTTTAGCCAGGTCTCGTAGTGCTCGGCCACCGATTGGTACAGCAACGTGCGTTCGGGGTGGCGCGGGTTGTAGAGCTTGGGTTTGGGTTTGGATGCAGCGGGCATAGATACTGTTCAAATACACAGTATTTTGCATGTTTCTCCTTAGCTGGGCTGCGCAACACAAACGGCCCCGAAGGGCCGTTTGTGCTTTCAGTGAGGGACTGTCACTTAAGCTGCCACACCCTTCGCGTTCTCCACATACTCGTCAATCTGGTTGAAGTTCAGGTACTTGTAGATCGCAGCGTTGTCCTTGTTCACGATGCCCATGGCTTCGTGGTACTCGGCCACCGTGGGGATGTGGCCCAGCTTGGACGCAATCGCTGCCAACTCGGCACTGGCCAAAAACACATTGGTGTTCTTGCCCAAACGGTTGGGGAAGTTGCGCGTGCTGGTGGAGACCACCGTGGCGCCTTCGCGCACTTGCGCCTGGTTGCCCATGCACAGGCTGCAACCGGGCATTTCGGTGCGGGCACCGGCAGCACCGAAGTTGGCGTAATGGCCTTCTTTGATCAACTCGCTCTCGTCCATCTTGGTGGGTGGGGCGACCCACAGCTTGACCGGGATGTCGCGTGTCCCGCCCAACAACTTGGCCGCTGCACGGAAGTGGCCGATGTTGGTCATGCACGAGCCGATGAAGGCTTCGTCGATCTTGGTGCCAGCGACTTCGGACAGGAACTTGGCGTCGTCCGGGTCGTTGGGGCAGCAAAGAATAGGCTCTTTGATCTCGTTCATGTCGATCTCAATGACGTGTGCGTACTCGGCGTCCTTGTCGGCTTCGAGCAGGTTGGGCGCAGCCAGCCAGGCTTCGACTTTCTCGATGCGGCGTGCCAAGGTGCGGGCGTCGGCGTAGCCGTCGGCGATCATGTTTTTCATGAGCACCACGTTGGACTTGAGGTATTCCTCGACCGGCTCTTTGTTCAGCTTGATGGTGCAACCGGCGGCAGAGCGCTCGGCGGACGCGTCGGACAATTCAAACGCTTGCTCGACCTTGAGGTTGGGCAGGCCTTCGATTTCCAGGATGCGACCCGAGAACTCGTTGATCTTGCCGGACTTGGCAACCGTCAACAGGCCTTGCTTGATGCCGTACAGCGGAATCGCGTGCACCAAGTCGCGCAGGGTCACGCCAGGCTGCATTTCACCTTTGAAGCGCACCAAGACCGACTCGGGCATGTCCAAAGGCATCACGCCTGTGGCCGCGCCAAACGCCACCAGGCCAGAGCCAGCGGGGAAAGAAATGCCAATCGGGAACCGGGTGTGCGAGTCACCGCCAGTGCCCACGGTGTCGGGCAAGAGCAAACGGTTGAGCCAGCTGTGGATCACGCCATCACCGGGGCGCAATGACACGCCGCCGCGGTTGCTGATGAAAGCAGGCAGTTCGCGGTGGGTTTTGACGTCCACCGACTTGGGGTAAGCCGCGGTGTGGCAGAACGATTGCATGACCATGTCAGCCGAGAAGCCCAAGCAAGCCAGGTCTTTCAACTCGTCACGGGTCATGGGGCCGGTGGTGTCTTGTGAACCCACGGTGGTCATCTTGGGTTCGCAGTAGGTACCCGGGCGAACGCCTTGGCCTTCTGGCAAACCAACTGCACGACCGACCATCTTTTGAGCCAATGTGAAACCGGCTTTGGTCGACGCAGGCACTGTGGGCAGGCGGAACACGGTGGATGCGGGTAGACCCAAGAATTCACGCGCCTTGGCGGTCAAGCTGCGGCCGATGATCAGGTTGATGCGGCCACCGGCGCGCACTTCGTCAAACAGCACATCGCTCTTGAGGTGGAAGGTGGTGACGACTTCTTGACCATTGGGGCCGTTCTTCACGATCTTGCCTTCGTAGGGCAATACATCGACCACGTCGCCCATATTGAGCGCGGTCACGTCCACTTCGATCGGCAGTGCGCCCGAGTCTTCTTGGGTGTTGAAGAAGATGGGGGCAATCTTGCCGCCCAAAGTCACACCGCCAAAACGCTTGTTGGGGACAAACGGGATGTCCTCGCCAAAGCCCCAGATGATGCTGTTGGTGGCTGATTTGCGTGAGGAACCTGTGCCGACCACGTCGCCGACATATGACACCAAGTTGCCTTTTTTCTTCAGCTCTTCAATCATGGCCATGGGGCCGCGTTTGCCGTCTTCTTCGGGCTTGAAGGGCGCGCCTTCGCGGGTGTTTTTGAGCATCGCCAGGTAATGCAAGGGGATGTCGGGGCGGCTCCAGGCGTCGGGCGCTGGCGACAGGTCGTCGGTGTTGGTCTCGCCCGGCACCTTGAACACGGTGATGGTGATTTTTTTCTCAACTTCAGGACGGACGGTGAACCACTCGGCATCGGCCCAGCTTTGCATCACTTCTTTGGCCTTGGTGTTGCCGGCTTTGGCTTTTTCAGCGACATCGTTGAAGAAGTCAAACATCAGCAAGGTTTTCTTCAACGCTTCAGCGGCCACAGGAGCCACTTCAGCGTCGTCGAGCAACTCAATCAGCGGGTGCACGTTATAGCCACCCACCATGGTGCCTAAGAGCTCAGTGGCTTTGCGCTTAGAAATCAAACCGACTTTGAGTTCGCCTTGGGCGACTGCGGCGAGAAACGAGGCTTTCACTTTGGCCGCATCGTCCACGCCCGGCGGGACGCGGTGCGTGAGCATGTCCATCAGATACTGCGCATCCGCAGCATTGGGGGCCTTGATCAATTCGATCAGCTCGGCGGTTTGCTTGGCGTCCAGGGGCAAGGGTGGAATGCCCAGGGCGGCGCGTTCGGCGACATGGCTGCGGTATGCGTCTAACATGTAAATACTCCTTCTTGCTTCAATCAAAATAGTGACGCACCGTAAGCGGCAAAGTCACTGCGGTGCGGTGGGCGCGTTCAAGCACCTGCCAAAAATAACGGTAGCTGGCGCGGTCGTGTAACCGCCCATCCACGGCGATGGGCGCCCAATCCTCTTGCGCCGCCGCATGGACTATGACAGCAGCCTGCTCGACCTCGTCGCCCGAGGGGGCAAAGCCGCGCAAGATGGGGCGTATTTGGTCCGGGTGAATGCTCCACATGCGCGTGAAACCGAAAGCCTGCGCCGCCTGACGCGCCGCCGCTTCAATCGCCGCGGTATCGCGCAATTCGGTGACCACGCAATGCGAAGGCACTTTGCCATGCGCGTGGCAGGCACTGGCAATTTCCATTTTGGCGCGCAGCACCAGGGGATGGTGAAACTGGTCTAAAGCAGCGTCCGACCCACCCAAGGCCATGGCCGAGGCCGGTATGGCGCCGCCATGGGCGGACACAAAATCCATCAAACCAAAACTCATGGATTGCACACGCGGGTGCGCAGCGATGGAAAAAACCTGGTGCAACGCTGCGGGTGATTCGATCAGTACGTGGATGGGTAAGCAGATGTCCACGGCCTGCGGGTCAATCTGGGAAATCGCTTGGTCAACTTGTAACCTGGACTCCACTTTGGGCAGCATGACAAAGGCGAGTTGCCCAGCAGCGCTACCCACGATGGTTTGCACATCCAATGCAAAAGCCGGGTGATCGACCGGATGCAGCCGCACGCCGATGCGGACCTTGGCGCCTTGCGCCGGGCCCGGACTTTGAAATTCGTGGAGTAAAGCGGTAACGCTGCGGGCCTGCTCCAACTCAGCCCCGATAGCGGCGCCGTCTTCGCAGTCCAATGTCACATCAAAAATGGACACGCCCATTTCCTGTGCCAATTGCGCTTGCAATTGCAAACTTTTGCGCATACGCGCCGGCACACCGCTGTAATGGTCACACACCGGCAAAGCATGCACGCCGGCCTGCGGACCTAAGAGGATGTGACGAGGGTGGGACATAGTCCATGCATGCGCCTGGGCGCACCACCATGGGCGCGCCAGCGCGCCGGTGGATTACAGCAAATGGGCCACGCCGGCTTGCTCGTCCTGCAATTCCTTGAGCGTTTTGTTGATGCATTCCTGGCTGAAGGCATCGACCGGAAGGTTTTGCACCACCTGGTAGTTGCCGCCTTCGCAGGTCACGGCAAAACCAAACATGGTGTCTTGCGGGATTCCGTATTGCCCGTCCGATGCGATGCCCATGGTGACCCATTTGCCCTGGGTGCCCAGTGCCCAGTCGCGCATGTGGTCGATGGCGGCGTTGGCAGCTGACGCGGCAGAGGACACACCGCGCGCTGCGATGATGGCTGCGCCGCGCTTGCCCACGGTGGGCAAAAAGGTATTGGCGTTCCAGTCAGGGTCATTGATCATGTCCTTGACGCTATGGCCGGCCACTTTGGCAAAGCGGTAGTCGGCATACATGGTGGGCGAGTGATTGCCCCAGACCACCATATTTTCGATATCGGCCACCGGTTTGCCGGTTTTGGCGGCCAACTGGCTGAGCGCCCGGTTATGGTCCAAGCGCAGCATGGCGGTGAAGTTTTTGCGTGGCAGGTCGGGCGCGCTTTTCATCGCAATATAGGCATTGGTATTGGCGGGGTTGCCCACGACCAGCACGCGCACTTCGCGGCTGGCCACGGCATTGAGGGCTTTGCCCTGCGCAGTAAAGATTTCGGCATTGACGGCCAGCAACTCCGCGCGCTCCATACCGGGGCCGCGCGGACGCGAGCCGATCAACAGTGCGTAATCCACATCTTTGAAGGCTGTCATCGGGTCGCTATGCGCCTCCATACCAGCTAGCAGCGGGAAAGCGCAATCTTGCAATTCCATCATCACGCCCTGCAAGGCCTGTTGGGCTTTTTCCATGGGCACTTCCAGCAGGCTAAGCACCACCGGCTGGTCTTTGCCCAGCATCTCTCCCGAGGCGATACGAAACAAAATGGCGTATCCAATTTGACCTGCGGCACCAGTGACAGCAACGCGAACGGGCTTCTTGCTCATAAAAACTCCAGAAAGTGTTAAGAAAGTGGGGGTAGCGCGTACTACTTTGCGCGCTTTCTGCGCGGCCAAGCGCGTGCATTTACGGGTAGGAGTTTACCCTGATTCCCCATTGGGATCAAGATGTCTTATGTCTTATATAAGATATGATCATGGCTGGTAACAGGCGCTCCGCCTGCCCTCAGTTGAAGCACTTCCATGCAATTGGCTCGCAATTCCAGCACCGACGCGCCCGCAGGGCAGAAAGTCGCCGACGCATCGGTCGGCACGGCTTTGTCGCCTGCATCGGGCACGCCGGCCTTTAGCCCGCTGTACCAGCAGATCAAAGGCTTACTGCTGCAAAGCCTGCAATCGGGCGAGTGGAAATCAGGCGCGGCCATTCCCAGTGAACTGGAGCTTGCCGCGCGCTACCGCGTCAGCCAGGGGACGGTGCGCAAGGCGATAGACGAACTGGCGGTGGAGAACCTGCTGGTTCGGCGCCAAGGCAAAGGCACTTTTGTCGCCACCCATTCTGAGCAGCAAGTGCAGTACCGTTTTTTGAAGCTGGTACCCGCCAGCGGCGACCGGGCCCGCGAAGGACCGGCGCAGCGCACCATCATTGACTGCAAGCGCCTGCGCGCCAGCGCCGACGTGGCACGGGGCTTGTCTATTCGTACTGGTGACGCTGTGCTTCAAGTGCGCCGGGTGCTGGGCTTTGGCGGCATAGCGACAATTTTGGAAGACTTGTGGTTACCGGCTGGACCTTTTAAGGGATTGACGGCCGAACGCTTACGCAGCTACGGCGGTCCGATGTACGCCTTGTTTGAGTCCGAGTTCGGGGTGCGCATGGTGCGCGCCGAAGAAAAAATTCGCGCTGTCCTGCCCGATGTGCAGCAGTGCGCATTGTTGGATGTCCCTGCCGGGACACCGCTGCTCAGCGTCGAGCGCCTGGCCTACACCTACAAGGACGCGCCCATGGAGTTGCGCCAAGGCCTCTACCAGACGGACAAGCACTTTTACCGCAATGAATTGAACTGAAATAAATGCGCTGCAAACTCGACCCTGCAAGCCGACTGTCAGATTGGTGCAGTGCAATAGAATTTACAAGTCATCAAGTTCGAACCCCTAACTTCGCGCCCCGTTTCACCTAGGAATCACCATCCATGTCTGCGCCAGTACCACCTGCATCCCCTACCCGGCCTGAGTTTCGCAATATCCATGCTTTTAAGGATTTGCCCAGCTACCGGCTGCCGCTGGCAGGTGTGGTCTCCATCTTGCACCGTATCAGCGGCGCGTTGATGTTTTTGTTAATGCCTTTCATCATATGGATGTTTGACACCTCGATTTCCTCAGAAATTTCATTCGCACGATTTAAAAGCGTTTTCAACCAGGGAGCGGGTCTTCTGCCCGGTTGGTGCGTCAAATTGGTGGCCCTGGCCCTGATCTGGGCGTTTTTGCACCACCTGATCGCCGGCCTGCGCCATTTGTGGATGGACATGCGCCATGCGGTGAGTAAAGAATTTGGTAAGTCTTCAGCCGCAGCGACGCTAACCCTGAGCATGGCTTTGACCTTGGCTTTGGGCGCCAAGCTCTTCGGAATGTACTAAACGCCGTCTAGGCTACGTAAAGGAACCTCTCTATGGCAGTTAATTTCGGATCAAAGCGTATCGTCACCGGCGCGCATTACGGACTACGTGACTGGCTGGCCCAGCGCGTGACCGCAGTGTTAATGGCGCTGTTTACGCTATTGATCGTGCTGCAAATCGTTTTTTCACGCGGCCCCGTTGGCTATGACTTGTGGGCGGGTATTTTTTCTGCCCAATGGATGAAGACCCTGACCTTCACGGTCATCCTGGCACTGCTCTACCATGCTTGGGTCGGTATGCGCGATATCTGGATGGACTACATCAAACCGGTCGGCCCTCGCCTGACCTTACAAGTGTTTTCTATCGTCTGGTTGGTCGGCTGTGCCGGTTGGGCCATCCAAGTGCTGTGGCGCGTTTGAAGTCCGCTTTTAAAGAATTTAATTCATGTCTCATACAGTTTCCAAACGTAAATTTGATGTCGTCATCGTAGGCGCTGGCGGCTCAGGCATGCGTGCCTCATTGCAATTAGCGCGCGCCGGATTGAACGTAGCCGTGCTCTCTAAAGTGTTTCCTACCCGCTCCCATACCGTTGCGGCGCAAGGGGGTATCGGTGCCTCCTTGGGCAATATGAATGAGGACAACTGGCACTACCATTTTTACGATACCGTCAAGGGCTCTGACTGGTTGGGCGACCAGGATGCGATTGAATTCATGTGCCGCGAAGCGCCCAAAGTGGTTTATGACCTGGAGCACATGGGAATGCCCTTTGACCGCAATGCCGACGGCACCATTTACCAGCGGCCTTTCGGAGGCCACACGGCCAACTATGGCGAGAAGGCGGTGGAGCGCGCCTGCGCGGCAGCGGACCGCACCGGCCATGCCATGCTGCACACCTTGTACCAGCAAAATCTCAAGGCCCGTACCAGCTTTTTTGTCGAGTGGCTGGCCATGGATCTGGTGCGTGATTCCGAAGGCGCGGTGGTCGGAGTGACTGCGTTAGAAATGGAAACCGGCGATGTGCACATACTGCAAGCCAAAACCACGCTGCTGGCCACAGGTGGCGCTGGACGCATATTTGCAGCATCTACCAACGCCTTTATCAATACGGGCGACGGCTTGGGCATGGCGGCGCGCGCCGGCATCCCCCTGGAAGACATGGAGTTCTGGCAATTCCACCCCACCGGTGTCGCAGGTGCCGGTGTGCTCCTGACCGAAGGGTGTCGTGGCGAAGGTGCAATTTTGCGCAATGTGCATGGCGAGCGCTTCATGGAACGCTATGCCCCGCATTACAAAGACCTGGCCCCCCGCGACTATGTGTCGCGCTGTATGGACCAGGAGATCAAAGAAGGCCGTGGCTGCGGTCCGAACAAGGACTACATCAATCTGGACATGACGCATTTGGGCGCTGAGACCATCATGAAGCGCCTGCCCTCGGTGCTAGAGATAGGACATAACTTTGCCAACGTGGACATCACGCGCGAGCCGATTCCGGTAGTCCCGACCATCCATTACCAAATGGGCGGCATTCCCACCAATATCCATGGCCAGGTGGTCGTTCAAGACGCCAACAACCACAGCCAGCCGGTACCTGGCTTGTATGCGGTGGGCGAATGCTCGTGCGTAAGCGTGCACGGCGCCAACCGCTTAGGCACCAATTCGCTGCTGGACTTGCTGGTCTTTGGGCGCGCAGCGGGCAACCATATCGTGGCCACGAACAAAGAAAGCGTTGAGCACAAGGCCCTGCCCGCAGACGCTGCTGATCTGACGCTCTCACGCCTGAACCGGCTGGACAATGCTTCGGGCGGCGAGTACGCGCAAGACGTAGCCAACAGCATACGCGCCACCATGCAACAGCATGCCGGCGTGTTCCGTACCCAGGCCAGCATGGATGAAGGTGTTGCCAAAGTGGCAGAACTTCGCCAACGTACGCAAGACATGGGCCTCAAAGACAAGTCCCGTATTTTCAACACCGCACGTATCGAAGCGCTGGAAGTCGAAAATCTGATTGAAGCGGCACAGGCCACTATGGTGTCGGCTGCAGCCCGCCATGAAAGCCGGGGCGCGCATACCGTAAACGACTACGGCGACACACCTGAACACCCCAATGGCCGTAATGACAGCGACTGGCATAAACACACCCTATGGCACAGCGCCGGCAACCGCCTCAGCTACAAGCCAGTGCAAATGAAGCCGCTAACGGTTGAGAGCATCCCCTTGCGAACCCGCACGTTCTAAACGCGATAAGGCAGCCTACCCATGTCAAAACACAAATTTTCCATTTACCGCTACGACCCGGACAAGGACGCTAAGCCCTATATGCAAGACATCGAGGTCGAACTCGACGGCAGCGAACGCATGTTGCTCGATGCCCTGATGAAGCTCAAAGCGGTGGACCCCTCCATCTCGTTTCGTCGCTCCTGCCGTGAAGGCGTGTGCGGATCAGACGCCATGAACATCAACGGCAAAAACGGCCTGGCCTGTCTGACCAATATGCGCAGCCTGCCGGGTACGATTGTGCTAAAGCCCCTGCCCGGCCTGCCGGTGATCCGTGACCTGATCGTGGACATGACGCAGTTCTTCAAGCAATACAACTCGATCAAGCCTTACCTCATCAATGAAGATAGGCCGCCTGAAAAAGAGCGCCTGCAAAGCCCGCAGGAGCGCGAAGAGCTCAACGGCTTGTACGAGTGCATTTTGTGCGCCAGTTGCTCCACCAGTTGCCCGAGCTTCTGGTGGAACCCGGATAAATTCGTGGGTCCGGCCGGGCTCTTGCAGGCCTACCGCTTTATCGCCGACAGCCGCGACCAAGGCACCGCCGAGCGTTTGGATAATTTGGAGGATCCTTACCGCTTGTTCCGCTGCCATACCATCATGAATTGTGTGGATGTGTGTCCCAAGGGCCTGAACCCGACCAAGGCGATTGGCAAGATCAAAGAGATGATGGTGATGCGGGCGGTCTAAGCATGCACCCTGCAGCGCTTAAGCTACCGATTGATGCGCGCGCGCTGAGCAAGCTGCGCTGGCGATGCAGACGCGGGCTATTGGAAAATGATTTGTTCATCGAGCGTTTTTTCGCGCGGCACTCTGATACGCTGAGCGCACGCCAGGCTGATGCCTTGGGCCTTTTAATGGACCTGAGTGACAACGATTTACTGGATTTGCTGCTGGGTCGCAAATCGCAAGTACCGGGCCTTGAAATGGATTCGGATTGCAGGGAAGTTTTGGCTTTATTAAGAAATACGCATTGAAAGGTGTTGCAATGAAATTAGCGGACAACAAGGCGACCATGTCGTTTAGCAACGGCAGCCCCAGCGTGGAACTTCCGGTTTACAGCGGCAGCGTCGGGCCCGATGTCATCGACATCCGCAAGCTGTACGGACAAACCGGTATGTTTACCTACGACCCAGGTTTTTTGTCCACTGCCGCGTGCCAGTCGGCCATCACCTATATCGACGGTGACAAGGGCGAGTTGCTCTACCGTGGCTACCCGATTGAGCAATTGGCCACCAACTGCGACTTCATGGAAACCTGCCACTTGCTGTTATACGGCAACCTGCCCGATGCAGCCGGCAAAGCGGTCTTTACCAAGCGTGTCACCCAGCACACCATGGTCAATGAGCAAATGCAGTTTTTCCTGCGCGGTTTCCGTCGCGACGCCCACCCCATGGCCATCATGACCGGTCTGGTCGGTGCACTGTCCGCCTTCTACCATGACAGCACCGATATCAACAACCCGGGCCATCGCGATATTTCGGCTATTCGCCTGATTGCCAAACTGCCTACGCTGGTGGCCATGGCCTACAAATACAGCATCGGTCAGCCTTTCATGTACCCCAAAAACGACCTCAGCTATGCAGGCAACTTTTTGCACATGATGTTTGCTACACCCTGCGAACCCTATGTTGTCAACCCAGTCATCGAACGTGCTTTGGACCGCATCTTCATCTTGCACGCCGACCATGAACAAAACGCATCCACTTCAACAGTTCGTTTGTGTGGCTCGTCCGGCACCAACCCGTTTGCAGCGATTGCAGCGGGTGTAGCCTGTCTGTGGGGCCCCGCACATGGCGGCGCCAACGAGGCCTGCTTGAATATGCTGGAGGAGATCCAGGCCTCAGGCGGCGTGTCTAAGGTTGGCGAGTTCATGGAAAAGGTCAAAGACAAAAACTCCGGCGTCAAACTGATGGGCTTTGGTCACCGGGTCTATAAAAACTACGACCCGCGTGCCAAGCTGATGCAAGAGACCTGCAATGAAGTGCTGGCTGCGTTGGGCTTGGAAAATGACCCCTTGTTCCAACTGGCCAAGGCACTGGAAAAAATTGCGCTCGAAGACGAGTACTTCGTATCGCGCAAGCTCTACCCCAATGTAGATTTTTATTCCGGCATTGTGCAGCGTGCCATCGGCATACCGGTCAAGTTGTTCACCGGCATTTTTGCCCTGGCCCGCACCGTTGGATGGATTGCCCAGCTCAATGAAATGATCGGTGACCCGGAATACAAAATTGGTCGTCCGCGTCAATTGTTCACCGGCTCTTTGCCCCGTGCGGTTTTGGACATTAGCAAACGCTAAGCGCCTAAATACTCCCGCTGTTTGCCCCGCTTGTGCGGGGCAAACTTTTTGTGCCGCCCTAAATCATCACATTGGCTTGAGCGCAGGGCACGGCGGCATAAAATGCTTCACCGCCAACAAGGAAAAAGCCCCATGGGACGCACCCTCTACGACAAAATCTGGGATGAACACGTGGTTCATACCGAGGAAGACGGCACTGCCATCCTCTATATCGACCGCCATCTGGTACACGAAGTCACCAGCCCCCAAGCCTTTGAAGGTCTGCGCCAAGCCGGACGCAAAGTCTGGCGCGTCAGTTCCATCGTCGCAACGGCCGACCACAACACCCCCACTACCGGATGGGAGCTTGGCTATGACGGCATCACCGACCCGATCAGCCGAGAGCAAATTACCACGCTCGATTCCAATATCAAAGAATCAGGCGCGGCAGCGTTCTTTCCCTTTCTGTCCAAGCGCCAAGGCATCGTGCATGTGATTGGCCCAGAATCGGGCGCGACGCTGCCTGGCATGACGGTAGTGTGCGGCGATAGCCATACCTCTACCCATGGCGCCTTCGGCGCGCTGGCGCACGGCATAGGCACCTCGGAAGTTGAGCATGTCATGGCGACACAAACCCTCTTGGCTAAAAAAGCGAAGAACATGCTTGTCAAGGTAGAGGGCACGGTACCCAAGGGTGTAACCGGTAAGGACATAGTTCTGGCCATCATCGGACGCATAGGTACGGCGGGCGGCACCGGCTACACCATCGAGTTTGCGGGCAGCGCCATCCGCGCGCTGAGCATGGAGGGTCGTATGACCTTGTGCAATATGGCGATCGAAGCCGGTGCGCGCGCCGGCTTGGTGGCGGTGGACGAAAAAACTATTGAGTACGTCAAGGGGCGCCCGCTGGCGCCTGGAACGGACCCGAAAACTGCCCAGTTTTCGGGTGGCGAAGAATGGGACCAGGCCGTGGCCTACTGGAAAACGCTGCAGTCGGACGCTGACGCGCATTTTGATGCCGTGCTAGAACTTCCGGCCGCCGACATACTGCCACAAGTGACCTGGGGCACCTCGCCCGAAATGGTACTGGACATCAATGGCGCGGTGCCAGATCCTGACAAAGAAAAAGACCCTAGTAAGCGCGACGCCATCGAGCGTGCATTGGTCTACATGGGGCTGCAGCCAGGCAAAGCATTGAATGATTTATTTGTCGACAAAGTGTTCATTGGCTCCTGCACCAACAGCCGGATCGAAGACATGCGCGAAGCGGCAGCGGTGGTGAAACGCATAGGCCAAAAAGTGGCCAAAAATATCAAGCTAGCGATGGTGGTGCCTGGCTCGGGCTTGGTCAAAGAACAGGCCGAGCGCGAAGGCTTGCACGAAATCTTTCAGGCGGCAGGTTTTGAGTGGCGCGAGCCTGGCTGCTCCATGTGCCTGGCCATGAACGCCGACCGACTCGAGCCCGGAGAACGCTGTGCCTCCACCAGCAACCGCAACTTCGAAGGCCGCCAGGGCGCCGGTGGTCGTACCCATCTGGTCAGCCCGGCGATGGCGGCGGCCGCAGCCATCCACGGCCACTTTGTGGACGTGCGTAAATACCTTTGAAGGAAGCCAGGCGATGCAACAATTTACCGTACACCAAGGCTTAGTGGCGCCCATGGACCGCGAAAACGTGGACACCGATGCCATCATTCCTAAGCAGTTTCTCAAGTCCATCAAAAAAACCGGCTTCGGCCCCAATTTATTTGACCAATGGCGCTACCTAGACCATGGTGAGCCCGGACAGGACCCGGCCACGCGCAAACCCAATCCCGACTTTGTGCTCAACCAGCCGCGCTACGCCGGCGCATCGGTCCTGCTGGCGCGCAAAAATTTCGGCTGCGGCTCATCGCGCGAACATGCGCCCTGGGCGCTGGATCAGTACGGCTTTCGGGCCATCATTGCGCCTAGCTTTGCCGATATCTTTTTCAATAACTGTTTCAAGAACGGGCTCTTACCTATCGTGCTGCCTGAGTCTGTGGTGGACAAACTGTTTAGCGAGGCGCTGGCTTTTCCTGGCTTCACGCTGACTGTCGATCTGGAACGCCAGTGCGTCGTCCGCCCGCAGGGTGAAGAAATTGCCTTTGAAGTCCAAGCCTTTCGTAAGTTTTGCTTGCTCAATGGACTAGACGATATCGGCCTGACGCTACGCAACGCCGACAAAATCCGCGCCTTTGAAGCGCAGCGCCTGGCCACCAAGCCTTGGCTGGCGCACACCATGTAAAAACCCGTAGAAGAAAGCACGTACATGAAAATTGCAATCCTGCCAGGTGATGGCATAGGGACCGAAATTGTGGCCGAGGCCATCAAGGTACTCAAAGCCCTGGACCTGTCCTTCACCATGGAAAGCGCGCCTGTCGGTGGCGCCGCTTATGAGTCGCACGGTCACCCGCTGCCCGATTCGACTTTGCAATTGGCCAAAGACGCCGATGCGATTTTGTTCGGCGCGGTAGGCGACTGGAAATACGACACGCTCGAGCGCGCCCTGCGGCCCGAGCAAGCCATTTTGGGCCTGCGCAAACACCTGGGCTTGTTCGCCAATTTCCGCCCCGCTATTTGCTATGAGCAACTGGTCAATGCATCCAGCCTCAAGCCGGAATTGATCTCCGGCCTGAATATCCTCATCATCCGTGAACTGACTGGTGACATCTATTTCGGCCAACCGCGCGGCCGGCGTACCGCCACCGATGGCCACTTTCCCGGCGCCGAAGAAGCCTTCGACACCATGCGCTACAGCAAGCCCGAAATTGAGCGCATCGCCCACGTGGCGTTTCAGGCAGCACGCACCCGCAAAGCCGCAGGCAGCGAAGGTCGCGTCACCAGCGTGGACAAAGCCAACGTACTGGAAACCTTCCAATTCTGGAAAGACGTGGTCACTGAAGTGGGCCAGGGCTACCCGGACATCGTGCTTGACCATATGTACGTGGACAACGCCGCCATGCAATTGGTCAAGCAGCCCAAGCGCTTTGACGTGGTGGTCACCGGCAATATGTTCGGCGACATACTGAGCGACGAAGCTTCCATGCTGACTGGCTCCATCGGCATGCTGCCTTCGGCCAGTCTCAATAGCCGCAACCAGGGCCTATACGAGCCTAGTCACGGCAGCGCTCCTGACATTGCCGGACAGGGCGTAGCCAACCCGCTGGCCACCATCCTGAGCGCCGCCATGATGCTGCGCTTTAGTCTCAATCAAGCGCAAGCAGCCGCCCGCATTGAAAAAGCCGTGGACCTGGTGTTGACGCAAGGCCTGCGCACCCCCGACATCTACAGCCCCGGAACATCCAAGGTCGGTACGCGCGAAATGGGCGATGCGGTGGTGAAAGCTTTGGGCTAATAGTGGTTTACTAGGGGCTGCACACCGTAAGCCCGCATGGCCGACGCCACTTGCGCTTGCTCTGTAGTTTCGTCCGGGTAGAACCGGTAGCTAGGAGCGAGAATCGGCTCACACTGAGTGACGCGGATAACAATGACACTGCGAATTGGGAAACGTGGACCCGCCATTGCGACCAAAGGCGTGGCCCATTTTTCATAACCCCTGTCCTGCGGGCCTACGTTGTGGGCAGTTCCCGAGACCTTAAATCCCTTTTGAACAAAGATATCTATAAAGCTCACGCAAACACGCGGGTTGGCTTTTATGTTTCGCACACTGATGGGTGAGGCGATATGGGCGATGAGCAGATGATCACTGCTATGGAAAGCAAATATTTCTTTAGGCGACACATTGGGCTGGCCTTGGGCATCAACCGTTGCGAGCCAACAAAGCATGCTCTTTCGGGCGCAAGCCAGGGTTTTAGGGCTAAGCATAGTGGTCCAGTTCAAAAGTGAATGCGTCGGTAGGCGTGGTAAGGCGCATTATCAAAAAGCCATAGGGCGAGAATATTCGCGCAGTTCATTTCCATATTAACAAGCAAATAGCGTTTTCCCCACCAGATACTTTCAAGGGATTGTGTGTCTTGCCGCGCATTCCAAGAACCGATGCTATCGACCTGTAAGCCAGCCCTCAGCCAAGGAAGTTACAATCTTTTCATGTTTTTCGCCCACCTGTTCATCTTGAACTCCGCCATGGTCCTTGCGGTCCGTGTGGGTGCACGCGCAATCATCACCAAAACCACGACCGGCTGAGACAGCCCGGTTCGTCGTGCGCCCCCCGGCCAGACGAGCCGGGAAAACAGTTAGGTCACATACTGTTTTTTGAAAGGGTAAAGCAATGCGTAAGTTAGTAGGATTGGTCGGCTGGCGTGGCATGGTCGGCTCGGTGTTGATGGACCGGATGCAGGCCGAAGGCGACTTTGACCTGATCGAACCCCTGTTTTTTTCTACTTCCAATAGCGGCGGCGCTGCGCCCGTATTTGCCAAGAACGAAACCATCTTGCAGGACGCCTTCAATCTAGACGCCCTCCAACGTTGCGAAATCATCATTACCGCCCAGGGCGGCGATTACACCAAAGAGATTTACCCCCAACTGCGCGCCCGCGGATGGCAAGGCTATTGGATCGATGCCGCCAAAACCCTGCGCATGCAAGACGATGCTGTCATCATTTTGGACCCGGTCAACCGACCGGTGATCGATGCCGCACTGGCGCGTGGCGTGAAAAACTATATCGGTGGCAATTGCACTGTGAGCTGCATGTTGATGGGCCTAGGTGCCCTGTTCAAGGCCGATTTGGTGGAATGGATGACTGCCACCACCTACCAGGCAGCCAGCGGCGGCGGCGCGCAGCATATGCGCGAACTGCTGACCCAAATGGGAACGCTCAACAGCGCGGTGCGCGCCCAATTGGACAACCCTTCCAGCGCGATTTTGGATATCGACCGCCAAATCGCCGCTACCCAACGCGGACTGAGTGCTGAGGAAACCAAAAACTTCATGGCACCGCTGGCCGGCAGCCTGATCCCCTGGATCGACAGCGACCGGGGCGATGGAACGAGCCTGGAAGAGTGGAAAGGCGGTGCCGAGACCAATAAGATCTTGGGACGCCAGCACCAGCCGGTGCCGATCGACAGCATCTGTGTGCGCGTCGGCGCCATGCGCTGCCATAGCCAGAGTCTGACTATCAAAATGAAGCACGATGTGCCCCTAGCTGACATTGAAGATATGCTGAAAAATGACAATGCCTGGGTGCGTTTTGTGGGCAATAACCGTATGGACAGTGTGCACCAGTTAACGCCTGTGGCCGTCACTGGCACCATGGATATTGCGGTTGGGCGGGTACGCAAGCTGGCCATGGGACCGCAGTATCTGGGTGCCTTCACGATCGGCGACCAACTGCTGTGGGGTGCCGCTGAACCCTTGAGACGCATGTTGCGCATCCTGCTGGAAGCCTAATGCGGGATCTGCGCAAGCAGTATTTCATCTGTTGAAAAAGAACTATCGAGGCTGCCAGCACCTGATCCCAACTATTTGTTTCCATTCATAATTAGCATTGATACCGTTTTGATAATTATTTAGTGGTAATCGAAAATTGGGGGGCTAATCATGGGCTGCAAGCACTCTTTGGCGGTGCATCTGCCGCTGGCCATTTTCTGCTTCAATAGCGTACTTTATGCAGGCGTTGCCAATGCACTCACGCTGGCGCCCATCGCAGTGCGGTCCTACCTCGGACAAAAGCTGGTGGCGGAAATCGAGGTGCTTAATCTGATGCCGCAGGAAGAGCTAAGCATTAAAGCGCGCATCGCGGATCCAAAAAGGTTTTTTGATCTGAACATGGACTACCAGCAGTCCATGGGCGACGTACAGATCGAATTACTACGCCACCCCGGTGGCACGCGCTTCATTCAGCTGCGCAGCCTACGCCCCATTGCCGAGCCCTCTGTCGACCTGGTCATTGAAGTGTCCTCCAGCGCCATCCATCTGGTTCGTCCCTACCGTCTGCTATTGGATCTTCCGCCGCTAGATGATGGCCTTGTACCAGCACCCGACGTAGCAGAGCGCAATGCACTGAGCAGCACCTCTGCACTTGGCGCAGTTCAAACCTTAGAAGCTACCGCCCTGCCGCCGGTCAGCACAAACCAATTAGCAGGTGCGCAGACCAAAAAACGCACTACAGAAAACCGAGATCAAGCGCCTAGTGAGGCCAAAAATATCCAGCAAGCCTATGCACCGGGCCCGACGGATACCCCAAAGACGGCTGTAGCCCTTGTAGCGCCAATGAGTGCCACCCTTCCAAACGCCTTGGACGCAGGAGCAACTCCAGCCCCCAAGGCCTCGGAAAAAGTAGTGTCCGTTCCTATTTCCTTGGGTGCGGAGACCCATTTACCAGGCTCGGTGCCTGAAGCACCTTTGGATTCACTCGCAGTGCTGCTCATTGGCCTTGGTGCCTTGGGTGCGGGTGCCGGAGCGGTGTTTTGGGTCCGCAAGCGACAGCCACACAGAGCACAAGCGCCTGCTGCCGCAGAGAACAAGTTGGCCCAGTGGGCCATGAACACAGAGGCCAATAGCGCGGCCTATGGCGACGGCCCAATGGCAACCAGCGCATCCAACGGGCGGATGCAGGTGCAGGACACCATCTTGGCCACCGAGTTGGATCCCTTAGCCGAGGCAGACGTCTATTTGGCCTACGGCAAAGACGAGCCAGCGGAAGAAATATTATGCGAAGGCTTGGCCCAAGACCCCCAACGCGTGGCGATCCATCTGAAGTTGGCGGAAATCTATGCCGCTCGCCAGGACACCACCAAATTCGCCATTTGCGCCAAGCAAGTGCAAGCACTGGCAGGCTCCGACAGTGCGGCTTGGGCTCAGATTCAGGCGCTAGGGCAATCCGTGGAACCGGGCAATCTACGCTACTCCAATACCGCTGCGGCGGGCCCGCTAGCTTCGAATACCAGCGCAGCGCCGGGCATAGACCCCGTGCTATCCTTCAGCGCGGGTGGAGAAGGCGAAGCCACAGGCCCACAAGCCCAGTCATCCTACCCCATGGCATTTGACTTGGACGCTCTGTCATTGGATATGGCAGTTTCACCTTTTCCACAGACGAAAAGCTTTTCAGAGCAGTTGGACACCTCCATGGAATTGGCACAACAATTTATCGAAATCGGCGAGCTTCAAGGCGCGCGCAGCCTCTTGGACGAAGTTATTGCCAAGGGTTCGGGTGCGCAGCGTAAAAATGCCCTAAGCCTGATGGCAAAACTCAAGTGATACGCCTCTCGGCTTGCCGCATCAGGGCCTAACGATGCGCATGGTTTTGGGCCTCAGCTATAACGGCTTGCCCTATCAGGGGTGGCAAAGTCAGTCCTCCGGGCGTACCGTGCAGGACCGACTGGAAGCTGCGCTAGCTGCATTCACCGGCGCACGCATTTCCACGCTGTGCGCCGGACGCACCGACGCAGGAGTGCACGCCCTGATGCAGGTGGTGCACTTTGAAAGCCCGGTTGAGCGCAGCAAGCACGCTTGGGTGCGTGGCACCAATAGCAAGTTGCCCAGCGATATCGCCGTTGAATGGGCTTTGCCCGCGCCGCCTGATTTCCACTGCCGCGCCAGCGCGCAGAGCCGGCGCTATGCCTATGTGCTGCGCCAGTCCGAAGTGCGGCCCACCCTGGAAGCGGGCCGCGTAGGCTGGAGCTTTAGGCCGCTGGACGGCGCCGCCATGGGCCAGGCGGCGGCTTACTTGCTGGGCGAACACGATTTCAGTTCCTTTCGCGCCTCGGAATGCCAAGCGATCTCACCGGTCAAAAACCTGCTGCGCATCGACATGGTGCAACGCGGCGCCTATTGGCGTTTCGACTTCGAGGCCAGCGCCTTTTTGCACCACATGATCCGCAACATCATGGGCTCCCTGGTGCGCGTGGGCCAGGGCCTGGAAGCGCCAGAGTGGATGGATGCGGTCTTGCAAGCGCGCGACCGCAAGCAAGCCGCACCCACTTTTTCCCCGGCTGGACTGTATTTTTTGGGTCCCCGTTATGCCCCCCACTTCGGCATGCCCGAACACACGCCTGCGTATGATTGGCTGCCATGAACACACACTTTCACGCCCAGCGCACCCGGATTAAGCTTTGTGGTCTGACCCGCGAACAAGATGTGCAGGCAGCTATCTTCGCAGGCGTCGATGCGATAGGTTTTGTGTTGTATGCCAACAGCCCGCGCGCCGTCAGCGCAGAGCGAGCTGCCCAACTAGCGCAGTTGCTGCCGCCCTTCATCACGCCAGTGCTGTTGTTTGTAAACCCTGAGCCTGGCGACGTAGCCGCCGCTTGTGCCTTGATGCCCACGGCGTTACTGCAATTACATGGCGACGAAAGCCCCGCAACCTGCACCCTGCTGGCAGGCGCCAACAAGCGCCCTTTTTTGCGCGCGGCGCGTATTCCCACCGGCGCCGCAGGGGCGGACTTCGACCTCGTAAAATATGCGCTCGATTATTCTCACGCCCAAGCCATCCTGCTCGACGCCCATGTTGAGGGGTTCGGCGGCGGCGGTAAGGCATTCAATTGGTCACTGCTTCCTCCAAGCGTCAACGCTCACCTCGTCTTGAGTGGTGGACTCACCGCTGCAAACGTGGGCGACGGTATATCCCTGCTGCGGCCGCGATGTAAATCGTTGGCTGTGGACGTCAGTTCCGCAGTGGAAGTAGATGCGCCTGGGGGCGGGACCCTCAAGGGCATCAAGGACTCCGAAAAAATGAATCAGTTTGTCGCCGCCGTTCGCGCCGCCGACCAACGCCTTACAGGATTGAATTGAGCATGCTTGACTACCAACAACCCGATGGTCGTGGCCATTTCGGCAAATACGGCGGCAGCTTTGTCTCCGAGACATTGACCCACGCCATCAATGAACTCAAAGCCGCCTATGCGCACTACCAACATGACCCGCAATTTGTGGCGGAGTTCAAGTCTGAGTTAGCCCATTTCGTAGGGCGACCATCGCCGATTTACCACGCAGCGCGCATGAGCCGCGAAATGGGCGGAGCACAGATTTATCTCAAACGCGAAGACCTCAACCATACCGGCGCGCACAAAATCAACAACACCATAGGCCAAGCCATGCTGGCCAAGCGCATGGGTAAGCCGCGCATCATCGCCGAGACCGGCGCCGGTCAACATGGGGTTGCCACTGCCACCATCTGCGCCCGCTACGGTTTGGAATGCGTGGTCTACATGGGCAGCGAAGACGTCAAGCGCCAAAGCCCTAACGTGTATCGCATGAAGTTGCTAGGCGCCACCGTGGTTCCGGTCGAGTCCGGCAGCCGCACCCTGAAAGACGCACTCAACGAAGCCATGCGTGACTGGGTCGCCAATGTGGACAACACCTTTTACATCATCGGCACCGTCGCCGGTCCCCACCCCTACCCCATGATGGTGCGCGATTTCCAAAGCATCATCGGTACCGAATGCATTGCCCAAATGCCGGATATGCTGGCGGCTCAACATGCGGCAAACACCCAGCCGGACGCGGTAATCGCGTGCGTGGGCGGCGGCAGCAATGCCATGGGGATTTTTTACCCCTACATTCCTTTTGAGAACACGCAGCTGATCGGCGTCGAAGCGGCAGGCGAAGGGCTGGACAGCGGCAAACACTCGGCGTCGATTCAGCGCGGCAGCGCCGGCGTATTACACGGCAATCGAACCTATGTTTTACAGGACGACAACGGCCAGGTGACCGAAACCCATAGCATTAGCGCCGGGCTGGATTACCCTGGCGTGGGCCCTGAGCATGCCTTTTTGAGCGACATAGGCCGGGCGCAATACGTAGGCATTACCGACAAGCTAGCGCTGGAGGCCTTTCACTACCTGTGCCGCACCGAAGGCATCATCCCGGCTTTAGAGTCCAGCCATGCAGTGGCCTATGCGATGCAGCTGGCCAAGACCATGCGACCTGACCAATCGATACTGATCAACCTCTCCGGCCGGGGTGACAAAGATATTGGCACCGTAGCAGACTTGAGCGATGGAGACTTTTATTGCCGTCCGAGCTGCAAAGGCCAAAGCGTCAAAGGCGGTAATGAGCATCCGATCAGCCTGCACGGCTTAGGAGCCAAAGTATGAGTCGCATACAAAGCACTTTTGCCAACTTAGCCACCCAAGGCCGCAAAGCCCTGATCCCCTATGTCACCGCAGGATTCCCCTACGCAGATGTGACGCCGGAACTCATGCATGCCATGGTGTCCGCCGGGGCCGATGTCATCGAACTAGGCATCCCGTTCTCCGACCCCAGCGCCGACGGCCCTGTCATCCAGCGCTCAGGCGACAAAGCTCTCGCCATGGGTATCGGTATGGTGCAAGTGCTCGAGATGGTCCGCCAATTTCGGCTTAGCAACAGCAGCACGCCGGTGGTGCTGATGGGCTATGCAAATCCAATAGAACGTTATGACCAGCGCCATGCCCGCGCGCAAGTAGACAGCGCCTTTGTGCACGATGCCGCGCAAGCGGGCGTAGACGGCGTGCTAGTAGTGGACTACCCGCCAGAGGAATGCGTCGATTTTGCGGCCCAACTGCGGGCCCGCAACATGGACTTGATATTTTTACTGGCACCTACCAGCACTGACGAACGTATGGCGCAAGTGGCAGCGGTTGCTAGCGGCTATGTATATTACGTCTCGCTCAAGGGCGTCACGGGCGCGGGCACGCTCGATACGGAGGCTGTCAGCGCCATGTTGCCGCGCATACGCCAGCATATCCAGATTCCAGTGGGCGTCGGTTTTGGCATACGCGACGGCGCCACTGCCGCAACCATTGCCCAAGTAGCCGATGCGGTAGTGATCGGCAGCAAAATGATTCAATTGATTGAAAACGCGGCGCGCGATACAGTAGCGTCCACGGCCCAGGCGTTTTTGCGCGAAGTGCGCGAGGCTATGGATGCTTGATGCAGGGTTTGCACTTATGAGCCCTGGGCATGCGAAACACGGAGTAAGACTATGAGTTGGCTTGAAAAACTGCTACCTGCCAAGATTGAGCAAACCGACCCGGCCGATCGCCGTACCGTGCCCGAAGGGCTTTGGGTTAAGTGCCCGGGCTGTGAAACCGTGCTGTATAAGTCGGATTTAGAGCAAAACCTTAACGTCTGCCCCACCTGCAGCCACCACCATCGCATCGGTGCGCGGGCGCGGCTGGACGCCTTTTTGGACAACGAAGGCCGCTTTGAAATTGGTCAGGAAGTACTGCCAGTGGACGCACTCAAATTTAAGGACAGTCGCAGATACCCTGAACGCCTGAAAGAGGCCCTAGAAAATACCAATGAGACGGATGCGCTGGTAGTCATTGGCGGTTCGGTGCATGGTATTGGCGTGGTAGCGGCCTGCTTTGAATTTGAGTTTATGGGCGGCAGCATGGGGTCTGTGGTAGGCGAACGCTTTGTACGCGGGGTGGAGGCGGCCATGGAGCAAAAATCCGCTTTTTTATGCTTTACCGCCACCGGTGGCGCCCGCATGCAAGAGGGCTTGCTCAGCCTAATGCAAATGGCCAAAACCAATGCCTCGCTCACGCGCCTAGCAAAAAAAGGATTGCCTTACATCAGCGTACTTACCGATCCGACGATGGGCGGTGTGAGCGCCGGCTTTGCTTTCTTGGGCGACATCGTCATTGCCGAGCCTAAGGCCTTAATCGGTTTTGCCGGCCCGCGTGTGATTGAGTCCACCGTCAGGGTGACCCTACCCGAGGGTTTTCAGCGCTCGGAGTTTTTGCAAACCAAGGGCGCGATTGACCTGATTTGCGACCGCCGCGAAATGCGCAAGACCGTGGCCGAAGCCTTGGCCATGTTGCAGCGCCATCCCACGGATGCGGTGATTTAACTTTGCGATCGCGGCGGCACGCCGCTTCAAGCCAAAAGCATCAAAACCGCGCTATCGAGCGGATGGATGAGTAGGCCGGCGATTTGCAGCGCCAGCAGCAAAGCCAAGGGTGATAAATCCACCCCGCCGACCAAGGGCAGGTAACGGCGAATGGGCGCCAGCAGGGGCGCTACCAGGCGGTCCAGCAAATCCGACACGGGTGAGGCGGACTGCACCCAGGATAACAGCGCGTAGATAAAGACCATGGCCGTCATGCCCGAAAGGGCCAAACGCAGCAGCCCTATCCCCGCCAAGCCGGCGACAGCGCCATAGCCATAGGGCATGCCCTGAATCAGCCAGAGAAGTGAATATTGTGCTAACTCCAAGACATACGCTGCAAGCAAGCTGGCCAGGTCCAAAAAAGCCAAACCCGGCAACACGCGCCGCAGTGGCAACACGATCCAATCGCTAATGGCAAATAAAAAAGGGCCCATCGGGTTACCGGCCCGCGCCGACATCGGGATGCGCTGCTGCTGCATATACAGACGCAGCAAACACGCCCCGCCGATCACACCGACGACAAGGTCCAACACCATCGAGACAATTTGGTAAGGCATGTCAATAAGCAGCGCGCGCAGCGAGCCATTTGCAAGAAGTAGGCGCGATGATAATCGCCAGCGGCGGGCTCTTAGAATCCTGTCTTCGCCCTGCAGCCGAACTACAGCACCAAGCGGCCCGCATTTTTTCTCTTCTTAGCGCACATTCATGTCCGAAGCCACTACGCCGCCAGCCGCCCCCATCGACGAAAACCAGCTTATTTTGGAAAGGCGCGAAAAGCTCAAAATCCTGCGCGAGCGCCAAGCCCAAGGCCTGGGTCCGGCCTTCCCCAATGACTTTGCGCCGGACCAGGTGGCAGCCAATGTATTTGCTTTGTACAACGACAAGACAGTCGAAGAGCTGCAAAGCCTGAACCTTGAAGTCAAGGTTGCCGGGCGCATGATGCTCAAACGCGTCATGGGTAAGGCCAGTTTTTGCACTTTGCAAGATGCGTCCTTCGGACCGAGCAACGGGCGCATTCAGGTCTACGTCAAGGGCGAAGAAATAGGGGCCGAACCTTACGAGGACTTCAAGCACTGGGATTTGGGCGATATCGTCGCAGCCACCGGGTACCTATTCAAAACCAAAACGGGCGAACTGTCGGTGCATGCCAAAGAGGTGCGGCTGTTGACGAAAAGCTTGCGCCCCATGCCGGACAAATTCCATGGCATCCATGACCAGGAAGTGAAATACCGCCAGCGCTACATCGACCTGATGACCGACGAAGCGGCCCGCAAGCGCTTTGTGGCGCGCAGCACTGCGGTGAGCAGCATCCGCGCCTTCATGGTGCAACACGGCTTCCTCGAAGTGGAAACGCCCATGCTACACCCCATCCCCGGTGGTGCTAACGCCAAACCCTTTACGACGCACCACAATGCTTTGGACCAGCAAATGTTTTTGCGTATTGCGCCCGAGCTCTACCTAAAGCGCTTGATCGTCGGCGGCTTTGACCGGGTGTTTGAAATCAACCGCAACTTTCGCAACGAAGGTATTTCGGTACGCCATAACCCCGAATTCACCATGATGGAGTTTTACGCGGCCTATTGGAATTACCGCGACCTCATGGAGTTCACCGAGAAGCTGGTGCGCGATGCCGCACTCAAAGCGGTAGGCTCACTCGCCCTAAGTTATGGCGGAAAACCGGTGGACCTGGCTGCACCCTTTGAACGTTTGACGATATTGGAAGCGATCGAAAAATACACCGACGCCGGCGCGAATGTGAACGATGCCGACTGGCTGCGATCAGCCTTGCGTAAAGCCGGCCTAAGCGACGCGAAAAACAAATTGTCCAAGCGCAGCCTGGCGGGCTTGCAAGTGATGTATTTTGAAGAGCACGTCGAAGACAAGCTTTGGCAACCTACTTTTATATGCGAACACCCGGTTGAGATCTCGCCTCTAGCGCGCGCCAGTGATGCACGGCCCGACGTGACGGAGCGCTTTGAGCTGTATGTCACCGGCAGGGAATTGGGCAACGGCTTTAGCGAGCTCAACGATGCGCAAGACCAGGCTGCGCGTTTTGCTGCCCAAGTCAACGCCAAAGACAGTGGCGATGACGAGGCCATGTTCTATGACCACGATTTTGTGCGTGCCCTGGAGTACGGCATGCCGCCTACCGGTGGTTGTGGTATCGGCATTGACCGACTGATGATGCTGCTCACTGACAGCCCCAGCATCCGTGATGTGATTTTGTTCCCTGCCCTGCGCCGGGAAAGCTGAGCTGGTCCGAACGGGTGGCCCGGTGAGCACCGATACGGCAGGCTGGTTGGCAGCGCCCTATTTGCGCGCTTATCCACCAGATACGGTATCTAAGGTACTGGTCATGCTCAAAAACGCAAGCGTGGGCGATTGGTTACTGGGCAAATACCCGCAGGCCCATGCGGTGCGCACCGATGGGGCTCTGTACGCCTACGTCCAGGACATCCGGCAAAGCCGCATGCGCAGTGCTGCTGCGATAAGCAAAGTGGCGTACGACAGCAAATTACAGGTGATTGCGCATGCACTGGGAACTCACACCCGTATTTCCCGGGTACAGGGGGCCAAGCTCAAGACCAAGCACGAATTGCGCATTGCCAGTATTTTTAAGGCGGCGCCTGAAGACTTTTTGCGCATGATTGTGGTCCACGAGTTGGCCCATTTGCGCGAAAAAGAGCACGACAAAAGTTTCTACCATCTGTGCGAACACATGGAACCGCGCTACCACCAACTGGAATTTGAACTGCGTGTGTACCTGACCTTCTTGAATGCAGGCGGCAGCGGCCTATGGGGACGCTAGAACGCGCATTGCCTGCGTAATATCAGCCTGCAAATCCTCGGGCGCTTCGAACCCGACTGCAAAGCGCACCAATGTCCCACGGGCGACGCCAGCCGGCCAGGCGCTGCGCATGCGTTCCAAGTTATACGGCACCACCAGACTGACCGGACCCGCCCAGCTGTAACCCAACCTAAAGAGCTGCAAACTATCGCAAAAGGCATCGACCTGATCTTGCGTGTACGAAGGATCCATCACAACGCTGAACAGGCAGGCGGCAGCACCCTCACTTCCCGGGGCACACAAGCGCTGCCAATGGGCATGACCGGGTGAATCGCTGAGCGCAGGGTGCAAAACCTGCACAAAGGCAGATTGCGTTTGGCACCAGGCGGCCAAAGCACGGGTGCTCTGGTCTTGGGTGCGGTAACGCATGGCAATAGACGGTAGGCCGCGCAGGACCAACTCGGCATCATTGGCGCCCACATTCAAACCCATGCGCATATGGCACAGCTTGATACGCATATGCAAATCCGCATTGCGCGTGATGACGCTACCCATCAACACATCACCGCCACCACTGGGGTATTTGGTCAGCGCCTGAATGGAAATATCCACCTCGCAAGCCGTGCCCGGGGTCAGGTCAAAGGGGGCAAAAGCAATGCCGGCGCCCCAGGTATTGTCCAGGGCCACCAGCGCCCCATGCTGCTTACAGATACGAGTCAACTGCGCAAGGTCTGGAAACTCCAGCGTGACCGAGCCTGGCGCTTCCAGCCACACTAGACGCGTGGCACTAGAGAGCTTGGACTGCAAGTCCTGCGGGTCCATGGGGTTGTAAAAACGGTGGCGTACGCCCCAGCCCACAAACTCCCCTTCCACCAGGGATTTATTGGGCTCGTAGCAATTGTCGGGCAGTAATACCTCGTCACCCGATTGCAACAAGGCCAAGGCTACCAAGGCGATGGCCGAAAGGCCGCTGGGCGTGAGGACACATTGGAGACCCCCTTCCAAGCTGCAAAGACGCTCTTCAAGGGTGTAGGTAGTGGGCGTGCCATGCAGGCCATAGGTATAGGCCGTTTTGTCTTTCCACTGGCGGCTGCGCATAGCCGCCACGGAGGGGAAAAATACCGTGGACGCTTTAAACACGCCGACAGCGGGCGCCTCAAAACCGCCCGGCGGTTCATAGAGATGGTGGTTTAGCGTCGTGCTCGTGTGCTTCATTCGCTTTACCCGGCTAAACGCTCCATTTTTGGATCAGCTGCGCAGGGCGCATCGCGTCATAGCTCTCAAATGGCTGGTGAATCCAGGGGTTGGTCGGTAAAAACTCCACCGAATAGTCTGGCGTAAAAGTGGACAATGCTTTGGTCCAAATAACCGCGCTGCGCATCTCGGTAATGGGTGCGTAATTGTTTTTCAACTGGTGGATCACCGCATTCAACGTGTGGCCAGAGTCGGCCAGATCGTCAACCAGCAGGACCTTACCGGCGATCTCCCCCTTGGGCGTGGTGATGAAGCGGGCAATGTCCAAGTGACCTTGCACCGTGCCGGCATCCGAGCGGTAAGAACTGGTGGACATGATGGCCAACGGCTTGTCAAACACGCGGGACAAAATGTCGCCTGGCCGCATGCCGCCGCGTGCAAGACACAAAATAGTATCGAACTCCCAGCCCGACTGAAACACCTTGATCGCGAGCTTTTCGATCAGGTTATGGTATTCGTCATAGCTCACGTACAAATGCTTACCGTCTTCCGTCAACATACCCAGCTCCTTGGTCAATACGATTGCGCAGTTTGCACCGCTACTAGCACACAAATAAAGGACTTAGCGCCTGCCAGCGTCATGGCGCCAGGTAAGGGTTACGCATCAAAATAGTGTGATCCCGGTCCGGACTGGTGGACACCATATGGATAGGTACGCCAGTCAATTGCGCAATGCGCTCTAAATAAAGACGTGCCTCCGAGGGCAATTTTTGGTAGTCGGTCACGCCTACCGTACTTTGCGTCCAGCCGGGCATGGTTTCGTACACCGGCTCGCAGCGGGCAATTTCGTCAGCGCCCATGGGCAAAATATCGGTGAGCGCGCCATCGAGCATATAGCCAGTGCACAGCTTGAGCTCGCTTAGGCCGTCCAGCACATCGAGTTTGGTAATACACAAACCGCTTAGACCGTTGACCTGCGCCGAGCGCTTGAGCAAAGCAGCGTCAAACCAACCGCAGCGGCGTGAGCGCCCGGTCGTCACGCCTTTTTCGGCCCCCACGGTGCTCATGTGGTAACCCGGCGTGCCGGGCACTTCCCATTGCAACTCCGTCGGGAACGGGCCGCTGCCCACGCGGGTGCAATAGGCTTTGGTAATGCCCAGGATGTAATGCAGCATGCAGGGCCCCACACCAGCACCTGCAGAGGCGTTGCCGGCGACGCAATTACTGGACGTGACAAAAGGATAGGTGCCGTGGTCCACATCGAGCAAAGTGCCCTGCGCGCCTTCAAACAATAAATTAGCGCCGGCTTGGTGGGCGTCATTGAGTTCGCGGGAAACATCGGCCATCATAGGGATGAGCAGCTTGGCATGCTCCATGGCCTGCGCATAGACCGGTTCGAACAAAACTTCGCCATCCTTGATGTAGGGTGCCAGTGCGGGCCCAAAATCAAAGGCTTTAGAACCCAAAAAACTGGTCAGTACGTGGTTGTGCAAAGCCAATAAATCGCGCAATTTGTCGGCGAAACGCTGCGGAAATTTCATGTCCTGCACGCGCAAGGCGCGGCGGGCTATTTTGTCCTCGTAGGCTGGGCCGATGCCACGCCCTGTGGTGCCTATTTTTTCATTGCCGCCTTTTTCGCGGGCTGCTTCGCGCGCCACATCAAGCGCCGTGTGGAAAGGCAGAATCAGCGGGCAGGCTTCGCTGATGCGCAGGCGCGAACGCACCTCCACGCCAACTTTTTCCAGTCCTTCAATTTCTTCGAATAATTTGGCAGGCGACAAGACCACGCCATTGCCGATATAGCACTTCACGCCCGCGCGCATGATGCCGCTGGGGATTAGGTGCAAAGCGGTTTTCACGCCATGAATCACCAAGGTGTGTCCGGCGTTATGTCCGCCTTGAAAGCGTACTACGCCTTGGGCACTTTCGGTAAGCCAATCGACCAGTTTGCCTTTACCCTCGTCGCCCCACTGGGTTCCAACGACCACTACATTTCGGCCTGCGCGTGTATTCATAAGTCTACTTTTTTAAACGGAAACAAGGTGCCAATCAGCACCCTGCGCAACCAACACACGGTCGCAATGGAACTCGTCAATTTCACTTTCGTGGCCAGGTAGAACGCAGACTACAGTCTCACCGGCGCTGCGCAGCTTAGCGATGGCGCTACGCAAACCTTTGTCTTCACCCCAGGGCGCCCGGATGGCCGCGCGCAAGGGCGGTCCGCTGACGACACCCACCAGCGATTTGATGTCCAGGCTAAATCCTACGGCAGGCCGCTCACGCCCGAACACCGAGCCTACCGCGTCGTAGCGGCCACCGCGCAGCAGGGCATCGGGCGCTCCTTTGGCATACACCGCAAAGCGCGCACCGCTGTAATAGGCGTAGCCACGCAAATCCGCCAGATCAAAAGACACCGGTGTACCTTCCAGATGGCCGGCCAGCCATTGGAGTTCGTCCAAGGCTTGCGCAATCGCTGGCAGATCAGGCAACAAGCTGCGCGCCTGCGCGAGCACCTGCGCATCGCCATAGCAACGGGTCAGGTTTTGCAGGCCGCGACGCACCGCCGCATCCGAGCGGCGCGCAATGGACGCAATCGCCGCTGCATCTTTGACGGCCAGGGCCGCTTGTATTTCCGCGGTTTCCACCGGGCTGAGGGCAGCCAGAGTTAAAAGGCTGTTGACGATGCGCACATCGGCCAAGTCCACCATAAAGTCCTGCACCTTGGCGGCACGCAGACAATCGAGTGCCAGCGTCAGGATTTCCAGATCTGCTTCCAAGCCTTGGTGTCCATAAATTTCCGCGCCTAGTTGCAAGGGTTCACGGGTGGCATGGGGCGCCGCCGGACGGGTGTGTAACACCGGGCCGCAGTAGCACAGGCGGGCGACACCCTGGCGATTGAGCAAATGGGCATCGATGCGCGCCACTTGCGGTGTGCTGTCCGCGCGCAGGCCCAGCATCCGACCGGAAATTTGATCCACCAACTTGAAGGTTTGCAAATCCAGCGATTCGCCGGTGCCGGTTAGCAGCGATTCCAGGTGCTCCAATAGCGGTGGCATGACCAGTTCATAGCCATAGCAACGGGCCATATCCAGCAAATTTCTACGGATTTCCTCGATGTGGCGCGCCTCTGAGGGCAGCACATCGGCAATGTGATCCGGGAGGACCCAAGCGGACATGGATAAATAGGGATGCTGTTAAAAACGCGATTTTACCGGCCAAACCCGAGCCCCGCTCCGTTGGGAAGCGGGAATCGCAAGCACGCAGCCGCTTATTTTTTGACCGGTGCCGAACCCGCGCCGCCGTTGCGGAATACTTTGAAGAATTCGCTAGACGAAGGGTCCAACACCATCACGTCGCTCTTGTTGGCGAAACTGGTCTTATAAGCCTCTAGGCTCCGGTAAAACTGGGCGAACTGGGGGTCTCGGTTGAAGGCCTCGGCATAAATACGGGCTGCTTCCGCATCGCCCTCACCTTTGATTTTCTGGGCGTCGCGGTAGGCGTTGGCGATCGTCACCTCGCGCTGGCGGTCGGCATCGGCGCGGATTTTTTCACCCTCGGCCGCACCGGTGGAGCGCAATTCATTGGCGACCCGTTTGCGTTCAGCTTCCATGCGGCGATACACCGACTCGGTAATAGCCTCCACATAGTCCACGCGGGTGATACGCACGTCGACCACGTCCACGCCCCAAGGCTTGGCACCTTTGACCTTTTCGAGTACCTCACGCTTAACGTCAGACATCAAAGCCTCGCGCTTGAGCGAGAGCAATTCCTTCACGGTGCGCTTATTGATCTCTTCCTGAAAGGCATTGCGCACCACGCGGTTGAGTTGATTGGCGCCGGCCGCTTCATTGAGGCCCACATTACGGATGTATTCGCTAGGCTCGGAAATGCGCCAGCGCACATACCAGTCGATCACCACGCGCTGCTTCTCCGCCGTCAACATAGGCTCGGTATCGCTGCTGTCCAACGTCAATAAACGCTTGTCGATATAGGAGACATTTTGAAATGGCGGCGGCAGCTTCCAGTTCAAACCGGGCTCGGTGATGACTTCCTTAATCTGGCCTAGCGCATAGACGACGCCAAACTGGCGCTGGTCCACCACAAACAGGGTCGAACTGGCCAGCGCTAACAGCACCAACAAACTAGAAACAATAAATCCAATACGGTTCATGGTGTTCTCCTAGCGCACATCGCGCTCACGGGTGCGCGCCGCTTCGCGGCTGCGTGGGTCCACCGCGTTGGCTGCGGGCAAGGGGGTCGGGGGCACAGCCGCTGGATTGCCAGCCGCTGCGGGCAATGCCAAGGGATCCACTCCGGCATTCATTTGCAATATCTTTTCAAGCGGCAGGTTTAACAAGGTCGCACCCTGACGGGTATCGACCAGCACTTTGGTGACATTGGTATAAATTTGCTGCATGGCGTCCAAGTACATGCGGTCGCGAGTGACTTGGGGTGCCTTTTGGTACTCATTAAACACCGAGCGGAAACGCTGCGCATCACCCTGTGCCTGGGCGACTACCCGGGCCTTGTAGGCGTCCGCCTCTTCCTTCAGGCGGGCCGCCGAACCTACAGCGCGCGGTATCACGTCGTTGGCATAGGCTTGCGCCTCATTCTTCGCACGTTCACGCTCCTGTCCCGCTTTGAGCACATCGTCAAACGACGCCTGCACTTGCTCAGGCGGGCGCACGCCGCCTTGCTGCAAGTTGATGGCAACCACCTCGATACCGACTTTGTAGCGGTCCAGAATGTCTTGCATCATGGCACGCACACGCGGGGCGATTTGGTCGCGCTCCTCGGACAGCGCAGCGTCCATTTTCATCTTGCCCAGGACTTCACGCACCGAGGTCTCTGCCGCCTGCACCACGGCATCGGCGGGGTTTTTGCTTTCAAACAGAAAGGCACGCGCATCACTTAAACGGTACTGCACGGCAAACTTGATATCCAGAATATTCTCGTCCTGGGTCAGCATAGCCGACTCCCGCAAGCCGGTGGCCTTGAGGACGTTGTCCCGACCCACATCCACCGAGCGGATTTGGGTGACGAAAACCAATTCATGTCGCTGAAATGGGTACGGCAGCCGCCAATTGAAACCCGCATTAACCGTCGCTTTATATCGACCGAACTGCGTAATAACCGCCTGCTGACCTTCCTGCACGATGAAAAAGCCGGTTGCCAGCCAGATCAAAACCAGCAAGGCCGCAATGACTCCGCCCCCAATCTGAATGTTTTTGAAATCGGGTGGCAAGAGACCGCCTGTTCCCCGTCCGCCCCCGCCGCGCTTGCCTGCGCCCATCCAGCCGTTCAACTTGCGGTTGAAATCACGCCACAGTTCATCCAAATCCGGCGGACCCGCATTCGCGCCTGGG
The DNA here is from genome assembly GCA_040400575.1 of Rhodoferax sp. GTDB lineage: Bacteria > Pseudomonadota > Gammaproteobacteria > Burkholderiales > Burkholderiaceae_C > Allorhodoferax. The sequence goes on from JBBAPX010000007.1 coordinate 66,317, forward strand.
CGTTGGCCGGCGCTTGGGCGCTCATTGCCCGGGTTGTTAGGGGGAGGTACATCGGGCCGGGTATCGGGTTTGGCCTCGGGCCGTCCCCCAGGCGCAGGTTCCTGGGGATTGGCGGACGCATCGGGCGCACTACCCGAAGGGGATTTGGCCTCATCCGAGCGGCCCCAACGGCTGTCATTGAGATTGAACATGCCGCGCAATCGCCCCACAATTGCGACAAAACTAAGCGTTGGCGTTGAAAATTTCATTGTTATACCTTGCGATTTGCACACCCCGATTGTCCACAATTACGAGTCGGCCTCATAGACCACGGGGGATTGGGGCTGAGCGGGCGAAAAAACCGGGATGCCCGCAGCGGCTCGCGCGAGCAAGCTGCGCAGCTGCGCAAGTCCGGTTCCCGCTTGCGCGCTAAGAAAAACCCGGGCCGTTTGTTGACCGTCGAGTTCAAAAAAATCACTGCTTTGTAAGGGCAGACGGGCCACGGGCATAGCGTCGATCTTGTTAAAAACCAATATTTGCGGCACCTTGTCGGCCCCGATTTCGATTAACACGCGCTGCACTTGCTCAATTTGCAGCATGTAATCCGGGTTGGACGCATCCACCACATGCAGCAACAAGTCAGCATCTACGGCCTCTTGCAAGGTAGCCTGGAATGCATCCACCAGCCCATGGGGTAGGTCGCGGATAAAGCCCACCGTATCGGACAGCGATACCGAGCGCTCCGCTTCACCTAAATACAGTTGGCGGGTGGTAGTGTCGAGCGTGGCAAACAACTGGTCGGCCGCATAGGCACGGGCTTTGACCAAGGCATTAAACAGAGTAGATTTGCCCGCATTGGTGTATCCGATGAGCGAGATGTTGAAGGCGCCGCGCCGGTCGCGTTGTTTGCGCTGCGTCTGGCGCTGGCGCTTGACCTTGTCCAACTGCTCTTTAGTGCGCTTGATGTTGGCGGCAATCATGCGCCGGTCCAGTTCGATCTGGGTCTCGCCGGGACCGCCGCGATTACCGATGCCGCCGCGCTGGCGCTCCAGATGCGACCAGCGGCGCACCAAACGGGTACTCAAATACTGCAGCCGCGCCAGCTCTACTTGCAATTTTCCCTCGTGACTGCGGGCTCTTTGGGCAAAGATTTCCAGGATCAAGAAGGTCCGGTCGTTCACCGGCATTTCCAAGCGGCGCTCTAAGTTACGTTGCTGACCGGGGCTGAGGCTTTGGTCGAACAACACCTCTTGCGCGCCCAGGCTTTGGGCCAAGAGTTTGATTTCATCGGCTTTGCCGGTACCCACAAACAAGGCGGCATCGGGAGCGCGACGCTTACAGACGACTCTGGCCACCGGCTCCATACCCGCAGTGTGCGCAAGTTGGCCCAATTCATCTAGCGCCGAATCGAAATGCGCAAGACCTAAATCGACGCCCACCAAAATGGTGCGCACGCTGAAATCGGCTTGTCGCGAGGTCAAATCAGATCTGCGTACGCAGCAGCCCGATGGGGCCGCTCTGTAGCGATATCAGGCCGCTTCAGCGCCGTCGGCAGGAGGCAGTGCAAAATTGACTGCACGCCCAGGCACGATCGTGGAAATCGCATGCTTGTAGACCATCTGGGTCACGGTGTTTCGCAGCAAAACCACGTATTGATCAAAGGATTCAATCTGTCCCTGCAGTTTGATACCGTTGACCAGGTACACCGAAACCGGGACATGCTCCCGGCGCAAGGCGTTTAGAAAGGGGTCTTGGAGAAGTTGACTTTTGTTGTTCACGATATTTTCCGTGTTGAAAGTAATTGCAACGGTTGAAGATACCACATTGGCAATGGATTCTCAGTGCCCAAAGTCACGTCGGGGGCTTAGGGCATAACGCAAGCGATTCAATCCTTGTCGGCATAGGGGTTGGCGGCTGACTTCATTTGGATACGCAGAGGAGTGCCCACCAGGTTAAATTCTTTGCGAAAACGCCCTTCCAAAAAGCGTTTGTAGGCTTCTGTCACATGCTCGAGCGAATTGCCATGAACCACAATAATCGGCGGATTCATGCCCCCTTGGTGGGCATAGCGCAATTTAGGGCGGTACATGCCGGTTTTCTTAGGCGTCTGAAACTGCACTGCCTCCAACAGCAAACGGGTCAACACCGGGGTTGGCATTTTGCAGTTGGCCGCACGGTGCGCCTGGGCAATCGAATCCCAAACCGGCCCTAAGCCCTGGCGCTTACGCGCAGAAATCAAATGCAAGGCAGCAAACTTTAAAAATCCTAAGCGGGTTTCGAGCGAGCGTTTCACCAATTCACGCTGGTACTCGTCCACCGCATCCCATTTATTCACCGCCACCACCACCGCGCGTCCCGACTCCAGGATATAGCCGGCAATATGGGCGTCCTGGTCGGTGACGCCTTCAATCGCATCGATCAATAGCAAGACCACGCTGGCCGATTCAATCGCCTGCAAAGTTTTGACCACTGAAAACTTTTCAATTGCTTCGAATACTTTGCCTTTGCGGCGCAGACCGGCGGTATCAATCAGCTCGAATTTTTGCCCGCTACGCTCAAAGGGAATGGAAATGGTGTCGCGCGTGGTGCCTGGCAGATCAAAGGCCACCAGGCGCTCTTCACCCAGCCAGGTATTAATCAGTGTCGATTTGCCCACATTGGGCCGCCCTGCTACCGCCAGTTTGATCGTCCCGGGTTGGCTTTCTTCGGGCTCGGGCGCATCCGGGTCGGGTGCGAAAGGCGCCATCACCTGATCCATCAGCGTGCGCATGCCTTGTCCGTGCGCTGCGGAGACGGCGATCACTGCACCGAGGCCGAGTTCATAAAACTCTCCAAACTGCGTGGTTTCGGTCATACCTTCGGCTTTGTTGGCCACCACATAGCTGGTTTTGCCCAGGCGACGCAGGTACTTGGCGATTTCGTAGTCTTGTGCCGAAACGCCGCCACGGGCATCCACAATAAACAGCACGGCATCGGCTTCGGCCACCGCTTGGCGGGTCTGCTTAGCCATTTCTTTGAAGATACCGGTGGTCGCATCGGGCTCAAAACCGCCGGTGTCGACGACGATGATTTCCTGCTTACCGTGTTTGGCATTGCCATAGTGGCGATCGCGCGTCAATCCGGCAAAGTCGGCAACGATAGCGTCGCGGCTTTTCGTCAGGCGATTGAATAAGGTCGACTTGCCTACGTTAGGCCTGCCGACCAGAGCGATGACCGGTTTCATACAGCGCAGCCCTAGGGCCTATTGCAGCCGCAAGCCGATGACGTTACCGCGCTGGGTGACGACCACCCAGGTCGAAGCAAGCCACAAAGGCGCAGAAACAATCGGTGAACCATCGGTGCTAAGGCGGTTTAAGAGTTTGCCGTCCGCAGGAGAGAGAAAGTGCAAATTGCCGTCACCATCGCCCAGCAGCAAAGCGCCACCGGCCAGCGTGGGACCGGTTACATTACGAAAGCGCAATTTTTCGTTAGTCCACAATTTTTCGCCATCGGCGCGGCGCCAGGCGATCACTTTGCCATCGCTTTCGGTACCGAACACAGTTTGAGCATCACCGCCTATACCCGAAGCGCCAGAGGCGGATTTATTCCACAGACTGCGGCCAGTACGCGCGTCCACACAAGCGACAGCGTACTGAAAAGCACGCAGACACACGGAATCGGCGACACGGCTCACACCAGAGACTAAATCGGCCAGGCGCTCCACCTCGTTCACTCCGCGACCGCTGGCTACTTGCACATCCCAGCGCAGCGATCCATTTTGCGGGTTCAAACCGAGCAAGCGGCCGCCCTGCGCCACCAGCAGGGTATCGCCCACAGCCGTCAATAGACCCGCCTGCCCCAGCAATAAGGATTCACCAGAACGTTGCTGAGTCCATAGCTTGCGCCCGTTTGCTGCATCAAAGGCATAGACCGTGCGGTCCGCTGCCAAAACGAATACCCGCTCGCCCGCGACCAAAGGCGCAGTGACTACCAGCGAGGGAATCTTTTGGCGCCATATTTCTTTTTGCTCGCTTTGGACAATCAACTGGTTATCCAGGCTAAGCACTGCGACAAACTGCTTATCGGCGCCTACACCGGCACTCAGCGACTGCCCGGCACTGGCCCGCCCACTCACTTGACCGCTGGCGGCGTCAATCAGGCTCAGTTCGCCTTGGCTGGAAGCAGCCCACAGCAGGGGACCGACCGCACGCATCTCTAAGGGGGACGCCGTAGCGCCCACATTGACGCGCCATACCTCCTTGACGGCCAGACTGGCGGGATTGGCCTCCAGGGACTCGGGTTTTGGTTTATCAAAACCGGCACAGCCGCCAAGCAACAGCGCCGCGCTGCAGACACCGCTTGCGAACAGGCTGCGTAAAAAAAATCTGCCTTGGGCCATTATTTCAGCTCCTCAGCCACTTTGGGAGCAGCGACCGCCTCCGGGTCCACACCCAGCGCGTTGAGTTTGACCTGCACCACGCGCCGGTATTGCGCGCGCTCTTCTAATTTTTGGTAGGCCAGTGAATAAGCCGCTTTGGCCTCGGAACGCTTATCCTGCACCGCAAAAACATCGCCTTTGCGGTCGGCCACCAGGGCCGCAAATGCTTCGTCCGTCACGCCGTCTAGCTGCGCCAAGGCCTGCGCATAGTCTTTGGCATCGAAGTACATATTGGCCAAGCGCAGGCGGGCGATGGCGGTATAGCCCTGGTCACCCGATTTATCCACCACCCATTGCAAAGCCGATTTAGCTGCGTCGGTATCGCCCTTATCCATGGCCTGGCGCGCCACAGCTAAGGCGGCCTGTTGGGTATAGGTGGCCGATGGATAGCGCTCTTTCATATCCGAAAAGCTTCGCTGCGCCAAGACGACATCACCGGTTGCCACCGACTTGCTCATTTCATCAAACAAGGCTGCAGACTGGCCCGCCTGGCTGCGCTGCCAATAGTGGTAGCCGTTCCATGCGGCGACCGCAAGGAGCACAACGACGAGCAGCCCGGTGATTAAGTTGCCGTATCGGCTCCAGAAATGCTTGAGCTGGTCAAGCTGCTCTTGTTCTTCAAGGTCTAATTGGTTGGCCATGGCATTACGTAATTAAGGATCGGATTGTAGGCTTTGCGCCCATTGCGCCCAATCGGCCATTGCTACCGTGCGTTGCAGGGTCGATGCATTGCGCAGGTCTTTGATGCTCAGATTACCGCCGGCCATTTCGTCGGCGCCAAACACCAGGGCATAGCGGGCTCCGCTGGCGTCGGCCTTTTTGAACTGGGATTTCATGCTGGCCATGGCGCCATCGGCGCTGGCATGCAACTGCACCGCCAGGCCGGCACCACGCAATTGCTCCAAGGTACGCAGCGCATCAGGTAAAAAATGCTTATCGGTGACCACCGCGAACGCATCCGGTGCCGTCGGCGCAGCGTGCACGCCCTGTGTCTTGAGCAACTCCAGCAATCGCTCCATGCCCAGCGCCCAGCCCACCGCCGGCGCAGCTTTACCGCCTACTTCTTCTACCAGGTAGTCATAACGTCCGCCACCACATATCGTTCCCTGGGAGCCTAGTTCGGTAGTCACAAACTCAAAAACCGTGAGGTTGTAGTAGTCCATACCGCGCACCAAGCGCGGGTTGATGACATAGTCCACTGCATTGGCCTTCAATATGGCCAGCACCGCATCCAAGTGCGCGCGTGATGCCTCGCCCTGGAAGTCCATGAGCCGTGGCGCCGCCTCTATCACGGCCTGCATAGCCGGGTTTTTGCTATCGAGTAGGCGCAATGGGTTCAGGTGCAGACGGCGGCGCGAGTCAGCGTCCAAGACTTCGTCATGCATTTCAAAATAGGCAATCAAGGCGGCACGGTGCAATTTGCGTTCGTCCGGCTGGCCCAGGTTATTGATGTGCAATTGCACGCCTTGCATGCCCAACTCTTTCCATAACGCATGCGCCATCAAAATGAGTTCAGCGTCGAGTTCCGGGCCGGCAAAGCCCAAGGCTTCGGCGCCAACTTGGTAAAACTGGCGGTAACGCCCGCGCTGCGGACGCTCGTGGCGAAACATAGGGCCGATATAGAACAGGCGTTTGCCACCGTTATACAGAAGGTTGTGCTCCACGACGGCGCGCACCAGTCCGGCAGTGTTCTCAGGGCGCAGGGTGAGCTGCTCGCCATTGAGTCGGTCTTCAAAGGAGTACATCTCCTTTTCAACAATATCCGTCACCTCGCCCAGACCGCGCACAAATAGTGCGGTCGGTTCGACAATCGGCGTGCGAATACTCTCGTACGCATAGCGCCGCATCAAGGAGCGGACCCGCGCCTCCAAGTCTTCCCAGCGCGCCGATTCCGGCGGCAGGATGTCGTTCATGCCTTTGACGGCCACCAGGCGTTCCGCCTTGCGTGGCGATGGTGCTTGATTCATAAAGTGTGTTTTATTTGAGAGCCGGCGCGCCAAAGCGCTCACGGATATAGTTTTCCACCACCGCTTGGAATTCGGTGGCTATCGATTCACCGCGCAGGGTCATGCGTTTTTCGCCGTCGATAAACACCGGGGCTGCAGGCGCTTCGCCCGTGCCAGGCAGGCTGATGCCTATGTCGGCATGCTTGCTTTCACCTGGCCCGTTGACGATGCAGCCCATGACCGCGACCTTGAGGCCTTCCACGCCGGGAAACTCTTTGCGCCAGACCGGCATTTGGTCGCGCAAAAAATTGTCGATTTGCTGGGTAAGTTCCTGAAACGTGGTGCTGGTAGTTCGTCCGCAGCCAGGGCAGGCGGTCACGCTCGGAACAAAAGCGCGCAAACCCAAGGCCTGCAAAATTTCGGCCGCAATGACGACCTCCTGGTTACGCGACTCGCCCGGCGCAGGGGTCAGCGACACGCGAATCGTGTCGCCAATGCCTTCTTGTAGCAAAACCGACAAAGCTGCGCTGGAAGCTACCGTGCCTTTGGTACCCATACCCGCCTCGGTCAGACCCAGATGCAAGGGATAGGAAGTGCTGCGGCCGAGCTCACGATAGACCGCAATCAAGTCCTGTACGCCACTGACTTTGCAAGAAATAATGATCTGCTTGGCCGCCATGCCCATGGATTGCGCCAGCTGCGCCGAACCCACCGCCGAGCTGATCAAGGCCTGGTACATCACCTGCTTGTAATTGCGCGGCTCAGGCAGCTTGCTGTTGGCATCCATCAAATCAGCGAGTAACTCCTGGTCCAGACTGCCCCAGTTCACACCGATGCGCACCGGCTTATCCCAGCGCATGGCCGCTTCAATCATTTGCCCGAACTGACGGTCTTTCTTATCGCCCTTGCCAACATTGCCCGGGTTGATACGGTATTTGGAGAGCGCCTGCGCGCAATCGGGAAAATCTGTCAGCAATCGGTGGCCGTTGTAATGAAAATCACCGATCAAGGGCACGGCGATACCCATGCGGTCTAATTGTTCACGGATGTAAGGAACCGCCTGCGCCGCTTCGGGCGTGTTGACGGTGATGCGCACCAGCTCGGAACCGGCCAGCGCCAACTCCTTCACCTGAATCGCCGTACCGATGGCATCCACGGTGTCGGTGTTGGTCATTGACTGGATACGCACGGGCGCGCCGCCACCAATGGTTATCACATTGCTGCCCCAGCGCACACTGGCCTGAAGGCCTTGGCGCGCAGCTACTCCATTGGAGTTCAAAAAAGTCTGACTTGTCATCATGGCACCTTGAATCTGGCAACATTGTCTTGGGTATGCGTCTCCAACGAGAAAAGCGCGCCTCGCACCCATACATCGGTGTGGTCGGCCCGCCCTACCACCACCGCAAGGGGTAAGTCGCCAAGCACTTCGGCAGCTTCAGAAGCCGCCAACGTGCGTCGCAACAAGACGGTTCCCTTGGCGTCGGTGACTTCAATCCAAGTACTGCCGCGCGCCTTGAGCACCAGCACCGGCTGCGCAAGTTTGAGCGTCAATGCGCCGCGATCCAGCGCGATGGGCAGCGCAGGTGCCTCGGGCATGGACGCGGCAGGCAGTGCGGCGGGCATGGCTTGAACGGCAGCGTCTTGCGGCTGCGATTGGGGTGCCGTTATTGCGGGCACGATAGACTGCGGCGCAGTAGCGCTCAGCGCAGCTTGGCTCATCTGTGCGATCTGCGGATAGAAATAAATCAAACCCGCTAACAACAACAAAACCAATGCAATCCACCAGGCCGGAGACACCGGCCCCGGTGCATCGCGCAGCATGGTCAACCGGGTTTCCTTGTTGAAACCTCCCACCGCTTCCTGTATGGCGAGGGCAGGCCCCCGGGGCGTCGGCTGCGGGAGTTGGGTCAACAGGACCTGTGCATCCAGGCCGAGAAAACGCGCCACGCTAGCCACCATGGCGCGGCCACTATGCAAATTGGGGCCTTTTTCAAATTGATCGTTCTCAAAGGCCTGCAAGCGCGGTACCGATACTTTCAGGCGCGCCGATAAGCTCTCCAGAGACATCCCCATGTCCAGGCGCGCGCGCTGCAACTGCTGCCCGACGCTGGGCGCTTTCTCTGCAAGCGGCGTATCGGCAAGTTCGGAAGGCACGCGCAGGCCAATCCTTGGTTCGTCCGCATCAGTCATCGAACACCCCTTTGTCGAGCAAACTCAGCTCCGGTGATTGCGCAAAACGGCTTCGCAAGCTTGCGCTCAATGCCGTCACTTGTAAGCCGTCTGCGCTCTTGCGGGCCAGTTTGATGCCCAGCCACAAGGTCTGCGCATTGGCCCATTGTGAAGTATTGAGCGGAGCAAGAAAAGCCTGCGCACGCGCGTAATCGGCCTGCTTAAATAAATGCAAAGCAAGGTTATAGCTGACTACCGGGTTGGCGGGGTCTAAACGAAAGGCCATGAACAAACTATTTTCTGCATCGGCCGCCTGTCCGGCCTTGGCCTGGCACAAGCCCTGAGTCAGCCAGGTTTTGGCGCGTGCGTCGTAGGCCGGATTGGCTAAGGCGACACTAAACATGGCCATCGCCTCGCCCATACGACCTTGCTGGCACAAAAACCATCCGTAATTGTGTTGCACCGAAGCCGCTTGCGCATTTACCGCCAGGGCCTTGCGAAAGCCGTCTTCGGCAAGTGCCGGCGCGTTCATGCGCATATAAATCAGGCCACGCAGGTTATGCGCCTCGTACAAACCATTGTCTGCGGCCAGGCTTTGCTGCATGGCGTCCAGCGCATAGCGGTTCATTCCGTCAGCAAAATAGGTGGAGGCCAACTCCAAATACACCCGGGCGCGCTTGCGCGCATCCGAATCGACAGAGCCGGCACTCAGCTCGGACTTGCCAGCACCTGCGCATGCTGCCAGCAAGACTAGTGAGTACAGGCCAACAAACACACGGCTGCGGGCGATCCAAGGGGCATAGACCCTACGCGGCGCTAGCGCCATCCAAGCCTGCGCATCAAACCGCATGCAGCACCTCGACCGCGGCTGCAAGTCCAGGCGACGCAGTTTCGCGCGCTTTTCGCTTGTCCATGCGCAGCATGACGCTGGTACGGTCGCGCACTTCGCCTGCCAGCTGACCACAAGCGGCGTCAATATCATCGCCACGGGTCTTGCGTACCGTGGTAATGATTCCCGCGTCATTCAAGCTGCGGGCAAAGGCTGCCACGGCAGCCTGCGTAGAGCGCTGCAAGCCGGATGCAGGAAAGGGATTGAAGGGAATCAAATTGAGCTTGCACCATCCGGCGCGGCCCTGGCCATAGCGGCGCAGCAGCGCGATCAATTCCTGCGCCATGGCCGGCGTGTCGTTTACACCCTGGAGCATGCAATATTCAAAGGTGATGAAATCGCGCGGCGCCACTGCCAGATAGCGTTCGCAAGCGCGCATGAGTTCATCTAGCGGGTACTTTTTATTCAAGGGCACTAAGTCATCACGCAGTGCGTCCTGCGGGGCATGCAGCGAAACCGCCAGTGCCACCGGGCAGTCCTGGCCCAAGCGGTCCATGATGGGCACCATGCCGGAGGTGGACACCGTGACGCGGCGGCGCGACAAACCGTAGGCGTGGTCATCGAGCATGGTGCGCAAAGCGGGTAACAGCTCGGCATAATTTTGCAGTGGCTCACCCATACCCATCATGACGACATTGGAGATGATGCGTTCATCGCGCCCGAGGCGTTTGCGCAAAAAGTGCTCAGCAAACCAAAGCTGGGCCATGATTTCGCCGGCCGTGAGGTTGCGGCTAAAGCCCTGGTGGCCCGTAGAACAAAAGCGGCAGGCTACTGCGCAACCTGCCTGGGACGAAACACACAAAGTGCCGCGGTCGGCCTCGGGGATATATACCGCTTCGATGGCGTCACCAGCGCCAACGTCGAACAACCACTTGATCGTGCCATCTGCAGACTCTTGCTGCGATACCACCGGCATCGCTTGCACCAAGGCGCCGGTCTTGAGCTTTTCGCGCAAGGACTTGGCCAAGTCGCTCATCGCGTCAAAGTCGCTAGCGCCTCTTTGGTGTATCCAGCGGAACAACTGCACCGCCCGAAATCGCTTTTCGCCCAGGCGCTCGCAAAAATGGGCCAAACCCTCGAGGTCGTAGTCGAGTAGATTGGCCCGCATAGTCGGGTTTAGCGTGCGTAAATCTGCATGCCGGGGAAGAAAAAGGCAATCTCTACTGCCGCTGTTTCCGGCGCGTCCGAACCATGCACCGCATTGGCGTCAATGCTGGCTGCAAAGTCAGCGCGAATGGTGCCGGGGTTGGCCTTCTTGGGGTCGGTAGCGCCCATCAGGTCACGGTTGGTGATGATGGCGTTGGGACCTTCCAGGACCTGGATCATCACGGGACCGGAGATCATGAAATCAACCAAGTCTTTGAAGAAGGGGCGCTCTTTGTGCACTGCGTAAAAAGCTTGCGCTTCGCCGCGCGAGAGGTGGGCCATACGGGCCGCGATCACCTGCAGTCCAGCGCCTTCGAAGCGGGCGTAAATTTGTCCGATGACGTTTTTCGCCACAGCGTCGGGCTTGATGATGGAGAGCGTGCGTTCGATTGCCATAGTCTTGAGTAAACCTTCGTTTTGAATAGTATCGCCACCCTGCGTGGCAAAGCGCCCGATTTTAGCATCCGACCCCTAGCGAGGGCGGCCTTTTCCCCTAGGCCCAAAAGGCATAGCACCGGACTTGCCGCCCTGCTGTTTGCGCTGGCGCGTCAAACTATCAGCGCCGATGTAGCCGACCGAAGTTTTCAAGGGATCGGGCTGGCCGGTCGACGCCCTGGCAGGCGCTGGCCGCGTTTCGCCCATCGGGCTGCCCAATTGAGTCTTCCCAGGCAGGGGTGCGCGACCGACTCGCGGCCCTCTTGCGGCACCCGGCGCCCGTGCTTTGCCGTAGGCCGGTTTGACTGAGCCTGCTCGCTCGGGCCGGCCAGGCGCGGCTTGTCCGGGGGCACCGGCGGGGCCGCCGGCCGCCTGGGTCAAGGCGCGGATGTCGGATTCTTCCAACTCCATCCAAGCGCCACGCTTAAGACCGCGTGGCAAAAGCATAGCGCCGTAGCGGATGCGAATGAGGCGGCTAACGGCATGGCCCACGGCCTCGATCATCCGGCGCACCTCGCGGTTACGCCCCTCGGAGATCGTCACGCGGTACCAGCAATTACTGCCCTCGCCGCCGCCATCCTGGATGCTGCCAAATTGCGCTACGCCATCGTCTAGTCGCACACCATCGAGCAACAGGTGCTTCTCGTCGCGGCTCAGGGAACCCAAAACCCGCACCGCGTATTCACGCTCCAAGCCGAAGCGCGGATGCATCAGCTGGTTGGCCAGATCACCAGAGCTGGTAAACAGCAACAAGCCTTCGGTATTGAGGTCCAATCGCCCTACGGATTGCCACTTGCCTTGTTGCAGCTTGGGCAGCCGTCGAAAGACCGTGGGCCGATTTTGCGGGTCATCATGCGTCACCACTTCGCCCACCGGCTTGTGGTAAGCGATAACGCGCGCAGGCGGCGGGTCAATGCGAAAACGCACTGGCTTGCCGTTGACTTTTATATGGTCACCAAACTGGATCCGCTGTCCAATATGCGCCGGTTCGTTATTGACCGAAATGCGCCCTTCCAAGATCAGACGCTCCATCTCCAGGCGCGAACCCATGCCCGATTGCGCCAATATCTTGTGCAACTTGGGCGTCTCGGCTTGCGCTTGCAAAATCCGCCGAGGCTCTGCTTCGGCGGCAAGGGCATCCTCCAGATCAAAGGCGCCTGACACCACTGCATCAAACAGGCTGACGGACTGCGGCGGCGCACCGTCCGATGCAATGGCCGCGCTGGCAGGTGGCTGCGCCAACGCGATTGCATCGACGGGCAATGCGTCTTGGGCCTTGGGGTTTGTCACAGTGGTGGGCTTTCCTGGGAAATGATCAGACCGGGCTTGCGGGGTCGGCAGAACTCGGCTCTGGCGCGTCTTGGACGGCGCTCAACGCCAACTCCGCCGTGGCCGGCTCGGCATCGCCGCTTGCGGTATCGGGCGCGGCTAACAGCAGCTCTGCATGGGGACTGGCGCCTGACACCGCATCGGCCAGCATCTGGACGTTGGCTTGGCCCATCGCTTCCAAGGGCGGCAAATCCCCCAAACTGGACAGCCCTAAATCGTCTAAAAACTGCTTGGTGGTGGCAAACAAAGCCGGGCGTCCTGGCGCCTCGCGGTGGCCGATGACTTCGACCCAACCCCTGTCTTCGAGCTGTTTAAGCAACAATGAATTGATGGTGACGCCACGTATATCCTCCATATCACCGCGGGTGACCGGTTGCCGGTACACGATGATCGCCAGCGTTTCCAGCGTGGCGCGGGTATAGCGGGGTGGCTTTTCCGGGTGCAGGCGGTCCAGGTATTCGCGCATTTGTGGGCGGCTTTGGAAACGCCAGCCGCTGGCCACTTGGACCAGTTCAATGCCCTTGGCCTCCCACTCCGTTTCCAGTTGCGCCAAGAGCGCCAGTAGGTCCTCTTCACCCAAGGCATCCTGAAACAAGGTGGCCATATCGCGCAGGCTCAAGGCTTGATGGCCGCACAAGAGTGCGGTTTCTAGGATTCGCAAAGCGTGTGCCAAATTCATGATGCAAGTAGCGGGAGCGGATGGAGCTTGCGCTCTAAGCGTAAAAGAAGTGTGTTCTGGAACCCCGAAGCGGCTGTTCCAAAAGGCAGCGCGGGTTCAGGCGCCGGGGCGCCTAGAGCGGTGCGGCATTGTAACGAAGGCCCCAATCAGCCAGCAGCGCGGCCAAATCCGGGGGCAAGGGGCTTTCAAAGGCCAGCGGCACACCGGTAATAGGGTGCGCGAAAGCCAGACTGAAAGCGTGGAGCGCTTGCCGTGCCAGCCCCGGCACGACGGGCCCACCGTAGACGTAATCCCCTAGCAAAGGGTGACCCAGGGAGGCCATGTGCACCCGGATTTGGTGGGTACGCCCGGTATGCAGCACGCAATGCACCAGGCAGCCTTGCGGAACCTGTCCGAGCAAGTAGATATCGGTTTGTGCGGTTTTTCCTGGCGTGGTAGCCAGATCGACGACCGCCATGCGCAAACGGTTACGCGGGTCGCGGCCTATGGCCGCTTTGACACTTTGCTGAGGCGTGCCGCGCCAAGTGCCTTTGGCCAGGGCCACATACTGGCGGCGCATGCTGCGCGCCGCGATCGCCTGCACCAAGGCGTCCATAGCCTGGCGGGTGCGCGCTACCACCATCAGGCCGCTGGTATCTTTATCCAGCCGATGCACAATGCCAGCGCGCGGCACGGCTGCCAAGCCGGGGTCCATAGCCAGCAAGCCGTTGAGCAAAGTGCCACTCCAATTGCCAGGCGCCGGATGCACCACCAGTCCCGCCGCCTTGTCCAGCACGTAAACCTGTGCATCCTGGTAGACCACCTGCAGGTCCATGGCCTGGGGCGCAAAGGCCTGGCTTTGCGCTGTGGGGCGCAACTCCAACTGCAATGCATCGCCTGCTTTGAGCTTGGTCGCCTGCTTGCGCAACTGCACGCCGTTGACACAAACGCCACCGACGTCTATCAGTTGCTGCAAGTAATTACGGGAAAACTCCGGGAGCACCTGCACCAGCGCTTTGTCCAGTCGCTGGCCGTGCAAGTGAACATCGACGCTGAGCTGACGCAGTTCCACACCAGCAGCTAGGAAGTCATCGCCCTCATCCTGATCAGCCGCCTCTACAAGGGCGCTCGATATAATGGGATTGGTGTGTTCCAAGAAAGTTTTTACCATGTTGAGCGTCAAATTATCGGTGGTTTACTCGGTGCTTTTGGCGCTGGCAGTGGGCTTATTGGGCGCTTGCTCGACCACGCCTGAAGACAAAACAGCGGGCCTGAGCCCCGACAAGCTGTACAGCGAGGCGCGGGAACTGATGGACTCGAGCCAATGGGACAGAGCCATTCCCTTTCTGGAAAAACTTGAATCCCGGGCCGCAGGAACCCCTTTAGCCCAGCAAGCCCAGTTGGACAAAGCCTACGCGCAATTCAAGGCCGGAGACAAGGCCCAAGCCATTGCGACACTGGACCGCTTTCTGCGGCTGCACCCGGCCAGCTCCGCGCTGGACTATGCGCTTTACCTCAAAGGTTTGTCCAATTTCAATGAAAACCTGGGTATTTTTGGCGCATACACCGGGCAGGATTTGGCTGAACGTGACCAAAAAGCAGCCAAAGAGTCTTTTGACTCTTTCAAGGAATTAAGCACGCGTTTCCCCCAATCGCGCTACACCCCAGATGCACTTTTGCGCATGCGCTACATCGTGCAGATGCTGGCCAAAAACGAGGTCTATGTAGCTAAGTACTACTTTAAGCGCGCCGCGTATGTGGCTGCCTTGAACCGGGCGCAAACTGCGGTTGCCGATTACCGCGATGTACCTGCAGTAGAAGAAGCGCTCTACCTCATTTACAAATCTTACGAAGCGCTGGGCATGGCGCAACTGAGCCAGGACGCAAAACGCGTATTGGAAGCGACCTACCCGGGCAGCGAATTTCTCAGTCCAAACGGCAAAGCAGATACGCAGAGTTGGCTGGACCTCAACAAACTCAATCCCACCAAACTCGATTGGAGTTTCCCCAACTTCAATTGGTTCAAGTCGAACTAGTCAGGCTTGAGGCGGCCACAAGTCCATCGCCAGCATCGGCTTGTCGCGCCTTGCGCAAGCCTTCTAAAGCGTCCAGCCACTGGCCCTCATCGGCCAATCGACGCATAGCGGGTAAGCTCGCCAATAACTTCTTGCCATAGCCTTTTTGCACTAAACGCGGGTCACACACGAGCAAAACGCCCCGATCGCTTTCGCTACGTATCAAACGGCCTGCCCCCTGCTTCAGCGCCAGTGCTGCTTGGGGAAGATGCAACTCTTTGAATGGGCTTGCGCCGGCCTGCTCTATCGCCAGAGCACGGGCTTGCACCAAAGGGTCATCAGGCGGGGCGAAAGGCAACTTATCAATCACCAGCATTTGCAAGGCATCGCCTGGAATGTCCACGCCCTCCCAAAAGGAGGCGGTGGCGACCAGCACGCTACCGGTCCCATCGATCGAGGCTGTTCGAGCAGTGCTGACAGCATGCGCGCGCAAAAAGTTTTCAATCAATAAGCGCTTGGCATACTGCCCCTGCACCAGCACCTGGATGCCGGTGCCGGCCAAGTCCTCAGCCAGCGCTTGGGCAATCGCACGCATAGCCCGCAGTGTGGTGGTGAGCACCATGGTGCGGCCTCCCAGAATGCGGACCCCTCTGGCCACCAGTGCGGCAACTCCTGCGCTGTGATCCTGGGCCGCCGCCGCGTGGGCGCCCTCTGGCACATACAGCGCAGCCTGCTCGGCATAGTCAAAAGGACTGGGCACTTGCAAAACCGTGTGCCCCGCTAAACCACAGCTGTTTACAAACCAACTGAGTTGGGCATCGGTGCCCAGCGTCGCGGAAGTAAAAATCCAGGAGGTGCCGCGCTCTAGGACCTGCTCGGTGGTAGCTGGCAGCAGCGCCTGCATATGCGCCGCAATGGTCAAGGGCGCTTGGTGCAAGCTCAGCTCAGCACCATACTCCAGCCAGCGCAGCTGATCGGCCGGCCGGGTTCGTGCAAAAAGGATTAGGCTGTCATGCATAGCCTGGCAGCGCTGCGCCAGCGTGGCCAGGTCGGGCCAGGCCAGGCCCAGCGAGCTGCATGTCTGCAAAGCCCTGTCCAGACTGTGCAAAATTTGATGGATTGCCCTATCCCAATGGGCTGGCGACAGCATGTCGGGGCTGGCGTCCACCCAGGAAAGGCGAGGCGCTTGGCCGACGGCCGCTGGCAGCGCATGCAAAGCCTTTGCGGCTTGTGCCAGGTCGGCCGCCAGTCCTAGCCAATCGGCCATACCGCGCGCGGGGCCGCTGTTTTGCGCGCCCAAAAGCTGGGCCAAAGAACGCGCCTGCGCAGTGCTCCAACGCTGCCCCAAAAACTGCACCCCGATATCGCTCAGTTGGTGTGCCTCGTCCAGTATCACCGTTCGGACGCTAGGCAGCAGTTCGGCCACGCCCGATGCGCGCACCCCCGCATCGGCAAAAAACAAATGGTGGTTCACCACCACCAGCTCCGCTTGCATGGCCCGCTGGCGCGCCTGCAAAGTATGGCAATTGGCAATTTGCGGGCAGCTGGCGCCCAGGCAGTTTTCGCGCGTGGAAGTTACCAAGCCGGCCAGCACCGAGTGGTCTTGCAGCGCACCGAGTTCGGCGATATCACCTTCCACTGTTCTGTGAGCCCAGATGCGCGCAGACTCCAGCAATTGCAAATCTTGCGACGAAAAATCATAAGCCGCCTGGTGTGCTGTGGACAGGCGCTGCGCACACAGGTAACTACTGCGCCCTTTGAGCAGCGCCATGCGAACGGGAAAGCCTAAGGCTTGAATTACCCTGGGCAGATCGCGCAAAAAAAGCTGCTCCTGCAAGGTCTTGGTGGCGGTGGAGATGATGACTCGCTCCCCGCTAAGCAATGCGGGCACCAGATAGGCCAAGGTCTTACCCACGCCGGTACCGGCTTCCACCGCCAGCACACCCCCCTCTTGCATCACCTTTGCTACCGCATGGGCCATGGTTTGCTGGCCGGGGCGCAGCCGAAATCCATCGAGTTTGCGAGCTAAAACACCCTCTGCGGAAAAAGCGGACTCAACGGCCTGGACCAAGGATGTCACGCGCGCCCAAGCCGTCGGGCAAAGCTAAGCATCGAGGCCTTCACGTCAGACCTGTATCCACTTTGCGGCGCTCAAGGTCCAGAAACTGCGGGGTTTGCATTTCATTGAGGCGCGACACCGTGCGCGGGAACTCATGCGCCAGCGGACCTTCGGTGTAGAGCTCCTCCGGCCGCACTTGGGCCGAGACAATCAACTTGATGTGCCGGTCATAGAGCACATCGACCAACCAGGTAAAGCGCCTTGCCTCCGCGTTGCGGTTGACCGGCATATGGGGTACATCGCTCAGCAGCACCGTATGGAACTGGCTGGCAATTTCCAAATAGTCATTTTGCGAGCGGGGCCCGCCGCAGAGCTCTTTGAAATCGAACCAGACCACGCCTCCGGCGCGCTTGCGGGCATAGATGCTGCGCTGCTCGATGCGCAACACGCGCTCGCCGTCCTGGGCTTCGGCCAAGCTGGCAAAAGCCTGGGCCATGGCCTCGTCCGCAACAGGCCCGTTGGGAACATGGTAGAGATCCAAAGCGCCCATGGCTAAACGGCGATAGTCCGTGCCGTTGTCCACATTGATAACCTGCATGTGCTGGTTCAAAAATGCAATCGCACCCAGCACCCGGTCCCTGTGCATACCGCCGGGGTATAAATCATCGGGCTTGAAATTCGAAGTGGTCACAAAGCCCACCTCATGGGTATGCAAAGCTTCGAGCAGGCGGTGCAAAATCAAGGCGTCGGTGATGTCGGCGACATGAAATTCGTCAAAACAAATCAGCTTATAACGATGCGCCATGCGTTCGCCCAGCACGTCAAGTGGGTTGGCAGTACCCTGCAAGTCATGGAGTTCGCGGTGCACTTCGCGCATGAACTCATGAAAATGCAAGCGCGCTTTGCGCCTGAGTGGGACCGCCTCGAAAAAGCAATCCATCAAAAAACTTTTGCCCCGCCCCACACCACCGTACAAATAGACGCCCCGGGGGATGGGGGGATGGTGGATCAGTTTCTTGAAAGAGTTGCCACGTTTTTCCTTGTAAATGGCCCATTCCAGGGCACACACATCCAAGGCTTGCACCGCACGCAATTGCGCCGGATCGCTGTCGAATCCGCGGTTTAACAACTCTTTTTGGTAGTAAGCAAGCACAGACATAGCGGTAGCTATTGTGCCTTGCAGGCCAGCGCTGCTAGCGCGCTCTACCCAAAAGACACGTCAAGGCCAGGGGCCGGCCTAGTCGGTGGGAAAGGGTCAGGCAGCCAATGCTTGGGCAGGCGCCTGCACTGCTTGGAATTGCACCCTGTGAGGAGGAAACACGATCTGGAAACGTGAACCCTCCCCGGGGGTACTGGAAATTGACAGTTCGGCGCCATGGCGCTGCACCACATGCTTGACGATGGCCAGCCCCAGCCCGGTGCCACCCGTGTCGCGCGAGCGGCTGCGATCGACCCGGTAAAAACGTTCGGTCAGGCGCCCAATATGCTCTTGCGCAATGCCCATGCCCTGGTCATAGACTGAAAATTGGGCCCCCCCAGCTTCGGTGACGCTGGCAATGACGCGGATGGACTTTTCAGCGGGGGTGTAGCGCACCGCATTACCAATAAGGTTAAAAAATGCGCTGTGCAACTCCGAAGCGGAGCCGGCCAGCGACAAACCCGGCTGGATTTCAAAGCTCACACTATGGGCTTGACCCCACAAGACGCGGGATAACTCGCCCGCTTCCTGGCGGCATTGGTCCACCAGCACATTGACATCCACCCAATCCTGCGTTGAAGGCAGCGGACTGCCCTCTAGCCGCGAAAGCGTCAACAGATCGCTCACCAAAGACTGCATACGCGAGGCCTGTTGCGCCATTAAATCAAGGTAACGTGCGCGTTCAGTCGCATTGAGCGAAAGGGTTTGCAATGTTTCCACAAAACCACCGAGTACGGTCAGCGGGGTGCGGATTTCGTGCGATACATTAGCCACAAAATCGCGGCGCATGGCCTCGGCCTGCTCCACGGCAGTGACATCACGCGACAGCAGCAGACTGCGCCCCTCCCCATAGGGATGCACATGCACCGACAGGCGCACCGGCAAGGAGGCGGTACTAGCACGGCCCGGCATCGACACATCTTTTTCAAAGTCTTTAGCAGCAAAGTAGGCGGCAAAGCTCGGGTCACGCACCAAATTCGCAAAATGCTGCTCCAAGTCGCGCCGCACGTCCAGACCAAAATGCAGTCCCGCTGAATCGTTAAACCATTCAATACGGAAATCCTTATCGAGCAACACCACGCCGTTGGGCGAGGCCTGCATAGCGGCTAGAAATTCCTGCAATCGCTCATCACGCTGCTGCACCGCTCGTTCGTTATTGCGCAGTAAGCGGCGGATGCGATTTGAAAACTCGCCCCACAGGCCCGATTGCACCGCCACTTCACGGGTTTCATCACTGCGCAACCAACGCATAACGCGCAAACCCCGCGATAAATCCCAAAGGAGCCAAAAATAGGTGGCCGCTAAGGCGCCCAATAAGATGGCTGCCACCATAGGACTTTGGGCTGGCGCAAAAACGCGCATGAAGATAGCAGCCAACAATGCGCCCACGCCCTGGAACAGGACAACACTAAGCAGGCGAAATAGCATGTAATGCGGGCGGCTCTTAGCCCACCTGGCCCGCCAAATCGCTTGGCTGCGCTTGAAGCTGGGGCTTGGCCGTCAGTCGATAGCCCGCCCCGCGCACCGTCTCCACCATAGCGGCGGCCTCGCCCAAGGCTTCTCGCAGGCGCTTGACATGCACATCCACCGTTCGCTCCTCAATATAGACATGGTCACCCCAGACCTTATCGAGCAACTGCCCTCGGCTGTGCACACGCTCCGCATGCCCCATGAGGTATTGCAAAAGCTTAAATTCTGTAGGGCCCAGTTTGATCGCCTGGTCGTTGAAGGACACCCGGTGGGTGGCCGAATCAAGGCGCAAGCCCGATATCAAAATAGCTTCGTCTTTCATTTGCGGGGCCCGGCGGCGCAATACCGCGCGCACCCGTGCGAGCAATTCTTTGGTGGAGAAAGGCTTGGCGATGTAATCGTCCGCACCCGCATCCAGGCCCGCAACGCGGTCTGCCTCGTCGCCACGGGCCGTCAGCATAATCAGCGGTACCGCCCGGGTCCGCTCATTGCCACGCCAGCGTTTGGCTATCGACAGGCCGCTTTCCCCGGGCAACATCCAGTCCAGCAAAATCAGATCGGGCAGCGCCGCGTCGATTTCGCGCTGCGCACTGATACTGTCCATGGCCCAAATCGGGCGAAAACCGTTATGCCGCAGGTTCACTGCGATCAGTTCGGCAATCGATGGCTCATCCTCGACCAGCAGCACCGTAGGCGTGTTTCTCATTGAATCGCCTGCTCCACCTGGGCCAAGCTGCTGTGGCGCACGTCTTCGCCTTTGACCACATAAATGATGAACTCGGCGATGTTTTTGGCATGGTCACCAATGCGCTCGATCGCTTTGGCCAAAAACAAAAGGTCCAAACTGGCTGAAATAGTGCGCGGGTCTTCCATCATGTAGGTGATGAGTATGCGCACAAAGCCATCAAACTCCCGGTCAATCTCATCGTCTTCTTTCAAGATACTTAACGCGGCATTGACATCCAAGCGCGCAAATGCATCGAGCGCCTTGTTAAGCAAACCAGAGGCTAACTCTCCTGCGTAACGTAGTTCGAGTGTGGGCAAGGAGCGCGGTGCGCCAGCCTCGATGATCGAACGAACCATGCGCGCGATTTTGGCGGCCTCATCACCCACCCGCTCCAAGTTGGCGGTGGTCTTGGAGATGGCAATCAGCAATCGCAAGTCGCGCGCTGTAGGTTGGCGCCGCGCAATGATCGAAGACAAATCCCGATCAATCTCGATTTCCATCGCGTTCACGCGGGCCTCCGCCACTGCGACTTCCTCGGCCGATTCCAAACTGAAGTGGGCAAGTGCCTTGATGGCGCCAAGAATCTGGGATTCAACCAGTCCGCCCATTTCCATGACCTGGGATGACACCGAAGTCAATTCAGCATCAAATTGGGTGGAGAGATGTTTATCTGGCATGGGATTTCCTCATGGGTTAAATTGGGACAAAAATGGCAGACAGGGTCTATTCCAAGCTTAGCCGAAACGGCCGGTTATATAGTCTTCGGTCTCTTTGCGCTGCGGTTTGAAAAACATTTGCTTGGTATCGCCAAACTCGATCAAGTCACCCAAATACATATAGGCCGTGTAGTCGCTACAACGGGCCGCCTGCTGCATGTTATGCGTCACGATAACTACGGTGTAATCGGCCTTGAGTTCCACAATCAACTCTTCCACCTTGGCAGTGGATATCGGGTCGAGCGCCGAGCAGGGCTCATCGAGCAAAAGCACCTCCGGTTTGATTGCAATGCCACGCGCAATGCAAAGGCGCTGTTGCTGCC
This sequence comes from Rhodoferax sp., assembly GCA_040400575.1. Classification (GTDB taxonomy): domain Bacteria; phylum Pseudomonadota; class Gammaproteobacteria; order Burkholderiales; family Burkholderiaceae_C; genus Allorhodoferax. Next base: position 87,793 of record JBBAPX010000007.1, read on the forward strand.
CGCCCGAAAGGCTAGAGCCATTTTGTTGCAATTTGTCCTTGACCTCCGTCCACAGTGCCGACTTACGCAAGGCCCATTCCACCCGTTCCTCCATGTCGCTGGTACTGAGGTTTTCAAACAACTTGACACCAAAGGCCACGTTGTCATAAATCGACATCGGGAAGGGCGTCGGCTTTTGAAACACCATACCCACCTTCGCACGGAGCAAGGCCACATCGTCTTTGCTTTTCAGCAAGTCTTCGCCATCAAGCAAGATCTGCCCCTCGGCGCGCTGCTCTGGATACAACTCAAACATACGGTTGAGTACGCGCAAGAGCGTGGACTTACCGCAACCTGAAGGGCCAATGAAGGCAGTGACACGCCCCTCCGGGATGTCCAAATTGATGTCTTTCAATGCCTTGAATTTTCCATAATAAAAATTCAGGTCTTTGATTGAAATCTTGGTGCGGGCAATGCTGGTATCTGTGTTTTGCATGGAAATTGTGCTCCCGGAACGTTAGGTTTTTTGACGCGTCAACACACGCGCCACGATATTGAGGCCGAGCACCGCCAGGGTGATCAGGAATACGCCCGCCCAAGCGAGCTTCTGCCAATTTTCATAAGGACTCATCGCAAACTTGAAAATTGTTACCGGCAAGCTGGCCATAGGCTCACTCAAACTGGAGGTCCAAAATTGGTTGCTTAAAGCGGTGAACAACAAGGGAGCGGTTTCACCTGCGATCCGCGCTACCGCCAGCAGTACCCCGGTAATCACCCCCGAGCGCGCCGCCTTCATGGTGATGCTGCCAATCACTTTCCATTTGGGTGCACCCAAAGCATAAGCAGCCTCGCGCAGCCCAGCGGGGACGAGTCGCAACATATCTTCGGTGGTACGAATCACCACCGGAATGACGATCAGCGCCAGCGCTACCACTCCGGCAAAACCCGAAAATGACCGGAAACTGGACACTACCACCGAATAGACAAAAAGGCCAATGACGATAGAAGGCGCAGACAGCAAAATATCATTGACAAAGCGCGTGGTCTCGGCCAGCCATCCTTTGGAATCAAACTCGGCCAGGTAAACGCCCGCCATAATTCCAATGGGCGCGCCCAGGCAGGTGGCCAAAGTGACCATCACCAGGGAGCCGTAGATGGCATTGGCCAAACCGCCTTCTTCGTTGGGGGGCGGCGTCATCTGCGTCAGGGTTGCGAAAGTCAGGCCGTCAATACCCAAGCGGACCGTCTCAAACAAAATCCAAAATAGCCAGAAAAGCCCAAAAGCCATAGCCGACATGGCCAAAGCAATCGCCAGCAAATTGACACGTTTGCGGCTGGCAAACCGGGCTTTGCGAGCGTCCAATGCAAGGTTCGTGCTCATGTTTTGGTCCCCTCGCCTTTACGCAACTGTGCCAGCAAAAACTTGGACAGCGACAAGATAACAAAAGTGATAAAAAACAAAACCAGGCCCAGGTACATCAACGCCGCTTGGTGCAAGCCTTCACCGGCCTCCGCAAATTCGTTGGCCAGCGCTGAAGTAATGCTGTTGGCCGCCTGAAAAAGGCTGAGGGAATCGAGTTGGTTGAAGTTACCAATCACAAAGGTAACCGCCATGGTCTCTCCGATAGCGCGCCCCAGACCCAACATAATGCCGCCAATCACCCCCGTTTTGGTATAGGGCAGCACCACGCGCGATACCACCTCCCACGTGGTCGCACCCAAACCGTACGCAGACTCTTTGAGCAGCGGCGGCGTCACTTCAAACACATCGCGCATCACCGCCGATATGAAAGGGATGATCATGATGGCCAAAATAATGCCCGCCGACAAAATACCGATCCCTACGGGGGGACCGGAAACAAATGCACCCAAGTAGGGGACGCCATTGAATGCGCTTTGCAGCGGGATTTGGACATAAGTCGCCAGCACCGGGCCAAACACCAGCAAACCCCACATGCCATAAACGATGGAAGGAACCGCTGCCAATAGCTCAATCGCAGTTCCCAATGGACGCTTGAGCCATGCCGGAGACAACTCCGTCAAGAAAAGCGCAATCCCAAAACTCACCGGCACCGCAATCAGTAGTGCGATCAAGGAGGTCGCTACCGTGCCGTAAATCATCACCAGGCCACCAAAATCCTCTTGGACTGGGTCCCAGACCGTGCTGGTCAAAAAGGAAAGGCCGTACTTGTGTATCGCAGGCCAAGCGCTAATGGCCAAGGACAGCAAAATCGCTGCCAACAATCCCATCGTCAGCAAGGCCGCGGATTTGGCCAGCCAGCCAAAAACCTGGTCAGCAAGCGGACCGCTTAGCGCCCGCTTGGGGCTCGTGGTTTGGTTCATAAAAAGCCCTAGCTTTCGGTTTTATACATCCGGGCAAGCGCTGTCCGTAACACGGCATCCCTGCGCTTGACCCGGTAAAGACTCGGCAAAAAATGCCTGTTACTTATAGGAGATGGTTTTTCCAGAAGCGTCTTTGATCTCACCCCAAGACTTTTGAATCGCCGCCACTGCCGCTGCGGGCATGGGAACGTAATCGAGGTCCGTCGCGGCCTTTTCACCGCTGGCATAAGCCCAGTTGAAGAACTTCAGGGTTTCCGTGCCGTTAGCAGGCTTGTCCTGCTTGGCGTGCATCAAAATGAAAGTTGCGCCGCTGATTGGCCATGCGTCTTTGCCGGGCTGGTTGGTCAAGATCTGGTAGAAAGACTTAGCCCAATCGGCACCTGCAGCAGCCGCCTTGAAGGTGTCGTCTTCCGGCTTCGCAAAGTTGCCTGCAGCGTTTTGCACCAAAGCGTAGGTCAATTTGTTTTGCTTGACATACGAATACTCAACATAACCAATGGAGTTTGGCAGACGGCCGACAAAAGCGGCTACGCCCTCATTGCCTTTTCCGCCCGCGCCCACTGGCCAGTTCACCGCTGTACCCTCGCCCACTTTGGCTTTCCATTCTGCATTCACTTTGCTCAGGTAATTCGTAAAGAGAAAGGTCGTTCCAGAACCATCTGCGCGGCGTACCTGGGCGATCGCGGTATCGGGCAAATTCACGCCAGGGTTGATCGCCTTGATGGCGGGGTCATTCCAGCGAGCAATCTTGCCCAAATAGATGTCGCCCAGCATTTGGCCTGTCAATTTCAACTGGCCCGGCGCAATACCGGCGACGTTTAGGATAGGAACCACGCCACCGATAACGGTAGGAAATTGAACCTGCCCTTTGGTTTTCAACACTTCGTCGGTCAAAGGCATATCGGTAGCACCGAAATCGACGGTCTTGGAGTCGATTTGCTTGATACCACCACCCGAACCGACGGACTGGTAATTCACCTTAACGCCAGTCTGTTTGTTGTAATCAGACGCCCACTTGGCGTACAAGGGCGCTGGAAACGAAGCTCCGGCACCGGTGATTTCCTGGGCCTGAACGCCCGTGACGGTGAAAGCGCATGCCGAGGCCAGCGCGAGAAGGGAACGGGGAGAAACGATCTGCATGGAACACCTTTTCAATGGTTGAGGGATGCAACGACTCTAAGCATCAAATATGACAGATGAGTGACAAAACAAGGATTCCTGACTGCAAATGCCGTCCTCTATCGATCCAAACCCAATCATTCTGTCATCAAATTGACATTTTTGATTCGTATCCTTGGTTTTTTAACTGGAGCTTACCTATGTCCTATTTGTTCACTGTGCGCTTAGCGCGCCGCGCCGCGCTGGCATGTGCCGCTATTGCTTTGGTTAGCGCTTGCGCTAGCCTTCAAAAACCCGTCAGCCTGGCAGAAACAATCGCCAAGACGCCCGAATTGAGCACGCTCAACACCTTGGTGAAAACCGCTGGCTTGACCGAGACGCTGCAAGGCCCGGGCCCATTCACCGTGTTCGCACCCAGCGACGCTGCTTTCAAAGCGCTCAAGGCCGGAACATTGGAAAGCCTGAGCAAGAACCCAGCAGCAGTCAAGGACATCTTGCTGTTCCACACCGTCTCGGGCGCAGTGGTATCCAAGGATGTGAAAAACAGCAACGCCAAAGCGGTTAATGGCGACGCATTGGCGCTAGCCAAGGCAGGCGATTTTGTGACCGTTGAAAACGGATTCGTCATCAAGGCCGATGTCATGGCCAGCAACGGCGTCATCCATATCATCGACACCGTACTGACCCCACCGAAAAAATAAGCCTTAAGGTTGGGGTGGCCGCCACGGCCGCCCCAGCCGCCTCCAGCCCCTCAGACCCGGTGCGATTAGCAACGCAAGTTTGGGGTAGGTAAGTGCGAACGCGCCGCTCCCTTGCGGGCAGCCCTTGCGCATCCAAGCTACTGCTATCCTTAGGCGGATTAGCTTTTTGAACCATTTCCCATGTCCTCTCCCACCCGCCTGGCCGCCATCGACCTGGGCTCTAATAGTTTCCGCCTGGAAATCGGCGTCGTATCACACGGCGCATTTGAACGCACTGAATATATAAAAGAATCGGTCCGCCAGGGCGCGGGCATGGACAGCGAACGCAACCTCACGCCGCAGGCTATGCAAAGTGGCTGGGATTGCCTGGCCCGTTTTGGTGAACGCCTGGCCGGATTCAAAGCCCCGCAAGTGCGCGCCGTTGCCACCCAAACCCTGCGCGAAGCGCGCAACCGCGATACCTTTCTGGCGCGCGCGGTCAAGGTATTGGGCTTTCCCATCGACATCATCTCCGGCCGTGAAGAAGCGCGGCTCATCTACAAGGGCGTCTCCCAACTTTTGCCGCCATCCGACGAGCGGCGTCTGGTGATCGATATTGGCGGGCGATCGACCGAGCTCATATTGGGTCAGAACCTACAACCGCGTGTAATGGAGTCTTTTCGCGTCGGCAGCATTGCCTGGTCCACCCGTTATTTTCCCGACGGGCAATGGCGGCGCAAGTCATTTGAAACGGCCGAAGTCGCAGCCAAGGCCGTATTAGACGGCGCCTTGCAGGCTTACCATCCCACCCATTGGGACGTCGCCTATGGCTCAGCCGGAACCGTCAGCGCAGTCAGTGAGGCCTTGGCGGCGGGCGGCTGGGCCGATGGCTTGGTGACTGCGCAAGGCCTGGACTGGCTCAAGGAAGTTCTCATAGAAACCGGCCAGGCAGAAGGCAGCAAAATCCCCGGCCTGCGCGAAGATCGCAAACCCATCATCGCCGGCGGTCTGGCGGTCACCCGTGCCGTATTTAGCTTGCTGGGTATTGAAAGCCTCAACCCCACTGCGGGTGGCTTGCGCCATGGCCTTTTGTGCCAGATGCAAGGCTCACGCGAGAGCGCCAGCGACCTGCGCAGCAATACGGTCGAGCGCCTAGCCAACAAATTCAATGTGGACCGCGCACATGGCAGCCGTGTGGCTAAATTGGCCGCCCATTTGCTGGTGCAAATTTTGGGCGACCAAGCGCCAGACCCTAGCGACGAGTCCAACCGCAGCATGCGCAAGCTGCGCTGGGCCGCCGAGCTGCATGAGATCGGCAGCCATATTTCACACAGCGATCACCACAAGCACGGCGCCTATATTTTGCAAAATGCCGATGCCATGGGTTTTTCTTTGGACGAATTGCAGCGCCTGAGCCTGCTGGTGCTGGGGCACCGCGGCAAATTACGCAAAATCGAAGCCGACCTGGCCTCGGACGACTTGCGTGCGCAGTTAATCGCGCTGCGCATTGCGGTTATTTTGTGCCACGCCCGGCGCGACCCCAAGCTAGACTGTGTCCGAATCTCGCAAAGCAAAGGCGTCGTCAAAGTGCGCTGCGACGCCGACTGGGCAGCTGAGTTTCCACAATCAGCCTACCTGCTGCGCGAAGAAGCCCTGGCCTGGCAGAAAACCGGTTGGCCCATGGAGTTTTTGGACACTTAGGGCCGCCGGCGAGAGCGGCGGCGCCTCAAAGCAAGTCCGGCGACTGCACGCTCAAAACAGTGGTTTCTTCTTCACCATGGCGCTCGCGGTAGCGTAACCACCACACTGCACCTTTTTTTACCGCGCAGGTTTGCCCCGGCATGGCCAAGAGTTGGGCGATCGTTTGGCCGATGGTAGGTTGATGCCCCACAACCAACACGCAGGTGCTGGCATGCGGCCAGTTCACCAGTTGCAAAAGCTCATCCACGCCAGCCAAGGGGGCGAGCGCAGCATTGACCTTGTATTTGCGGTCTAGGGCCTTGGCGGTTTGCTCGGCGCGCAGTGCGGGGCTGCTGAACACCTTGGTGCCTGCTGGCAACTGCCGATCCAGCCAAATGGCCATACGTTGCGCCTGTTTTTCGCCACGGGGGCTCAAAGTTCTGAGCATGTCGTCGCCGACCAGTTCCAGGTCGATCGCTTCGGCATGGCGCCACAACACCAGGTCCATCGTACTCATGCCGTATCTGCCTTTCCAAGGGTTTTGCCATACCGCGCCATGAGCGCGGCTTGTGCAGAGTGTTCGGGAAGTATCCCGCATTCACGTGACGCTCGATAACTGCCGTCGGCTTGCATATCCCAGGCATCCAAACCATCGTGCAAATAGGCCAGCAGGCATTCATCAATCAAGCGCTGGCGTTGCACCGGATCGTTGATCGGCCAGGCCAACTCCACCCGACGCACCATATTGCGGTTCATCCAGTCCGCGCTGGACAAATAAAGCACATCGTGCGTGCCCTGGCGGAAATAGTACACCCGCGAATGTTCCAAAAACCGACCGATAACCGAGCGCACCCTGATGTTGTCTGTGAAGCCCTTTACTTGGGCCGGCAACATACAAGCGCCGCGCACAATCAAGTTAATCACCACCCCCCGCTGACCGGCTTGAATCAGCGCATGGATCAAAGCCAAGTCCGTCAAGGAATTCATTTTCAACACGATGCGGGTGGACTCGCCCTGGGCCGCCGCCTTTGCCAAGGCCTCAATTTTTGCCAGCAATCGCTCATGCAGATTAAACGGCGCCATCCACATTTTTTTCAGGCGCGGCAATCGGCTCTGACTTGCCAAATGGATGAATACGTTTTCCATGTCCTTGGTCAAAACCGGGTCCGCACTGAGGTGGCTGATATCGGTGTACAGGCGGGCCGTACGCGGGTTGTAATTTCCGGTGGACAAATGGCCATAACGCCGCAGTACCTTACCTTCGCGCCGCGTCACCAGCAGCATCTTGGCATGGGTTTTCAGGCCCACAATGCCATACACCACCTGGGCACCAATCGACTCCAGCATTTCGGCCCAGTTGATATTGGCCTCCTCATCAAAGCGCGCCTTGAGCTCGACCACCACCGTCACCTCTTTGCCTTTGCGCACCGCCTCGCGCAACAAATCCATCAAGGTCGAATCCGCACCAGCGCGGTAAATCGTTTGCTTGATGGCCAGCACATTAGGGTCATTCACTGCGGCACGCAAAAAAAGCAAGACGGCTTCAAAGCTTTCAAAAGGGTGATGCAAAATCACATCGCCGCGCTGCAATTGCTCAAACACGTGGGGCCCAAGATTCCAATGCACTGGAACCGAGGCTTGATAGACAGGAAAACACCATTGTGGACTGTCTAACAAATCAATCAATTGTGTCAGCCGCACCAAATTGACGGGCCCGCTCACGCGGTACAAAGCCGCCGCCGGAAGTTCAAACTGCTCAAGCAAAAAATGCGACAAATGCTCGGAGCAGCTTGACGATACTTCCAGGCGCACTGCCTCACCATAATGCCGATGCACCAAACCTTGGCGCAAAGCGGTACGCAAGTTTTGCACATCATCCTCGTCCACGGACAAGTCTGAATGGCGTGTCACCCGGAACTGCGAAAACTGCTCAACCACGCGGCCTTCAAACAACTCGCTCAAATGGGCGCGTATCACACTGGTCAAGGCGACAAAGACGGCCTTGGAGCCTGCCACTTTTTCTGGCAAACGGATGATCCGCGGCAACACGCGGGGCACCTTGACGATGGCGATCTCATTGCTGCGTCCAAAAGCGTCCTTGCCCCCCAGTCGAACAATAAAGTTGAGCGCTTTATTGGCCACCTGCGGAAAGGGGTGTGCCGGATCGAGTCCGACCGGAATGAGCAGCGGGCGCACCACACGCTCGAAATACTGCTTGACCCATTGGCGCTGCGCCGGGTTGCGCTCGCCGTGCGAGGCGATTTTGATTCCGCAATGGGCTAGCGCCGGCAAGATCGCATTGTTGTACAGCGCATATTGCCGCTCTACCAAGAAATGCAAAGACTCGGACAGGCGATCAAAAGAGGCCTCGGTATAGCTACCCTGCTTGTCACCCGTGCGCTTGGCAGTGAGGTGCGGCTCGGAGCGAACCTCAAAAAATTCGTCCATATTGGAAGAGACTATGCACACATAGCGCAAACGCTCCAACACCGGAACGTCCTCCCGCGCGGCCAAACTTAAAACCCGCTCATTGAAGGCCACCAGGCAGTGGTCGCGGTCTAATAAGTCCGGGTGCTCAGCGTCGTGAATGGCCTGACTGGTATTTTCCAATGCAATGATCTCCTCTGTTTCCTGCGAAAGCAGCATGCGCGACTTTAGCGCAATGGTGCCTCAGACAGAAAAACAACAGATCAATGGAGCCAGAAATACCAGTGCCCTATGACGCAAGTCAAACTCATACCCCCGTCAGCTCAACGACCTAGCAACGATCATTGGAGATCGCATATGCGCGCTAAAAGCGCCTGGGGCCGGGTAAGACCCCAGCGCAAAAGCGCTTATTTGACGATTACCGGATGCACCGCAAACACATTGGCGCTGGCTGGGTCCACCACCACGCGAACCCAATGCAGGCTGGGGCTGCCAAAAGTCTGCAGGCGGGTGAAGTTGGGCAGCAGCTTGGAGGGGCTGTACATGGGCTTGTCGAATTTGAAGTAATGCGTGTCGCCGTGGACAAACAAGACCTGACCGGCGTATTGCTCGGTTTGCTCCACCAACTTGGACATGAAATGGCGATAGCCGCTCGCGGCAGGCTCCATGCTTTCGTCGAACCCCTCGGTTTCAGGCAAATCAAAGCCCGGATCGCCCTGGGTGACAACAACGATGCCGATCGCGTTTTGTGCCTTTGCTGCAGCAAACGAGGCTTGCATCCAGGCCACATTGGCACTGTCACGCTCCAGATATTCGGCATTGGCAGCATCACATTGAGCGTTATCACGGGCGCTTTTGTTTTTGCACTCCTTCTCGCTCAGGATCAGGTTGTTGTTGCTGCCAGGCTGGTTAATGCCCACAAACACCACGCCACCGTGCGCAAAGCGGGTGTTTTCTACAAATTTTTCACCTAACTTGCCTTGGTGCTCTAAAGCCATCGTGCTTTGGCCCAGGCTGTTCAGCGTAGGAAACATCACTTTGCGAAGGTAACTCAGCCGTTCCAGACCATCGTAGCCGCCGTTATTGGTACGGTGGCAATCGGTCCACTCGTTGTCGCCGGGCACATACACCACCGGTTTGACCATGGTGCCAAACATTTTCAGCGCATCGGCGTACACATCGTCGGTGCACTTGGAGCTGCCATCCTTGAGATCACCGTCGTACAAAGAGAAGGCGATATCCGAGCGGTTGATGCTTTGCAATACTGCGGGCAGCTTGGTATCGTCACCCGCTTTTTTATAGGGCATATCACCCCACAGGCCAAAGCTAAAAGGCTTGGCCGGGCTTTGCGCCCAGCTGACGGAGACCTGTGCAGCCAATACGGCAGCAATACAAACAGCTTTAGAAAACATAACCACTCCGGCAAAAAAGATAAAAATTAATTTAACCGCATCACATGACACGGGCGTGACGGCTTCTAACCCAAAATAAATGTTGCAAAAAAGTAACAAGCAATCAGTAATTACCCTAGTTCACCGATTTGACATATGAAAAAACCACACTTGCGCGGTCAATTCAAGCATTTTTGAATTTTGGCATTAGTTCAAACCCCAACTGAAAGAGTATTTATGACTATGACTGCCCAGAAAACTGCTATGGCACTGGCCGCCGGCTTGTTGCTTGCCACCTCGGCTTTTGCCCAAACCGCACCTGCGGTGACCTTGTATGGCCGATTGGACGTAGCCCTTGAGAGCGCAAATGACGGCGCTTTGACAAGAACCATGTTGCAAAACTACGCTTCACGCTTCGGCATCAAAGGTGAGCGCGGTATCAGCAGCGATTTGACTGGCGTGTTTCAAGTGGAGTCTGCGTTCTCGCCCGAAGATGGAAAGGCACAAAACATCGCGACCAATTCAGGCTACCTCGCTAGCCGTAACAGCTTTGTCGGTATCAAGAGCAACTCCATGGGTACCTTCTTGGTCGGTAACTATGACACCCCGCTGAAAAGCTTGGATGCCGGTGGCTATGCAGGTACTTTGTACGGCGAGGGCGAGGCCATGGAAGTCATCATTCACGGCAAAGGCACGAGAACTGCCGTTGGAAGCAGCCTTTTTGACAACGTGCACACTCGCCAAACCAACAACTTGGTTTATCTTAGCCCTAAATTTGCCGATATGGTGGTGAAGGCCTCTTACTCGCCTGATGAGGGACAGTCCGCGACGACCAATCAGCCTCTGTACGCAGCCTCTTTAGAGTGGAACAACGGCACCTACAACGCCGGTATCGCCACCCAATCCAAAGCAGTGTCAGACAAGGCTTTCGGTATGACCGCCACCAAATTCACCGTAGGCGCCAAGATGGATACCCTGAGCGGTGCAATCGTTTTCAGCACCTTGGACAACCAAGCGCCCATCGCAACTAACGTACGTAAGAGCACCAACACCCTGTTTGTGGTGAACTATGGCGTCGGCGCGATGACCTACAAATTCAACTACGGTATGTCGGGCGAGTCGAAATCCGATGCCCAAGACGATTTGACCATGATGGCCCTAGAAGCTGCTTATGCGTTGGACAAGCAAACCATTCTGTATGGCAGCTTCGCGCAGATCACCAACAACACAAAAGCAAAAGGAACCTTTACCGGTGCCGATAACTTCCCCGCGACAACCGTTGCTGGCAATGACCCAACCGCCATTACCTTCGGTATTCGCTACAACTTCTAAGCACTCTTAAGGTCTGATTTTTGATGCTTGGATGCGCTTTTTAAGCGCACACCCCATGCACTGAAGATCGGGCTTGGTGTACAGGAATAGAAATAGCCACCTTTTGAGGTGGCTATTTTTTTGGCGGCTACTGCGCGCTGAATGTGGCGACTTTAGGCATTCGCTTAGCCATGCGCATCGAGCCACATTTGCAAAAACTGCGCCGTCCCTGCCTCGGGGTCTAGCTGATAAGCATCAAAACCCAGTTTGGCGTAGGTGCGCAAGGCCTTTTGATTGCCCGAGAGCACTTCCAAGGTCAGCTTGCATGCACCGCGTTCACGGGCGATTTGCACTACGGCCTCCAGCATGGTGCCAGCCACCCCTTGCCCGCGCCAATCGGGCAGCACAATCACATCATGCACATTGACTAAGGGCTTGGCTGCAAAAGTGGAAAAACCTTCCATGCAATTGACCAGGCCCACTGGCGTCTGGGCCGCATCCTGCGCCAAGGCCAGCACGCTAAACGCCTGCGCACGCGAAGCCAGGCCGGACACTACATGGGTTTTCGCGTAATCGCTGAGTCCCGCACCACCGCCCATAGGGTCATGGGCGTAGGCATCGAGTAAGACAAGCAGCGCGCGCGCGTGCACCGGGTCCGCGTAGTCCACGCGGCAAACGCGAATCGGGGTTTTTTGCGGAGTCATCGCAACGTCTGGGCAATGCGCTCTGCGCTGGCCTTGGCAATCGCCGCATCACGCGCCTCTACCATCACGCGCAGCACCGGCTCGGTGCCGCTGGCGCGTATCAGCACACGGCCCTGGTCGGCCAACTCGGCTTCCACGTGCGCAATGGTTTGCTGCATGGCCGCGTTGGACTTCCAGTCCGCGCCCGGCGCAAGGCGCACGTTGAGCAAGGTTTGCGGGAACAGCGCTACCCCCTCTAACAACTGCGCCATGGTTTTGCCTGAGCGCATACAGGCTTGCAAAATTTGTAAAGCAGACACCAGCCCATCGCCGGTAGTGTGCTTGTCCAGGGCCAGCAAATGGCCGGAGCCCTCGCCCCCCAAGATCCAGCCGCGTCCCTGCATTTCTTCGAGAACATAGCGGTCGCCCACCCGCGCACGCGCGAATTCCAAGCCACGGGCCTTCAGGGCCAACTCCACCGCCATATTCGTCATCAAGGTGCCGACCACGCCGCCCAGCGCTTCGCCGCGCTTGAGGCGCTCATCGGCCATCAGGTAGAGCAACTCGTCGCCGTTGTACAAACGCCCTTGCGCATCGACGAGTTGCAATCGATCGGCGTCCCCGTCAAGTGCAATCCCAAAATGCGCGCCATGCTGGCGCACCGCTGCCACCAAGGCCTGGGGATGGGTGGCGCCCACGTCCTTATTGATATTCAAACCATCGGGTGCGCAGCCAATGGCGATGACTTCAGCACCCAGCTCATGAAACACTTTGGGCGCGATCTGGTAGGCCGCGCCATGCGCACCATCGACCACTATTTTGAGGCCCTTGAGCGTCAGGTCTGGCGCAAACGTGCTCTTGCAAAACTCGATATAACGGCCCGCCGCATCGTCCAAACGTTTGGCTTTGCCCAACTGGCTTGAGGTCTCCCAGACCGGAAGCTGGGCCAAGGCCTCTTCGACCGATTGCTCCCAGGCGTCGGGCAGTTTGCTGCCTTGGGCGCTGAAAAACTTGATGCCGTTATCGTCAAAGGGGTTGTGGCTGGCGCTGATCACTACACCCAGCGAAGCGCGCTGTGCCCGCGTCAGATAGGCCACACCCGGTGTCGGCAAAGGGCCTAAAAGCACCACATCCACACCAGCGGAGTTAAACCCGCTTTCCAAAGCACTTTCCAGCATATAGCCCGAGATGCGGGTGTCTTTGCCAATCAATACCGTAGGGCGGGTTTCGCTGCGTTTGAGCACTCGCCCTACTGCATGGGCCAGGCGTAGCATGAAGTCCGGTGTAATCGGTGGCTGACCCACAGTGCCGCGAATGCCATCGGTTCCAAAATATTGACGTGTCATAAATTATTGGTTTTTTTAAGAGAAAAAGCACAAGTCCGGCTTATCTAATGCTTTGCCGCCTCTTGCGCAGCGCCAAGCACTTTCAAGGCCTGCGCGGTGGCCAGCACATCATGCACCCTAAGCATTCGCGCACCATTTTGCACTGCCAAGAGCGCAGCAGCAGCACTGGCGACCACCCGGTCACCGGCCGCAGCCCCGGTGACGGAACCCAGAGACGACTTGCGCGACCAGCCTGCCAGAAGCGGGAAACCCAGTCTGAGCATTTCTGACTGGCGTGCCAGCAAGCTGAAATTTTGGTGTACGGTTTTGCCGAAACCGATACCGGGGTCTAAGCAAATGCGCGCACTTTGTACACCGCGGGCCATGAGGTCTTGACTTCGTTGCCCCAAAAACTCCATCACCGGGGCCAATACATCGCCCTGCATGGGAGACAACTGCATGGTTTGCGGATCGCCATGCATGTGCATCAAGCAAACGCCACAACGGCCATGCCCAGCCACCACATCGACGCCGCTGCGCGCAGAGCCAGGGGCTGTCCAACGCAATGCCCATACATCGTTAATGATGTCCACGCCCAAGTCCAATACCACTTGCATGACCGCCGGTTTGTAGGTATCCACGGACACGGGCACGCCCAAACTTAGGGCGTGGCGTACAACCGGCAGGATGCGCTCCAGCTCATCGGCCTCGGACAAGGGCTGCGCGCCCGGGCGGGTGGACTCCCCGCCGATGTCCAGGATGTCAGCGCCCTCCAACAACAATTGATCGCAATGGCGCATCGCAGCGCTGCTTGTTGCATGCACGCCCCCGTCAGAAAACGAATCTGGCGTGACGTTCACAATCCCCATGATGCGGGGCTGCGACAGGTCCATATCAAAGCGGCTGGTTTGCCAAATAGCCATAGGGGGAGTTGCTGATGGGTTCAATCAAAACTGCTTCAAACGTGCAAACGGGGCCTAAAGCCCCGTTGACTGCTAGCGCCTCCAGGTGCGCGCTTAAGCCGCTGTAGTTGCCGGCTCGGGCGTTGTGGCGGGCGCCGCGTTGCCACCACTATCGCTAGGGCCGGGCGTGGCGCTCGGGGGCGTCCAATCCTTGGGTGGACGCGGATCTTTGCCAGCAATAATGTCATCGAGCTGATCGCTGTCGATAGTTTCCCACTCCAGCAAAGCCTTGGCCATGGCATGCATTTTGTCTTTATTGTCTTCGATCAGCTTGCGGGCCAACTGGTACTGCTGGTCGATGATGCGACGCACCTCGGCATCCACCTTTTGCATGGTCTGCTCGCTCATATTGGTGGTCTTGGTCACCGAGCGGCCTAAAAACACCTCGCCTTCGTTTTCCGCATACACCATGGGGCCTAAGGCGTCGGTCATGCCGTAGCGCATCACCATATCGCGGGCAATCGAGGTGGCGCGCTCAAAGTCATTGCTGGCGCCGGTGGTCATCTGGTTCATGAACACCTCTTCGGCGATACGTCCGCCAAACAGCATGCTAATTTGGTTGAGCATGTATTCGCTGTCATAGGAATAGCGGTCCTGCGCCGGCAGGCTCATCGTCACACCCAAGGCGCGTCCACGCGGAATGATGGTGACTTTGTGCACCGGGTCGCATTTGGGCAAGAGCTTGCCTATCAGTGCATGACCGGACTCATGGTAGGCGGTATTTTTACGCTCGCCTTCGGGCATGACCATGCTCTTGCGCTCGGGGCCCATCAGGATTTTGTCCTTGGCCTTTTCGAAGTCTTCCATGTCCACCAAACGGGCATTGCGGCGCGCGGCCATCAGGGCGGCTTCGTTGCACAAATTCGCCAAATCAGCGCCAGACATACCCGGGGTGCCGCGGGCGATGATGCCGGCGTTCACGTCTTGGCCCAGCGGTACTTTGCGCATGTGTACATTGAGGATTTGTTCACGGCCGCGAATATCCGGCAGCGTCACATAAACCTGCCGGTCAAAACGACCGGGGCGCAGCAAAGCGGAATCCAAAATGTCGGGACGGTTGGTGGCAGCGACCACGATGACGCCGACATTGGTCTCAAAACCGTCCATCTCCACCAACATCTGATTGAGCGTCTGCTCTCGCTCATCATTGCCGCCGCCCAAGCCCGCGCCACGCTGGCGGCCTACGGCGTCGATCTCGTCGATAAAAATAATGCAGGGTGCGTTTTTCTTGGCATTGTCAAACATGTCGCGCACGCGGGACGCGCCCACACCGACAAACATTTCCACAAAGTCCGAGCCGGAGATGCTGAAAAACGGCACTTTGGCTTCGCCTGCAATCGACTTGGCCAATAGGGTTTTACCGGTCCCGGGCGGGCCCACCAGCAGCAAACCGCGCGGAATGCGGCCGCCGAGTTTTTGGAATTTGCTGGGGTCTTTGAGGAAGTCCACGACCTCTTTGACTTCTTCTTTGGCTTCGTCGCAACCGGCTACGTCTGCAAAGGTCACGGTATTGGTGTTTTCATCGAGCAAGCGCGCTTTGCTTTTGCCAAAACTGAAAGCACCGCCCTTGCCGCCGCCTTGCATTTGGCGCATGAAATAAATCCAGACGCCGATCAGCAGCAGCATGGGTCCCCAGCTCACCAGCAAGGTCATGAGCAAAGAACCTTCTTCGCGCGGCTTGACATCAAACTTCACGCCGTTGGCAATCAGATCGCCCACCAGGCCACGGTCCAAGTAGGTTGCTGTGGTTCTGACCCGGCGCTCGTCCGAGGTGACTGCAACGATCTCTGTGGTGCCGCCCTGGCCTTCTTGGATGACAGCGCTCTTGATGTTTTTGTTGCGCACTTCTTCCAAGAAGTCGGAATAACCAAGCGTCACGGCGCCGCTGGCGCTGTGCGAGTCGAATTGCTTAAAAACGGTAAAAAGTACCAGTCCGATGACCAGCCAGACTGCAATTTTGGAAAACCACTGATTGTTCAAGCGAAGCTCCAGTTAAGGCGTGAGCCGGGAAATACCCATGTCACATGAGATTCATTTTAGGCTTTTCAAGCGGGCTTTCAGCGGTATTTGCGTGTAGTGGCCGTAAATTGCACAAGGCCATGGGCAGTTTGCCGCCATCGAACTGCGCCTAACGCAGGCCGATACCGACCAAAAAAGTCTCCGAAGAACGGTCGCGCGAGGCTTTGGGCTTATAGGGTTTGACGGTTTGAAAAGCCTCGCGAAAGCGCGCTACCACCGCGTTATAGCTGCCGCCGTGGAAGACTTTGGCCACCAAAGCCCCCTGCTTTTTCATGTGGTTTTGGGCGAATTCAATGGCCAGTTCCACCAGGTATTCGATGCGGGCCGCATCGGCCGAGGAGATACCCGAAAGATTGGGCGCCATGTCCGAGACCACGATGTCCGCTTGCGCGCCGTCCAGGGCTAGTTCCAGCTTTTGCAAGGTATCGGCCTCGCGAAAATCACCTTGGATAAATGTTACGCCCTCGATCGACTCCATGGGCAGCAAGTCCAGGCTGATGATTTTCCCGTCCAAAGCGCCCGCTGCGGCACCCTGCGGCGCCAGACGCCGCCGCAAATACTGGCTCCAGGCGCCCGGCGTACAGCCCAAGTCCACCAGCACGTGGCCGGGCTTGACCAGGCCGAAAACCTCGTCGATTTCTTTGAGTTTGTAGGCCGCCCGCGCGCGGTAGCCTTCGCGGGCCGCCAGCTTGACATAGGGATCATTGATATGGTCGTGCAGCCAGGCCTTGTTGACCTTGCCGCCGCGTGCCGCCTTAGCCACAACGGGTACCGAGGGCGAAGAGACGGACGGCTTTTTCATTGCGCCGATAATAGCCCCATGCCCCTTATCCAACTTAGTCCCACAGAGCGCAAAGCGCAGCGCGCCCTGGCCCACCATCTTGATCCGGTGGTCATGGTCGGCGGCGACGGCCTAACGGCCAATGTCAAAAAAGAAACCGATGCGGCCCTCAATGCGCACGGCCTGATCAAAGTGCGGGTTTTTTCAGACGACCGCGCAGCGCGCGAAGCCATGTTTCAGACCCTGGCCGATGAGCTCAGTGCCGCGCCGATTCAGCATATCGGCAAACTGCTGGTGTTGTGGCGGCCGATGCCTGAAAAGGAAAAAGTAGTCGATGAGGACCGTAAAGCGGGACCGCGCGATTTCAAGGTACTCAAGTACAGCAAACGCGCCGGGCAGCGACCTGAAGTCAAAACCCTGCGGGTGTTAGGCAACCAAAGGTTAACGCCGGGCGGCAACGTCAAACGGGCCAAGCCGAAACCAAAAATCAGCCTCAAAAAGCGCAGCCAGGCTTCCTAAGCGCGGTTTCATCCAAGCCAGCTCCAAGGCCGGTGCGGCCTGTGGCTTGAGCCGTAACCACCTTAGACGTAGCGCACCGCCACGATTTCATAGGGTTTTTGGCCGCCCGGGGCCATCACGATAGCGGTGTCGCCCTCTTCCTTGCCGATGAGCGCGCGGGCAATAGGGGAACTGATGTTGACCAAGCCGAGCTTCAAGTCCGCCTCATCTTCGCCCACGATCTGGTAGGTCACGCGCTCGCCCGTTGCTTCCTCCTCCAAGTCCACCGTCGCGCCAAAGACTACGCGCCCGCCGGCATCCAAAGCTGCCGGGTCAATCACCTGGGCCACGGACAATTTGCCCTCGACCTCTTGAATCCGGCCTTCGATAAAGCCCTGGCGGTCTTTGGCCGCATCGTATTCCGCGTTTTCACTCAAATCGCCTTGGGCACGGGCTTCAGAAATCGCGCCGATCACGGCAGGACGCTCCACCGTCTTGAGCCGGTGAAGTTCGGCTTTCAGGATTTCGGCGCCGCGTTTGGTAATTGGAATAGTGGTCATCGGAAAACTCGTGCAACGGGGATTCATAAATGACGATGGACAGCAGTGCGCCAAAGCGCGCTGCTGTCCATCGGGTCGAGAAGCGATTATGCCAAGAGTTGGGCGTGCATCTCCTGTACCGAAATCACGCCTAGCTGATCGAGGTATTTCATGCCCTCTACCGCCGCTTCCGCCGCAGCAATGGTGGTGAAGGTGGTAACCCGACCCAGCAAGGCGGAGGTGCGGATGTAGCGCGAATCGGCAATCGCATTGCGCCGCTCCTCTACCGAATTGATGACCAGGGCCACTTCCTCGTTTTTGATCATGTCCACGATATTGGGACGGCCCTCAGCCACTTTGTTGACGGCGCGGCACTCCAGACCTGCCGCTTTGATCGCCGCAGCCGTCCCCTTGGTTGCCAGTAGCTCAAAGCCCAGGACCGCCAGACTGCGGGCCACCTCGACGGCGCGCGGCTTGTCGCTTTGCTTGACGGAGATGAACGCCCGCCCGCCGCGCGGTAAGCGGGTGCCCGCGCCCAGCTGCGACTTCACAAAGGCCTCGCCAAAGGTTTTGCCCACGCCCATGACTTCGCCGGTGGACTTCATCTCCGGGCCGAGGATGGTGTCCACGCCAGGGAACTTGACGAAAGGGAAGACCGCCTCTTTCACGCTGAAATAGGGTGGCGAGACTTCTTTGGTGACACCTTGCGAAGCCAGGCTCTGGCCCACCATGCAGCGGGCTGCTACCTTGGCCAATTGAAGTCCTGTGGCTTTGCTGACGAAGGGGACGGTGCGCGAGGCGCGCGGGTTCACCTCCAGCACATAAATAAGGTCTTTGCCATCTACCGACTGGATCGCAAACTGCACATTCATCAGTCCGACCACCTGCAAGCCCGCCGCCATGGCTGCGGTTTGGCGCTTGATTTCTGCCACGGTGGCCACACTCAAGCTATAGGGCGGCAAGGAGCAGGCGGAATCACCGCTGTGAACGCCAGCCTGTTCGATATGCTCCATCACCCCACCGATCAGGGTAGCGCCGGTGGCGTCGCGGATGCAATCCACATCGCACTCGATCGCGTCGTTGAGGAATCGATCGAGCAACACCGGCGAGTCGTGGCTGACCTTGACGGCCTCGCGCATATAGCGCTCCAGGTCGCGCTGCTCATGGACGATCTCCATGGCCCGCCCGCCCAGCACATAGCTCGGCCGAACTACCAGCGGATAGCCCAAGGCGCTGGCTTTTTCCAGCGCTTGGGCCTCGGTGCGCGCAGTGGCATTGGGCGGCTGGCGCAGGTCCAGCGTATGCAGCAATTGTTGGAAACGCTCCCGGTCTTCGGCGGCATCGATCATGTCTGGGGTGGTGCCGATAATTGGCACGCCATGGGCTTGGAGTCCGAGCGCCAGCTTCAAAGGGGTTTGACCGCCATACTGCACGATCACACCCAGTGGCTTTTCCTTGTCCACAATTTCCAGCACGTCTTCCAAAGTCAGGGGCTCGAAATAGAGGCGGTCGCTGGTGTCGTAGTCGGTGGAAACTGTCTCGGGATTGCAGTTAACCATGATGGTTTCATAGCCATCCTCGCGCAAGGCCAGCGCGGCGTGGACACAGCAGTAGTCAAACTCAATACCCTGGCCGATGCGGTTGGGCCCGCCGCCCAGCACCATAATTTTTTTACGATCGCTGGGCTGCGATTCACACTCTGCGCCCTGGGCTTCGTAGGTGGAATACATATAGGCCGTGTTCGTGCTGAACTCGGCCCCGCAGGTATCCACCCGCTTATAGACCGGGCGCACGCCCAACGCGATACGGCGCTCGCGCACTTGCGCATCGCTGGTACGCAGTTGGCGCGCCAGGCGGCGGTCGGAAAAACCTTTTTGCTTGAGGGCGCGCAAGGTCGGCGCATCCAAGCCCTCCAGTACGGTGCCAGTTGCCGGTTGGGGCAGGCGTTCGAGCTCCAATTCGATCTGCACGATCTGCTCAATCTGCACCAAAAACCAGCGGTCTATACGGGTGAGGGCAAACACTTCCTCGACCGTCATGCCCTGGGCAAAGGCATCGCCCACGTACCAGATGCGCTCGGGGCCGGGGGCGCCCAATTCACGCTCCAGCACCTCGCGGTCCTGGGTTTTTTCGTTCATGCCGTCCACGCCTACTTCCAAACCGCGCAAGGCCTTTTGAAAGGACTCCTGGAAGGTGCGGCCCATGGCCATCACCTCACCGACGGATTTCATTTGGGTCGTCAGGCGGCTGTCGGCAGCGGGGAATTTTTCAAACGCAAAACGCGGAATTTTGGTGACCACATAGTCAATGCTAGGCTCGAAACTGGCCGGTGTGGCGCCTGCGGTGATATCGTTGCGCAACTCATCCAGGGTATAGCCCACGGCCAATTTGGCGGCCACTTTGGCAATCGGAAAGCCAGTCGCTTTGGATGCCAGGGCTGAAGAACGCGATACGCGCGGATTCATTTCAATGACCACCATGCGCCCGTCGTCCGGATTGATGGCGAACTGCACGTTCGAGCCACCGGTATCCACCCCAATTTCGCGCAAAACCGCCAGGCTGGCGTTGCGCAGAATTTGGTATTCCTTGTCTGTCAAAGTCTGGGCGGGCGCCACGGTGATCGAGTCGCCGGTGTGCACGCCCATGGGGTCCATATTTTCAATCGAGCACACGATGATGCAGTTGTCGGCATTGTCCCGCACAACTTCCATTTCATACTCTTTCCACCCGAGCAGAGACTCTTCGATCAGTAACTCTTTGGTCGGCGAGGCTTCCAGACCGCGCTTGCAAATAGTTTCGAACTCTTCGGCGTTGTAGGCGATACCTCCGCCGGTCCCGCCCAGCGTGAAACTGGGCCGGATGACCGTAGGAAAGCCCAAGGTTTTCTGAGCCGCCCAGGCCTCTTCCATGCTGTGTGCGATGCCAGAGCGCGCCGAGCCCAGACCGATTTTGGTCATTGCGTCTTTGAATTTCAGACGGTCTTCGGCTTTGTCGATGGCCTCAGGCGTGGCGCCGATCAGTTCCACCGCGTATTTTTCTAGCACCCCTTGGCGCCACAAATCCAAAGCGCAATTGAGCGCGGTTTGCCCGCCCATGGTCGGCAATATCGCATCCGGACGCTCTTTGGCGATAATTTTTTCTACCGTTTCCCAGGTGATAGGCTCGATGTAGGTGACATCGGCGGTGTCCGGGTCGGTCATGATGGTGGCCGGATTGCTGTTGATCAGGATGACTTTGTAGCCCTCCTCGCGCAAAGCCTTGCAGGCCTGCACGCCGGAGTAATCAAACTCACAGGCCTGACCGATGATGATGGGGCCTGCTCCAATGATCAGGATGCTTTGGATATCGCTACGTTTTGGCATGAATAAACTCTCTCAAATTCT
The DNA here is from genome assembly GCA_040400575.1 of Rhodoferax sp. Classification (GTDB taxonomy): domain Bacteria; phylum Pseudomonadota; class Gammaproteobacteria; order Burkholderiales; family Burkholderiaceae_C; genus Allorhodoferax. Next base: position 108,913 of record JBBAPX010000007.1, read on the forward strand.
TCTCTTAGGCGCGCGTCCGTCTTTTGCGCACTCAACTCTCTAGTCGCGCCTCAGGCCAAACTGGCACCAGCCAGCTTTACGCCAAACCACACAAACAAGGCGCCCACGGCGCTGGACAGACCGGCGGAAAAAACTGGGCGGCGACGGAACACTTCGGCCAGTCGCGCACCGGCAAAGATCAAGCAGCTCAAATAGACTGCACTACAGGCCATGACGATGGCGCTCAAAATCAGAAAGGGCACCCAGGGCTCGGGGTAGGCTGGGTCGATGAACTGCACGAAAAAGGACAACAAAAACAAAATCGCCTTGGGGTTGAGCAGGCTGATGAGCAAGGCCCGGCGAAAGGGGTGGGCCAGGTGGGCCGGCAATTGCGCTTCGCCCACGGGCTCATCGACGGGGTGCCGCGCCGCGGCCAGCGCATTACGCACCAGTTGGATGCCGACCCAGGTCAGGTAGGCCGCACCCGCATATTTCACCACCATGAACAGCTCCGGGTAGCTGCGCATCAGGCCGGCCGCGCCCAGGCCGACCAGCGCCAGCAATACGATATCGCCCAAAAATACCCCGAACGCGCCACGGTAAGCAGGCCGCACACCACGCCCCGTGGCAACCGACAAAACAAACAGTGAATTCGGACCGGGCAGCAAAATAACGCCGACCGCACCGACCACATAAGTCCATAAGTCGGTCACGCCGTAAAAGCTCACGCGCGCGCCTCCATCTCCCGGATGAAACGGTCAAACAAGTAGGCAATGTCATGCGGCCCGGGCGATGCCTCGGGGTGCCCTTGGAAACAAAACGCCGGTTTGTCGGTGCGCTCCAGGCCTTGTAAAGTGTTGTCGAACAGGCTGATGTGGGTGGCCCGCAAATTTGCGGGCAAAGAGTCTGGGTCCACGGCAAAGCCATGGTTCTGGCTGGTGATGCTGACGCGCCCGCTAGAGAGCTCTTTGACCGGGTGGTTGGCGCCGTGGTGTCCGAACTTCATCTTGAAAGTGGTGGCACCTGAAGCCAGCGCCATGATCTGGTGGCCCAGGCAAATGCCAAAGGTAGGCAGGCCTGCTTCAATCAACTCGGCACAGGCTGTAATCGCGTAGTCGCAGGGCTGCGGGTCGCCCGGGCCGTTGCTCAAGAAAACACCGTCCGGCTGCAATGCCTGCACCGCTTGGGCGGAAGTTTGTGCAGGCACTACCGTCAATTTGCAGCCCCGCGCTGCCAGCATGCGCAAGATATTGCGCTTCACGCCGAAGTCGTAGGCCACGACGTGCAAGCGCGGCGCATCGGCTTGCGCATAGCCCGCGCCCAAAGCCCATTCCGCCTGCGACCAGCGGTAGGCTTCTTTGGCGCTCACCACTTTGGCCAGGTCTAAACCTGCCATCGAAGCTGCGCTACGGGCCGATTGGACGGCTTGTGCCATCAGCTTCTCGTCCGCCACTTGCCCGGCTTCTAGCGCAAGAATGCAGCCGTTTTGCGCGCCGTGTTCGCGTAAGTGGCGCGTCAGTGCCCGTGTATCGATGTTGGCAATGGCCACGGTGCCATGGTCGCGCAAATAGCGGCTCAGATCGGCGGTGCTGCGAAAATTGGAAGCGACCAGGGGCAGGTCTTTGATGACCAATCCGGCAGCGTGCACGCGGCCCGATTCCACGTCTTCTTGGTTGGTGCCGTAGTTTCCGATGTGCGGATAGGTCAGGGTGACGATTTGCTGGCAATAGCTGGGGTCGGTCAGGATTTCCTGGTAACCGGTCATGGAGGTATTGAAAACCACCTCACCTAGGGTGGAACCGGCAGCGCCTATGGATTGGCCGGTATATACGGTGCCATCAACAAGCGCCAAAATGGCGGGCGGGGTATTTCCCTTGAGAGACAAAAGCACGGGCTTCTCCGAGTCGTTTACGGGTGCGCCCAAGCGCCCAGAGCAGACCTCTGGCAGCTGTTATTCGTAGGGGTGGTGCTTTGGAAGCGCTTGGGAGACGCCGGGTTCCGAAAAAGCTTACCATTGTAACCGAGGGCTTTTTTACGACCGAAAGGCAGCAGCAGGGTTTAGGTCAGCACTTGCCCTGCACTGCTGGCATGCAGGCAAATGGCGGCAGCGGCGGCGACATTGAGCGACTCCTCCCCACCCGGCTGACCGATGCGCACTTGTAGCGCAGCACGCGCTAGCAAATCTGGCGACACACCCTGCCCTTCATGGCCAAGCACCCAGGCGCAGGGAAAAGGCAAGCGCGCATCCTGTATCAGGTCACCCGCATGCGAACTGGTGACCAGCAGGGGAACGCGCAAGCTTTCGAGTGCATCCACCTCCACAGCTTCCAACAAGGTCAGGCCAAAATGCGCGCCCATACCCGCGCGCAATACCTTGGGCGACCACAGAGCGGCCGTCTCGCGCAGGGCGATCACCTGGGTAAAGCCAAAGGCGGCGGCGCTGCGCAAAATGGATCCGACGTTACCGGCGTCCTGCACCCGATCCAGCACCACGGTGGGCGCCCCTGCGTCCAGCGCGCTCGGCGCAGCTAAGTCTAGGACAAAGCCCACGGCGCCAGGCGATTCGAGCGTGCTGACCGTCTTGAACAAAGCATCGGGCAGCACCAAGGTGTTTGGCGCAAGGTCGGACCAGGGCGACTGGCCATCGGCCCACAGGCTTTGGGCGATGACGGTCATGGCGGGACGCACCCTGCGCAACAAAGCGGCGTTGCACAAATGTTCGCCTTCCACCCAGACTTGCCTGGATTTTCGGTAGCCGGTGTTGTCGCCCGCGAGTTTGCGCAAGGCGCGTAACTGCGGGTTATCGCGCGAGCTGATGAATTGCGGCATAGTCACACCAACAAGGCGGCCACCGGGCCGAAGGATTTACGGTGCTCTGGGCAGGGCCCGTGGACGCGCAGCGCCGCCAGATGCGCTGCCGTTGGATAACCTTTGTGTGCGTCAAAACCGTAATGCGGAAATTCCTGGTGGTACTGGACGCACCAGCGGTCGCGGCTGACCTTGGCCAGAATGGACGCCGCCGATATCGCCGCCACTTTGCTGTCGCCTTTGACGATAGCTTCGGCGCGGATATCCAAAACCGGAAGACGGTTGCCGTCGACCAACACCAATTTGGGTAACAAGCGCAAGCCCTGCACTGCGCGGCGCATGGCCAGCAAGGTGGCTTGCAAGATGTTGAGCTGGTCAATTTCTTCCACCGAAGCCTGCGCCACGGAAAAGCACAATGCCTTGGCGCGTATTTCATCAAACAAAAAATCACGCCGCTTGGGCGAGAGTGTTTTGGAGTCGGCCAGGTAAGCGATGGGACGCTGCTCATCGAGTATCACGGCAGCGGCCATCACCGGTCCGGCCAAAGGCCCCCGGCCAGCTTCGTCCACGCCGGCCACCAAGCCGCCGGCCCCCCATTGGAGAGCGGTTTGAACGGGACCGGTCAGCTTAGACATGGAGCATATTGTCGATGGCTTGGGCCGCCAACATCCCGGTATCGCAGCGAAGGCGCTCGTGCAGAGCAATAAAGCGCATTTCAAGTTGGTGCAATGCGGCAGGATTGGAGGCTTTGCAATCGAGCCAATGCAATGAAGCCTCAGCCAACGCCTCGGGTGTCGCCTGGTCTTGCAAAAACTCAGGCACCACAAATTCCCCACTCAAAATGTTGGGCAAACCCACCCAGGGTTGCAGACGCTTGCGCCGCATCCAATGCCAGCCCATAGCACCCATGCGGTAGGCAATCACCATAGGGCGCTTAAATAATGCAGCCTCCAAAGTGGCGGTGCCGCTCGCGATCAGGGTGGCATCGCAGGCGGCCAAGACCGTGTGCGATTGGCCGGACACGATTTGCACCCGCCCGGCCATAGCGCTATCGCGGGCTGCCTGCGCAATCACGGTCTCTAGACCGGGCACTGCGGGTAACAGGAATTTGACATGCGGCCGGGCTTTGGCAATGCGTGCCGCCGCCTGGAAAAAAACCGGGGCCAGGTAGCGGATTTCGGAGCGGCGGCTACCCGGCAGCAAGGCCAGCACGTCGTCCTCTGGCCCCAGGCCCAGCTGCTGGCGCGCGGCCGCGCGGTCCACTTGCATCGGGATCACTTGCGCCAGCGGGTGGCCCACATAGGTAGCGGCTATGCCATGCTGTGCCAGCAAGGCCGGCTCAAAGGGAAAAAGGCACAGCACATGGTCCACACTGCGCCGCATAGTGAGCAAACGCTCGGCGCGCCAGGCCCACACCGAGGGGCAGACAAACTGCAGCGTTTTAACGCCACGCATGCGCAATTGCGCTTCTAAATCGAGATTGAAATCGGGCGCGTCCACGCCAATAAACAGCGACGGCGGTTTGTCGATCAAGCGCGCGAGCAACTGCTTACGGATGCCAACAATCTCGCGGTAACGCAGCAGCACATCCCAACCCAGTCCATGCACCGCCAGTTTGTGGTGCGGCCACCAGGCCTCAAAGCCTTGCTCGTCCATACGCGGGCCGCCGATGCCAAATGCAGGCACACCGGCCCAGCGCTGATGCACCGCCTGCAACAGCAAGGCGGCCAGCAAGTCGCCAGAGGCTTCGCCTGCCACCATGGCCAGGGAGCTTAGCGCGGCGCCGGGGCGGCTCACCTTCAGCGAACGATGCCGCGTTGGGCACTGGTCTGTTGCAGGAAGTCGGTCATCATGCGCACGTCCGGCTCGCATTGCGCTTGTGTCTGGCTAATGCTTGCAATCTGCGCTTGCGCCGCCTCCAGGCTCAGGTCCTGGCGGTACAAGGCTTTGTGCATGGCTTTAACGCCCGCAATACGCTCGGGCGAGAAACCACGCCTGCGCAAGCCTTCGTAATTCATGGAGCGCGCAGCCGCTGGCTGGCCTTGGCACATGACGAAAGGTGGCAAATCGGCAAACAGCAGCGAACACATGGCCGTCATGCTGTGCGCACCGATGCGGACAAACTGGTGCACGACCGTAAAGCCGCCCAATATCACCCAATCGCCGACATGCACATGGCCGGCCAGTTGGGAGTTGTTGGCAAATATGGTGTGGTTGCCGACCTGGCAGTCGTGCGCCAGGTGCACATAGGCCATGATCCAGTTGTCGTCTCCCACGCGAGTGACACCCACATCGCCGGGCGAACCGATATTGAAGGTGCAAAACTCGCGGATGGTGTTGCGCTCGCCGATGACCAGTTCACAGGGCTCGCCGGCGTATTTTTTGTCCTGGGGAACAGCCCCCAGCGAGTTGAACTGAAATATCCGGTTATCCCGCCCTATGGTGGTGTGGCCTTCGATGACGCAATGGGCGCCGATGGTCGTGCCCGCGCCAATGCGCACATGCGGGCCGATTACCGTGTAGGGGCCAACGGTCACGCCCGTATCAAGCTCAGCGCCCGCATCAATCAGGGCGGTGGGATGAATGCCGCTCATATCAATCCTTGGGCGCGATGCTGCGCATGGCGCAGGTCAGCTCAGCCTCCACGGCCGTCTGTCCAGCCACGCTGGCGCGGGTTTTGAACTTGAAAATCCCGGCTTTCATGCGCAGCAATTCGACCTCCAACATCAACTGATCGCCAGGCTCGACGGGGCGCTTAAAGCGCGCTGCGTCAATACCCGCAAAGTAATACACCGATTGGTCGTTGGGTGAGGCATCGAGCGCATCAAAGGCCAGCAAGGCCGCAGCCTGGGCCAGCGCTTCGAGCATCAAGACGCCGGGCATCACCGGGCGGTGCGGAAAATGCCCCTCAAAAAAGGGCTCGTTGATCGTGACATTCTTCAGGGCCTTGATGGACTTGCCTTTGTCGATTTCCAACACCCGGTCCACCATCAAAAACGGATAGCGGTGCGGCAGTTGTTTAAGGATTTGGTGGATGTCCATCATTTTTTGGCGTCACTTTCGAGTTGTTTGATACGCTCACGCAAGCGGTGTAGTTGTTTGAGCGAGGCGGCATTGCGCTCCCAGCTGGCATTGTCATCGAGCGGAAAAATGCCGGTGTAATGGCCAGGCTGGCGAATCGACTTGCTGACCAGCGTACCCGCAGAAATATGCACATGGGCGGCGATTTCCAGATGCCCCAAGACAATTGCGCCACCGCCAATCGTGCATTGCGGGCCGATGATGGCACTGCCGGCGATGCCGGCGCAGCCGGCAATCGCGGTGTTACGCCCGATGCGAACGTTGTGCCCGACCTGTATCAGGTTATCTAGCTTTACGCCGTCTTCGATCACGGTATCGAGCAAGGCACCGCGATCCACGCAGGTATTGGCGCCAATTTCCACATCGTCGCCGATAGACACCGCACCCAATTGCTCAATTTTTTCCCAGCGCTCGCCATCGGGCGCGAAGCCAAAACCATCGGCGCCTATGACCACGCCTGAATGCAACAGGCAGCGTTGGCCTATGGTGCAGTCTTCGCCTACCGTCACTCTGGCATGCAAACGGGTGTGGGCGCCTATACGAGCGCCCCGCTCGATGACGCATAAAGGCCCCACCGTGGCACTGGGATGCACCTGGGCCGAGGCATCGATCACCGCACTGGGGTGTACGCCGCCTTGCGGGCGTGGTGGTGTGCGCTGCGCATCCAAGGCCTTGCGCCACCATTGGGTAAGCCGTGCGAAATAGAGATAGGGTGCCTCAGAAACAATACAGGCCCCACGCGCGAGGGCCATGTCTTTCAAATCGGGTGGGACGATCAGGCAAGCGGCTTTAGAACTGGCCAGCCCTTGGCGGTACTTGGGGTGGCTGATAAAGCTGAGGGCTCCCGCCCCCGCGCTATCCAGGGGTGCCAGCGCACAGATCAGCGTGTTGCCGTCGCCATGCAGCTCTCCACCGAGTGCTGCAATGATGTCATGCAGGCGGATGTCAGGCACGCAAGTCGCGGATTCGAGCTTACTTGGCGCCCGAAGTATTGAGGAGCTTGAGAACTTTGTCCGTAATGTCGTGGCGCCCATTGCTGTACACAACTTCCTGCACGACCAAATCGTATTTTTCGTCATCGGCGACTTTGCGCACTGCTTTAAAGGCCTTTTCCAGCACTTGCTGCAACTCTTCGTTGCGCCGGCCATTGAGGTCTTCTTGGTACTCACGCTGCTTGCGCTGCAGATCGCGGTTGAGGTCAGCGCCTTCTTTTTGGCGAGCGACGCGCTGCGATTCGGTCAAGGTCGGCGCATCGCGGTCAAACTTCTCGCCAAAGGTTTTTAAGCCTGCCTGCAAATCGGCCAACTCCTTGCCGCGCTTGGAGAACTCTTGTTCCAGTTTAGTCTGGGCCGCCTTCGCAATCGCAGACTCAGTAGTGAAGCGTTGGCTGTTGACGTACGCCACGCGCGATTCCTGCGCTAACGACGAGGACAGCAGTCCGGCTGCGCAAAGCGCAAAAACAGAAATTTGATTGAGCAGTTTCATCAGAAAGTGGTTCCAATTGTGAATTGAAGATACTGGATTTTATCGCTATCGAACTGGGAGATAGGTTTTGCATAGGATAGGCGTAGCGGGCCCACCGGCGATATCCAGCTAATACCCACGCCCACGGAGGAGCGTAAATCCCCTAAGGCGATGCCCTCGTCCGGGCCATACAAGCCACCGGCATCTAAAAATGCGTACATGCGCAAGGTGCGGTCCGTGCCCCCGCCGGGAAGTGGTGACAAAACTTCAGCATTCATGGTCAACTTTTTCGTTCCGCCAGTAGCCACCGCACCCATTGCCCGCTGCGCACCGGTCGTCAGACTTCCAGGCTCAAAGCCGCGAACCGAACCAATGCCGCCGGAATAGTAATTTTTAAACAAAGGATAGGTCTGGCCATTGGTGGGCGTGCCCAGTGACAGCTCTCCGTTAAAGGCCAAAGTTATCCGCTTGCTCAGCGCAAAAAACTCTTGGGCCTGCGTGGTGCCGCGCAGATAGGTCAAATCCCCCGCCACGCTCCACTCGGCATTCGCCTTGAGTAATCGACCGCTGCTGGGAACCACGCCGCTGTCACGCGTGTCTCGGCCCCAACCAATGGTCAACGGAACCGCCGAAGCGGTATATCCAAAGGTGTTGGCAAAATCCTGGAATGCTTGGGGAAGCAATGTACCCGGTTCGATCGTCGTGAGGTCATAGCCGGCACCAAAATACACCGTATCCGTTTCGGAGAAGGGAACTCCGAAGCGCAGGCTGGTTCCAACATTTTTTAAGGCATAGCTATTGACGTCGGCATAGGGTCGTGTGGTGCGGTAGTAGAGGTCAAAACTGCGGGAAACGCCATCCTGGGTGAAGTACGGATCAGTGGTGCTGAACACGTAGGTGGTATTGAGTTTGCTGGTGTTGACCTCGATACCAATGGAACTGCCGGAGCCAAATGCATTGTCCTGCTTGAAACCAAAATTCAGGCCAAGTCCATCCGCACTCGAATAGCCAGCCCCCAAAGACAGGCTACCCGTAGGCTTTTCTACCACGGTAACGAGCAAGTCGGCCTGGTCGGGAAAGCCGGGTACTTCCAAGGTGTCCAGGCTAACCTCTTTGAAGTATCCCAATCGGTCCACCCGGTTGCGCGAAGCGCGGATTTTTTCACCGTCGTACCAAGCCGACTCCATTTGGCGGAACTCACGGCGCACTACTTCATCGCGAGTCGTGTCATTGCCTCCGATATTGATGCGCCGTACATAGACCCGACGCGAGGGGTCCGCTTTGAGTGTGATCTCCACCCGGTTGGTGCTGCGGTCAATATTGGTTTGCGCCTCCACTTGCGCAAACGCATAGCCGAAGTTGGCATAAAAATCAGTAAAGGCTTTGGTGGTCCGCGCCACTTCGTTCACGTTATACGGTTCCCCGGCACTGATGGCCACCAAGGCCTGGAACTGCGCCTCTTTTTCCAGAAAATTACCGGCCAAACTGACTTTGGACACCACAAAGCGCTCACCTTCGGTGATATTGAGGGTGATACCAATATCCTGTTTGTTAGGCGCGATGGTGACCTGGGTCGAGTCCACCGTGAACTCGAGGTAGCCGCGCGACAGGTAATAAGAACGCAGTGACTCGATGTCGGCATTGAGCTTGGGGCGCGCGTAGCGATCGGACTTGGTGTACCAGCTCAGCCAGCCCCCTGTATCCAAATCAAATAAACCCAGCAAAGTACTTTCGGAGAAGGTCTGGTTGCCGACGATTTTGATCGACCGGATTTTGGCGGTATCGCCTTCGCTGACAGCAAAGCTCAGATTGACGCGGTTACCTTCGACGGGGGTCACGGTGGTCACCATTTCGGCGGCATACATGCTGCGGTTGATGTACTGGCGCTTGAGCTCTTGCTCTGCCTTGTCTGCCAGGGCCTTGTCAAATGGACGCCCCTCGGCCAGACCGATGTCTTTGAGCGCCTTGACCAGCACCTCTTTGTCGAACTCTTTGGTGCCAGTAAAGGTGACCGAACCGACAATGGGACGCTCGGCTACGATCACCATCAACACCGCGCCGTCCACGCGGATGCGCACATCGTTAAACAAGCCCAAAGCGTACAGGGACTTGATCGAAGTCGATGCCATCTCATCCGAATAACTATCACCCACACGCACCGGCAGGGAGGCAAATACAGTGCCGGCTTCGACCCTCTGCAAGCCTTCCACGCGAATGTCTTGGATTACAAAAGGGGTCAGCGCCATGGCCACTTGGGCAGACAAGGCAAAGACCAGCATAGCGAAAGTGCGGAAAAGGTGCGCGAATGGGTAGTGCATAGTGAGAGAAAGTGCGAGTGTGCTGTGCGAAGCCCAAAATAGGCCTTGACGGCAAGTAACGGCAAGCCCCATCATAACGGCCTCAGGATGCGGCCCGCAGGGCGGAAACCTGGCAACTTGCTTGGGAGCGAGCCTCCTGGTCGATGGCTAAAAGGTCTTGCAGGGAAACTGGGGCGGCAGGAATAAAACACGCCAAGGTCTCCAGATTGATTGCATGAATCTGGTCAAAGCGGATTTGCCCCTCCAGGAAGGCCGCAACGGCCACCTCATTGGCGGCGTTGAGAACGGCGGTCGTGCCAGGCACCGCGTCGAGCGCCTCCCAGGCCAGCTTCAATCCAGGAAAACGTTGCTGGTGGTCCGGATGGGAAAACGTTTCGAAGGTCAATGCCGAAAGGCTTGCAAAGTCGATGGCACTGGCACCCGAAACATGGCGACTGGGCCACGCCAGCCCGTAGGCAATCGGCCCTCGCATATCGGGCGTACCCAGCTGGGCTACAACCGAATGGTCCACAAATTGCACCATGGAATGAATCACGCTTTGCGGATGGATGATGACCTCAATGGTTTGCGGAGCCACGCCAAACAAAAACTTGGCTTCGATCACCTCCAGCGCTTTGTTCATCATGGTGGCCGAATCCACCGAAATCTTACGGCCCATCACCCAATTAGGGTGGGCGCAAGCCTCCTGCGGGGTGACATGACGCAAAGTGGCCGGATCACGCGCACGAAACGGGCCACCCGAAGCGGTCAGAATAATTTTGTCGATCACCGAAGGCCACACCTGCGGGTTTTCCGGTAAAGACTGAAAAATGGCCGAGTGCTCGCTGTCAATCGGCAAGAGTGTGGCCCCGCCGCGCTGGACGGCATCCATAAAGAATGCTCCGCCCACGACCAAAGCCTCTTTGTTGGCCAACAGCAAGCGCTTACCCGCCAAAGCGGCGGCGATGCAGGAAGCCAAGCCTGCGGCGCCCACGATAGCAGCCATCACCGTAGTGACCTCCTCGTGCGCAGCCACCCATTCCAGCGCTTGAGGGCCCGACAGCACCTCGGTGCGCAGCCCCAGATCAGCCAATGCGCCTTTGAGTTCGCGCGCATGCGGCTCGCTCACCATCACGGCATAACGCGGCTTATATTGCCTGCATTGGGCGATCATGGTGTCCACCCGGCTATGGGCGCTGAGCGCAAAAACCCGGTAGCGATCTGCTTGTCGGGCAATCACGTCTAAAGTGTTGACACCAATAGAGCCCGTGGAGCCCAAAATACTGACGGTTTGCATTACAGCTTCCATGCGCAAGCCCCTCCCCCTAGCGGACACTCAACAACATCGCCAACGGCAGCACGGGCAACAAGGCGTCGATGCGGTCGAGCACCCCGCCATGCCCTGGCAACAAGCCACTACTGTCTTTCACACCGGCTGCACGCTTAAACAGCGACTCCAGCAAATCTCCGGCCACACTCATCGTCGTTAAAAACACGACCGCTACCACCAGAAATACAGGGCCGCCCTCCCCGAGTCGCCCGTAGAGACTCAAAGCGCCCCATTGGCTAGCTGCCTCCCACTCGCGCCAGGCGAATGCCAACACCATCACCAACACCAAGCCACCTAAAGCGCCTTCCCAGGTCTTGCCGGGACTGATTGCCACCGCCAGTTTGCGTGTAATCCAGCGACCGCCCCACAGGCGACCGCAAAAATACGCCGCGACATCGGCGCCCCAGACCAGCACAAACACCGAAAGCAAAAAGTTAACGCCCATGGCGCGGGCTTGCACCAGGGCCACCCAGGCGGCAAACAAGGCCACCATGCCTGCGCCCCAGCGAAGCCTTGCAGGCACGCGCAGCCATGCATCCACCCCACCATGCAAAAGACCTGCAGCTAGCAAGACCCAGGCGGAACCGACGGTCCACCACAACCAGGGCCAAGCCTGGGCCGCGCCGCCTTCGCGCCAAAAAATAAAACACAGCAAGGCAAAGCCCAGACCACTGGCGCGTGCGGGCCGACTAGACCAGGCACATAAGCGCGCCCATTCCCAGCCGGCCGCGCCCATCAGCAAAGCGGTCAACAGCACAAAGGCCAAGGGATCATCGGCCCAAACCGATGGAATCAAAACCGCCAGTAGCAGCACGGCGGTAATGATGCGCTGCTTTAGCATAGGCTTATGGGATAGCAAGCATCGCCCACGACTACTGCGCACAGGGCTTGCGCTGTGGGGTGGGGGCCGCTTCGCGCCTTGGTGGCCATCATCACGGCGCCTATACGGCCATGATCTCTTGCTCTTTGGCGGCAACCAACTTATCGACGTCAGCGATATAGCGATCGGTTAATTTTTGGATGTCCGCCTCAGAACGCTTTTGGTCGTCCTCTGAAACTTCTTTGTCTTTTTCCAATTTTTTGACCGCATCATTGGCGTCGCGGCGCAAATTACGTATGGCAATTTTGGCGTTTTCGCCTTCGCTCCGGACAACCTTCGTTAACTCCTTGCGACGCTCCTCGGTCATCATTGGCATGGGTACGCGGATCAAATCCCCCATGGAGGCCGGGTTCAAACCGAGATCACTCTCACGAATCGCTTTTTCAATCTTGGCGCCCATACCCTTTTCCCAGGGTTGAATGCCAATCGTACGGGCATCGATTAAATTCAGGTTGGCCACCTGACTCAGGGGCACCATAGAGCCGTAGTACTCCACCTGTACCGTGTCGAGTAATGCCGGGTTAGCGCGCCCGGTGCGCACTTTGGTCAGGGTATTTTTGAAATTAGCGATGGACTGGTCCATCTTGCCTTCCATGTGGCCACGGATGTCTGCGATCGTCATACTCGTCACTCCAAAAATTCAAACATGCACCAGCGTGCCTTCATCCTCGCCCATCACCACACGCTTGAGCGCGCCGTGCTTGAAAATTGAGAAAACTTTGATCGGCAATTTCTGATCACGACACAGGGCAAAAGCCGCCGCATCCATGATGCCCAGATTTTGCTGCATCGCGCTATCAAAAGTCAGGCTGGCATAGCGCTTGGCGGTAGGCACTTTTTTCGGGTCTGCGTCATACACACCGTCCACCTTGGTGGCCTTGAGCACAATTTGCGCTCCAATTTCGGCGCCGCGCAAGGCGGCAGCGGTATCGGTCGTAAAGAATGGATTACCAGTACCGGCAGCAAAAATCACCACCTTGCCCTCTTCCAGGTATTGCAGTGCTTTGGGTCGTACGTAGGGCTCCACCACTTGCTCAATACCAATGGCGGACATCACACGCGCCGTCAGTCCGGCTTTGTTCATGGTGTCACCTAATGCCAAGGCGTTCATCACGGTAGCCAACATACCCATGTAATCAGCAGTTGCTCGGTCCATGCCTACGGACCCGCCGGCCACGCCGCGGAAAATATTACCCCCGCCAATCACCACCGCAAGCTGAACCCCCAGACGGGTGACTTCGGCAATTTCGTCGACCATACGCACAATAGTGTCGCGGTTGATGCCAAATTGGTCATCGCCCATCAAGGCCTCGCCGGACAGTTTCAACAAAATTCGACTGTAGGCGGGCTTTATCTGGGTCATATCAGCATCCGGGTGCGGCAAGTTAGTAAGTATTTGGATGCCGCCATGCGTCCATTTGATCAATGTCCAACGCGTGCATGGCGGCTTGGCGAAATTTAGGCGCCTTGTTTGGCGGCGGCAACCTGCGCGGCCACTTCGGCGGCGAAATCGTCGACCCGCTTTTCGATACCCTCGCCCACCACATACAGGGTAAAGCCATGGACTGTCGTAGCGCAGCCTTTGAGCATTTGCTCCACCGTCTGCTTGTCGTTCTTCACAAAGGTCTGGTTCAGCAGCGACACCTCTTTAAGGTATTTCTGCACACCACCTTCAATGCGTTTGGCCACAATTTCGGCCGACTGCACAGGTTTGCCTGCTGCAGTTGCCACAGCCGCATCTTCGGCGGCTTTGGCTGCCGCGACAGAGCGCTCACGCTCCACCAATTCTGCGGGGACGTCGGCGCTGGACAAAGACACTGGCTTCATAGCGGCCACGTGCATTGCCACGTCTTTGGCGGCTACGGCATCGCCATCGAATTGCACCAACACGCCGATACGGGTGCCGTGCAAGTAGGAGGCGACGTGAGAACCAGCCGCCGACCTCTTAAAGCGGCGGAAAGTCATGTTTTCGCCGATTTTTCCAATCAGGCCTTTGCGCACATCTTCCAAGGTCGGACCAAAGCCGCCCAAACTAAAGGGCAATCCCCCCAACGCGGCCAAGTCTGCCGGATTGTGCTGGGCCACCAACTGGGCCGCGCCATGGGCCAACGCCAGGAAGATGTCATTCTTGGTCACGAAATCAGTTTCGCAATTGACCTCAATCATCGCGCTGCCAGCCGCATCGCTGGCGATCGCAACCACGCCCTCGGCAGTGACGCGGGCGGCAGCTTTACCGGCTTTGCTACCCAATTTCACGCGCAATAATTCTTCGGCCTTGGCCATGTCGCCATCGGCCTCAGTCAGGGCTTTTTTGCATTCCATCATGGGTGCATCAGTTTTGCCGCGCAGTTCAGCGACCATGCTTGCAGTAATTGCTGCCATTTCTTTACTCCGTAAACAAATTAATCGGTTTCTTAGCTAAAAAAAAGGGGCTAGCAAGCCCCCTTTTAAGGGTTGCGGGCGCGCTTAAGCAGCCTCTTCAACCTCTACAAACTCGTCTTCGCTCTCGGCCACCACGGCCTTGACCAGGTCATCGACCGCATTGGCGCGGCCTTCGAGTACGGCATCGGCAATGCCGCGGGCGTACAAGGTGACGGCCTTGGAGGAATCGTCGTTACCGGGAATCACGTAATCAATGCCTTCGGGCGAGTGATTGGAGTCCACCACGCCGATGAGCGGAATGCCCAGTTTGCGCGCTTCGGCAATCGCAATCTTGTGGTAGCCCACGTCAATCACAAAAATCGCGTCGGGCAAAGTCGCCATATCTTGAATGCCACCAATGTCTTTTTCCAGCTTGGCCAGTTCACGGGCAAACATCAGCTGTTCTTTTTTGCTCATCGCATCCAGACCGGCTTCCTGTTCAATCTTCATGTCCTTGAGACGTTTGATCGAGGTTTTCACCGTCTTAAAGTTGGTCAACATGCCGCCGAGCCAACGCTGGTCCACAAAAGGCATGCCTGCGCGTTTGGCTTCCATCGCCACGGTGTCGCGGGCCTGCCGCTTGGTGCCGACCATCAATACGGTGCCGCGTTTGGCCGACAGTTGGCGCACAAACTTACTGGCCTCCTGGAACATCGGCAAGGACTTCTCCAGGTTGATGATGTGAATTTTGTTGCGATGGCCAAAGATAAATGGGGCCATCTTAGGGTTCCAAAAACGGGTTTGGTGTCCGAAATGGACGCCCGCTTCCAGCATTTCACGCATAGTGACTGACATAAATACTCCAAAGGTTAGGTCTTAAATCCGGTTCGATTTTTCCTCCAGGGCAGCATGGCCCAAGGGGAACACCTTGAAAGAACCGGTTTGTGATTAACTTCGCCGCCGCACTGCCTGTAACGAAGCGCGCCTAGCAAAGCCTACTGATTTTACATCAGGTGGCGGTCGCCTCTTCCGATTTGGATCGCCCTTCCCGCTTGGGCAGCGGCTGGATATCGAGCAATACCTCGGTTTTGGACTCGTCTTTGTCGTCCAGGTCCACCGTCAGGCGGCCACCGTCGGTCAGGCGACCGAACAACAATTCGTCGGCCAAGGCGCGGCGGATGGTGTCCTGAATCAGGCGCTGCATGGGTCGGGCACCCATGAGCGGATCGAATCCTTTTTTGCCCAAGTGCTTACGCAGTTTGTCCGTAAAGGTCACTTCCACTTTCTTCTCGGCCAACTGGGTTTCCAACTGCAAAAGGAATTTGTCCACCACCCGCAAGATGACGTTTTCGTCCAGGGCCTTAAAGCCCACAATCGCATCGAGCCGGTTGCGGAACTCAGGCGTGAACAAGCGTTTGATATCGATCATTTCATCGCCCGCTTCACGGGGATTGGTAAAGCCAATCGTGGCCTTGTTCATAGTTTCGGCGCCCGCGTTGGTGGTCATGATGATGATCACATTGCGGAAATCTGCCTTGCGCCCGTTGTTATCGGTCAAGGTGCCGTGATCCATGACTTGCAAGAGCACGTTAAAAATGTCCGGATGTGCTTTTTCGATCTCGTCGAGCAGCAGCACGCAATGCGGCTTCTTGGTGACCGCCTCCGTGAGCAAACCGCCCTGGTCAAAGCCGACATAGCCTGGAGGGGCGCCAATCAAACGGCTGACCGCATGGCGCTCCATGTACTCGCTCATGTCAAAGCGCAGCAACTCAATACCCATGATGTAGGCCAACTGCTTGGCCGCTTCGGTTTTACCCACGCCGGTGGGGCCGCTGAACAGGAAGGAGCCGATAGGCTTGTCCGCCCGACCCAGCCCGGAGCGGGCCATTTTGACCGCAGAGGCCAGCACATCGAGCGCCTTGTCCTGACCAAAGACCACGCTTTTAAGATCGCGGTCCAGGGTTTTGAGTTTGCCGCGGTCGTCATTAGAGACATTAGCCGGGGGAATTCGGGCAATTTTGGCGACAATTTCCTCGACTTCCGTCTTGGAAATCGTCTTTTTGCGTTTGCTAGGGGCCAGGATCTGCTGGGCCGCCCCGGCTTCATCGATCACATCAATCGCTTTGTCGGGCAAGTGCCGGTCGTTGATGTACTTGGCGCTCAGCTCCGCAGCGGCCTGCAAAGCGGCTACAGCGTATTTGACTTTGTGGTGCTCCTCAAAGCGGGACTTCAGGCCTTTGAGAATCTCCACCGTCTGCTCGATCGTAGGCTCTACAACGTCAATCTTTTGGAAGCGTCGGGACAAGGCGGCGTCTTTTTCGAAAATACCGCGGTATTCGGTAAACGTGGTGGCACCAATGCACTTGAGCTGACCCGAGCTAAGGCTGGGCTTGAGCAGATTTGATGCATCCAGCGTGCCACCGGAAGCCGCACCAGCACCAATTAAAGTGTGAATTTCGTCAATGAAAAGCACCGCATTGGGGCGGTCTTTAAGGGATTTGAGCACGCCTTTGAGGCGCTGCTCAAAATCACCCCGGTATTTGGTGCCTGCCAGCAATGCGCCCATATCCAAGGAATACACCACCGCGTCAGCCAGCACTTCGGGCACATCTTTTTGGGAAATTCGCCAAGCCAGCCCCTCGGCAATCGCGGTTTTTCCCACGCCCGCTTCGCCCACCAGCAAGGGATTGTTTTTACGGCGGCGGCACAAAATTTGGATCACGCGCTCGACTTCGTACTCGCGCCCGATCAAGGGGTCGATCTTGCCGTCTTTGGCCAGCTGGTTCAAATTCTGGGTGTACTGCTCAAGCGGGGACGCTTTTTCGTTTTTCTCACCGGAGGCTTCTTCCGTCTCAGGCCCAGCCTCGCTGCCTTTTGCCGCTTCGGGCGGATCGCTCTTTTTGATGCCATGGGCAATGAAATTGACCACATCCAAGCGGGTCACACCCTGCTGGTGCAGGTAATAAACCGCGTGAGAATCTTTTTCGCCAAAGATAGCCACCAGCACATTGCTGCCCATCACCTCTTTTTTACCGCTGCCGGTGGACTGCACATGCATGATGGCGCGCTGGATGACCCGCTGAAAGCCCAGGGTCGGCTGGGTATCGACCTCATCTACCCCAGCTACTTGGGGCGTGTTGTCCTTGATGAAATGGGTCAGCGACTTGCGCAATTCATCAACATTAGCCGAGCAGGCGCGTAAGACTTCGGCCGCGCTGGGGTTATCCAGCAAAGCGAGCAATAGGTGCTCCACGGTAATAAATTCGTGCCGCTGCTGGCGGGCCTCAACAAAGGCCATATGCAGGCTGACTTCTAATTCCTGGGCGATCATGTCTGTTCCTTCATCGTATGCATGTATTTAACTTCGGTGGGCCGCCCCAGCGGTCACCACGCCTCATCACGTTCTATCGCCTTTTAGCCCACAGGCTCACTGACACACTGCAAGGGATGTCCCGCCTTCTGGGCGGCATCCATGACCTGGTCCACCTTGGTGGCCGCCACGTCGCGGGTATAAACCCCGCAAACCCCTCTTCCATCGATATGGATTTTCAGCATGATTTGGGTTGCTGTGGCCAAATCTTTGGAAAAAAACTCTTGGATCACCCCCACTACGAACTCCATAGGGGTGAAATCATCATTCAGCATCAGCACTTGGTGCATGGACGGCGGCTGCACTTTTTGCGGCAGACGCTCCAGCACGATGGCACCACCGCCGTCGTCGCGTTTAGGGGTCTGCCGGGGGAGTTCCCTTGGGGGTTTGGGTGGAGTAGTCGCCATCGTTCTATTTTATCGGTGTGCACATGCTAGCGCAGTGCCAAGGGTAATTGGAGCGCCCAGGGCAGGATTCAAGCCCACCAAGGAAAAAACGCCGGCTGCGCAGGCGCGCAACAGGCGTTTGGACAAGCATCCGCAGGCGGGCAAAGCGCCCGCAGGCGCTTACATATGGTCGATCATGACCTGGCCGAAACCGGAGCAGCTTACCTGGGTTGCGCCGTCCATCAGGCGGGCAAAGTCATAGGTGACCTTCTTGCTAAGTATGGATTTTTTCATCGAACTGATGATCAAATCGGCCGCTTCTTTCCAGCCCATGTGCCGCAGCATCATTTCAGCTGACAAAATTTCGGAGCCGGGGTTCACGTAGTCCTTACCCGCATATTTGGGGGCCGTGCCGTGGGTTGCCTCGAACATAGCCACCGTATCGCTGAGGTTGGCCCCCGGAGCGATGCCAATACCCCCCACCTGGGCTGCCAAAGCGTCCGACACATAGTCTCCATTGAGATTGAGTGTGGCGATAACGCTGTATTCGGCGGGACGCAGCAGGATTTGTTGCAAAAAGGCGTCGGCAATACTGTCCTTGACTGTGATTTCACGACCCGTCCTGGGGTTTTTGAATTTGCACCAAGGCCCGCCATCGACCAGCTGGGCGCCGAATTCTTTTTGCGCCAGACCGTAGGCCCAGTCGCGAAATCCGCCTTCGGTGAACTTCATGATATTGCCCTTGTGGACAATGGTCACGCTGGGCTTGTCGTTGTCAATGGCGTATTGAATGGCTTTGCGTACCAGCCGCTCGGTGCCTTCGCGTGACACTGGCTTAATGCCGATCCCCGAGGTATTTGGGAAACGTATTTTTGTAACGCCCATTTCCTCAGTCAGGAACTTGATCAACTTTTTGGCCTTGTCGGACTCGGCTTCAAACTCGATACCCGCGTAAATATCCTCGGAGTTTTCGCGAAAAATGACCATATTGGTCTTGTGCGGCTCTTTGACGGGGCTGGGCACGCCGTCAAAGTATTGGATGGGTCGCAGACAGACGTACAAGTCAAGTTCTTGACGCAAAGCCACATTCAAGGAACGGATACCACCGCCGACCGGGGTGGTCAGCGGGCCTTTGATCGAGACCACATAGTCGCGGATCGCATGCAGGGTTTCTTCGGGCAGCCAGACGTCGGGGCCATAGACATTGGTGGACTTTTCACCGGCATACACCTCCATCCAATGTATTTTGCGCTTACCGCCGTAGCATTTGGCCACCGCTGCATCCACCACTTTGAGCATCACCGGCGTAATGTCCAGCCCGGTGCCGTCACCCTCAATATAGGGAATGATGGGCTCGTCGGGAACGTTCAGGGAAAAATCGGCGTTGACCGTGATTTTCTGGCCTTGGGCGGGAACTTTGATGTGCTGGTACATGAAATGAGTCTCTTTGATGTTGAATCAGACGGTGTATTGCCGCCTGCAAGGCCTGTTTACCGAAGGGTTCACAGGCTTTTTTTATTGGCCCGGTCAATTTTAGACACAAACCTTTACGCGATACTGTCATAAATCAAGATGGAGGCAGGCATTGCACGCAGACCGCGGCAACCAAGCGCACCAGGGTAAGCACCCTTATATTTGCCGAGCGGCACTTCCAAGCTCAAGCACAATCAGGCCATGAATTTCCTTTTCCGCACACTAAGCACCGTGGTTTTTCTGGCGGCCACGGGCCCGCTCATGGCGCAGGACCAAGCGCAAACCGGCCTGCCGCGTGCCACCCTCTCTGCCGGCTTCCATCAAATCGAAGTGCAAATTGCCAGCACGCCGGCGCAACAGGCCACGGGCCTGATGCATCGCGCCGAGATGCCACAGCACGAGGGTATGTTGTTTATTTTCCCCGCGCCACAACAGCAATGTTTCTGGATGAAAAATACCTTGATTCCCCTGACGGCCGCTTTTGTTGCTGACGATGGTACGGTGGTCAACTTGCAAGACATGCAGCCGCACAGCACCCAGTCGCACTGCTCGGCCAAGCCGGTGCGCTTTGTTCTGGAAGTCAACCAGGGCTGGTTTAAGAAAAAAGGCCTCAAAGCCGGATTGCGGCTGGCCGGCCCGCCCTTCAAAACAGGCGGTTAGGGCGCCCCTGGGCCGCCAAGCCATGGTGCTTAGGTCAGCTGCCGTCTGGGCAGCGACAGCAATTAGCGTGCGATGGCGTGCGCGGCCAGTTGCAGCATCAGTTCGATACGGGCTTTCACTGGGCTTAATTCCAAAATGGGGAACTCCTGGCCACGCCCATCCCCACGAGGCAGCACCCGCCCGCGCGCACAGCGGGTAGTGCGCACCACCGTCACTCCTTGGCTTTGGGCCTGCCAAAGCGCCGCTTCCAGCCCCCGGTGCACCGTGCCATTGCCGGTGCCCGCCAGCACAAGGCCCTGCACCGGCGCGTCGCCAGGCGCTGGCGGCGCACACAGCGCCCGCACCATGGCACCATCGGCACCGTTATGGTTGAAAACGATTTCTACCCGGGGAAAAGCCTGAGCTGAATCGGACTTTCCCGCCAAAGTCTGGACTGCCCGACTTGGGATGGGCAAGGGCCAGCCGCCCAGTAATCGCAACTGGCTTTCCTCCACCAGACCGACCAGGCCATAGTCGCCTGCGTCAAAAGGGTTGAGCTGGTAGGGATGATTTTTTTGTACCTGCGCGCCATCAAACACCTGGCCCTGGCACACCAGCATCACACCATGCGCACCTTGGGTACAGGCAAGCACCGTGGCATCGCGTAGGTTTTGCGGGCCGTCTGGTGAATGGGAACTTGCCGGGCGCATGGCGCACGTCAGGACGACGGGCTTAGCAGCCATCAATGAAGCGGGCAGCGTTCGGGCCAGAAAAAACGCGGTCTCCTCCAAGGTATCTGTGCCATGGGTAATCACCACACCCCGCACCGTGGGACTGTCCAAATGATGGGCCACGCGCGCGCCCAGCACCTGCCAATGGCTGGGGTCTAAATCCTTGCTGTCCTCCTGAAACACCTGTTCATGCAGCAAGTCGCGCCCGCCCAAACGTTCAGGCAAACCCGGTAGCGTCGCCAGCAAGTCGCCCAGCGGCACCCGCCCCGAGGTGTAAGAAAGATTGTCCTGCGCGCTCGCTGCGCTCCCGGCAATCGTGCCGCCGGTGCCCAAAAAGACGATGGAATCAGCCATAACAAAAAAATCCTTGCAAAAAAACAAAAACTGGATAAAAATACAGTTACTGTGTAAGTTCACAGTCTGTTTGCAAACCCAGCCCGTCCTGACCACCTTCAAGGAGTCCGCATGCTAGAAGCCCCCAAACTCACTGCCCGCCAGCAGCAAATACTCACGCTCATCGAAACCGCGATTGCGCAAACCGGCGCCCCCCCCACCCGCGCCGAAATCGCCAATGAGCTGGGCTTTAAATCAGCCAATGCGGCGGAAGAGCATCTGCAGGCGCTAGCCCGCAAGGGCATGATAGAGCTGGTCAGCGGTACTTCGCGCGGCATCCGCTTGCGCGGCCAGACACTGCGCGACATCCAAAGCACGCGCTCCAAACAATTCTCGCTGTCCCTGCCTGGCCTGGCCCAATTGTGCTTGCCACTGATAGGGCGGGTGGCCGCCGGTTCGCCCATATTGGCGCAGGAACATGTGGACCAGACCTATTACGTCGAAAACAGCCTGTTCCAACGCCAGCCCGATTACCTGCTCAAAGTGCGTGGCATGTCCATGCGCGACGCCGGCATCATGGACGGCGATTTGCTCGCCGTCCAATCCACCAAAGAAGCGAAAAACGGGCAGATCATCGTGGCCCGCATCGGGGAAGAAGTCACAGTCAAGCGATTCCGCCGCAACAAGCACCTGATCGAACTGCACCCCGAAAACCCAGATTTTCAAACCATTGTGGTCGAGCCGGGCGAGCCTTTTGAAATTGAAGGCCTGGCGGTCGGCCTGATCCGTAACACCATCCTGATGTAAATACCGGTCTTTAGAAAGCACACCATGCGCACCCTCATCAACGCTCCCAAAGTCTCCGCCACCCTGTACCGCTTGGCAGACTGGTTGCAAGGCAGGCAAGCCCCAGCAAGCCAGGCTGTCCAAACACGCGCGCAAGCCTATCAGATCAAGGTCATACCGCTGCGCGCTTCGCCCAAAGCACTAGCCCCGCAGGCCTCTGCTGAGCGGGCGCCGACAAATCAGAGGCCACTACGCGTCTTGCGCATCGTGGACAACCAAAACCGCTCCGCCGGCGGACGCATGGTCATTTCCGGGCGGATGGCCGATGTTTGCGCCGAGTTGGATCGAATGGCTGGCAAAGAGGCGGCTGCGGCATGATGGTTGAGGCAGGTGCAATGCGCTTGCCTAGGGGGCTTTAGCCTGGATATGGCCTCGGTTTAGACACGCAGGCGACAAAATCACACTTCCCTTAGCGAGACAGGTACGACAATGCGGCAATGCACGCTGCCTCCCGCTTTCGCTAGTCTCCTGCCATGGACGAACCGATTCTCACTGTTGAAGAGCGCAACGCCATTAACTCAGGGCGCTGGTTTTCTGCGCTTTCGCCCTCGCTCAAACACGACATTCTTCGCTACGCCTATGTGCGGCGCTACCGCGACGGCGAATTGCTGGCGGCCCGCGGCGAGCCACCGGAAGAATGGTTGGCCTGCGCCAAAGGTGCGGTGCGGGTCAGTTCCACTTCCATCTCGGGCAAGCAAATCACACTGACCTATGTGGAACCAGGCATTTGGTTCGGCGATGTCTCTATTTTTGATGGCGATCGCCGCACCCATGATGCCTATGCCCATGGCGAGACCACCACTTTGTGCGTTGCCAAAGCCGACTTCAAAAAAATCCTGTCAGCCCATGTCGAGCTCTACGAGGCCCTGCTGCGACTGCACGCCCGGCGCATCCGCCAACTTTATGGCCTGGTGGAAGACCTTAACACCCTGCCCTTGCGCGCGCGCCTGGCCAAGCAGCTGTTGCACCTGGTGCGCAGTTATGGCATACCATCTTTGAGCGATGGCAGCGAGACCCGCATCGGGCTGCAATTGGCCCAAGAAGAATTGGCGCAACTACTGGGCGCCTCGCGACAACGCGTTAATCAAGAGCTCAAGTCTATGGAGCGCGACAGCTTCATCCGCATTGAGCCGGGCGGATTGGTTATCCGCGACCGCGATGCGCTGATGCGGATTGCAGAAGCCGATTTGTGAGTTCGATTCCATTGCACGCCCATCAACATTTGAAACCTACGCATGAATGATTTTGACCACTTCGTAGGCACGCAGCCGGTTGCGGACAAGCACAGCTTTGATATAGCCGCCCTGTCCCTGTGGCTGCAAACGCATTTGCCCGGGTTTGAAGGCCCCTTGACCGTCGCATCTTTCAAAGGCGGGCAAAGCAACCCCACCTATAAATTGCAAACCCCTAGCCGCAGTTATGTCATGCGTGCCAAGCCCGGTCCGGTTGCCAAGCTCCTGCCATCGGCCCATGCCATCGAACGCGAGTTCGCCGTCATGCGCGGACTGGCGGGCACTGAGGTGCCGGTGCCCACCATGTACTGCCTGTGTGAAGACGAATCGGTCATTGGGCGGGCTTTTTACATCATGGAGTTCATCGAGGGCCGCATCTTGTGGGACCAAGCCTTGCCGGGCATGGCCAGGGAAGAACGCGCGGCCATCTACGCCGAAATGAACCGCGTGGTAGCTGCCTTGCACCGGGTCGATGTCGTCGCACAGGGGCTCAGCAACTACGGCAAGCCAGGCAATTATTTCGAACGTCAAATCGGCCGCTGGAGCAAGCAATACCAGGCCTCCGTCACGCAGCCGATCGAAGAAATGGACCAACTTATCGGCTGGCTGCCCCAGCATATTCCGGCGCTGGCCCAAAGCGAATCCTTGGTCAGCGTGGTGCACGGCGATTTTCGCTTGGACAACCTTATTTTTCATCCTACCGAGCCGCGCATACTGGCGGTGCTGGATTGGGAACTGTCCACGCTCGGGCATCCTTTGGCCGATTTTAGTTACCACGGTATGGCCTGGAATATTCCGCCGGGCAGTTTTCGGGGTATCGCTGGCTTGGACTTTGCAGACCTTGGCATACCTGATCAGGATCAATATATCCGCATGTACTGTGCGCACATGCCACACATCGACGCACAAGCACTGCGTGCAGACTGGAACTTTTACATGGCCTACAACATGTTCCGCATAGCAGCTATTTTGCAAGGCATTGCTAAGCGGGTGGAGGCCGGCACCGCCGCCAGCGCCCAAGCGGTCACTTCGGCGGCAGGCGCCAGACCACTGGCAAAGCTCGCTTGGTCCTTTGCCCAAAAATACCACGGTGCAGGCGCCGCCTAGTTGACCGCGCTGTACCGACCGACCGTTTTATTTCATACCCCACTGGAGACACCATGGACTTCGAATACTCAGACAAAACCAAGGCCTTACAAGCCAAACTCATGGCCTTCATGGATGAGCACATTTACCCCGCCGAGGGGGCCTACCACCAGGAAATTGAAGCCAATACGGCAGCGGGCAAACGCTGGACGCCCTTGCAATTGATTGAATCGCTCAAGGTCAAGGCCCAGGCACAAGGCTTGTGGAATCTATTTTTGCCGGTGGACAGTGCCGAAGCCTCGGGCTACCACGGCGCGGGCCTCACCAATCAGGAGTACGCCCCGCTGGCCGAACAGATGGGCCGCGTCATGTGGTCCAGCGAAGTGTTCAACTGCTCGGCGCCGGACACCGGTAATATGGAAACCATTGCACGCTATGGATCAGAAGCCAACAGGGCGCGCTGGCTCAAGCCCCTTCTGGAAGGAAAAATTCGCTCCGCCTTTGCCATGACCGAGCCGGAAGTGGCCTCCAGCGATGCCACTAACATCGCCACGCGCATCGAGCGCGATGGCGATGACTATGTCATCAATGGGCGCAAATGGTGGACTTCCGGCGCCGGTGACCCGCGCTGCGCCATCTATATCGTGATGGGAAAAACCGACCCGCAAGCGCCCCGCCACTCCCAACAAAGTATGGTGTTGGTGCCTGCAGACACAAAGGGCATCACACGGGTGCGCCCGCTCACGGTGTTTGGGTATGACGATGCGCCCCACGGCCACATGGAAGTGCTTTTTGAAAACGTCCGGGTCCCCGCGAGCAACATCTTATTGGGCGAAGGGCGGGGGTTTGAAATTGCCCAAGGTCGCCTTGGCCCCGGACGCATCCACCATTGCATGCGCCTGGTTGGCTTGGCCGAGCGCGCATTGGAGTTGATGTGCAAGCGGGCATCGTCACGCGTGGCTTTTGGCAAAACAGTCGCTGCACAAACCGTTACCCAAGAGCGTATTGCCGAAGCGCGCTGTCGCATCGACATGGCCCGCCTGCTGACGCTCAAAGCGGCTTGGATGATGGATATGGGCGGCAACAAGTTTGCCAAAAATGAAATTGCCATGATCAAGGTAGTGGCGCCCAATATGGCCTGCCAGGTGATCGATTGGGCCATGCAAGTCCATGGCGGCGGTGGTATGGCGGACGACTTCCCGCTCGCCTACAGCTACACCAGTGCCCGCACGCTGCGCTTTGCCGATGGTCCGGATGAAGTGCACCGCAATGCCATCGCAAAAATGGAATTGGG
The DNA here is from genome assembly GCA_040400575.1 of Rhodoferax sp. Classification (GTDB taxonomy): domain Bacteria; phylum Pseudomonadota; class Gammaproteobacteria; order Burkholderiales; family Burkholderiaceae_C; genus Allorhodoferax. The sequence goes on from JBBAPX010000007.1 coordinate 134,503, forward strand.
CAAATACGCCGTGGATGCCAAACCGGTGGAGATGCCGATCACCCGCGGCTGCTAAACCGCTGGCCGCGCGTGGGACTGCGGCCCGCCGCGGTATTTAGTGCAAATGGCGCGGCTTGCGGCCGCCGCCGTGCCCGCTCCCAAAACCTCCACCCGGCCCGCGTGGAGGTTTACCGATTTCCAGCGAATTGACCAAAGCGTCAAAGCGCTGGGCAAATAATTTATCCACTTCGGCCACTACACCGCTCAACTCTGCGCCATCAAAATGGCGCTCCATCATGCTGACCACATCTTGCACCAGTAAATCGCGCTGTACCTGCATGATGGCTGCTGGATTAGGGCCGACAAACAGCATCACAAAATCATCGCGTGACTCGCCTTCGGAGCTTTGCTCTTCTTCGTCAAAGTCGGTATCGTAAAAAGTCACCTCAATGGCAGCACCGGCCTGTGCTAGCTCGTTGAGGTTCATGCACAGTTCGTCCAAGGCCTGCCGAAAATCCTCGTCTCCGGAAACTGTCCAGCATATTTGCAAGCGGTGTTCGGCGGGGACAAATTCGATTCCCGGCTCATCCTCATAGGCACTGCTGGCTGCGTCAGCCAAAGAGCGCGCGCCGGCATATTTCCATAAGGGTTTAAGCGCGTCTTGGACATCGCTTAGTTGCACCTCAGGGCGCAACATGACCTGGCCATGGACATGGATTTCGAAGGGATTGTTGTAACGGGACATGGGCGCTGGATTATCAAGGGGCTTGCATGCAGTGTAGAGCAAGCGCGTAGCCTAGGGGCATTATGGAGCCGAGGTGGTGCCCGAGACCGGAATCGAACCGGTACGCCCGTTATTCACGAAGCGGCGGATTTTAAGTCCGATGTGTCTACCTATTTCACCACTCGGGCCCGCGGTCGGCGTGTGGCCGACCGTTGGAATGTGCCCGGCCACCCGGTTTAATGCACTGCAAACAATAAATATTGCGCAGCGCATTCTAGCAACGACCCACCTAAAAAAGACCTGGGCCAGAAATTGCTTCCATGCGGGTCAGGCGGCAGTGTCAGCAACAGCCGCCGTATCCACTGCTAAAGCGCTGGCGTGGCGGTTGCGTTCTAGCCAGCCGTTGACCCTGCGAACGGTTTCGTCAACAGAATCCGAGTGCATGCCTTTTTGATCCGCGATCAGTTTGATCAGCAAATCAATCCGCTCAATATGCGTTGCGCCTGCCGCCAGTGCGCGCGCTGCGGACGAGGGCTTGAGTAAGCCTTTGGCGGCTGCCGCATATTTTTCAAACGGCACCATATCGTCGGCGGCCGCGCCCAGCGACTGGCACAGCGTGGACACCCATTCATAGACCGCACGCGATTGCTCCACATCCGCATGTACCGCTTGCTCAATTGGCTGCACCGTGTCGGCCAATACGCATCGGTAATTACCCGTCAGTAGCATGCTCCACTTGGCCAGTGGCACGAACAAAGAGTCATGCAATCTGAGTTTGACCGGCAAGTCCAAAGACTCGCCATCGACCACCAGGCGGGCAGCGGCGATATCGGCGTCTAACTGGGCCAGCATGGCGTTATGCGCGTCAGACGCAAAACGCGCGACCTTGAAATTGGTCGGCAGCCCGACTTGCAATACGTTGGGCGCCTCTTCGGGCGGACGGAAGGCCTGTGGGTCGGGGCTGCACAGCGTCATCACGCCGGGCTCAAATCCGTCCCACACGGCGGGGTCCAAGTAACAGGGGCGGCAGCTGGCGGTGTCAATGCCTTCAATACGCGCCAAAAACGGCAAAGGCGGCATGTTCATGATGGACATGCACGGTACCTTGGCCTGTGCAATCGCCTGCATCAGGTGGCGCACATCCGGGTCGCTGTATTGCGGCTCTTGCATGGCCAGACACACCAGATCGTATTGCGACACTTGCACCTGCGAGGGCGTTTTGGCATTTAAAGCGCCGGGGTACTTACGCGAGTCGATTTCCACCATTCCAGTACGCCCTTTGACGGCCATACGCACCCGCGTGCCCTGCTCGTTGATCAGTTGGGCCGTCTTGCTGCGGCATACCAGGCTGACGCGGTGCCCGGCCATCAGTAGCTTGCTACCCAGCAGCGATCCGTAGGAAGCGCCCAAAATGAGAATGTTGAATTGCTTTGCCATAAAAAACTCCAGCTAATTGAAAATCTGTCGCCCCAAGGCTCCGTGCGCTCTGCACCTGCCGCCTGGTCTAGTGGGTAAATTTTAAGTGCCGCCAGGACACAAAAGCTGTCTTATGTCTTATATAAGACAGAATATTTGTTTATACAGATCAATTACTTAAATTCTATTTCCTGCAATATGAAATTGCATGTTTCATATCGAGAAATTGCCTGGCTTCTGCATGGCTCCAAGGACGCACAAGATTTTCAGATGACTCGAAAGCGTGGAGCAGCGTTCACCAACTTGCCCGCTCCCGTAGCGGCGCCGGACTCAGCAAGTGCCACCAGCCAAGTCCGCTACACTGATTCTGCGGCCAAACAACAACGGAACGTCCAGCATGACAAGCCTTACTCAAACCTGGTTTTGGCAGCAATGGCACTTGGTGCTGGTGCTATGCCTCATAGCGCTAATTGCCCTTAATTTTCTGAGCAGCTTTGTGCTGCCGGCATTGCGATTAAAAGACCGCCTGGCCCAGGCGCTGTCCAAATTGGAAGGCCTGAAAGCCCTTGCTATTCATGGCGCTATCGATCTGGACAAGCTAGAAAGCGAAGCCATGACCGAGCCGCGCATGGCACACCTATGGGCCCAATATGCCCATTGCCTGCATGTACCCTGGGACGACATCCAAGCGAGCCAAACTGCGGCAGGGCCGCAAAACCGCGTGCGGGTACTCTCCGAACTGTTTTTTAATGCCATGAAAGCCAAGTCCGGCGGCGCGGTAGTGGACTTGGCGGACATCGAAAGCAAAGTAGCGGGCGACCCGCAACTCACCAGCCTGTGGGCCGAGTATTCCGAAGCGCTGGACAAGCGCAACGAGCTGCCGGATCCGGCCAGCAGCCGAGCCCGGCGTTGGCGCGCATCGGCCTTGGCAGAAACCTTTTTTTCCGACTATGCGCTGGTGGACTCCCCATTGCGCTCTGACTTTTACAAGCACGTGCCCGGCATACTGACCGGCCTGGGGATTATTGGTACGTTTTCAGGGCTGATTAATGGACTGGTCCATTTCGATGTGTCCGACCCGGCCACTACCCAAGCCCAGCTCAGCTTGCTGGTGCAAACCGTGGGACAGGCGTTTTTTGTGTCTGCTCTTGCCATAGCACTGGCCATGTTGTTTACTTGGGTGGAAAAAGCCCTGCTCAGTGCGCGCTACAGCCAGGTGGAGAGCCTGCAGCACCTGATTGACAGCCTGTTCGAAGCCAGTTCCGGCCAGGAAAACCTGGAGCGCCTGGTGGTCGCCACCGAGGCGCAAGTGGCGCTCATGCAGGACGTGCTGGAAGAATTGCGCAAGACATCGAGTCATTTGGCGTCCATGAAATAGGCGCGCTATGTTTACATTGCAAACGCCACGGCGCAAGCGTGCCAAGGAAGAGGCAGAAAAGCCGTTCTGGATTTCGTTTTCCGACCTAATGACGGCCTTGATGGTGCTGTTTTTGGTCGCTATGGCGGTGGCCTTGATGGTGGTTACCCAAGGCTTGCGCTCGATCGAAGACAAGCGCAAAGACCGCGAAGAATCCATCATGGCCTGTATTGCCGATATGGACAAAGTGGCGCGACGACCCGAATTTCGTGGCGTAAAAATAAGCGGGCAAACCATCGACTTTGGGCCGCTGGCTGAATTCAAAAAAAATGGCAACCAGTTATCCGAAGACCGCATGGAGTTTTTACGCGCCTTCATCCCCGAAGTACTGGACGTGGCGCGTAGCCCCCAATGCAGCAAATGGTTGCGTCGCTACGTGGTGGAGGGCTTTGCCAGCCAAGAAGGCAGCTACCTGCACAACCTCAACCTCAGCCTGGAACGCTCCCAGCGCGTGCTCTGCGTGCTGCTCGACGCCAGCGCACCGGACGCGCCTAGCTTGCCGGACCGCAAGACCATACGCCAACAATTTTTGGTGGGCGGCTCGTCCTTTAATTCCGCCATTCTCAATCAGCCGGAAAAAAGCCGCCGCGTCACATTGCGTCTGGAATTCAAGGAGTTGCGCAGGGAATGCCTGCCGACCGACGCCATCTGCAAAGCCGACGATGCGCCGCCGATACCCTGGGATGATGACTTTAGGTGCCCAGTACAAAGCCGTTGAGTCCGTTGCCGCCATGACGGTCTGAAAGCTGCGAGACAAGCTTGGGAGATTTTTTGGAGGCGCGGTCCGGAGTCGAACCGGACTAACCGGATTTGCAATCCGGGGCAT
>JBBAPX010000008.1:0-137177 GCA_040400575.1 Rhodoferax sp.
CGCCTGCGCAAAGAAGACGCCCGCTTTATCCAAGGCAAGGGCAATTACGTCGATGACATCAAGCTGCCTGGCATGGTGCATATGGACATCGTGCGCGCCTCGGTAGCGCATGCGCGGATCAAGCGCATCAACAAAGAAGCTGCGCTCAAAATCCCCGGCGTGATCGCTGTGTTGACCGCTGACGATTTGAAGCCACTCAAACTGCACTGGATGCCCACGCTGGCTGGCGATGTGCAAGCGGTGCTGGCCGATGAAAAAGTGCACTTCCAAATGCAAGAAGTAGCGGTAGTGATTGCCGAAGACCGCTACAGCGCAGCCGATGGCGTGGAAGCCGTGGAAGTGGAATACGAAGAACTCGAAGCGGTAGTCGACCCGTTTGAGGCACTCAAGCCCGGCGCACCGGTGCTACGCGAAGACCTGGCCGGTAAAACCGAAGGTGCGCACGGCAAGCGCTACCACCACAACCATATCTTTACCTGGGAAGCCGGCGACAAAGCAGCTACCGACGCCGTATTTGCCAGCGCGGCCGTGACGGTGTCGCAAGACATGCATTACCCGCGCGTCCACCCCTGCCCGCTGGAGACCTGCGGTGCGGTGGCCTCTTTTGACCCGATCCGTGGTGAACTCACCACCTACCTGACCAGCCAGGCGCCGCATATTGTGCGCACCGTGGTGTCCATGCTCTCGGGCATTCCCGAATCGAAAGTGCGCATTATCTCGCCCGACATCGGCGGTGGCTTTGGCAACAAAGTGCCGATTTATCCCGGCTATGTCTGCGCTATCGTGGCCTCCATCGTGCTGGGCCGTCCAGTCAAGTGGGTGGAAGACCGCATCGAGAATTTGTCCTCCACCGGCTTTGCGCGGGACTACCACATGAGTGGCGAGTTGGCCGCCACCGCCGACGGCAAAATTTTGGCGCTGCGCACCAATGTAATTGCCGACCACGGCGCCTTTGACGCGTGTGCCGACCCGACCAAATTCCCAGCGGGAATGTTCCATATCTGCACCGGCAGCTACGACATCGCCAATGCGTATTGCAAAGTCGATGGCGTCTATACCAACAAAGCCCCCGGTGGCGTGGCCTACCGCTGCTCCTTCCGGGTTACCGAAGCGGTGTATTTGGTGGAGCGCATGGTCGATGTGCTGGCGCAAAAGCTGGGTATGGACAAGGCCGAGATTCGCGCGAAAAACTTTATCAAGCGCGAACAGTTTCCCTACCACTCCGCTTTGGGCTTTGATTACGACTCGGGCGACTACCAAACCGCCTTGGATAAAGTGCTCGATGCGGTGGACTACAAAGCACTGCGCGCTGAGCAAGCGGTCAAACGCGCCGACCCGAACTGCCCCACGCTCATGGGTATCGGGCTGGTGACCTTTACCGAAGTAGTGGGCGCGGGCCCGAGCAAGATCTGCGACATCCTGGGTGTGGGCATGTTTGACTCCTGCGAAATCCGGGTGCACCCCACCGGCAGCGCGATTGCACGCATGGGCACGATTTCGCAAGGCCAGGGCCACCAGACTACTTACGCGCAAATTATCGCCACCGAGTTGGGTATTTCTTCGGAGATCATCCAGGTCGAAGAGGGCGATACCAGCACCGCGCCTTACGGCTTGGGCACCTATGGCTCGCGTTCGACACCAGTAGCCGGTGCGGCGATTGCCATGGCGGCGCGCAAGATCCATGCGAAAGCCAAGAAAATTGCATCGCATTTGATGGAAGTGAGCGAAGCCGATCTGGAATGGGAAATCGACCGCTTCAAAGTGCGCGGTGACGATGCCAAGTACAAGACCATGACGCAAATCGCCTGGGCCGCTTACAACAGTCCGCCCCCCGGCCTAGAGCCAGGGCTGGAAGCGGTGCATTACTATGACCCGCCTAACTTCACTTTCCCCTTTGGTATTTACCTCTGCGTGGTGGACATCGACAAGGGCACGGGCGAGACCAAAATCCGCCGCTTCTATGCGCTGGACGATTGCGGCACCCGCATCAACCCCATGATCATCGAAGGCCAGATCCATGGTGGCCTGACCGAGGGCTATGCCGTGGCGATGGGTCAACTCTTGTCTTTTGACAAGCAAGGCAATATTCAGGGTAATTCGCTGATGGACTATTTCTTGCCGACCGCCGTAGAAACACCGCATTGGGAAACCGACCACACGGTAACGCCTTCGCCGCACCACCCCATCGGTGCCAAAGGTGTGGCCGAGTCGCCACACGTGGGCAGCATCCCCACCTTTACCAGCGCCATGGTGGATGCTTTTGCACACCTGGGCGTGACGCACTTCAACATGCCACATACCGCTTACCGCGTATGGCAACAGCTGAAGAAGTCGGGCGTTAACACCTGACACGCGGCGTTGCACCCACCCAGGGCCGGTGCGCGCAAGCGTGCCAGCCCTTTTCCTTTTTTTAACGAGCAGAGAGTACCGGCATGGAAGTTGTAATTGAAAAGCAGTACCCGGTGAGTGCGGGCATCCCCGCTGCCTGGGCCGTGTTGTCGGATATGCATGCCCTAGCCACTTGCATGCCCGGTGCGCAAATTACCGAAGATATTGACGCTACCCACTTCAAAGGCGGTGTGCGCGTGAAGGTCGGGCCCGCCGTGGCGGCCTTTGCCGGCACGATTGAAATTTTGGCGCTAGATGAAGCTACGCACACGCTGAAGATGTTGGGCAAAGGCGCCGACAAAGGCGGCTCTTCTGCGTCCATGGAATTGACCGCGTCCTTGCTGCCCGGTGATAACGGGCACTGCGTACTGGCTGGCCATGCGGCGGTCATCGTGAACGGTAAATTTGCCCAGTTTGGCGGGCGCATGATGAACTCGGTGTCCGACATGATCCTGGCGCAGTTTGCAGAGGTGTTTTCGCAAAAAGCGCAGGCCTTGCAGGCCAGTATGCCTGCGGATGAGACGGACGCCGGTTCTGCACCTGCCGCTGGTGCTCAAGCGCAACAAGCCAGCTCCGGTGCAGCAGCGCCTAGTGCCCCAGCCGCGCCGGTGGTGGCGACCGAGTTCAATGCGCTGGGCTTGGTCTGGTCATTGGTCAAGCAATTTTTTGCCGGGCTGTTCGGCAAAAAGCCTTAGGCATGGGTCAGACAGCTTTGCCGCCTAGCCCTCAGGGATTGCGCGAGCAATTATTTAGCGCCGGCTATATCGCCGACGAGGACGTGGCCAGCCTGGTCTGGATGGCTTTGTCGCTGGAGCGGCCCATGCTGATTGAGGGCGAGGCCGGAGTGGGCAAAACGGCGATCGCCACCGCCTGCGCGCGCGCCTTGGGCCGCCCGCTGCTGCGTTTGCAATGCTATGAAGGCCTGGACCTGGGCCAAGCGGTATATGAATGGAATTACAGCCGCCAGTTGCTGGAAATTCGCCTGACCGAAGCGGGCGCTGGCAGTGCCGCCCAAAGTGACCGCACTAGCGCTCAAGAGGCCCTGCGCAGCAATTTGTTTTCTGAAGATTTTTTGTTACAGCGTCCTTTGTTGCAAGCCATACGCAGTGAAGTGCCTTGCGTCTTGCTGATTGACGAGATCGATCGCGCAGACGAAGCCTTTGAAGCGTTTTTGCTGGAAATGCTGTCGGAGTTTCAGATCAGTATTCCCGAGTTGGGCACCTTGAACGCACGCAGCAAACCGCTGGTCGTACTGACCAGCAATGGCACGCGTGATTTATCGGACGCGCTGCGCCGCCGCTGCCTGTTTCATTACCTGGACTTTCCTAGCTTGGCCCGCGAAATGCACATTGTGCGTACGCTGGTGCCCGAAGCGGCCAGCCGACTGGTGGAAGAGTCCGTGGCCTTTGTGCAGCGCCTGCGCAAAGAGGACCTGGACAAAACGCCCGGCATTGCCGAAACCCTGGACTGGGTGCGCGTGCTCTTCAAACTCGGCTTGCAAGAGCTGCCGCAAGACCCAGCGCTGCTGAGCCATTCGCTGGCGGCGCTGCTCAAAACGCGCAATGACTGCTGGGGCGTAACACCCGAGCGCGTGGCCAAGCTGATAGACGGCCCACGTATCGGCCAGGACGTGGGCGTGGCAGGCGGCTTTAAATAGGCCCTCGGCCATGCTGCCCACCGCGACCGACCCACGCCAGCAACTCGCTGATTTCGTGCACTACTTGCGCGAACACGGCTTTGCCTTGGGCTTTGCCGAAATCAATTTGATGCTGCGCGCCGCCAGTGCCCTGCCGCTAACGCAATGGAAACGCACCGAGGCCTTATGGCGCGCGATTGCCAGCGGCAGCCAGGCGCAATGGGCCAAGTACCCGGAGTTGCACCAGGCCTTTTGGTTCCCGCACAAGGTGCGTGGCACCGCCCGCACCTCGGGCTTGCAACACAAGCCACGGCATTTGCAGCAACTGGTGCAGCAAATGCACCAGGACATGGCGCAGCAAGCCGGCAACACGCCGCCGGGCCAGCCGCAAAGCAGTTTGGGCCAAGCTGACGATGCGGCGGTAGGCGATAGCGAGACAGGTAGCGAAAGCCAGCGCGCCCAAGCCGGTGCCAGCCGCAACGCCGCGCCCGACGAACGCGATTTTGCGGACTGGCTGCCCGGCGACCTGGACCGCTTTGAACCCCTGGTGCGTGCGCTCAAAAGGCGTATGCACACCCAACTCACGCGCCGTCGCCAGCATGACTTACATGCCGGCACCGTGCACCTGCGCCGCTCCATGCGTGCGGCTCTGGCCAGCGGCGGCGAGCTGATTGCCCTGCACCGTACCCAGCCACGCCGGCGCACGCCACGGGTGGCGGTATTGGTCGATGTCAGCCGCTCGATGGAAGTGCATGCGCAGTTTTTTCTGCGCCTGAGCCGCGCTTTTGTCGAAGTGCTGCAAGCCCGGGCCTTTGTGTTTCATACGCGCTTGGCCGAAGTCACGCCCCTCATGAAGCAGCGCAGCGAACGGGTACAGGAAAAAATCAATGCCGTGACCTTTGGCTTTGGCGGCGGCACGCACATCGCGTCCTGCTTGCAGGAAGCGGTGGACTTGCACATGGGCCGCTGGTTGCGCCGCGGCGATGTGTTTTTAGTCTTTAGCGATGGCTATGACACCGACCCGCCGCAGGCCTTAGGGGAATTGCTGGCACGCCTGCATGCGCGGGGCGTGCGCGTGTGCTGGTTGCACCCGACCAAAGAATTACCCCAATCCGAGGCCATGCAAGGCGCACTACCCAATATCTACCGCAGCATGCCGGCCCATAATCTAGCCAGTCTTGCGCGTCTACCGAACCTACTGCGCAGCACCATTTTTTCTACCCACACACACAAGGCCTAAACATGGGATGCTTACTGAAACAAGGTGGCGGACTCTATGCCCGCTTGCGTATTGGCGCGGTGCTGCTGGCCGCCGGCCAGGGCAGTCGCATGGGCGGCGTCGCCAAGTCGCTGATCACGCTGCAAGGCGTGTCCCTCATCAAGCGCCAATTGATTGCGCTGAGCGGCGCCGGGGTCGATGAGGTAGTGGTGGTTACCGGCTACGCGCGCGATGCGGTGGAAGCCAGTATTGCTTCCTTTCCTGTGACCCTGGCCCATAACCCAGACTTCGCACTGGGCCAGCAAAGCTCGGTGCGCTGTGGCCTCAATGCTTTGCGCGGGAATTTTGATGCAGTGCTGGTGGCCCTGGCCGACCAGCCTCTTTTGGGCGCTGCCGATTTGACGGAGTTGATCGCTGCCTTCAAAAAGCGCGCCAGCGGCCATGTGCTGGTGCCTATGGTCGACGGGCAGCGCGGCAACCCCTTGGTGATGGACGAGGTAGCTTTGGCCGACATCCGCGCAAGCGACGTCAACCTGGCCTGCCGCAACTTTGTCGAAAACCAGCCGGCTTTGGTGCATCTGCACCACACCAGCAATACGCGCTTTGTCACCGACCTGGACACGCTGCAAGACATCGAGGCCCTGGCCACGCGCACCGGCTGGAAGCTGGAGTTGCCCCAAGCGATGGCCGACGCGCAGGCATGAGTCAGGGATTCACTGGACAGTGGCCAGTGCCCATGGGGCGGCACCGCTTTGCGGGCGCGGCCGATATCAACCCGATGCTTTCGCGCGTGTTTGCCAGCATGCGCGCCACCGATGTGGCATTGCACCCAGAGCGCTCCGGTGCGTTTTATGCCAGCGACGATGATTTGCTCAACCGCGTGGACGTGCCCGAGTTCCGCGCGCTAGTGCAGTTCATCGTGCAGTCCTTGCAAGACACCGCGCAGCGCGCCAATGCGCAGGTCTGGCCACCGGGCCAGCAGCCGCTGCAACTACTGCTGACCGGCGTGTGGTTTCAGATTCAAAACGGCGCAGCGTTTCATGATGTGCACACCCACGGCAATTGCTCCTGGTCTGGTGTGTACTACCTGCAAATTGACCCGCCGGAACAACGCGCCAAACACGCGCAGTGGGGTGCCCAGAACGGCGTGACGCGCTTTTACAGCCCGATGTTTCCGCTGCTGGGCGGCGCACACATGGACAGGGGCAATGCCTTCATGCAAAACGCCACCCTAGACATCAGCCCGCAAGCAGGCGAGCTGATACTTTTCCCTGCATTTCTGCCGCACAAAGCCATGCCCTATCAGGGCGAACGCGAGCGTATCATCCTGTCCTTCAATGCGCAAATACATGCGCCGCAAGGCAATCAGATATACCGCTACGCGGGGACTTGATGCGGGCGGCGCGATCGCACTGCTTCTATCGCTGTAACTTCAAACGCCTGTCCTTTTGGGACACCTTGCCTCAGACCGTGCGGTACCACTGGAGTGGTAACGTGCCAGACGCTGGTGAGGGCTAGGCATCGCCGAATCCCAAATCAACCTAGCTCAATTCTTGCTGAAGTCAAACAGCCCATTGCTGCGCTCAGGGGTCACTATCGCAAAGCCTTTTGGGCCTAAGGTCAGAAAATACTGGCGCAACATCTGCATCAGCGTTTTGACGAACTGTGGTTTGGATGGTCCGTAAATATCTGCCACCACTAAGTGGGGCGCTGGAAATGCATCCGTCAAGGGCCGCCTGACCAATAGCGGCGCATCGGCCATGGCATGCCCCGTGGGGCGCATATTGAGTATGGACACCCCAAAACCAGCGGCCACGGCCGAACGCACGGTCTCGTAAGAACGCGTAGTCAGACTAATTTGCGGCCGGTCACCCAGCACCTCAAACAGTGTCATCAAATAAGTGGATGTTTGCGGTAAATCTAGCAGCACCAAGGGGTATTTGGCCAAGTCCGCAATGGAAATGTGTGCTTGTTGTGCCAGTGGGTTGTTGGCAGGCAAAATCGCATGGGGGGGCACTTTACAAATGGCCGTGTAGGTGTCGCCTCCAAAGCTGGTGCCGATGTTGTAGGTGATGACCACATCCACTGCACCCGTGTTTAACCAATCGTGCAGTTGATTTTGGTCACCTTCCAGCAATTGGATGCTCACGAGGCCGGCAGCATCTGCATATTGCTTGAGCAATTCAGCAAGAAATAGTGATCCAAACGGCTGAAAGCACCCGACCCGTATGGTCTGTGGTGCGCCCTTGGCCAAACCGTTAACCATCCGGCCAAATTCGCGATTGGCTTCCAATAAAACGCGTGCAGCAAGCACAAAGCGCTCTCCAGCAGGCGTAATTTGCACGCCACGTGCAGGTCGCCGATCAAAGATAGTGGCATTGAGCTCATCCTCGGCCAAGGTGATCGCTGCCAGCACAGAAGACTGCGAAATATGCAGGCTTGTACAAGCAGCTCGGATGCTGCCGAGCTTGGCGACTTCGCATACGTATCGAATTTGTCGGAGTGATAGATTCAATTTAATTATTTATACAATAAATATACTTATTTGTTTTACACAATGCATTTTACACATCAATAAAGTTGCTGCAACATTCAGTAAAGGGGAATAAAACCTCAAAAACTAGAGACATCACCATGAGCCTCAAATTGGGTCAAGCCCCCTTATCTAGCGCGCCTGAGCTTTGCAAAATGGGTACGGTCGAACTGGCGCAAAAGTTCCGCTCGGGCGCTCTTTCTCCAGTTGAGGTGACGCAATCGGTTTTGCAACACGCACAAGAGGTGCAGACGCACTTCAATGCTTTTACCTTAATCGACCATCAGGGCGCATTAGATTTGGCGCGGGCTTCGGAGAAGCGGTGGCGCCAGGGTGCTCCTTTGTCGCCCATTGATGGCGTATCCACCACGATCAAGGATTTGGTCTGGCTTAAAGACAAAAGCATTCGTTATGGCAGCCTGACCTCGGCGGCAGACCCTTGCGCAGAGGACGCACCCTGCGTGACCAATCTGCGCGCGCAGGGTGCGGTTTTTATCGGAGTCACCACCTCCCCTGAAATGGGGTGGAAGGCGGTGACCGACAGCAAAGCCTTTGGCATCACCCGCAACCCCTGGGATCCGGAAATGACGGCTGGAGGATCATCCGGTGGGGCGGCCGTGGCGGCCGCCACCGGCGCAGGTGTGTTGCATGTGGGAACGGATGGTGGAGGTTCGATCCGTATCCCTGCGTCTTTTTGTGGCATCGTTGGACACAAACCGACTTTCGGTACGGTGCCTGCTTTTCCAGCCAGTGCATTCGGCACGGTGGCGCATGTGGGTCCTATGGCAAGAAACGTAGCGGATGTGGCCGCTATGTTGAGCGCCATGTCAGGTCGCGATCTACGCGATTGGACACAGGGTTGGAATACAGCCAGCGATTTTGATTTAAAGCACGTTCAGCTAGCCCAGCTACGCATTGGATTTTGGTCTACACCGCCAGGTGGTCATCTGGACCCGGATGTGTCCCGGGCCATGAATTTGGCAATAGACCGCTTGCGATCCGCAGGCGCCAGCGTAGAGCCCATTTCCTTGCCCGAGGAGGATGTGCATGCGGTCTTTCAAGCGCATTGGTTTGCCGGTGCGGCCAACCGCTTGAGCCCTATTGCGTCAGCGCATTACCCCGATATGGATGAGGGGCTGGTCCATGTTTCACAAAGCGGGGCGCGCATGTCGGCCCCTGAGTTGGTGGCTTATCAAGTGCGCCGCGCCAACTTCGGTGCCGCCATGGACCGCTTGTTGTCCCAGTTGGATGTTCTGATCTCGCCGGCTGTGGCGGTACTGCCATTCCAGGCGGGTTTGGAAGTGCCCAGTGGCAGTGGTTTAGAGCGGTGGACGCAGTGGGCTGGGTTCAGCTATCCCTTGAACCTCAGTCAACAACCCGCCTGTGTCATCCCTTGCGCCAGCAAGCGACTGGATTCAGGGAGCCACTTGCCCATTGGATTACAAATTATTGGCGCACGCGGCGCCGACGCCCAGGTTCTGTCCATCGCTCGAGCTATTGAGCGCATAGACCTTGAACACATTTTTGTTTGATTCATCAATTAAAGGAGACAACATGGTCAATAGACGATCGGTATTGGGTTCAACATTCGCGGCAGGGACAGTGGGCGCTGGCCTGCTGGCCAGTCTCAACCAGTCTGCCCATGCCTCAGAAGGCAAGTCCATCACAGTTGGAGCGGCTTTGCCGATGTCGGGCTACGCGGCCGCAGATGGCATTGAATTCAAACGCGGTTTGGACATGGCTGCGGAAGAGATCAATGCAGCGGGGGGTGTACTCGGGCAAATGCTTGAAATCAAAATCGAAGATACCAAGGAAATGGGGGCCGACGTGGTAACCCAAGCGATGCAGCGATTGATTGATCGCCACAAAGCGCCGGTGATCATCAATGGCTACAACATCGGAACCAATATGGTCGAGATGGATGTGGCGGCTGACAACGATGTCATGTTCTTGCACTACAACACCGTGCTCTCACACGACAACAAATTCAAAAGCAAGCCCGAGCGCTATTACAGCTGCTTTCAAGGCGATCCTGCCGAATACTGGTACGGCCAAGGTATTTTGAATTTTTTCAAGCAGTTGACTGATTCCAAGCAGTGGACGCCAGCGAATAAAAAGCTCGCGATCATTGCATCTGCCGATGAATACCCCATCACCATCGCCAATGCGATCAAGGCCAAGGCAGCCGAATACGGTTGGGAAATCAGCTTGTTTGAAACAGTGCCATTTCCCACAACGCAGTGGGGGCCGACCCTGGCCAAGCTGCGCAAAAACCCGCCAGCGGCCATTGCGATTACCCACTTTATGCCGCAAGACTTGGCGCAATTCATGCTGCAATTTTCGCGGCAACCGACCAAGAGTTTGATCTACATGCAATACGGCCCCTCGCTGCCACCGTTCCGTGAAATTGGTGGCGCATCCGTCAATGGAGTCATTTATTCGACCGTGGTGGGGTGTTTGCCCGATTCTTTTTCGGCCAACTTTCGGGCCAACTACCGCAAGAAATATGGACCCAATGCGGCTTTCCTGACAGGCTCCCAAACCTATGACGGTTTGTGGCATTGGGCCTTGGCTGCAGCCATTGCCGGTGGCGCGGGTGAACCAGGCAACAAAAAAGGCATGCAGCGTGTTGCAGCGGCCATGCGCCGACTCATTTACCGTGGCGTGAATGGCACCTGCCGGTTCAACCCTGCTGGACAGTCGGCGTTTTGCTATCCCACACAAACCAGTGACCCCTCCTTGGGAATGCCACACCAGTTCCTTCAACATCAGGATTTCAAAACCGATGCCAAGTTGATTGGACCTGCGCTGTATGCGACGAATGCCTTTGTCACGCCGCCATGGATCAAGTAAGCCAACAGGTTGCAAGTACCTCGGGTCAGGGAGCCGAGGTGGTTTTCAGATGCGAAGGCGTCTCTAAACACTTTGGCTCGCTGACGGCTGTGGATGACTTTTCAATCGAGGTCTCGGCCGGTAGCGTGTTGGGAATTGGCGGTCCCAATGGGGCTGGAAAAACCACTTTTTTTGACGTGGTCACTGGCGTCACTGCCGCTTCAGCAGGGCGGGTCTGGTTAGGCGAGCAAGACATCAGTGACATGAGCGCGGACCGTATTTGCCAGCTGGGCATCGCCCGAACATTTCAACTCAATGCGACGTTTGAAGGCATGAGTGTGCAGGAAAATGTGCAAGTGGCCGCGTGCTATGGGCACTCAAGAAAATGGTTGCCCGCATGGAAACTCAAGCTTGCAACGCGGGCAAGGGTCGCACAGGCACTGGAATTTGTGGGGCTGTCGCATAAAACAAGCCATGCCGCCAGCACACTCACGGTGCTGGAGCGCAAGTTGCTGATGTTGGCCGGCGCCATGGCCACCCACCCCCGCGTGCTTTTTTTAGACGAGCCCGTCGGTGGTTTGTCGGCAGATGAAATTGACCACATCATGGGCCTGGTCAAACAAATACAAGCCACGGGTGTGACCATTGTTTTGATCGAGCACGTGATGCGCTTTTTGCTCGAGCTTTCAGACAAGGTCATCATCATGCACCACGGTGGCAAGCTGTTTGAAGGTTTACCTCAAGACGTTGCCAAGGATTCGACGGTGGTCGATACCTACTTGGGCGAAGGCACCAGCCAACGCTTGAACCAGTTTTTTGACAGGCGGCAACATGCGACAGCCTGATCACGAGGCGGCCTTGGTTCTTGCGGGTGTGACGGCTGGTTATGGTGGCCTCACCATTCTTCGTGAAGTTTCCTTGCGTGTACCTCGCGGACACATGGTCACCGTTGTAGGCCCCAACGGCCACGGCAAATCGACACTGCTCAAAACCATCTCAGGCATGACGCAGCAAACCAGCGGTCGCATTGGGATCGGGGGGCAAGACATCACCAAGTTACCTGCACACGCCATTGCAGGCCTCGGACTTGCCCATATTCCGCAAGGCGACTTGTTGTTTCCAGAAATGACCGTGGAAGAAAATCTGTTGATGGGCGCTTACCTGACGCGTGATCAACAACAAATTGAACAGCGTTTTGATGAGGTTTATCGCCTCTTTCCGAAATTGGCGCTTCGACGTCATCAAACCGCTTCGACCCTTTCGGGCGGCGAACGGCGCATGGTGGGCATTGGGCGTGGCCTGATGATGGGCACGCAATTGTTGCTCATCGACGAACCTTCTTTGGGTTTGGCGCCGCTGGTCATTGATCAAATTTACGAGGCCATCGGCGCACTCAAAGCCTCAGGGCGCAGCATTTTGCTCGTTGAGGAAAACCCAGCGCGGGTTGCTGAACTTTCCGATGAAATGAATTTGCTGGACGATGGGCACATCGTTTGGTCAGGACCGCCCGATGAGCTCTTAAAGCGCGATGAATTGCTCGCGACCTATTTGGGAGGGTAGCCAAGCATGATGGATATTTTTTTCTCGGTCACGCTTGCGGGCCTGACTTCTGGGGCCATGTACGCACTGGCCACCCTGGGTTTGTCCTTGGTGTGGGGGTCCATGGGCATGCTCAACATGTCGCATGGCGCCATGTTGACTTTGGGCGGCTATGCGGCCTTTGCCGCAGTTGCAAAAATGGGTTTGCCCGGTCCGGTTGGCTTGTTGGCCGCCCTTGGCGGTGGGGCATTGGTCGGGATGCTGTTGTATGTCCTGATCGTCAAGCCCTTGTTGCGCACCAAGGCAGGCAGTTTTGAAACGGCCGTGCTGATGGCCACCGTGGGTCTGGGTACCGCGATGGAAAACACCCTCTTGCTGACATTTGGCGGACAACCGTTGTCTCAGCCCGTCAAATGGGATGGGATGCTGCAGATTGGCGAGCAAGGGGTGCCTTATCAAAGCCTGGTCGTGATGGTGGTGGCCTTGTTATTGATGGGCATCACCGCCTACATACTGAAGCACACCCGTGCTGGCCGTGCCATACGTGCGACGACACAAAACCGCGATGCCGCTCAATTGCTGGGCATTCCGGTCGGACGTGTGTACCTCCAAGTGCTGATGTTTTCAGGCGCTTTGGCGGGGATTTGCGGTTGCTTGGTCAGCTCCATCACCCAGTTATCGCCCACTTTAGGGACAGACCCCATGCTCAAAGCTTTCATCATGTGTGTGGTGGCGGGTTTGGGCAATTTGCCAGGTGCCGTTCTGGCTGCATTTGCACTGGCCTTCATTGAAGCCACGGTCCAGTTTGTCTTTGGTGCGCGTTGGGGTTTCCCGGTGTTGTTGATGCTGGTCATATTGGTACTGGTCTGGCGTCCGACAGGTCTATTTGGTCGTGCCCAAGTACGCCGTTTGTAACCCCAACAAGCTTTAAGGGATTGTATGAATGCACCTGCCCAACATCGTTCACCATGGCGTATCAACGAACCAGCGACCCGAAACAACGATCTGCGGATGGCGTTCCTTTTGGCGATTGTTTTGCTGGCCTTGCCACTGCTGGTCGACAGTCGCTACATCATTGGGCAGGTCATTTTGGCCATGTTCTACGCCATCATCGCTTCCCAGTGGAATTTGTTGTTTGGTTTTGCGGGCATTTTTTCGCTGGCACAAATGGCATTTTTTGCTCTTGGGGGCTATGCCACGGCCATGCTGACCAGCTACTTGGCTTGGCCAATGCTGATGGCCATCGCAGCGGCGGCGCTTGGAACGGCGGCGGTCTCGGTCCTGATCGGCTTGGCCTGTTTGCGACTGGCAGGGGTGTACGTTTCCTTGCTGACGCTGGCCATTGCACAGGCCATGTATGTCTTGATCGTCACGGACACAGACTGCTTCACCATGGCGGGAAACCAGTGCAGGCAATTCACCGGTGGCGCGGTGGGTTTTGCACGGTTTGGCGATTTGGGCATGCGTGAGCTGTTGGGGAGCCATTGGCTATGGGGGAATTACGCCATTGTGGTGGGCCTTTTTGCACTGTGCAGCGGTTTTACCTATTTCATCATCCACAGCCCCATGGGCTTGGCTTTTAAAGCCTTGCGAGACAACCCGGGATACGCCGTGGCGCGGGGCGTCAACCGTTTTCAATCGCAACTGCTGGTCTTTGGTTTTTCAGCGTTTTTCACGGGGCTGGCCGGTGGTGTGTATGCCGCGCATTTTCAAGCCATTGGTCCGGGCGTCCTCTCCATGTCCCAGTTGAACTTCATCATTGCCATCGCTGTGGTTGGAGGCACCGGTAATTTCTGGGGCCCGATTCTGGGGACGCTGATCTTGATGTCAGCCGATGAATTGATGCGCGAAATGGGTGAGTTCCGAACACTGGGCTTGGGCGTGATCATCATGGTCTCTGTGGTCTGGATGCCGCAAGGTTTGTTGGGCCGACTGCAAGATTTGCAGCAATGGTGGGTGCGCACGCGATCGCTGCAAAACGCCACCAAGCCCACCTGAACCCCACCCGAGCATTTTTTTATTTGACCAAGGAAGTCAGCATGAGCGTATCTGTCAGTACAGCCCCCAAAAGCAATTCCGACTGGAAAAAATTGGCCTCTGCTTTGCACTTAGAGGGCCGCCACTTCATCGATGGGCAATTTGTCCATGCGCAGGGAAATTCGGTGTTTCCCACTGTGAATCCCGCCAACCAAAAGATTTTGACGCAGGTGGCGAGAGGCCAAAGCGCGGATGTGAATGCCGCAGTCCAAGCCGCACGCGCAGCTTTTGAAAAAGGAAGCTGGTCGCGTATGGCGCCGCGTGCGCGTATGGCGCTCATGCTGCGCTG
The DNA here is from genome assembly GCA_040400575.1 of Rhodoferax sp. Taxonomy (GTDB): domain Bacteria; phylum Pseudomonadota; class Gammaproteobacteria; order Burkholderiales; family Burkholderiaceae_C; genus Allorhodoferax. The sequence continues at coordinate 14,474 of JBBAPX010000008.1, forward strand.
GGCTGATTTGATTGAGCAACACAGCGATGATTTTGCCTTGCTGGACACTTTGGACATGGGCAAGCCCATTTCTGAAATGCTCAACGTTGACATGCCCTTGGGCCTGCTGTGCCTGCGGTTTACCGCCGAGTGCATTGACAAATTGAGCGGCCGTGTTGGCAGCACAGCGCAGCATGTGTTGAGTTATGTGCTCCACCAACCTTTGGGTGTGGTGGCTTGTATCGTGCCTTGGAATTACCCCTTCTTGATGACGCTGTGGAAAATTGCGCCGGCCTTGGCGGCAGGCAATTCGGTGGTTTTGAAACCCGCAGAGCAGTCGCCTTTGAGTGCCGCTTTGCTGGCGCGTTTATTTGTCGAAGCAGGCGGACCGCCTGGTGTCTTGAATGTGGTGCAGGGCTTGGGCGAAGAGTGCGGCCAAGCCCTTGCATTGCACATGGATGTGGACAAAATCGCGTTCACCGGTTCGGGTGAAGTGGGCAAGCTCATGCAAATTTATGCCGGGCAGTCCAACATGAAAAAGGTGACCACCGAGTGCGGCGGCAAATCGCCGCATGTGGTCATGGCCGATGTCAAAGACCTGGAGTTGGCAGCGACCTGGGCCGCCATGGGCGTGTTTGGCAACCAGGGCGAAGTCTGCTGCGCCGGTTCGCGCTTGATCGTCGAGCGTGGCATTGAAAAAGACTTCATCGAAGCGCTGCGGCGCAAAGCCCATGAACTGCATCGCCCAGGTGATCCTTTGGATCCAGCGACGCAAATGGGCCCACTCGTGAGCCGCGAGCATCAGCAGCGCGTGTTGGGCTATATCGACATCGCCCGTGCAGAGGGTGCCCAGTGCGAGTTGGGCGGTGAAGTGCCCCAGGGCATGGACGCGGGCGCGTATGTCAGCCCCACCATTTTCAGCCAGGTGAACAATTCGATGCGCGTGGCGCAAGAGGAGATTTTTGGTCCTGTTGCCTGTGTGATGGTGGCCAATGATTTTGAAGATGCGCTGCGCATGGCCAACAACAGCCGCTTTGGTTTGGCAGCAGGCATTTGGACACGCGATGTGGACAAAGCACTGCGCTTTGCGCGCGATGTGGCGTGCGGCATGGTGTATGTCAACAGCTACATGGACGGCGACATGCAAATGCCCTTTGGCGGCTGGAAAGAGTCGGGCAATGGCCGCGACAAGTGCATGGAGGCCATCGTCTCCTACACCCAATCAAAAGGTGTTTGGATCACCTTGTAAAGCCGAGTCCACGGCTTGCCATCAGAAACTAAAAAAAGGGGAGATGAAACCATGAAAACGGCTTATGTATTTCATGAACACTACCTGTGGCACGACACAGGTACCGGTGCGCAAATGGTGCCGACGGGCGATTTTGTTGAACCGGGCCTGCATGTGGAGGCGCCGGGCACCAAGCGGCGCTTGAACAGCTTGGTGCATGTGAGCGGCCTTGCGCGGCAACTGCAGCTGGTCGAGCCCGTCCCGGTCAGCACCGACGATGTGCTGCGTGTGCATACCCCGCGCTACCTCCAGCACATCCAGGACCTCAGCAAAATCGGCGGCATGGATGCGGGCCCCTTCACACCGATTGGCCGTGGCAGCTATGAAATTGCACTGTTGTCTGCGGGCGGCACCTACCAAGCCTTCAACGCGGTGATGCAAGGCCAGGTGAAAAACTGCTATGCCCTGGTGCGCCCACCCGGCCACCATGCCGAACCCGATGCGGCTTCTGGCTACTGCCTATTTGGCAATGCGCCCATCGCCATACGCCGCTTGCAGGCAGAGGGCAAAGTAGAGCGCGTGGCGGTGGTGGATTGGGATGTGCACCACGGCAATGGCACACAAGCCATGTTTTATGAGGACCCGTCCGTCCTGACCATCTCGGTGCACCAAGACAATTTGTTTCCAGTCAACAGCGGCCCCATCACCGATACAGGTCGTGGCCAAGGGGATGGTTTCAACATCAACATCCCCCTGCCGCCCGGCAGCGGCACAGGCGCTTACGAGGCGACGTTTGAACGCGTCGTACTGCCCGCCTTGGACGCCTTCAAACCGGATCTGATCGTCGTGACCTCAGGATTTGATGCCTCCGGTTGGGACCCTATGGGCATGATGATGCTCAACAGTGCCTGCTACCGCCGCTTGGCGCAGCGCATGGTGGACGCCGCCAACCGTTTGTGTGGCGGACGATTGGCCATGACCCACGAGGGCGGGTATTCGGAAGGCTACGTTCCTTTTTGTGGCTTGGCCGTCCTCGAGACGCTCTCGGGTATCCGCACCAGCGTGGTCGACCCTATGTCTGACCACATGGATTTGTGGGGGGGTCAGGCATTGCAGCCGCACCAAGACAGCCTGATCCGCAGCGCTGAAGCTTTGGTCACCCATTTAAAGAACCGTTTGAACGCGCATTGAATTGAGTTTTACTTTAGTTAGAGATTGAAAATGAACACACGCGACATGCAACTTGAAGCACAACATGACACCCGTCACATGCTCTACCCCTTTGCGAACCAAACGCATTTGGCCAAAAGCCCGCCCTTGGTGATTGAGAGGGGCGAAGGCGTTTATGTGTATGACCGAAATGGCAAGCGCTACCTCGATGGCCAAGGGGGTCTGTGGAACGTGAACGTCGGGCATGACCGCCCCGAGATCAAGGAGGCGATTCGCCAACAACTTGACCGCATCAGTTTTTACTCCATCTTTGGCGGCACCAGCAACCAACCCGCCATTGATTTGTCCCATGTGTTGTGCCGCTGGACGGCACAAGAAGGCATGGAGCGTGCTTTTTATTCTTCGGGCGGCTCCGAGGCCAACGAGGCCGCCTTCAAACTGGCGCGCCAATATTGGCGTCAGGTGGGGCAACCCACGCGCCACAAAATCATTTCCTTAAAACGCGCTTACCACGGGGTGACCTTAGGGGCCTTGTCGGCCAACGGCACAACCGCCTACCGATCTCCTTACGAGCCTTTGATGGCCGGCTTTGTCCAAGTCGAAACGCCTTACACCTACCGCAACCCCTTCACCAGCGACCCAGAGGAATTGGGCCGACTGTGTGCTGCCTTGCTGGAGCGGGAAATTGAATACCAGGGGCCTTCCTCTGTGGCCGCTTTTGTGGCTGAACCCGTGCAAGGCGCGGGTGGCGTGATTGTGCCGCCGGCCAACTTTTGGCCACTGGTACGCGAGGTCTGCGATCGGCATGGTGTTTTGTTGATTGCAGACGAAGTGGTCACCGGTTTTGGCCGCATTGGCTCGGAAATGGGCTCTCGCCATTGGGGTGTCAAGCCCGACATGATGGTGTTTGCCAAGGGCATCAACAGTGGCTACATCCCCTTGGGCGCGACCATGGCCAATGCCCGCATATGTGACGCCTTTGTCACCAAAGACGACACCCAATTCAGCGCCTCGGCGTTCTACCATGGCAACACCTATGCGGGCCATCCACTGGCCTGCGTAGCAGCCATTGCCAACTTGGAAATCACAGAGAAAGAGCAACTGCATCTGAATGCCAAAGAAGTGGGCACCTATCTCATTGACCGCCTCAAAGCCATTCAAGACAAGCACCGCTATATGGGCGAGGTGCGCGGACAGGGCCTGATGATCGCGATTGAATTGGTGGCAGACAAAAAGACCAAGGCTCCGCTTGATCTTTCGCGCAATGTGGGGGCCCGAATTTCGGACGAGTGCCGCAAGTCAGGCGTGTTGATTCGCAACCTGGCGGACACCTTCATCATCTCCCCGCCCTTGACCTTGACAAAGGCCCATGCGGATGAGATGGTCGAAGCGATTGACAAAGCCATGACGAAACTGGATTAAAAAGGCAAAAGCACCCTGCAAGGGCTGTTTGTGCTAAAAGATCGCAAGCGTTCACTACTTCCTTTTGCGTTCGCCATGCTGAAAAAGTGTTTGATCGACTTTGCCATGCCGCAGTTCTGGCGCTTTCAATCTGTTCGCGCTTGAGTCCCTGGATTTATTCAACCCCTCCTTCCTCATCTCATGGCTTTTTTACTCCCCCTATTGCTGATGGCGCTGATGCTGAACGTGCAACCCCAGGCTGGAGGCTTTCCTCCCGTCACCCGTATCGACGCTATCGCGGTCAAGCCGCTGGCGTTTGAAGCGGCTTCGCACAAGCACCCCTTGCCTATCCGTTCGGCCAAGGAGGCTGCTGCTTACTTTCCAGCGCCAGATCTGGCCCGCCTGAGCCGCAAGGTCGACTTTTCCGGGCAGGTGCTGTTACTGTTTGCTTGGCGGGGGTCCGGGCAGGACCGATTGGGATATATGGAGCAGACAACGCCGCCGACTGCTGTCGTATTTACTTACACCCCTGGTCTAACGCGCGACCTGCGTGCGCACCACCAAGTGTTTGCCTTGCAGGCAGATATGGTGTGGAGCGTGCGGTGAGTACGACCGCATCATCCTTTCCTTCAATGCGCCACTTCGATAGCCGTCACTACAAATTTCCCGTCTTCGCGCACCACCCCAAAGCGCACTTTCTCGCCAGCTTGGGCGACGTCTAGCAATGCCGGGTCTTTGACGCTAAAGACCATGGTCATGGTGGCATGTCCAAGGACTTGATTTCGCCGTGCTTGATGGTTATTTTTCGGTTGTCGCGGTCCACTTTGCGTACCTCGCCTTATGCTTTGTCCTCGCTTTGTGACCAGGAAGCCAAGGGTAAAAACGCGAGGGATAGGAGTGCCAAGGACGCCAAAAGGCGGGTCGCTAATGCAGCCATGGTTTCGGCCCTCAGGGGTAAGCCTGGAAAAAAGTGCTGCTGCCATCTTTAGCAAGCATCGTGGTCGAGTCAGGCTCACAAGGCCTGAAGCAATGGCCTAATTACGAGCGCGACATCCGTACCGATTTCGAAGCTGCCTTAGGCGAAGCGCCCGGCAAGCTGGTCGGCATCAGCATCATGACCCACAGCAACAGCGAGAACGCCCAGCGCCAAAAACAGGGCTGGTACGGCAAGATCAGCCTGCAATAAGTCGCCAAGGTGTGTCAGTTGCACCTCATATGGCGTTTATACATCTCGGGGTCATGCCCGACGGGGATGCTCTTGCACAGATCCTCGGCATAGCCACGAAGGATGTTGTAGCGCTTGATCTGCTCAGGCTTGAGGAACCGCACAGTCTTGTAGTGCTGTGAAAGATGAATGAAGCGCAGTTCCGACCTTGCAGCCTCCGAGTCGGCCAGCAAGCAGCGCAAAGATGACTCGTCTACTTTTCCATTTGCAAAGGCGGCTTCCAATGCTTTTTCTGCTGCGATCAGGCGTTCCCCTGTGGGTAAGGCTGCTTTGTGCATTTCGTCCAAAGTAGCGGTGGCGATGCGTGCGCGGGGGTGGCACCAAGGCTGCAATGCGCTCGATCAACTCCAGGGGCGTGAGTGTGATTTCATCGACCTTTGCGCCCCGCTTGTTGTGGGGTTTGCTGACAGGCTCGCTAGCGGGGACTTAGGACGCAGGTTTCAGCCCTCTATCGTCCAAGCTTCCACCGCCAACCCCGGCACACGGTGGAACTCACGCGCGTTGTTAGTGATGACAACGCTGTCCTCAGCCAGGGCATGGGCGGCGATCATCAGGTCCATCCCGCCGATAGGCGTTCCGGCGCGGCCCAGCGCGGCGCGAATCTGGGCATAGTGGTGGCTGGCTTGCAGCGGCCAGGGGCGTACATCAAAGCCCACAAGCCAAGCCTCCACGGCTGCGGCAAAGCGTGGGCTGGCTAATTTGGCGGCACCAAAACGCAGTTCGGCAGCGACGATGGCCGATAGCCACAGCTGGCTTTTGTCCAGCGTGGCAAAGCGTTCAATCATGCTCTGCGGATGCCTACGCAGGATGTAGCTGCAAATATTGGTGTCCAGGGTGCGGCGCATGCGGGGCGTCAGGTCCAATCTCGTTCTTGGGCCGGTGCGTCTTGCCGATCGGCCAGGAAATCGGCAGGCAGGGGCTCGGTGTCAGCATAAAACTGCTGCAACCACACGCCCATGTCCCGCTCGGGCGGGGTTTCGGGGTGCAGCCAGATGTCTTTGCCGATTTGCTCCAGGCGCACTTCCTTGGCCTGTAGCTTGAGCCGCGCAGGCAGGCGCAGCGCCTGGCTGCGGCCACTCATAAAAACGCGGGCAGTAATGGTCATGCAGCACCTCGGGAGTTGTAATATCTAGGTGTAGTATGACATAAAGTCTCAAGGCGCCACTTCGATAGCCGTCACCACAAATTTCCCGTCTTCACGCGCCACCCCAAAGCGCACTTTGTCGCCGGGCTTGGCTGCCTCTAGCATGGCAGGGTCTTTAACGGCAAAGACCATGGTCATAGGGGGCATGTCCAAGGATTTGATTTCGCCGTGTTTGATGGTGATTTTCTGGTTGTCGCGGTCCACTTTGCGCACCTCGCCTGCAACCTTCTCGTCGCTTTGCGACCAGGAAGCCAAGGGCATGAGTGCTAGCGCTAGCAGTGCAAGGGACACCAAACGGCGAGTCGCTAATACGGACATGGTGTCTGCCTTTAGGGGTAAGCCTGGAAAACAGTGCTGCTGCCATCCTTGGCAACGAGCAAGACTTTGAACGGGTCTTTGCGGCCTTGGTAGACCGCGCCGTCCATGCCCGGCGAGCCCACCGGCATACCTGGTACGGACAGCCCCACGGCCTGCGGCTTTTCGCGCAGCAGGCGGCGGATGTCTGTGGCCGGCACATGGCCTTCCAGCGCATAGCCCTGCACTCTGGCGGTGTGGCAAGAGCCCAGCGCATCAGGTATGCCCAGGCGCTTGCGCGCCGCATCGTTGCCCTGGTCATAGACCTTGACGCTAAAGCCTGCTTGCTTAAGGTGTGCGACCCAGTCCTTACAGCAGCTGCAATTCGGGTCTTTCCAGACCTCCACCGCCACCGCAGCTTGTGCGCCGATGGCCGGTGCAACCAGCAGTGCCAGACCTATTTGCAGGCATTGGCGGCGCGTGGCATTAGTGCTTGTGCGCATCGTGTTGCTCCTTGTTCTTAGCCGGCGCTTTGCCCTTGACCACTTCAATCTTGCCTTTCATGCCGGCCTCATAATGACCGGGGCGCAAGCAGGCAAAGTCCACCGTCATGGCACGGGTGAAATGCCACAGCAGTTCGCTCTGATCGCCGGGGGCGAGGCTGAGCATATTGGGCTCCTCGTGTTCCATGTCAGGGAACTTTTGCATGGCTTTAGCATGGGCTTTCAAGTCTTTGATGTGGCCCAGCACCAGCTCATGCACCACGGCACCGGTGTTGCGCACCTTAAAGCGAATCGTCTCGCCTTGTTGGACCGCTACCGTGGCCGGCACAAAGCGCATGTTGTCTTGCATCTCGATGGTGACTGTGCGGCTGACTTTGTCGGCGAGACCGGGTTCGCCGATTGAGGGGCCATGTTCGGTGTGGCCGCCAGCGTGCTTGCCGCTGGCTTGTGCTGCAAAGCTGGCGATAGAAATGAAAAGGAGAAGACTTAGATTTTTTAGTGCCATAGCAAGGAGTTGTTGCAATAACGGTGCTGGGCCGGCGGCAGAGAACTCTGCAGACTTTTCCACGCTGTATTACACGGTAAACGCTAAGGACGGCTAACCCACATCAAGCTTAGGGTGGCCGCCTCATCATGCCTCAGGTTCTACCAAGAACGCATGGCGCTTATTTAGCTAAGCGCCATGCGGGTAACTGCGACTTAGTGGATGACGACCGGGTTTTGTGCCAGCCCGGCGTATTGTTCCAAGGTCTCCTCGACCTCTTCCTGGGTGGGCATATTCACCTGCCAGGCGACGATATGCTGCTGAAACAACTCGGCCCAGGAGCCGTCCAAATAGACTTCTTTTCCGGAACGCTTGTCCACGATCTCAAAGCCGTGGCGTGCCAGCATGGGCACACCCTGGGGGTATTGGGCAGTTTTTACGTCGCTTAGGGTGGTATTGCCCTGGCCGAGGAATGCGGCGCCGCTGTCACTTTGCACCTGCGCGTTGGCCAGCATATGGGTCACGGTGAAGCTGTCAGAGTCGTAAAGCGTGTTCATACGGAGGCGGCGTTTGCAATGGAGCCCTTAGCCTAACAGGATTTACATCGCGCAAGCGGTACAGGGCCCAATATCAGGGATTTTGGCTGCGCGTCCAGACCATATCGATTTCGTCGCCGCTGGTCTGCGTCAGGCGTATGCGCAGCGGCATGCCCTCCAACTCGGGGGCCAGCCATAGTTCGGCGCGGGTGTCGTAGTCGGCCCGGTGCTCGCGCACCAGCTTGTAGGCGGTCCATTCCTTGCCCTGGATTTTCAAGCGTTCGGGCGGCTCCAGCAAAAAATCCCATTCTTCGGCTCCGCGCGCACCTATGGTCTGGAACACCAGTTTGCTGCCGGGCGCGAAGGCCTGTCCATCGGCCGCAAACATGGCCGCCAGTTGCACAAAAATACTGACCTGGTCTTGCGCCAGCGGCAGCAGCGGCACATCCGGCGTATTGGCGCTAAAGCTGACCTTGCCCTTGTCGCGCTCAAAATGCGCCGCCACTTCGCTGCGCACTTTTTCGCCAAAACGCAGCGGCTCCAGGCCGCGCGCGGTGATGGCACCTTTGCTGGTCTGCACTTTGGAGCCTAACAAGAAATGGCTGATTTCCAGGCGCGCAGTGTAGTTGCCACCTTCATGCAACCAGGACAAATCGCCCGAAACAAAATACTTAAAGCCTTTGACACTACCGGCCACGTCGTATTTCAGGCGCACCGAAGGCGGAAACACATAGTTATAGGCTGGTGCTGCTGTCCCTTTGGGAGTGGCTACTGGGGCCAAGGCCACAGCAGCATCGGCAGCAGGCGGCGTTGTGACGCTTGCCGATGCAGCCGCCGCTAAAGGCGCAGATGCCGCCGCCGCGGCCATGCTGGCAGGGGGCAATTGTGGCGCAGCGGTGGCCACACCGGTGCTTGCGCCAGAAGCAGCTGTAAGCGGCGGCGCAGCAGCTTGGTCTGCGTTTGGCGGCGCGACCAACGCAGCTTCGGCGCCAAAGCGCACCGTGTTGCCTTGGAGCGGGTCGCCCGGCAGGCCGGTATTCGCGAAGGGAGGCGCAATCGGTGCAGCAACAGGCTTGGGCGCCTTGTTGAGCTCCTGAGGCGCTGGCGCCTTAAGGGCGACCTCGCGATTGGCAATACGGATGCTGCGTGTACTGAACACCCGCCCGGCGTCCTCGCCTGCCATGCCCTGGGGCATGGCAGGGAGCATGCGCGATACGCTGCGCAAAAAAAACATATGCAGCAAAAAGACAAAGAGCAGCGTCAACACCAAACCCCACCAGGCGCGCGTGCGCAGCTGCGGGCTGTCGCTCGGGGGAGTAAGCGCGGCGCCCGGGACGCCTATGCGGGCTGCGACTGACATCTCAGGGCTCGGCTGCCTGCCAGGCCGGCGCCGGCCACTGCATAAGTTCGGCCAGGCGGCATACCACCCAGCGGGCCTGGCCTTCGTCGATGACCGCGTCAGGCCCGCACAGGCCATCCAAACAGCGTTGCAAAACCTGGGTGCTATCCGCGTCGCTGCGTAATTGCAGCTCGGTGGCGGTGCCCGTGAGCATTTGCGCCAGGTCTTCGCACAATTCATAGTGCGCTGCAATGTGGGCCTGCGAGGCCGAAGGTTTGTGCGCACCGGGCGCTACATACAAATTCAAAAACGTCGCTGGGATAAATAGCTGGTTACCTTCAAACATGCAGTGCCCCTGAAGTCGCAGGTTCACGCCACGGCAGTCTGCACAGCGGCAGCGCGCAGCCTGTCTTTTTTGCTCGGGCGCTTACCCTTGATACCGCCATGCGGATCCAGTGCGTTGGGCGCGCCAGCCACTGTCGCTTTGGGCGCTGACGCTGTGGCTTCAAATCCAGGTTCCGTCTCTAGCCCCACCGATAGCGCTTGACGTTTGACGATCAGTTGCCAATGCGGTTGCGTGTCTGGGCAAACAAAGCTGATCGCCAGCCCGCTTTCACCGGCGCGACCGGTGCGGCCAATGCGGTGGGTGTAGTCCTGCGCCGAGCGCGGCAAATCGTAGTTCACGACCACTGGCAGTTGCAACACATCGATGCCGCGCGCTGCCAAATCGGTGGCTACGACCACGCGGATACGCGCGGCCTTGAAGTCCTCCAGCACCTGGCTGCGTTTGCCCTGGCTGAGGTGGCCGTGCAAAGGCTCGGCGCGCAATCCCGCTTTGCGCAATTTATCGGCCACGATTTCTGCGGCGTACTGCGTGGCGACAAACACCAGCACCCGGCTCCAGTGCGCGCCTGCCATCAAATGGCGCAGCAAGCGCGTGCGTTTTTCGCTGTCCACCGCAAAGGCGCGTTGCGTGATGTCGGCATGGGCTGCAAGGGCCTGGCGCAAGTCCACGCGCACCGGCTGCTGGAGCAAAGCCATAGCCCAGCCACTGACTGCTGGCGCAAAGGTGGCCGACAAAAACAGGCGCTGGCATGGCAAGGGAATGTGCCCCAAAACAGCCTGTACCTCGTCGGCAAAGCCTTGGTCAAGCATGCGATCGGCTTCGTCCAGAACCAGGGTGCGCACGCTGGACAAGGGCAATGCGTTGTGGGCCATGACATCAAGCAAGCGGCCAGGCGTGGCCACAACGATGTCGGTGCCGCCGCGCAAGCCGCGCAACTGGGGTTGTATCGACACACCGCCAAAAATGACGCTCACTTTGACGCCATACGGCAGACGCTGCGCCAGGCTTTTGAATACTTCGCCAACCTGGACGGCCAGTTCACGGGTGGGCACTAGCACAAGCGTGGCGGCCAGCTTGGCCCCTTTGGCCTTGTGCGTAGCGCCTTGTGCTGCAGTCTCGAGCAAGGGCAGGACATAGGCTAGGGTTTTGCCCGAACCTGTGGGTGCGCAGACGAACACATCTTGCCCTTGCAAAATCGGCGCGATGCTGCGGGCTTGCACCTCGGTAGCATGAAGCAAACCAGCGTCGCGGGCAGCAGTCTGCAAGGCCGGGGAGAGTGCAGAGAAGTTGAGGTCCATGGCGGGTCTGAAAAAAGCGGGCGATTCGTTGGCACGCCATGGCAAGATTGTGCGTCCAGACCCAGCTTGGCGCGCGTGCGCTAGCCGGTCTGGGTCAGAAAAAGCAGATTAGGCTTTCTTGGCGTAGGCGCTGCACCAGCCAGGTCCTGCGACTTGCTTGCCAGCAAACAAGGGGCAACCACCTGCGGCATCGCTGGCTTTGCCTTGGAACAATGCGCAGCTGCTGCATTTTTGGCCGGCAGCGTATTTGGGGAATTTGGTTTTGTCCACTTTGCTGGCATCGGCCTTGTAACCCAAGCTGGCGGCATTGGCATCGGACTCTGCCACCATAGGCGCAGATGCAAATACCGCACCTGACACCAACGCGCTAGCGCCTACACCCAACTGCACCACGAATTCACGACGATTTGACATGTAAAGTCCCCAAAAAAATTAAAATAGCCAACGCACTGCGCGCGGCCCCTCATTGTCTTGCCAAATTACTCAGCGCAACTTGGCGCGAACGCATACCCTGCAAGACTACTCAGTTAAACGCGGCAGACCCGCAAGCGGTGCACATCAGGCCGCGGCGCGGCGCGCCAATATCTCAAAGGCAGGTAAGGTCTTGCCCTCCAACATCTCCAAAAATGCGCCACCGCCTGTGGAAATATAGCCCACTTGGGACTCGATGCCGTATTTAGCGATCGCGGCCAGCGTGTCACCACCACCGGCAATACTAAAGGCGCTGGAGGCCGCAATCGCCTGCGCAATGGTTTTGGTGCCCTGCTCAAAAGCGGCAAACTCAAACACGCCTACCGGGCCGTTCCAGACAATCGTGCCCGCGCGCATCAACTGGTCGGCCAGTAACTGGGCGGTTTGGGGGCCGATGTCCAGAATCAAGTCGTCATCTTCCACTTCGCTGGCGGCTTTGATGCTGGCAGGCGCATCGGCGGCAAAAGTTTTGGCGGTAACGACATCAGTGGGAATAGGCACCGCTGCGCCGCGCGCGCGCATGGCGTCGATAACTGCGCGCGCCTGGTCCAACAAATCGGGCTCGGCGAGGCTTTTGCCGATTTTCAAACCGGCCGCCAACATAAACGTATTGGCAATACCGCCACCAACAATGAGCTGGTCCACATTGGCTGCCAGGCTTTTGAGAATAGTGAGTTTGGTAGAGACTTTGGAGCCGGCCACGATGGCTACCAGGGGCCTGCGCGGGGTCAGCAAAGCCTTGGTAATAGCATCCATTTCGGCAGCCAGCAAAGGCCCGGCACAGGCTATCGCGGCGAACTGTGCGATGCCGTAGGTGCTGGCTTCGGCGCGGTGGGCGGTGCCAAATGCGTCGTGCACAAAAATGTCGCACAGCTGCGCCATTTTGCGCGCCAGCGCCTCGTCGTTTTTCTTTTCACCCAGGTTCACCCGGCAGTTTTCCAGCAGCACGACTTCACCGCGACGCACGGCCACGCCGTTTACCCAGTCGCGCAGCAAGGGCACGGGGCGGCCCATCAGTTCGGACAGGCGCTGCGCCACCGGTGCGAGCGAGTCTTCGGGACGCCACTGGCCTTCGGTAGGTCGGCCCAGATGCGAGGTCAACATAACCGCGGCGCCAGCGTCCAAAGCCATACGAATGCAGGGAATACTGGCGCGTATGCGGGTGTCTTCGGTGATCGCGCCGCTAGCATCCTGCGGCACATTCAGGTCTGCGCGGATGAATACGCGCATTCCGGCGACCTTGCCCTGGATGCATAAATCTTGAAAGCGGATAAGGTTCATGGCCTGCTCAATATCGGGTTAAAAATGGGGGGTGTCCGTGGATTTTAGGTAGCGAGCACAGCCTGCGCAATGCCTAATCGATCCCTACCCGTGCAAGCCGCCTTACCAATGCAAACCAAGGTGTAGGGGGATGTAAACCGACATGCCCGCCACAATCGTGCCGAGCACCGCTTGCCCGCTGCCGCGCCGCCAAAAAAAATACGTCGCACCAGCTAGAGCACCGTAAATGCGCGCATCAGCCAGGGAGTGGATAAAAACGCCTTGGGTCATCACAATTTCCGGCAAGACCACGGCGGCCAATGCCGCAATCGGCGCGTATTGCATCCCGCGCTGCACCCAAGATGGCAGAGTCCAAGGCGCATCGGAAATAAAGAAAAAAGAGCGCGTGATCACTGTGATGCCGGCCATCAACACAATCGACAAAAACGTCCAGGGATCCCCGTTAGTCAAACCCAAAGCGCTCAGGTAAGCCATCAGCGATTCCATCGTTACTCCTTTACGGTGGCCGGCGCCATAGTGGACTCCAGCAGCATGCACAGCAGGACCGAAAGCACAATCGCCAACAGAATGTTGAGCTTGAGCGGCAATGCATAGGCCATGATCGCCACGACCGCACCGATGCCTGCGGACACAAGGCGCAAGCGGCTGGTGGCCAGCGAGCACAAGATACCGGTCAGGGCCAGCACGCCGGCAAAGCCCAGGCCCCAGGCTTTAGGAATGTAGTTGGCCAGCGCCACGCCCAGGACACTGCAGGTGGTCCAAGTGAGCCAATTGATCGTGGCATTGCCTGCGAGATAGGCCATTTGGTCGGTGCGCTCGGCCTCGGTCGTCGCCGGCAACGGGTAGCGCTTGGTAAACAAGAAATAGGTGAGATCGGCAACAAAATAGCCCACCACCAAGCGCTGCGTACGCGGCAAATGCATAAGGTAACTGCGCAGGTGTGCACTAAAAACCACAAAACGCAGATTCACGCAAAACGCGGTCGCCAAAATCACCCACAAAGGTGCCCCTGCCGCGATCAATGGAATGGCCGCCAATTGAGAACTACCAGCAAAAACCAAAAGTGCCATGGCCAACACATCAGGCGTACGCATGCCGGAAGTGGCCATGGCGACCCCGGTCATCAAGCCCCAGGCGGCGATACCCGGCGCGACCGTCAGCATTTCCATAAAACCTTGGCGATAAGCCGGGTTTTGCCGTTGACTTCGGGAGAAAAACATCAAGGCGCCTGCTTCGCCACAGGGCTGTCAAAACACAGGCCGGGCGCTAATGCATGGCCTTGCAGGTAGTCCGCCACTGCCAGGCGCTTGCCGCCGGGGCGCTGCAGGTGAGTAATACGCAAGCAAGTGCCCGCGCCCGCTGCCACCAGCAGACCCTGCGGCTCGCTGGCCAGCAGTAGGCCGGGGCGTGCCTGGCGGCCTGCTAAAGCCACGGTTTCATCGGACGCAAGAACCTGGGCGCCCCAAACTTTCAGGGTTTCGCCAGCCAGACGGGTGCTGGCGCCAGGAAAGGGGTCGAAGGCGCGCACTTTGCGAGCGATCTGCTCGGCGGGCCGCTGCCAATCAATCGTAGCTTCGGCCTTGTCAATTTTGTACGCATAGCAAACACCTTCTTCGGTTTGCGCACGCCCATGCAAGTCGGCCAGCTTGTCCAGAGCCTGCACCATCAAGCGCCCACCCCGCTCGGCCAGTGCATCATGCAATACGGCAGTGCTGGCATCGGGCGCAATCGCAATCCGCTCTTGCAACAGCATGGGCCCCGTATCCAGGCCCGCGTCCATCTGCATGATGGTGATGCCGGACTCGATGTCACCGGCTTCAATAGCGCGATGGATGGGCGCCGCGCCGCGCCAGCGTGGCAGCAATGAAGCATGGATGTTGAAACACCCCCACTGACCGGGACCGGCCATCGCGTCCAACAACCATTGGGGCAAGAGCAAGCCGTAAGCGACGACCACCATGGCCTCTGCGCGGGCCTGGCTGATCAGGTCTTGGGCGGCCTGCGCCTCCACAGCAAATTTGCCGTCCAGGCGCAAACTGGTGGGTTGCGCCAAGGCTAAGTGCTGTGCTTGGGCGAACTGCTTGACCGCCGAGGGCTGCAACTTCATGCCTCGCCCGGCCGGGCGGTCCGGCTGGGTCAGTACCAGGACGATTTCATGCCCCGCCACATGCAGATGCGCGAGTGCCACCCGGGCAAATTCCGGGGTGCCTGCAAACACCAGCCTCAACGCGTGTCCTCGCGCCGGGCTTTGAGCATTTTGGTCTTGATACGGTTGCGCTTGAGAGGCGAAAGGTATTCCACAAACACCTTGCCCAGCAAATGGTCCATTTCGTGCTGCACGCACACCGCCAGCAAATCACTGGCCTCAATCACCCGGCTATGGCCCTGCGCATCCAAGGCGCGCACATGCACCGCGTCAAAACGCTCCACGCCGTCGTAAATGCCAGGCACCGACAAACAACCTTCTTCGTTGAGGCGCTTGCCAGGACTTGTCCAAACCAGTTCGGGGTTGATCAGCACCAGGGGCTGGTCGCGCTCTTGCGACACATCGACGACGATCAGGCGCTCATGCACATCCACCTGGGTGGCCGCCAGACCAATGCCGCTGGCCTCGTACATGGTCTCCAGCATGTCGCTGACCAAAAGGCGCACCCGCGCATCCACGGCCGTCACCGGCTTGGCCACGGTATGCAAACGCGGGTCGGGATAACAAAGTATGGAAAGTAAAGCCATGGGAAAAGGAATGAGAAAGCCCTGTATTTTCTCTTTTTTGGCTACTTAGCTGCTAAATGCATGAATTTTTTGTTTCTTTGCTAGAAATTTTCATTAAATTAGATTAATAATTATCAAATAAATAATATTTTATAACTGAATAGAGGAGTGCATGTGAAGCTTGCGATTGGGTATCCGCCGCCAAGGGGCTGGCTTGCCATCGCTGCGATGCAGTGCGCACTAGGCTGTGCCCACGGCCATACCGTGCCCGAGCTCAACATTCAAGAAGAGCCACCCACCGAACGCCTACTTGCGCAGATTCGCAGCGAGCCCCTGGCAGCAAAGGCATCGCCCGCCTTGCAAACGCAGTCCATCGAAGCTTTTCTGAGCGCGCCGCAGGTTTTGGATGCGGCGCAATTCAATGCTTTGCCCCGCATCGTGGGCGCTGCCGGACAAAAAAGCCTGTTGAGCAAAGGCGATGTGGTGTATGGGCGAACGCCAGCGGGCAATGGGTTTGTGCTGTCGCCAGAACTGCCGCATGAATGGAATATTTACCGCCAGCCCAAAGCGCTGAAAGACCCGGCTACAGGCGAAGCGCTGGGTATGGAGGCCGAGTATTTGGGGCGTGCGCGCTTGCTCAGCGATGAGCACCTTGAACAGAGCCAAAAAGAAGGTAAAGCCTTGGACACTATCGTGCCAGCCAGTTTTGAAATCGTACACGCAGTCTCTGAAATTCGTGCAGGTGACCGCTTGTTTAAAAGCAATGAAAGCCATTGGCGTACGCTGACGCCCCAAGCACCAGCAAGCGATGTGGCGGCGACCATTATTTCCATCTACGGCAGCGGTGTCGCCAACGCCTCCAAACACCAAATCGTCGTACTCAATCAAGGCAGCCAGCAGGGGCTAGCGCCCGGACACCTGCTGTCCATTCGCAAGACGTCAGTCCTGAGGACCGATGTAACCGATCCCCGCCGTCCGCTCCTGCGCCCCTGGGTCGGGGTGTCCGGTCAGGCCTTGGTATTTTTGACCTTTGACAAGCTCGCCTACGCGCTGATCAGCGATAGCAAGGGCCCAGTGCAGGTGGGCGACCGGCTGACCGGCCCCTGAGCCACAAGCGATGCAGCCCGCAACCCCCCACACCATGAACAGCACCGAACTAGGTGCATGGCTGCGACTGCAATTGACGCCCGGTATCGGCAGCGTGCACGGTTGCCGCTTGCTCAAGGCCTTCGGTTTACCCGCTGCGGTTTTTAGCCAAAGCCTGGGCGCCTTGCGCGCCGTCGTGCCCGAGCGCCAGGCGCAGGCCCTCATACAAACGCCAGCCGACTTGGCGCCGGGCCTTCGCGTCCTCATGCAATGGCTAGACCAGGGCGATGGGCAGCACCGGCTGGTGACCCTGGGTGACCCAAGCTACCCAGCCAGCCTGCTGGACATCGATGATCCGCCGCTGATGCTGTACGTAAAAGGCAGTGATGCCGCTTGGCAGTGCTTGCAAGAGGCGCCATGCATGGCCATCGTGGGAAGCCGCAATCCTACGCCCCAAGGCGCCGATAACGCCAAGGCTTTTGCGCGCAGCCTGGCCCAAGCGGGTCTGTGCATCGTGTCGGGTATGGCGCTGGGCGTGGATGCTGCGGCGCATCGCGGCGCTTTGGACATCCCGCACAGCAGCTTAGCAACCATCGCGGTCGTGGGTACCGGCCTGGACCGCGTGTATCCGGCACAACACTCGGCCCTAGCGAGTGCGATTGCGGCGCGGGGCTTGGTGCTTAGTGAATACCCTTTAGGCACCGCACCGCTTCCCGCGCATTTTCCACGTCGCAACCGCTTGATATCGGGCTTAGCGCGGGCCACCCTGGTCGTGGAAGCGACTTTGCAATCGGGCTCACTTATCACTGCTCAGCAAGCCTTGGAGCAGGGCAAAGACGTGTTTGCTATTCCCGGCTCTATCCACAGCACGCAGGCGCGCGGCTGCAATGCACTCATTAAACAAGGCGCGCAGTTGGTCGATTGCGTGCAGGATATTTTGGACGCTCCAGGATTTCAAATCAGGCGAACGCGCCAAGCAAGCGCTCCCAGTCTCGAGGATCCAAGCGCGGACAGCTCGAACGCCAACACAGCGCTGCTGGGCGCGCTAGGCTTTGATCCGTGCAGCCTGGAAGTCTTGCAAAGCCGCACCGGATGGGATACCGCGCGACTGCAAGCGCAATTGATGGAATTGGAATTACTGGGCAGAGTCGGGCGATTGCCCGGGGGCCTGTTGCAGCGAATAGGGGGCGATTCCCATTAATTAATTTAAATATTGATTTTCATATTTTTTATAAATATAATGATGCAAAAATCCTATTCTTCATTTATTAAAAATTTACACCATGAACGAAACACCTGACGTCCTGACCAGCCAGCAAGCAGCGCGCCTGCTGGGCTTATCCACCACGACCGTGCAGAAAATGGTGGCTAATGGTGAACTGGAGGCCTGGGTCACCTCCGGGGGACACCGCAGGATTTTCCGCAGCGCCGTAGAGAAAATGATGCCCAACCGCGCAGGCTTGAGCGATACCTCCACACGCCGAGCGCTGCGGGTCCTATTGGCCGAGGACGACCCCATACAGGTCGCGTATTTCGAATCTTTGGTAAAGCGCAGCGCGCATCCTGTAGCCTTGAGCGTCGCCGCCGATGGATCACAGGCTTTGATACAAATTGAGCGCCAAAGGCCCGATGTGGTGATTACCGACTTGATGATGAAGCCCTTTGACGGCTACCACTTGATCCGCGCCCTGGCTAGCGAATCGGCCTACCAGTCGCTGGCGGTACTGGTGGTAACCGGCAAGACACCCGAGGAAGCGCATTTGGACGGCCAGTTGCCCGAGTGGGTGACGCTGTACCAAAAGCCGGTGCCGCCCGAGCGTGTATTGGGCTATTTGGACGCGCTAAGCGGTCGGGTGGCCCGCAACAAGCACAGCTAAGCGCCAGCAGATACAGGCTTAGACGGTGGCGCCAGCGTTCGGATCGTTGGGGTCTATGTCCTTTTTGACCTGACCCCTGACCAGATCTTCGCGCGTGATACCCAGCCACATGGCAATGGCTGCAGCCACAAACACCGACGAATAAATACCAAACAAAATGCCGATGGTCAGCGCCAGCGCGAAATAATGCAAAGTAGCGCCGCCAAATAAAAGCATAGACAAAACCATTAGTTGCGTGCTGCCATGGGTAATGATGGTACGGCTAATCGTCGAGGTTATTGCGTTATCAATAATCTCTACCGTATTCATCTTGCGGTAACGCCTGAAGTTCTCGCGGATCCGGTCAAAAATCACCACCGACTCATTGACCGAGTAACCCAGTACGGCTAATACCGCTGCCAGCACCGGCAATGAAAACTCCCACTGAAAAAACGCAAAAAATCCCAGAATAATCACGACATCATGCAAATTGGCGATGATGGCAGCGACCGCAAACTTCCACTCAAAGCGCACCGCTAAGTACAGCATGATGCCCGCTACCACAAAGGCCAGCGCCTTGAGGCCATCGGTAACCAACTCATCACCCACCTGCGGCCCAACAAACTCGGTGCGGCGCAAAGTGGCTGTGGGGTCAGCCGCCTTGAGCGCAGCTAATACTATTTCACTTTGCTGACCGGGCGTAGCGCCTTTTTGCGCCGGCATACGGATCAGCACCTCTTGCGCGGTACCGAAGTTTTGGACCTGCACATCTTTAATGCCCAGGCCGTCGACGGTGTTACGGATAGCCGCCAGGTCGGCGCTTTGCGAATAACCCACCTCCATCAGCGTGCCACCGGTAAATTCCACGGACAAATGCAACCCGCGGGAAAACAGAAAAAACACGGCGACCAGGAAGGTAATCAGCGAGATGCCATTGAGCACCAAAGCGTGGCGCATAAACGGAATATCGCGGCGTATTTTGAAAAATTCCATATTTATTTCTCTCCATCTACGCTCAGCGCAGTGTCGGTGCTTCCATCAGGGCGCCAGACGGTGCCGATGGAGACGGTTTTAAGTTTCTTCTGCCGACCGTACCAAAGATTGACGATGCCACGCGAGAAAAACACGCCGGAGAACATACTGGTCAAAATACCCAGGCAGTGCACCACCGCGAAACCGCGCACCGGGCCCGAGCCGAAAACCAGCAAGGCCACACCGGCAATCAAGGTGGTGACGTTGGAATCCAGAATCGTGGCCCAGGCGCGGTCGTACCCGGCCTGGATGGCCGCTTGCGGTGCGGCTCCGTTACGCAACTCCTCGCGCACACGCTCATTAATCAGCACGTTGGCGTCAATTGCCATCCCCAGCACCAGCGCCATGGCCGCCATGCCCGGCAGCGTGAGCGTGGCTTGCAGCATGGATAACACAGCCACCAGCAGCAACAAATTGACCGCCAACGCGACACTGGAAATCACGCCAAACAGCAAGTAGTAGGTGCACATAAACACCGCTACTGCGGCAAAGCCCCAGGTGACGCTGTTAAAGCCTTTGGCAATGTTTTCCGCGCCCAGCGAGGGGCCGATGGTGCGCTCTTCGATGATTTCCATGGGCGCAGCCAGCGAGCCGGCGCGCAAGAGCAGCGCGGTATCCGCTGCTTCCACCGTGGTCATGCGTCCGGAAATTTGCACCCGACCGCCGCCGATTTCAGAGCGGATGACTGGCGCAGTGACCACCTCGCCCTTGCCTTTTTCAAACAACAAAATCGCCATGCGCTTGCCCACGCTTTCGCGCGTCACATCACGAAAGATGCGGGCGCCTTTGGCATCCAAGGTCAGGTGGACCGCAGCCTCTTGGGTCTGGCTGTCAAAGCCGGGCTGGGCATCGGTAAGGTTTTCACCTGTCAGAATGACTTGTTTTTTCACAATCACCGGCGCGCCATTGCGCTCCAAGAAACGCTCCGTACCCAGCGGCACCGGGCCGGTGCCGGTTTCGGCGGCGCGCGCTTCGGCACCGTCTTCGACCATGCGGATTTCCAGCGTGGCGGTACGGCCCAGAATGTCTTTGGCCTTGGCCGTATCCTGCACGCCGGGCAGCTGCACTACGATGCGGTCCAGACCTTGCTGCTGAATCACCGGCTCGGCCACGCCCAGCTCGTTAATCCGGTTGTGCAAGGTGGTGATGTTTTGCTTGAGGGCCTGCTCCTGCACTTTGCGCGCAGCCACTTCCTGGATGCTGGCGACCAGCTTGGTCTCACCAGCATCGGTGCTTTCAGCCACCACCAGGTCTGGGAATTGATCTTTAATCAGGCGCTTGGCGGACTCCACCATGGCCGCGTCCCGAAAGCGTATCTCCACTTTTTGCCCGTTGCGGCTAACGCCACCGTGACGTATGCTTTTTTCGCGCATCGCGCTGCGCAAATCGCCGGCCAGGGACTCGGCTTTTTTGCTCAAAGCCGCTTGCATATCGACTTGCAGCATAAAGTGCACGCCGCCGCGCAAATCCAGGCCCAGGTACATGGGCGAAGCATGCAGGCTGCTGAGCCAGGCGGGCGAGCGTGATACCAGATTGAGCGCCACCACATACGAGGGATTGGCAGCGTCCGGGTTGAGCGCCTGAGACATTGCGTCTTTGGCTTTGAGCTGCACATCGGTGCTGGCAAAACGCGCCTTGATAGAGTTACCTTCTAGCGTCACCACTTCGGGGCTGATACCCGCCGTCTTGAGCGCCTCTTGTACCTGCGTTACCGTGCCCAAGTCCAGCTTGAGCGAGGCTTTGGCCACTGAAACCTGCACCGCCGGCGATTCGCCAAACAGATTGGGCAATGCGTACAAGCCGCCGATCAGCAGCGCGACCAGCAGAGTCGCGTATTTCCACAGGGGATAACGGTTCATAAGAACAAAGGCCGCCTAAGCTGCGCTGGAAAAGGAATTACTTGATAGTGCCTTTGGGAAGCACCTGGATAACGGCGCTGCGCTGCACCTGGATTTCCACGCCTGAGGAGACTTCCAGGCCGATAAAGCTATCGCCCATTTTGCTGACTTTGCCCAAGAGGCCGCCGCCGGTAATCACTTCGTCGCCTTTGGCCAGGGCCGAGATCATGGCGGTGTGTTCTTTTTGCTTTTTCATTTGCGGGCGGATCATCACGAAATACAGCACCACAAACATCAATGCCAAAGGCAGCATGCTCATAAGAGTCGATTGCATATCGCCACCCGCAGCGGCTGCGGTTTGGGCAAAGGCAGAAGAAATAAACATTGGTTAACTCCCAGGGAAATGACTTGAAACCGGGTGTCGAAGAAGGCGACAACCCAGGCTGACCGGCGCACCAGCAGGGGCAAAGGTCAACTTAGCATTGTACGGGGCCGCCTTTTAGCCACCGGGCGCAAAAGGGCTGGGTGCGCCCCACAGGGACTCAAGGGCCCACAGCGGGCGCAGGCGCCGCTAGCGGCGCGCGCGCATGCAGCCACCACAGCATGAGGCCGGTGGCGCCCAGTGGCAGCAAGGAAAACGCATTGAGCCAAAACCAGCCGCTGGTGGTCACCAAGGCCCCGGAGGCAAAGGAGGTGAGCGCCATCACGGCGAAGACCGCAAAGTTGATGACCGCCTGCGCCCGGTCTTTTTCATGCGGCGCGTAAGCCTGCAAAGACAGGCTGGTACCGCCGGTGAACAAAAAATTCCAGCCCACGCCCAATAAAAACAAAGCCACGCTGAACTGCAGCACGTCCACCCCGCTGAGCGCCACCACGACGCAGGCGGCATTGAGCAGCACGCCCACCCCCATGACGGGTAAGGCGCCCCAGCGCTTGATGAAATCGCCGGTAAAAAAGCCCGGCGCAAACATGCCAACTACATGCCATTGCAAAACCATGGCGGTGGCGCCAAAGTCCAGGCCGCATTGCTGCATAGCCAAGGGCGTGGCGGCCATCAATAGATTCATCACCCCATAGCCCAGCGCGGCGGCCATGCAGGCGACAAAAAAAACCGGTTCGCGCAACAGCTGCCAAACGCTGCGTCCTGCTTCCTGGCCCGCAGCCCCCGCTACCCGCACCGGCTCGGGTGCAAACTCAATGCGGCCCATGACCAGCAAAGACAGCAGCGCCAGCGCCGCCAGCGCCAGGTAGGCGCCGACAAAAGGCACATTCCAGATTTGCTGCGAATGCACCGCCAAATACGGCCCCACCACCGCGCCAAACAGGCCGGCGGCCAGCACCCAGGACACCGCACGCTCGCGCGCCTCGGGCAGCGCCAGTTCGGCGGCGGCAAAACGGTAGAGCTGCCCATTGGCACTGTAGTAACCGGCGATAAAAGTGGCGCCCACCAGGCCCCAAAAGCTCTGGCTGTCAATGGCCCAGGCGGCCATCAGCGTGGACAGCAAGGCGACCAGCAAGCCGGTCTGAAAACCGATGCGCCTACCCCAACGGGCCTGGACCCACGCTACCACTGGCGTGGCCAAAGCTGACCCCAACACATAGCCCATCACCGGCAGCGTGGCCATCCAGGCCATGGGCGCAAGGCGCAAGCCCACCAGGCCGTTGATCGCCACAAACGCGATGTTGTTGGTGAGCAAAAACCCTTGGCACAGAGCCAGCAGCCACAAATTTCTATTCATGCGGGCAGTGTAGCCCCGGACCCCCGCTTCCCCCCCGCCCCTTCACCCCCGCCGGGGTGAAGGGGAGCCTTAACAGCCAATTTTGTTATTTGGAATTGGATTGGGGTTTTGACTCGGCGGTTGCGATGCGCCTTTGGGTGCCGAGGTTGGGGAACGATGCAGTCGTAGCAAATGGATTCTGGAATGAGGCTTGAAGCTTGAGGTTTGGCGAGTCTTCGGCTGTGGCAGTCATGGTGCGCGGGCGTGTGCAAGGTAAGCGAAGCGAACGAGCACACGCTCCCCTTGCCATGAGGCCGTGCTGAGCAACGCAGCGGCGCACGGAACGGGGCGGGCGCTTGTTTGAGCGTAGCGCGTTTGCGCACGACCCCGGGCGGCGCGAGTAGCGCAAGGAACCCCGCAGGGGCACGGCCTTGGGCTCGCCTTTCTTTTGCTCACCTTTTCTTTGGCGAAGCAAAGAAAAGTGAGGCCTGCGGCAGGCAACAAGCCAGCCCACCAGCCCAAACCTAGCCTCAAGCGCAATATGGCGGCGCGTTTGCTAGCCCGCATGGGTGAACCATGCAGTCGCAGTTGATGTGTGAGGCTTGGCGCTCAGGGTTTGCGCCAGCCCAGGCCCTTGGCGTGCAGGCTTTGGATGTACAAACGGTCGGCGGTTTCGGTCACGCCGGTAGCTTCAGGGTAGGCGCCTGTCGGATCTTGCATATCGATCACCACTTTGCCATCTTCGGTAAAGGCCATGACATGGCCATAGGCCTTGGGGATAGGCCACAAAGCGCGCGGCAGGCGCAAAGTGAGCGAACGCAGCCAGGGCTTATCGGCAAAGCCGTCAATCGTCGGATTGCGCGGTTTGGCAAAGCCCAGCCAAATTTTCCCGTCTCGCCCGCGCGTCAAATTGTCCGGGTAGCCCGGCAGGTTGTCAAACAGCACTTGCGCACCCGTCGGTGGCGGGCCATCGCCAAGTTGCAGTTTTTGTGCATCCACGGCCAGTTTCCAGACGCGGTATTTGCCGGTCTCGTTGACAAACAAGCTGGCTTCATCCTGGCTGAGCGCCACGCCATTGGCAAAACTCAGACCCTGGGCCAGGATGCGCGTGGCGCGGGTGGTCGGGTCGTATTCCAAAATGCGCCCGGTGGCCGATTGCTCCAGAATGTCCAAAATACTGGCTTCAAAAGTGCCACCCCACTGCGCCGGCCCAAAGCGGGTGGATGCATCGCTGAAATACATCTTGCCGTTTTGGGCTACGACCACCGCATCGGCGTAGCGGATGGGGTCGCCGTCCACCTTGTCCGTCAGCACAGTCATCTTGCCATCCTGGCTAATCGATAAAAGTCCTTTGACCGCGTCCGCAGCCACCAGTTGACCCTGGGCATCAAAGTCAAAGCCCAAGACGCGCCCTCCGGTGCTGGCAAAGGTTTCCTGGGCGCTGCCGTCTTGCGCCATGCGCAAAATCTTGCCGCTGGCTACCGTGGTGTAGAGCTTGCTATCTGGACCGATAAGGATATGTTCAGGCCCCTCTTCGCCCTGCAAATCCAGCACTGTGAGCTGAGACAGCTTGTCATTGACCGCATGCGGCCCCTGGTAACCCGGCGCTTTGGGTGCGGCCCAGGCCATCGGCTGTACAGGCACCGGCCACAACAAGAGGTAGGCCAGGCCCAGTACCAGCACCAGGGCAAGCAGTTTGAATAATTTTTTCATTTGATTTCCTCCTTAAAGTTTGCTGCCAGTCGGCTAAACGACGCCCATGCCCACTTGCAGCGCGACAGCCAACGCAAAACTGTGCTGTGCTGTGCGATGCCAAGCCGACAAGTATTTCGTGACAAGCACCTCCAAGGCTATCGCTAAGGTGACTTAGCCTAGCCGCCGTAACGCCGCGCCCATTCTTTTTCCAAAGGATCGACCCAGCTGGCGTGCGGCTCGGGAATTGCTGGGGTAAAAGTCTGCAATTGGCCGGGTAGCGTTGCTGCTTGGAACCAGGCCCGCTGCGCCGCAGGCAAGGTATCGACCGCCAGCACCGTCGGATCGCCCCAGACGGCAATGTCGGCTTTGCGTGCCTGGGCTTGGGCACTGAGCAAAAAATTGGCTGTCACCTGGGCTGCGGCAAAGGCCCGGGTGTTAAACGGAATCGCCAGAAAGTGTGTGTTACCCAAAGTGCCAGCGTCAAATTGGTAGCTGATGGTGCTTGCCGATAAGCGGCCTGCAGCGACTTCAGTGGCCGCTTCATTGGGGTTGAAGGTCAGCGCCCAGAGCAGTTCGCCGTCGGCCATCATTTGGCGCTGGGCGCCAGCACTTAGAGGGAACTGGCGACCTTTGCGCCACAAGTGCGGGTGCACCGTATCCAGAGTGCGCCACAAGGGCGCTGTGCGCGCCTCGAAGGCGGCGCTAGTGACGGGCTGGTACAAAGCCTGGCGCTGCGCGCTGGGGTAGAGGTCCAGCAGCATTTGCTTAAGCCAGCTGGTGCCATGAAAGTCCGGTGGGCGCGGGTAACTGACACGACCCGGATGCGCTTGCGCAAAGGCCAGCCAGGCCGCTAGATTGCGCGGCGCTTGGGCCACACGGGCACTATCGGCCATAAAAGTCAGTTGCGCCATGCCCCAAGGCGCTTCCATGCCATCGACCGGCTCGGAAAAATCAATGCGCGTGGTGGGCTTGCCTTGGGTATCCACCCAGGCATAGGAAGGCAGTTGCTCAGCAAACGGGCCTTTGAGCAAGCCCTCGCGCTTCATGGTCAAGAAGTTTTCGCCGTTGATCCACACCAGGTCCACCGTGCCATCGCTTTTGGTCGCTGCTTTTTCATTGCGCACACGCTGCACCATCTCGGCGGCGTCGCTGATCTTGACATGCACCAAGCGCAGGCCATAGCGCTGGTCCAATTGCGCAGCCGCCCACTGGATGTAAGCATTGATGGCGGGCGAACCGGCCCAGGCATTGAAAAACACGGTTTGGCCTTTGGCCTGCGCTTGGATGGCACGCCAGGCGGCGCTGTCCGCTGCCAAGGCGCGGCCCGCAGCACCGGCGCCTGCTGGTAGCGATAGTGCGGCAAGGGCTAGCGCAGGGCTTGCGATGTGGGCGAGGGCATGGCGTCGCGGGATGGAGGCGCAGTTGCGAGTGAAGGGGTAATGCATAGGAGGTGAAGCCTAAGCGCCTGGGCCAACCAGCCTGGCGCAAAGCAGCTATTTCAGCCTAGGGCGCAGGGGTTTATTGCAAAAGGGCTTGTGCGAATTCGCGGGCATCAAAGGTTTCCAACTCTTCAAGCTTTTCGCCCACGCCGATAAAGTACACAGGAATCGGACGTTCGCGTGCAATGGCGGCGAGTACACCGCCCTTGGCCGTGCCGTCCAGTTTGGTGATGATCAAGCCCGTCAGGCCTAAGGCATCGTCAAAGGCACGCACCTGAGCCAATGCGTTTTGGCCGGTGTTGCCGTCGATCACCAGCAGCACTTCACGCGGGCAATGCTCCAGGCCCGAAGCCACACCGGCCTTGGCGACTACGCGCTGCATTTTCTTTAGCTCTTCCATTAAGTGCAATTGCGTGGGCAAGCGGCCTGCCGTATCAATCAAGACCACGTCTTTTTTACGCGCCTTACCGGCGCACACCGCGTCGTAGCTGACCGCTGCCGGGTCGCCGCCCTCCTGGCTGACGATCTCTACGGTATTGCGCTCGGCCCATACCGTGAGTTGCTCGCGCGCCGCAGCGCGAAAAGTGTCGGCCGCGGCCAGCAGCACGGTGGCGCCTTGGTCCGCCAGGCGGTGGGTCAGCTTACCGATGGTGGTGGTCTTGCCCGCGCCATTGACTCCGGCCACCATCATCACCGTGGGCTGCTCGGGGCCAATGGCCAGGCTGCGCTCCAAGGGCTGGAGCAAGCGGGCCAGGGCATCGACCAGCAAACGCTTGAGTTGTTCCGGTGTTTCTGCTTTTTGTTCTTTGGCCAGACGGCGCAGCTCGGCAATCAAGTAGGTGGTGGCAGATACGCCGGCATCGGCCATGAGCAAAGCGCTTTCCAGGTCCTCAAACAATGCCTCGTCGATGCGCGATCCACCAAACACCGAGGCGATGCCCGCTGCAGTTTTACCCAGACCCGCTTTAAGTTTGCCCAGCCAGCTTTGGCGCTGCGAGCTACTCGCGACCAAGTCCCTTGTCGAAGCCGCAATGGCCTGGGGCTGTGCGGCGGCGGCATCACCAGGGATGGCGGATGGAGGTGAAGGTTTTTTTTTGAAAAAGCTGAACATAACTGCGTTCTTAGAATGTGCATTCTATGAAACGCCTGCGCACGCTATCCCACTGCCCCGCTGCGATAGCCAGCGCAGCGCCAAACCTAGTCCCAAAACCCTGCAGCATCTGCGGCCACGGTCATCCGCTGCCATGAGCAAAGCTTTTACCAAAGAGAGCGATGACACCGATGAAGAGGACGAGGTCCCACTGGCGGCGCTGCCCGCTGGCGGCAAAAACTACATCACGCCACACGGCTACAAAACTTTGCGCGATGAATTGCTGCATTTGATCGACCAGGAGCGGCCCAAAGTGGTGGACGTAGTGCACTGGGCAGCCAGCAATGGCGACCGCTCGGAAAATGGTGACTACCTCTATGGCAAAAAGCGCTTACGCGAGATCGACCGGCGCATCCGATTTTTAACCCGCCGCCTGGAGATCGCAGTGATTACCGAGCCCAGCCTGCACCATGGCAACGCGCAGATTTTTTTCGGTGCCACGGTGACCTATGTGGACGACTACGACGAAGAACGTACCGTCACCATTACCGGTATCGACGAAGCCAACAGCGCAGCCGGTGAAGTGAGCTGGATTTCCCCGATTGCACGCACCCTGCTCAAAGCCCGTGTAGGTGATGTATTGCGCCTGCCCATGCCTGGGCGCGTGGCAGAGATTGAAGTACTTGAGGTACGCTACCCGGCACCGGGGGCCGCTTCAGCGGCTTGACACACGGCGCAAAACCTTGCGTTGCGCATCACCAAACTTAGCATCGATAGACGGAGAAACTCTCAAGCCGTTTTCTTGCTGCGCTTGACGTGCATCACCACCGCAGAACGTTGCAGCTTGGTCAATATGCTATCCAGGTGGGCACGGTCACGCACCGCAATCACAAAATGCATATCCTTGGCATCGTGGCTGTTAGCTTCGCCCATTTCGATGTGCACGATATCGGCCTCGGCGCCAGCCAGCACCGAGGCAACCTTGGCCATGACGCCGCGCCCGTCAATAACGGTGAGCGCCAGGTCGGCTTCAAAGGGGCGCACGATCTCATCGCTCCATTCCACGCCCATAAAGCGCTCGCCGTCTTTGTGCTTCAATTTTTTGGCGACCGGGCAATCCGCCGCATGCACCGCCAGTCCTTCGCCACGACCGAGGTAACCCACGATGCTGTCGCCCGGAATCGGGCGGCAACACAAAGCGTATTTCACTGAGGCGTTTTCGCTGCCATCGAGCGTGAGCGTACCCATGCCGTGCGCATTGTCGGCGGCAAAACGCTCGCGCGTGAGCAGCAAGGCGTCGGGCTTGTGCCCAGCGTCTGCCAGCAGATTGACCATGCGCTTGGCCACGATATTGGCGATGCGCTTACCCAGGCCGATGTCGGTGAGCAACTCTTTGCGGTTTTTGCTGCCAGTAAAGCGCAGGACTTTGTCCCATATCGACTTATAGGCATCGCCTTCGGGCACGCTCTCGATGCCTTCAGCACGCAGGGCCTGCGACAGCAATTTGGCGCCTAAGTCGGCCGACTCGGTCAACTGCATGGTCTTGAGGTGGTGGCGGATTTTGGAGCGCGCCCGGCCGGTACGGACAAAACTCAGCCAGGCCGGGTTGGGCGTGGAGGTGGGCGCGGTAATCACTTCCACCACATCGCCGTTTTTCAGCTCGGTGCGCAAAGGAACCTGTTCACCGTTGATGCGCGCTGCCATGGTGCGGTCGCCGACATTGCTGTGGATGGCGTAGGCGAAGTCCACCACCGTGGCGCCGCGCGGCATGGCCATGATCTGGCTTTTGGGCGTGAAAACATAGACCGCATCCGGGAATAAATCGACTTTCACATGTTCCCAGAACTCGGTGGCGTCGCGGGTTTCGTCCTGGATATCCAGCAGCGACTGCAGCCACTGCGCGCCCAGGCGCTCTTGCGCGCTGTCCTGGGGTTTGTTAACTTTGTACAGCCAGTGCGCGGCTACGCCGGATTCAGCCACCAAGTGCATAGGCTCGGTACGCATCTGAAATTCCACGTTGATGCCGGCCGGGCCGACCAATGTCGTGTGCAGCGATTGGTAGCCATTGACTTTGGCGATCGCGATATGGTCTTTGAATTTGCCGGGCACCGGTTTGTAGAGCTGGTGCAACAGACCTAGTGCGGTGTAGCAGTCGGTAATTTCTGGAACTAGCACGCGAAAGCCATACACATCAGTGACCTGGGCAAAGCTCAGGTGCTTGTCATGCATCTTGCGATAAATCGCGTACAGCGCTTTTTCGCGGCCCGAGATGCGCACCAACATGCCGTGGGCGGCGAAAGTGGCTTCCACTTCGCGCTGCACTTTTTGCAGCAAATCGCGCCTTCGGCTGCGCGCTTTGGCAACCGCTTTAGACAGTACCGCATGGCGCCAGGGCAGCAAATAGCGAAAGGAGAGCTCCTGCAACTCGCGGTAGATTTCGTTCAGGCCCAGACGGTGCGCAATCGGGCTGTAAATGTCCAAGGTCTCTTGCGCGATGCGGCCCCATTTGGCGCGCGGCATGTCACCCATAGTACGCATATTGTGGGTACGGTCGGCCAGCTTGATGAGGATGACGCGCACATCGCGCGCCATGGCCAGCAGCATTTTGCGAAAGGACTCGGCCTGGTTTTCTTCACGCGTGGTAAAGCTGAGTTTGTCCAGCTTGGTCAGTCCATCGACCAATTCGGCCACCGGCGAGCCAAAGCGCTCTATCAGTTCCACCTTGGTCACGCCGCAGTCTTCCATGGCGTCGTGTAAGAGCGCAGCCATCAAGGCCGGCGCATCGAGCTTCCAGTTAGCGCACTGGGCGGCCACCGCTATCGGGTGCGTAATGTAAGGGGCGCCGCTGCCGCGCAACTGGCCCAAATGGGCCTCGTCGGCAAAACGGTAGGCCTGGCGCACCTGCTCCACATCCGAGGCCGACAAATAGTCTAGCTTGGCGCTCAAACCGGCAAAACTCGTCAGCACCGCATGCGGGTCTGCTACGACGGCTTTGAAAGGTGGTGGTGACTTGCCCATAGGCTAACTGTAGCGCGCCTGTCAAGTTGTGGGCGGCCTGGGGCTTTAAGAATAGAAAAAAGCCGCGCGGCCAGGGGCCGGGCGGCTTCGAATAGCAGACGGTGGCGGTAACCGAAAGCCGCTACAAGGCGCTTATTTCACGCTGCCGGCGCTGATATAGCCGGAGACGACCTTCCACTTGCCGTCCTGAATCTGGGATAAACGCGAGGCGTCGCTGCCCAGGCGCTTGCTAGCGCTGAAGGTGGCTTTGGCGCCGCCGAACATATCGGGCTCGATCACCGTGCTATCCATGGCTTTGATAAAGCTATCGGTAGTCAGGTTTTTACCCGCCTTGGCAGCGGCTGCGGCGAAGCTATTGATGATGGTGTAGCCATAGACCGAGAACACCGTGGGGTCCTCGTTAAACATGGTCTTGTATTTGTTAGCCCAAAAGCGGATGGGCTGGGAGGCCTCATCGAGATAGGGATTTTGCACTGTCATCGTGGCATACAAACCGTCCATGGCTTTGCCGCCAATCTTGTGAATCAGGTCGGTATAAGAGGCACTCGTGCCCACAAATACGGGATTGAAGCCGAGTTTGCGTGCGGTTCCGATGGCGCCAATAGTTTCACGGATGATGGTGCCTAGCACCACCATGTCGCAGCCGCTGGCTTGCAGCTTGGAGATTTGAGAGGAAAAGTCGGTAGCGCCCCGCTTGTAGCTGGTTTTTTCGGTGAATTCCATATTCATGGATTTAAGGCCGGCCTCGCCGCCACGCAAAACCTCCAAACCAAAATCATCGTCTTGGTACATGGTGCAGACTTTTTTCGCGCCTTTTTCCTTAATCAAAGACGGCAAAGTGATGCGCATCTGGTCATAGTAGGTGGCAGCGAAAGAGTATTTGAGGCGGTCCAGCGGCTCGTACATTTCGCGCGCCGCAGTGATTGGGAAAAAGTTCACCACATTTTTTTCGAACTGCACCGGCATGGCCGCCAGATTTTGTGCGGTACCGAGGTGGCCAGCCATGATGAAGATCTTGTCCTGGTTCACCAGCTTTTGCGCTGCCAGCACCGACTTTTTGGGGTCGTAACCATTGTCCTCTACCAGCAGTTTGAGCTTGCGGCCGTTGATGCCGCCTTGCTCATTGATCTCTGCCACTGCCAACTGCATGCCAAAGCGCGCCTGCTTGCCAAAGCCAGCTAAGGGGCCAGACAAGTCCTGGATGGTGCCGATCACGATTTCGTCTTTGCTGACGCCTTGTTGTTGCGCGTGGGCGCCCAATGCCAGCAATGCGCTGAGGCACAAGCCGGTTTTCAATATGTACTTAAATGCAGTCATAAAGCTCTCCTAGGGTTAATGGGATGAATAAAAGCGTCGCACTGTGCGTGCCAGTAAAAAGCGTTATTTGATTTCCATAAGCGGCCGCCATTTGCCGTCCTGAATTTGCGAAAGCTTCACAGCCTCACTACCCAGGCGCTTGGTATTGGTGTAAGTTAAGGCCGGTGTGCCAAAGAAGTCCGCCGGAATAGACATACTGTTCATGGCTTTGACAAAGCTGGCGCTGGTCAGATTGGGGCCGGCCTTTTGCGCTGCCTGGATAAAGATGTCCACCATGATGTAGCCGTAGGCTGAAAACACCGTAGGGTCTTCGCTGAACTTGGTTTTGTACTTATTGGCCCAAAAGCGGATGGGCTGCGACGCCTCGTCCAGGTAAGGGTTTTGCACGACGTTGGTGGCATAAATACCGTCCATGGCTTTGCCGCCAAGTTTGTGAATCAGGTCGGTATAGGCTGCGATAGAGGCCAGAAAAATCGGATTAAACCCGTTTTTGCGCGACTCAGCCACGGTGCCAATGGTCTCTCGAATAATCGTGCCCAACACCACCAATTCGCAACCTGAGGATTTCATCTTGGCGACCTGGGTCGAAAAATCGGTAGCGCCGCGCTTGAAGGAGGTCTTTTCGGTGAGCTCCATGTTCGCGGTTTTCAAACCGGCTTCTGCCCCGCGCAGTACTTCCAGGCCGAATTCGTCATCCTGGTAAATGATGCAGATCTTTTTGACGTTTTTATCAGCGGCCATTTTTGGCAGCACCATGCGAATCTGGTCATAGTAGGAGCTGAGCAAGGCGTACTTCAATTCGTTGGGCGCGTCATACATATCGCGCGACGCAGTCAAGGGCATGAAGTTAACGATTTGTTTTTCAAACTGGATCGGCATGGCGGCATTGTTTTGCGCAGTACCCAGGTGGCCGGCCATGATGAAAATTTTGTCCTGGTTTACCAGTTTTTGCGCTGCCAACACCGCGCGCTTGGGATCATAGCCAGAGTCCTCCACCAGCAGCTTGAGTTTGCGGCCATGGATGGCGCCTTGCTCATTGAGCTCGTCGATACGCAGTTGCATGCCGTTGCGCGACTGTTTTCCATAGCCGGCCAAGGGGCCTGACAAATCCTGGATGGTGCCGATCACGATTTCGTTTTTACTCACGCCCTGTTGCTCGGCGGCAAGCGCCGGCGCCGCGGCGAACCATGCGGCAAGCACTAGCGCGATGCCGGTAAAGGGAAACAATGTGGTCTTCATGCTGGGTCTCCTATAGATCGTTATCTCTTAATGCTACCGAACCCGACGGGCTCAGCCATACATGGCCTCAATATTAGCGTTGTATTTCTTTTCCACCAATTTGCGTTTGAGCTTCATGGTGGGGGTGAGTTCTTCGTCTTCCGCGCTGAGCTGGGTATCGAGCAGGAAGAATTTTTTGATTTGTTCGACGCGGGCAAATTTTTTGTTCACCCGGTCTATTTCGCCTTGGATCAGCGCCTGCACTTCAGCCGAGCGGGTCAGGCTGGCATAGTTACTGAAAGGTACATCTTGGTCTTGGGCGTATTTTTCGACGTTTTCCTGGTCGATCATGACGATAACCGTCAGGTAAGGCCGTTTGTCACCGATGACCACTGCGTCGGTGATGTAAGGAGAGAACTTCAAGTCGTTCTCCAACTCGGAGGGTGTAATATTTTTGCCGCCAGCCGTGATGATGATGTCCTTCATGCGGTCGGTGATGCGGAAATAGCCCTCGGCATCGACGACGCCCACGTCGCCGGTATGCAACCACCCGTCCGCATCTATGGTCTCCGCGGTTTTCTCTGGCTGGTTCAAATAGCCAGCAAACACGTTTTTGCCGCGCACCAGAATTTCGCTGGTCTGCGGGTCCAGACGCACCTCGTTATAGACAGCCGCCGGACCAATAGAGCCGGGGCGAATACGGGTGACCGGCACGCCAGTGGCCGCGCCGCAGGTTTCGGTCATGCCCCAGACTTCCAACATGGGTACGCCCAAAGACAAATACCAGCGGACCAACTCAGGCGAGATAGGCGCGGCACCGGTTACCAGGTATTTGGCGCGGTGGATACCGATGAGCTTGCGCACATTATTGAGCGCCAGCCATTGGGCCATGACAAACTGCACTTTGAGCCAGGCGCTGACCGCCTCACCAGCCATCACCTTATCGGCAATACGGCCACCCACGCCAATACCCCAGGCATACACGGCCTGCTGCACAAAACCGGCTTCCTTGAGCGTAATCATCACACCGGAGTAAAACTTTTCCCACACCCGTGGCACGGCGGTAAAAACCGTGGGCGCAATTTCGCGCACGTTCTCGGGAATGGTTTCCGGGTTTTCCACGAAGTTGAGTTTGGAGCCGGTGTAGAGCGAGGAATACTCGCCGCCCATGCGCTCGGCGATATGGCAAAGGGGTAAAAAGCACATGCGCTCATCGTCCATGCTTTGTGCCACCAGCGTGTTGTAACCGTGGACGGTAAACACCAGGCCTTGGTGCAAATGCATAGCGCCCTTGGGCTTACCGGTGGTGCCCGAGGTATAGACCAGAATGGCCAGGTCTTGGGGCCGGCACTGGGCGGCGCGCTCGCGCACCGCTTGGGGGTGCGCGGCCAAGTGTTCGCGTCCGAGGGCACGCAAAGCATCCAAGCTGATGACATCGGGGTCTTTCAGGGTGCGCAAACCCTCCATATCGAAAACCACAATTTTGCGCAGCAACGGCAACTGGGCGCGAACCTCCAGGGCCTTGTCCAGTTGCTCGTCGTCTTCGACAAACAAGATCGTGGTGCGCGAGTCCTCGCTCAGGTACTGCACCTGGCTGCTGGCGTCGGTGGGGTAAATACCGTTAGACACCCCGCAGGCCGAAAGCACCGCCAGATCAGCCCAAACCCACTCTACCACCGTGTTGGAAAGAATGGAGGCGCACTCGCCTTTGGCAAAACCTAGGCTCAGCAAGCCCGCGCTTATTTCTTGCACTGCGGTGGCAGTTTGGTTCCAGGTCCAGCTACGCCATAGCCCCAAGTGTTTCTGGCGCAGCCAGACAGCAGGGCCGCGCTGGGCGACAGCGTTCCAGAACAAGGCGGTCATGGTGTCGCCTTCGAGCACCACCCGGTTTTCCGGCTGAATATGAGCTAAGTCCCATAAGCGGCTCATAGACAGCCTCCGGCGCACAGCTGCACTAAGCGCAGGCCACAAAACGTTGTTGAAACAGCGCTAGACATCATCATCTCCAGGTCTTTTTCTTTTTCCAGCGCCGCTCATCACGCACGCCTTCTTCCTTGAGTCCCAAGTAGAACTCCTTGATATCTTCTTTCTCGCGCAAGCGGGCGCAGGTGTCTTCCATCACGATACGGCCGTTTTCCAGCACATAGCCGTAGTCTGAGGCATTGAGCGCCATATTGGCGTTTTGCTCCACCAGCAAAATCGTGGTGCCGCGCTCGCGGTTGATGCGCACCACGATTTCAAAAATTTCTTTGGTCAGCTTGGGCGACAGGCCTAGGCTGGGTTCGTCGAGCAACATGAGGTCGGGGTTGGCCATCAAGGCACGCGAGATGGCCAGCATCTGTTGTTGCCCGCCGGAAAGCAAGCCCGCATCCTGCACGCGGCGCTCTTTGAGAATAGGAAAATAGCTATACACCCTTTCCATGTCGAGCGCCACCTGGTCGCTATCGCTGCGGGTGTAGGCGCCCATCAGCAGGTTGTCGTGCACGCTGAGCAGCGGGAACACCTCACGACCTTCGGGCACATGGCTCAGGCCTTGCTGCACGATATGCGATGGGTCTTGGGCGGTGATGTCCTGGCCCTTGAATTCAATCGAGCCCTTACGCGGATCGATGATGCCCGAAATGGTTTTGAGAATCGTGGTTTTGCCTGCGCCATTGGAGCCCAGCACCGCGCCGATTTCGCCGCGCCGAACCTGCAGGCTGATGCCGCGAATGGCTTTGATCGGGCCGTAAGCGCTCTCGACGTTGAGCAACTTGAGCACCGGCAAATCACTGACGGGGGGTGCAATACTGCTCATGCGCTTACTCCTGCAGCCGATTCACGCCGCAAGGACGACACATCGTCCAAGGAGCCCAGGTAGGCCTCGATAACCCCGGCATCGCTTTGCACTTCGCGCGGCGTACCCATGGCCAGCACCTCGCCCTGATTCATCGCCAGCACCCGGTCGGACACTTTGGAGACCAAGCTCATGTCGTGCTCCACCATGAGCACGGTAATACCCAATTCATGCTGGATGTCCTGAATCCAGAAGGCCATGTCGTCGGTCTCCTCCACATTCAAGCCGGAGGAGGGCTCATCGAGCAACAAGAGGGAGGGCTCAGTGCACAGCGCCCGAGCCACCTCCACCACTTTGCGCACGCCATAAGGCAGGCCGGCGACAAAAGTATCGCGGTAATGTTGCAGGTTGAGAAAGTCGATCACCTCTTCGACTTTTTCGCGCGAACGCAGCTCTTCCTCACGGGTGGTGGCCGTAAAAAACATATCTTGCAAGAAACTGGTTTTGCGGTGGGTGTGCCGCCCGATGAGCAAGTTGTGCAGCACCGAAGCATGCTCAAACAACTCGATGTTTTGAAACGTCCGGGCGATGCCCAGCGCAGCTACATCCTGCGGGGCTTGCTCGGTGAGCTTGACTACACCCTTGGGCCCCACAAAATCAATGCTGCCCTCGGTCGGCGTGTAAATGCGGCTGATCAGGTTAAACACCGTCGTTTTGCCCGCGCCATTGGGGCCAATGAGGGTGAAGACCTCGCCTTTTTTGACATCAAAGCTGACCTTGTTGACCGCCAGCAGGCCGCCAAAACGTACGCTCAAGTCATGGGCCGATAAAAGAAAGTCCGTCATTTCAGGCGATCCGATTTCTGGAAAGATTTCTGCCGCTTGAACATGCCTTTGCGGTAGAACGGGAACATTTCAAAATAAGTGCGTACCTTGAGCCAGCGTCCATACAAGCCCATGGGTTCAAACAGCACAAAGCCAATCAGCACCGCGCCGTAGACCACGCCCTGCAAGCCCGGGGCCTGTCCGACCACAGCAGGCAACAGGTCTTTGAAAATAGCAATCAGCTGGGGCATGGTGATGAGAAAAATTGCACCCAAAAACGCACCATGTACCGAGCCCAGACCGCCGATCACAATCATCAAGAGCAAGTCGATGGATTGCAGAATATTGAACTGGTCCGGTGAAATGAAGTGCAATTTGTGCGCATACAAAGCCCCGGCCACACCGGCCAGCGCGGCCGAAATCGCAAAGGACATGGTCTTGTACTGCGCCAAATGAATGCCCATGCTTTGCGCGGAAATTTCGGAATCGCGAATAGCCACAAAAGCCCTGCCCGTGGGCGAGCGCAGCAAATTGAGAATGCTCAAGGTCGCCAGAATCGTCAGCAGCAGGCACAGAAAATAAAACTGGATTTCGGTCTCCAACACCCAGCCAAAGACATTGGGCTTTTTGAGGTGAATACCGGCATTGCCCCCGGTCACCGACTCCCAGCGCGCGAGCACCTCCTCCACAATAAAGCCAAAGGCGAGCGTGGCCATGCCCAGGTAAATGCCTTTCACGCGCAGCGCCGGCAGCCCCACCACCAGCCCCACCGCCGCAGACAAACCTGCAGCGCAGGCCAGGGCTATCGGGAAGGGTACGCCCATATTCGTCAGCACCGCCTGCGTGTAGGCACCCACACCCAAAAAGGCAGCGTGTCCCAGGGAAAACAAGCCGGTAAAGCCGGCCAAGAGCATGATGCCCAGTGCCGCGATGCTGTAAATCAACACAAAGGTGAGTTGCGCCAGCCAGTACTCAGTAAATAGCCAAGGCGCGCCCAGCAGGAGTAATACCAAAGCGCTGTACCAGAAGGTATGGCCTTGGTGCTTGGCCAGGCCAATGTCCTGGGCGTATTCGGTTTTGAAAATAAAACGCATGTTCAGACCTTTTTGCGTAGTTTTTCGCCGAACAAGCCATTGGGCCGCACCATCAGCATGACCAACACCACGATATAAGCTGCCGTGTCCTTGAAGCCGTCAGGCAGGTAAAAGCCCGAAAATGCCTCCACCAAGCCGATCACCAAGCCACCCACAATCGCCCCAGGCAGGCTGCCAAAGCCACCGACCACCGCCGCTGGAAAAGCTTTCAAGCCGATAAAGCCCATATTGGCATGCACAAAGGTAATAGGCGCCAGCAAAAGCCCCGCGATACTGGCCACTGCCGCTGCCAGCGCCCAGGCAATGCTATTGAGGCGCTTAACAGGAATGCCCATGTAATACGCCGCCAACTGGTTTTGCGAGGTGGCCTGCATGGCAATACCCAACTTGCTGTAGCGAAACAGGGCAAACAACAAAATACACAAAACGCCCGTGGCGGCAATCACGACCATGTGCTCCACGTTCAAAATCAGGCTGCCCACTTTCCAAATTTCATCTTTGTAGGGCACGGGCAAAGCCTGCGTGTCGGTGCCGATATTTGGGACCATGGTGATGAGGCCCCGCGCCACATAGCCTACGCCAATGGTAAGCATCACAATAGAGAAGGCCGGCTGCCCCAAAATAGGGCGTATCACCGCCATTTCGATCAATGCGCCCACCAAGGCCATGGCCACAATAGCCGAGATGATGGCCAGCCAATAAGGCATGCCCAGCATCGTCATCGCCACCAGGCCACCAAAAGCACCCAGCATCATCAGCTCGCCCTGGGCGAAACTAACGGTCTCGGTAGCCTTGTAAATCAGGACAAAGCCGAGCGCGATCAGTCCGTAAATGCAGCCCTGGGCTACACCACTGATCAACAATTGAAAAAACTGCACCATGCCTCCTAAATTGAACCACCCAGGGTTATAGCCCTGTTTTGAAATTTCTTTGATAGGGTTGCTACCAATTTCAATAGATAAATTGACACCCGCTAGGGTCTAAGGCCTCTGACAAACACTCAAACCTTGGGGATTTCCCTCGGTTTTCCAGCGTCGTCGATAGCCACATAGGTGACGAGGGCTTCTGTCACCTTGATGTAACTGCCCTGATGACGAAAGCGCTCGGCGAACACTTCCACCTTGACGGTAATGGAGGTGCGGCCTATGCGCACCACTTTGGAAAAGAAAGACAAGATGTCGCCCACCCGCACCGGTTGCTTGAAGATGAACTCGTTGACCGCCACCGTCGCCATACGGCCCTGGGTATAGCGCGCGGGCAGCACCGAGCCGGCCAAATCCACCTGGGCCATGACCCAGCCGCCAAAAATATCGCCATTGGCATTGCAGTCGCCCGGCATGGGAATAACTTTAAGCACCAGTTCCTGGTCGGTGGGCAAGGCGGTATTTGGGGCGGTGGCGTGGGACATGGGCACAATCTCGGGTTAACGCTTCGAATTGTCTCCCATGCGCTCTTTCGGCCCCGCTTCCAGCTCCCAGACCCCGCCCGCCACCCTGGGTGCCGCCACGGCAAAGGCCGGTGACTGGGGCACTTTGCAGCGCCTTTTCCCTTATTTGTGGCTCTACAAATGGCGGGTGATGGTGGCGCTGACGCTCATGGTGGGCGCCAAAGTGGCCAATGTGGGCGTGCCCCTGCTGCTTAAAAACCTAGTGGACAGCCTGACGCTGCAGCCCGGACAGCTTACTGCGGTACTGGTGGTGCCGGTGGCGCTTTTGATCGCCTACGCGGCGCTGCGCCTGTCCACCACTTTGTTTGCCGAATTGCGTGATCTGGTCTTTGCCAAAGCCACCGAAGGCGCCGCGCGCAGCATCTCGCTCCAGGTGTTCCGGCATTTGCACTCCCTGAGCTTGCGCTTTCACTTGGAGCGTCAGACCGGCGGCATGACGCGCGATATCGAGCGCGGCACCCGGGCGGTGCATTCCCTGGTGTCGTATTCGCTGTACAGCATCGTTCCCACGCTGATCGAAGTGGGCTTGGTGCTGACGCTGCTGGCGGTCAAGTTTGATGTCTGGTTTGCCGGTATCACCATCATCGCTTTGGTGCTCTACATCGTCTTTACCATCAGCATGACCGAGTGGCGTACCGAGTTTCGCAAGCGCATGAATGAGCTCGATTCCAAGGCCCACAGCCGCGCCATTGACTCGCTGCTGAACTTTGAGACTGTCAAATACTTCAATAACGAAGAATTCGAAGCCCGGCGCTATGACGAGAACCTGGAGCGCTACCGCCGCGCCGCCTTGCAAAGCCAGCGCAGCTTAAGCATGCTCAATGCGGGCCAGCAACTCATTATTGCCAGCGGCCTGGTGGCCATGCTCTGGCGCGCCACCCAGGGCGTGGTCGATGGCCGAATGACGCTGGGCGATCTGGTCATGGTCAATGCCTTCATGATCCAGATTTACATACCGCTTAACTTTCTGGGTGCGATTTACCGCGAACTGAAACAAAACCTGACGGACCTGGAAAAAATGTTCACCCTGCTCGAACGCGAGCAGGAAATTGCCGATGCACCCGACGCTCACGATGTGCGCTTGCATGCGCAAGACGCCAGCGGCCACCAGCCGGCCAGCATCCGCTTTGCACATGTATTTTTTTCCTATGACCCCGCACGACCCTTGCTGCACGACATCAGCTTTGACATACCAGCAGGCAAAACCGTAGCGGTGGTGGGACCTTCGGGCTCGGGTAAGAGCACGCTCGCGCGCTTGCTCTACCGTTTTTACGATGTGCAGCAAGGCGGTATTTACATTGCCGGGCAAAACATCCAAGGCCTGACGCAAACCAGTTTGCGCGCGGCCATCGGCATCGTGCCGCAAGACACCGTGCTGTTTAACGACACCGTGGAATACAACATCGCCTATGGTCGCCCGGGCAGCACACTGGCGCAAGTGCAGGAAGCTGCACGCGCCGCGCACATCGACGACTTTATTAGCAGCACCCCGGCCGGCTATGCCACCATGGTGGGCGAGCGCGGCCTCAAACTGTCTGGCGGCGAAAAACAGCGTGTGGCCATTGCGCGCACGCTGCTGAAAAATCCGCCTATTTTGGTGTTTGACGAAGCCACCAGTGCGCTGGATTCGGCCAATGAACGGGCTATCCAAGCCGAGCTGCAACGCATTGCACAAAGCAAGACCACGCTGGTGATTGCACACCGTTTGTCCACCGTGGTCGATGCCCATGAAATCCTGGTGATGGACAAGGGCCGCATTGTCGAGCGCGGCACCCACCAGGCCTTGTTGCAACTGCAAGGTCGCTACGCCGCGATGTGGGCGCTACAACAAAGCAATGCTTGAGCACGGCACAAAAAGGCGCATGCGGCAATGGACACCAAATGGCTGGAAGACTTTGTATCACTGGCCGAGACGCACAGTTTCAGCCGCTCAGCGCAATTGCGCCATGTGACGCAATCCGCGTTTTCGCGCCGTATCCAGTCGCTTGAAGCCTGGGCCGGTGTCGAACTGGTGGACCGCAGCGCCTATCCCACTCGGCTGACCCCCGCTGGCGCTAGCTTCTATGTCCAGGCGCAGGAAATACTGCTCAGCCTTCAAAACAGCCGGACCCAGCCCATCAGCCCCGAGGCAGCCCAATAGGGCTCAGCCCAGACAAACCCTGATTTGGGACAATAAGGCACTTATGCCCGCCCACTCCGACCCCCAGACCTTTAGCATCACCCGTCCCGATGACTGGCATTTGCATGTGCGTGACGGCACCGCTTTGCACACCGTGGTGCCACACACCGCTGCCCAGTTCGCCCGCGCGCTGATCATGCCCAACCTCAAACCGCCGGTGACCAGCACCGCGCAGGCAATCGCCTACCGCGAGCGCATCCGCGCGGCAGCAGCGGCCGCAGGCCACCATGCTTTTGAGCCTTTGATGACGCTGTACCTGACCGACCACTTGCCGCCCGATGAAATCCTGCGTGCTAAGGAAGCGGGCATTGTCGGGGTCAAACTCTACCCGGCTGGCGCCACTACCAATAGCGATGCCGGCGTCACCGATATGCGTAAAACCTACGCCACGCTAGAGGCCATGCAGCGCACGGGCATGCCGCTGCTGGTGCATGGCGAAGTGACTTCGCCAGATATTGATTTGTTTGACCGCGAGGCGGTATTCATCGATACGCAGTTGATACCCCTGCGGCGCGATTTCCCCGCGCTCAAAGTAGTGTTTGAACACATCACCACGCGCGATGCCGCTCAGTATGTGCAAAGCGCGCATGGCGCGATGGCCGCCAGCATCACCGCCCACCACCTGCTGTACAACCGCAACGCTATTTTTACCGGTGGCATACGCCCGCATTACTACTGCCTACCAGTGCTCAAACGCGAAACCCACCGCCAAGCCTTGGTGGACGCGGCCACCGGCGGTTCGCCCCGTTTTTTTCTAGGTACCGACAGCGCACCGCATGCATCCCAGCTGAAAGAACACGCCAGCGGCTGCGCCGGTTGCTATACCGCGCATGCGGCCATCGAGCTCTATGCCAGCGCCTTTGAGGCCGCGCAAGCGCTGGACAAGTTAGAAGCCTTCGCCAGCTTTCATGGCCCGGATTATTACGAGTTGCCGCGCAATACCGGACAGATCACGCTGCGCCGGGAAAGCTGGACGCCGCCGCAAAGCTACCCCTTTGCCGATACCACTTTGAAGCCGCTGGCCGGTGGCGAAGTGCTGCACTGGCGCATGGCCTAGCCATTTTTGATACGCCGATCGCCTTCGCTGATGCTGGTGCTGCTATGGCCCATGGCTTAGACGAAATTGACTGGAATGCGCCTTGGCTGCAGGCCTGGCGCGCACGCGGCCAGCCCCTGGCCCAAGCCGTACTGGCGGGTCAAAGCTGTGCGCACGCCCTCAACACGCTGGCGGACAGCCTGCCCAATTGCCCGGTGCGCTTTGTGCCCCAGTCCGATCTGCCGCCGGGCCAGGCCTATGAATCTTTTGTTTTCGAAAGCAAACAGGTGCCCACACGCGATGGTTTGCATGATTTTTTCAACGGCCTGTGTTGGCTGCATTTTCCGCACACCAAACAGCGCTTAAACCAGTTGCAGGCCGCGCAAATTGCGCACAGCGGTATCGCCACGGTGCGCGGCCCGGCGCGGGATGCGCTTACTGTGTTTGACGAAAACGCCGCCCTGCTGCACGCACCCGATGCTTTGTGGGACGCCTTGGTACGCAAAGACTGGCTGGCCTTATTCGGCCCGCTGCAGCCACTCTGGCAAGCGGCGCGCTTGCAATTGTTCGGGCATGCCCTATTGGAAAAGCTGGTGCACCCGCGCACTGCGATTACCGCGCATGTCTATCGCGTGCAAGCCTTTAGCGATACGCAGGGCGATTGGGATCCGTGGCTGGGCACCCATTTGCAAGCCGATGCCCTGGCTGACAAACCTTTTGCCCATTTACCGGTATTGGGCGTGCCCGGCTGGTGGCCGGGCAATGCAGTACCCGGCTTTTACGACGATATTTCAGTGTTCCGCCCGCCGCGCCATGCGCCTGTCTAATGCCGCCAAAGCCCGCAATTTGCCTGGGCGCTTGGGCGCGGTGACTTGTAATTTCACAGCCCGGCCCTACCATGGAGGTCTGTGTTGCAGCGCCAAGCACAAACCGGTGTTGGTGCGGCGCGCACACTTTCTCTGGAGTTGATATGAAACGTATTTTTTTACTCGTACTTACCAATGTGCTGATTGTGGTGGTACTGGGTATCGCGGCCAGCCTTTTGGGCGTGAACCGCTACCTCACCAGCAATGGCCTCAATCTAGGTCTGCTGATGGGTTATGCACTGCTCATCGGTTTTGGTGGCGCCTTTATTTCGCTGCTCATCAGCAAACCCATGGCCAAGTGGAGCTCGGGCGTGCAGGTGATTGCGCAACCGCAAAACGCCGATGAGGTCTGGATTGTGG
Organism: Rhodoferax sp.; assembly: GCA_040400575.1. Lineage (GTDB taxonomy): Bacteria > Pseudomonadota > Gammaproteobacteria > Burkholderiales > Burkholderiaceae_C > Allorhodoferax. The sequence continues at coordinate 57,774 of JBBAPX010000008.1, forward strand.
AAACCGTGCGCAAATTTTCCGAAAAGGCCGGCATCGGCATGCCCGAAGTCGGCATTTTTGAAGGGGAGCCTAATGCTTTTGCCACCGGCGCCTTCAAGGATTCGGCACTGGTGGCCGTGTCTACTGGCTTGCTGGCCGGTATGACGCGCGAGGAAGTGGAAGCGGTGATCGGCCATGAAGTGGCGCATATAGCCAATGGCGATATGGTGACCATGACGCTGATCCAAGGCGTGATGAACACTTTTGTGGTTTTCCTCAGCCGCGTTATCGCCTACGCAGTAGACAGCTTTTTGCGCAAAAACGATGAGCAAAGCAGCGGCCCCGGCATGGCTTACATGATCACCACCATCTTGCTCGATATCGTGTTGGGCTTTGCCGCAGCCATGGTGGTGGCCTGGTTCAGCCGCCAGCGCGAATTCCGTGCCGACGCCGGCGCGGCGCAATTGATGGGGCGCAAGCAACCCATGGTCAATGCGCTGGCCCGCCTGGGCGGCATGACGCCAGGCGAACTGCCCAAGAGCGTGGCCGCTTTTGGCATTGCCGGTGGTATCGGGCAGTTGTTTAGCACGCATCCGCCGATTGAAGAACGTATCGCAGCGTTGCAAAGGGCCTAAGCGCTGCGCGCATGCGCAACCGGTGGGTGTGCCCCAAGCACCCTTGCTGGTACGCGCCCTAAGCCACGCGAGTGGCAGCGTTCTCAGGCTAGCCAGCACCTTGCTGGCTAGCTTTAAACGCGCTGCGCTTTGCGCAGGTCCAGCGCCAGCGCCTCGGCCACGCGGATGCCATCGATGCCGGCCGACAAAATGCCCCCGGCATAACTAGCTCCTTCGCCCGCCGGATACAGTCCGCGCACATTGCTGCTTTGCAAGTCCTCGCCACGCGGCATTTTCAAGGGGCTGGACGTGCGTGTTTCCACGCCGGTGAGCAAAGCGTCTTCCATATCAAAGCCTTTGATCTTGCGCCCAAATACCGGAAGCGCCTCGCGGATGGCGGCAATCGCATAGTCGGGCAAGCTCGGGGCCAGGTCCACCGGTGTGACACCGGGGCGGTACGAGGGCATCACCGTGCCCCAGCCGCTGGACGCTCTGCCTGCTATGAAGTCACCCACGCGCTGGCCCGGCGCCTGGTAATTGGAGCCCCCCAGCAGATAGGCCGCCGACTCCAAACTGCGCTGCAGCACCATGCCCGCCAAGGGATGCACAGGGGCTTGCGCAGCCTCTGCATGCGCGCGAGCAAGAATAGGTTGAGATGCGGGTTTGGCATCGCGCATCCCCTGCGCTTGCGCGGCATAGCGCGCGCCATCGACTTCGCCAAAGGCGGCAATAAAGCTGGCCGCGTCCTGCGGATAGTCGGAGGGTTCGATGCCGACCACGATGCCGGCATTGGCGTTGCGTTCATTGCGCGAATACTGGCTCATGCCATTGGTCACCACACGGCCTGCTTCACTGGTAGCGGCGACCACGGTGCCGCCAGGACACATACAAAAGCTGTACACGCTACGCCCGTTGCTGGCATGGTGCACCAGCTTGTAATCGGCAGCGCCCAGCAAAGGGTGGCCGGCATGGCGGCCCCAGCGCGCGCGGTCAATGACGCCTTGCGGATGCTCAATACGAAAGCCAACAGAAAAAGCCTTGGCCTGCATCGCCACGTCACGGTCGTACAACATGGCAAAAGTGTCGCGCGCGCTATGGCCCAAGGCCATCACCACATGGCTGGCTGCGATGTCATACGCCCGCCCCGAGGCTAGATCACAGACTTGCAAGGAATCCAATCGGTGCATACCGTCCGGAGCCTCTTGCACGCGTTCCAATCGCACATCCACTACCTGCTGCCCGAAGCGCACCTCACCGCCCAGCGATTCGATACGCTCGCGCAGGTTTTCCACCACTTTGACCAGTTTGAAGGTGCCGATATGCGGATGCGCTTCGTACAAGATTTCAGGTGGTGCTCCGGCCAGCACCAACTCGCTCATCACTTTGCGGCCTAAGTAACGCGGGTCGCGGATCTGACTCCACAACTTACCATCTGAAAACGTGCCGGCGCCGCCTTCGCCAAACTGCACATTGCTCTGCACATGCAAGGTGTTTTTACGCCACAAGTCCCAGGTATCTTTGGTTCGCTGGCGCACCATCGGGCCACGCTCCAGTACCAAAGGCTGAAAGCCCATTTGGGCCAGTAGCAAAGCGGCAAACATACCGCAGGGCCCGAAGCCCACCACCACTGGGCGGTTTTGCAAATGGGCAGGCGCCGTGGCCGGGACTTGGTAAGCCATATCCGGTGTGGCCGCGATATGCACATGGTTTGCATGCTGCGCCAATAAGCGCGCTTCACTCGCCGGGGCTAATTGCACATCCACAATAAAGACGGCCAGGATGTCAGCTTTACGGGCATCGAAGCTGCGTTTGAAGACCTGTAAATCCAAAATCTCAGGGGGCGCAACTCCCAAGGTCTGCGCCGCCGCCTGGCGCAGCGCCTCAAAGGGATGGGCCGCAGGCATGCGGTCTTGCGCGCTTTCGCTGGGCGAGTCGGCAGCGCGAGGCGCATGCACCGGCAATGCGGCCAACGGGAGTTTGATTTCAGTGATGCGGATCATGGGGCTCGGGGTTATCAAGCAGCTACCGATGATACGGGCAGCCCCCGCGCCGGTGCTTGTATGGAGCAACAGGCAAAAAAATGCCCACCGGGAGGGTGGGCAAAAAAGCAGGTGAGGGAACCCGCTTTGGGATGGGGTCGATTCTAGAAATCTATTTTTTATTTGGCAATTAGTGTTTTGTTATTTTTTGCAATGTTGTGTTGGCGACGTGGATAGTTTGGAGCGCCATGGCCTTCACAAGGCGTTCAAGGGAATCTTGACATAGGCCACGCCGTTGTCCTCGGCCGGTGGGAACTGACCGGCGCGGATATTGATTTGCACGGCGGGCAGGATGAGCACCGGCATGTCTAAGGTGGCATCGCGCGTAGTGCGCATCTGTACGAACTGGTCTTCGCTAATGCCTTCATGGGTATGGATGTTTTTTTCGCATTGCTCGGCCACCGTGGTTTCAAACGCAACTTCCCTTCCCGCTGGCGGGTAGTCGTGGCACATGAACAGACGGGTGTGCGGCGGGAGGCTGAGAATTTTCTGTATAGAAGCGTACAACTGCCGTGCGTTGCCGCCAGGGAAATCGCAGCGCGCACTGCCTACGTCGGGCATAAACATGGTGTCGCCCACGAACACCGCATCGCCAAAACGGTAGGCCACGCAAGCCGGCGTGTGGCCAGGCACCAGCAGAGTGTGGCCGTGCATATCGCCTAGGGCAATCGCTTCGCCATCGGCAAACAAATGGTCGAACTGCGAACCATCGCAGGCAAAAGCCGGCTCCAGATTAAAGATGCCTTTAAAAACTTTTTGTACGGCGGTGATGTGCTCGCCGATTGCCGTCTTGCCGCCCAACTGGGCTTTCAGGTAGGGCGCGGCACTGAGGTGGTCCGCATGCGCATGGGTTTCCAGAATCCAGGTGGTCTGCAAATTGTTTTCGCGTACATAGGCAATCACTTTGTCCGCCGAGTGGTGTGCGGTGCGGCCGGACTTGGGGTCGTAGTCCAACACCGAGTCGATGATGGCGCAGGCCGAGCCCGGGCCCTGGTGTACGACGTAGGTCACCGTCCAGGTTGCTTTATCAAAAACTCCATGCACCTGGGGCTTCAGCGAATCAGTCGTCATGGTGGCTAGCTCCTCATTTATTGTCTAGATAGTATATTTACCTATATATTAAAAATCAATATACTATGTAAAAATTAATTATGGAGCACGCCTATGAATGAAGTTTCCCTGAGCTTGGAGGACATGCAACAAGCCGCCGGACAGGCCTGCCGCCTGCTCAAAGTCCTGTCCAACCCCGACCGTCTCATGATTTTGTGCCAGCTTTCCCAGGGCGAACTGCGGGTCGGTGAATTGGAGGAGGTGCTGGGTATCGTGCAGCCCACCCTGTCCCAGCAATTAACGGTACTGCGCGACGAGGAACTGGTGAGCACCCGGCGCGAAGGCAAAAACATTTATTACCAGCTCAGCAGCCCGCAGGCACTGGCACTTATACAAGTGCTTTACGCGCAATTTTGTGCGGCTGACAAGGAGGCTCCATGACTATCGACTGGACGCACTTCACCCCCTGGACCTCGCTCAGTGGCGGAGTTTTACTGGGCATTGCATCAGCCATGATGGTGCTGCTGAGCGGGCGGATTCTGGGCATCAGCGGCATTTTGGGCGGCTTGCTGGCTCCGCGGCTGGGCGATCTGAGCTGGCGCATGGCCTTTTTGCTGGGCATGGGCGCCGCGCCTCTGGTATTTGCCGCCTTGATGCCCCCCGAACTCCTGCCGGCAGTGCGCATCGATGCCAGCGAGCCGGTCATCGCCCTGGCTGGTGTGCTGGTCGGCCTGGGTACGCGCTACGGCTCGGGCTGCACCAGCGGCCATGGCGTGTGCGGGCTTTCGCGTCTGTCGCCCCGCTCCCTGGTTGCCACCCTGGGCTTTATGGCGGCAGGTTTTGCCACCGTGTACCTGCTGCGCCACGCTTTTTGAAAGACATTTCTATGCAACACCGTATTACTGAATTTTTTGTTGGGCTGCTCTTTGGCCTGGGCCTAATGCTTTCCGGCATGACCGACCCGGGCAAAGTGCTGGGCTTTTTAGACTTGGCCGGACTGTGGGACCCCTCTTTGGCGCTGGTCATGGGCGGCGCCATAGCCGTAGGGGTATTTGCTTTTGCACTGGTCAAAAAACGCAGTCTGAGCTTTTTCGGGGCCGCCTTGCGCCTGCCAACGCAAGAGCGAATTACCAAGCGCTTGGTCATTGGCTCCCTCTTATTTGGTGCCGGCTGGGGCCTGGCCGGTTTTTGCCCCGGCCCGGCTTTGGTTTCCATGGCTGCGGGACAAAGCAAAGCCGCTTTGTTTGTCGTCTTTATGCTCATCGGCATGGGCGTCTTCGAAGTCGCCGAGCGGCGCGCGCAGGCGGCGGTGATGGGTTAAGTGGCAACACGCTGGCAAGCTTTCTTGCCCTCCCTCCCCGCCCTGCAATGGGGGCGCCACTACGACCGCAGCACTTTGTCGCGCGACTTGCTGGCCGCCTCCATAGTCACCGTGATGCTGATTCCGCAAAGCCTGGCCTATGCCTTGCTGGCCGGCTTGCCACCGCAAGCGGGCTTGTATGCCAGCGTGGCCCCGCTGCTCTTGTATGCGCTTTTTGGCAGCAGCCGCGTGCTGGCGGTAGGGCCGGTAGCGGTGGTCTCGCTGATGACGGCAGCGGCCATAGGCACGCATGCCGCGCCAGGCTCCGAACACTACTGGGCCGTGGCCATCACCTTGGCGTTTATGTCCGGCGCCATGCTGCTGCTGATGGGCGTGTTGCGCCTGGGCTTTTTGGCTAATTTCTTAAGCCACCCGGTGATCGCCGGATTTATTTCCGCCTCGGGCTTATTGATCGCTGCCAGCCAGCTCAAAACCTTGTTAGGGGTGAGCGCGCATGGTGAAAACTTTGCCGCACTGGTGCTTGATTTACTGCGCCAATTGCCGGCCCTGCATGGCCTAAGCCTGGCTGTGGGCGGGACGGCCCTGGTATTTTTGCTATGGGTACGAAAGGGCCTAAAGCCGCTGCTGGTGCGCATGGGCATGACAGCGCGCGGCGCCGATTTGTTGGTCAAAGCCGCACCGGTGGTGGCTATCGCGCTGAGCACCGGGCTGGCATGGGTTTTCCAATGGCAAAACCAGGGACTCAAGATAGTAGGCGATGTACCCGACGGTCTGCCGCCTTTGACGCTGCCTTTGTGGGATGCTAGCTTGTGGAAGTCCTTGGCCATGCCGGCCTTGCTGATCAGCGTGGTGGGCTTTGTGGAGTCGGTGTCGGTGGGCCAAACCCTGGCCGCCAAGCGCCGCCAACGCATTGAGCCCGACCAAGAGTTGCTGGCACTGGGCGCGAGCAATATCGCCGCCAGCCTGAGCGGCGGGTTTCCGGTGACCGGCGGTTTTGCGCGCTCGGTGGTCAATTTCGATGCGGGTGCGCAAACACCGGCCGCCGGGATATTCACCGCGCTGGGCATTACGCTGGCGACTGTGTTTTTGACACCTGCGCTGTACTACCTGCCGCAAGCCACTTTGGCCGCGACGATTGTGGTGGCGGTGTTGTCGCTGGTGGATGTGGGCATATTGCGCCGCACCTGGGTGTATTCCAAAGCCGACTTTGCTGCCGCGCTGGCGACGTTGCTGGTGACGCTGGGCCTGGGCGTGGAAACCGGGCTGGTGACCGGGGTAGCCGTGTCTTTGGCCTTGTACTTGCTGCGCACCAGCCGACCGCATATTGCCGAAGTGGGCCAGGTGCAAGGCACCGAGCACTTTCGCAATGTACGCCGCCACCCGGTGATTACGCATGCGCGGGTGATGGGTTTGCGCGTGGATGAAAACCTGTATTTCGCCAACTGCCGCGCGCTGGAAGACCGCATCAACCGCGAAGTGGCGCAGCATCCGGCGCTGGCGCACCTGGTCTTGCAATGCAGCGCCATCAACCACATCGACGCCAGCGCGCTCGAAAGCCTGGAAACCATCGCGGCGCGTCTGCACGAAGCGGGCATCGCACTGCACCTGAGCGAAGTCAAAGGCCCGGTGATGGACCGCCTGCGCGGCACGCATTTTTTGCAGTCGCTGCCGGGCAAGGTGTACATGAGCCAGTTTCAGGCGATGGAAGATTTGCTGCACGCGGGTGACTGAGCCCGCGTCCAGGCATTCCTTCACACAGCTTGCCCCGGGCAATGCCAACGACAATGCCCGTTATGAAAACACTGCGACTACGCGAAGGCAAAGAGCGCTCCTTGCTGCGCGAACACCCTTGGATATTTGAATCGGCGATTGCCAAAGGCGGCGGCGACAGTGGCGAGACGGTGCGGGTAGAGGGGCACGCGGGCCAGTTTCTGGGCTGGGGGGCCTTTAGTCCGCAATCGCGCATACGCGCACGCATTTGGAGTTTTGAGGAGGGCGATCGCATCGACGCCGCTTTTTTCGCTACGCGTATCCGTACGGCAATTGACGCGCGGGCGCGTTTGGCCATTGACAGCGACGGCCTGCGTTTGGTGCATGGCGAGTCCGACGGCTTGCCCGGCCTGATCGTGGACCGCTATGGCGATACGCTGGTAGCGCAGTTCGGCAGCGCGGGTTGCGAACGCTGGAAAGACGCGATTGCCGATGCGCTGTTGCAGCACACGGGATTACAAAAAATCTACGAACGCTCAGACGCCAGCAGCCGCGGCCTGGAAGGCCTGGACACCCGCGTCGGATGGTTGCGTGGACAAGGCGAGGTGGCGCTGCTGCTGCGAGAGCATGGCTGGCAACTTGGGCTGGACATTGCGCAAGGGCATAAGACCGGCTACTACCTGGACCAGCGCGACAGCCGCCAACGTTTTGCGCAATATGTGCAGCGTCTGCAATCGCAGCGGGTGCTCAATTGTTATTGCTATACCGGCGGCTTTAGCGTGGCGGCGCTGGCCGGGGGCGCAGCGCATGTGACGTCCATCGACTCTTCGGCGCCCGCGCTGGCGCTGGCAGCCAGCAATGTGGCGCGCAATGGCTTTGCGCCTGAGCGCGCCGAATTTGTTGATGCCGATGTGAACGCCAGCTTGCGCCGCTTTGCCAAAGAGGGACGCCGCTTTGACGCCATCGTGCTGGACCCGCCCAAGCTAGCCCCCACCATTGCGCACGCCGAGCGTGCAGCGCGCGCATACAAAGACATCAACCGTCTGGCCCTGCAAATTTTGGAGCCGCAAGGTGTGCTGTTTACTTTTTCTTGCTCGGGCGGCGTCAGCGCAGATTTGTTTCACAAGATCGTCGCCTCTGCGGGCGCAGACGCCGGTGTGGACGGTTTTATCAGCGAACGCCTGGGCGCCGCGCCCGACCATCCGATGACGCTGAATTTTCCTGAAGGTGAGTACCTCAAAGGCCTGGTAGTGGTGCGCAAAGCCTAGCAAAATCCGCTCCACACGGTTTTCGCTGGGGATTGCTACCGCTAGCGGCAATGCTTTGCATTTCTGCCCCAAGCGTGACCCGTAGTATTCTTGCTGCAGTTTGCCGCGTGCAGCGGCGCTTGCGATGTAGGACTTGGGTAACGCCCATGGCTCCCCCAAGGCGCAATATGGATACAAAAGGAGGAATTCATGGCAAAAGACAAACAACACCCGGCCGTTGCCGCCGTCGCGAAAAGCGGCAGCAAAAAGGTCAAGGTCGCGGTCAGCGACATTGACGGTATCTTGCGCGGTAAATACCTGCACATCGACAAGTTCATGGGCGCCGTCCAGCCCTATCCGGGGGGCGGCTTTGGTTTTTGCGACGTGGTCTTTGGCTGGGACGCCCATGACACCTGCTACGACAACGCCAGCGTTACCGGCTGGCAACACGGCTTCCCCGACGCGCTGGCGCGCCTAGACCTGAACACCGCCCGCAATGTGCCCTGGGACAACAACGTACCATTTTTCCTGGGCGAGTTTGTCAATGCCGATGGTTCGCCCTACGCGGTATGCCCGCGCCAGACCTTAAAGCGCGTACTGGCGCGTGCCCACAAAATGGGTTTCACGCCCATGACCGGTATGGAGTTTGAATGGTTTAACTTCAAAGAGACGCCGCAAAGCTGGGCCGATAAGAAAGGCGTGGGCCCGACTTCGCTCACCCCCGGCATGTTTGGCTATTCGCTTTTGCGCATGGCGGACAACGGCGGTTTTTTCAATGCCTTGATGGACGATATGCAAGCCTTTGGCGTGCCCATCGAAGGCCTGCATACCGAAACAGGCCCCGGCGTCTATGAAGCGGCGATTACCTTTTCCGAAGCATTGGAACAAGCCGACCGCGCGATTTTGTTCAAAACCGGCGCGCGCGAGATCGGTAAGCGCTATGACATCATGCCCAGCTTTATGGCCAAGTGGAACCAGCACCTGCCCGGTTGTAGCGGCCATGTCCACCAGTCTTTAAGCGATGGCAAAAATAATGTGTTCGCTGATGCCAAAGGCCGCCACGGCATGAGCAAACTATTTGAAAGCTACCTGGCCGGTCAAGTGGCTTGTCTGATGGAGTTTGCGCCTATGTTTTGGCCCACCATCAACAGCTACAAGCGTCTGGTCGATGGTTTTTGGGCCCCGGTCAAACCCACCTGGGGCGTGGACAACCGCACCGCCAGCTTTCGCGTCATTGCCGGCTCGCCCAAATCCACCCGCCTGGAAACCCGCTGCCCCGGCGCCGATGTCAACCCTTACCTGGCGATGGCCGCCGTCATTGCCGCAGGATTAGATGGCGTAGAAAAAGGCCTCAAGCTCAAGGCCCCGGCGATCACCGGTACCAACCAGGGCGCGGATGACATCCCGCGCGCGCCGCGCACCTTGATAGAGACCACACGCAATTTCCGCGCATCCACCATCGCCCGCGACTGGCTGGGCGACACCTTTGTCGATCACTTCGCCGCAACCCGGGAATGGGAATGGCGCCAGTGGCTTGACGGCGTGACCGACTGGGAACTCAAACGCTATTTCGAGATCATTTAAGGGCGAGGTACAAAAGCCCCGTCTTTTGCACCTCGACACCACCCAAATTATTTTTTAAGTATTTTTCTATGAGCATCACTTCTTTTTCCTTCCCCACCCCCATCCGCTTTGGCGCAGGCGCGCGCAAACTGGTCGCTGCCCATTTGCAGGAGAACGGCCTTAAGCGCCCGCTCATCGTGACCGACCGGGCGCTAGGCCTGCTCCCGGTGTTAGCCGAGTTTCAATCGCATCTGGCCGGACTAGACGTTGCAGTTTTTTCCGGCGTATTCGGCAACCCAACGTGTAGCCAAGTCATGGATGGCGCAGCAAGCTACAAGGCGCACCTGGCCGACTGCATCATCGGCTTTGGCGGCGGCGCGGCGCTCGATGTGGCCAAGGTAGTGGGAATTGCCGCCACGCACGAGGGCGATATTTTGGAATACGTGTGGGACCACCCGCAGGTGCGCCCCATCAGCGCGCCGCTGCCTTACTTTGTGGCCTTGCCCACGACCTCGGGCACCGGCTCGGAAGTGGGCCGCTCCAGCGTGGTCAGCGAAAACGACACGCATTTGAAGCGCGTAGTCTTTAGCGCCAAAATTTTGGCACGCATGGTGTTTGCCGACCCCGAGCTCACTCTGGGCCTGCCAGCCCATGTGACGGCCGCTACTGGCATGGACGCACTCACCCACAACATCGAAAGCTACCTCTCCCCGGCTTACCACCCGCTGTGTGATGGCATTGCCCTGGAAGGCACACGCATCGCTGCGGCTGCGCTGCACACAGCTGTCACACAGCCCGGCCATCTGCAAGCCCGCAGCGACATGATGATGTCGTCCATGATGGGCGCCATTGCTTTCCAAAAAGATTTGGGTGCGGTGCATTCCTGCGCACATGCATTAGGCGCGGTCTGCGACCTGCACCACGGCCTGGCCAATGCTTTGATGATCGACACCGTGCTCGCTTGGAACTTTGAAGCCGTACCTGCCAAGTTTGAGGAATTGGCGCATGTCTGCGGCGTCGCGGGTGGCGGCAAAGCCTTTGTGCCCTGGCTCAAAGCGCTCAAGATCAGCATCGGCATTAGCGGCGGCTTGGCGGCCCACGGCGTGACAGAAGCGCATATGGCCCGCCTGGTACACATTGCCCAAGCCGATATTTGCCACCAGACCAACCCCAGGCCCTGCACCCCAGCCGATTTTGAGCGCTTGTTCCGCCAAGCGATGTAAGTTTTCCGTGCTCAACACACTAATGCTCTTTTTTCACGTTCCCGTATGCCCAAGGCGGGCAAGTGCCGCTACTGTAAGGCCACTTGCCGCCACTTTTTATTCACCACCTATTTCTTTGTTTTGACCATGTCTGACCGCCCCAAGATTGGCGTGAGCGCCTGTTTTCTCTACCCCGACGCCAAGCGCCCGGCCTTTGCTAAAAAAACTTTGCAGTACCTAGAGCAATCGGTGCCGCACTGGGCCATGGCCGCAGGCGCTATGCCGGTCATGGTGCCGGCTCTAGTGGGCGACACCGCACGCGGCGACGTGACAGCGCAGCATTACGCACAGTGGTTGGACGGCCTGATGCTGCATGGCGGCGTCGATATGTCGCCCACCAGCTATGGCGAAGAACCGCTGGACCCGCTCTGGGCAGGGGACCGCTCGCGTGACCTGTATGAAATGGAATTGGTGCGCGCTTTTGTGGCCGCAGGCAAACCAGTATTTGGTATTTGCCGTGGTCTGCAGCTGATTAACGTCAGCTACGGCGGCACGCTGTACCAAGACATCGGTACGCAGCGGCCCGAGGCCCGGGTACATCGCGACGGTGAGGCCTACGACCGGCTTTTCCACGATGTCCAACTGGTGCCGGGCACCCGCCTGGAGACACTGGTCGGCCAGACCAGCAGCCGCAAAGTCAATAGTATCCACCACCAGGGCATCAAAGACCTGGCGCCCGGTTTTGTGGCCGAGGCGCTTTGCCCGGAGGATGGCACGATTGAAGCCATACGCCACAGTGGCCCGGAATGGGTAGCCGCAGTGCAGTGGCACCCCGAGTTTCATAAACCTGAATACGGCGTCATGGACGACAGCGCGCTCCTGCACGACTTTTTGCAAGCTGCGCTTGCTGCACGCAGTTAAATTTTTCTGGTTTGCGTTTTTTCCAAAGCGAGTACCGCATGAGCACCTTGTCTATCTTCAATCCGGCCGACGGCCAATTGGTCAACACCTTGCCCGCTGACGACGCCGCCAGCGTGGCTACCAAAGCCACTGCCGCGCGCGCTGCGCAAACCGCCTGGGCCGCCACGCCGCTTTCTGCACGCAAAACTTTCGCAGAAAAATTCCGCGCCAGCGTGGTGCAAGACATGGACGCGTTAGCCCTGACCATGACGCGCGAAACCGGCAAGCCGGTGCAGCTATCGCGCAATGAACTCAATGGCCTGCTGGGCCGTATTGATTTTTTCCTGGCCCAAGTCGATAGCTGCCTGGCCACTGAAACCGTCATGTCAGAGGGTGGCATGACAGAACAAATCGAGCATATTCCCTTAGGCGTCGTGGCCAATATTTCGGCGTGGAACTACCCCTGGTTTGTCGGTTGCAATGTCATTCTTCCAGCGCTGCTGGCCGGTAACGCGGTGCTCTACAAGCCCAGCGAATATGCTACCAACACCGGGCTGGCCATTGCCCGGCTCTTGCACCAAGCCGGTGTGCCGCAGGACGTGATGGTGTGTTTGGTGGGTGGCGGCGAGGTCGGTCAGGCCTTGTTGCAACAACAGATTGACGGCGTGTTTTTTACAGGCTCGGTCGCCACGGGCGCCCGCATCGCGCAGGCAGTGGGGAGCCGCTTTATCAAGCTGCAGCTCGAACTCGGTGGCAAAGACCCCACCTATGTGTGCGATGACGCCCACCCTGAAAACGCCGCCGAATCGCTGGCCGATGGCGCGATGTACAACACCGGGCAAAGCTGCTGCTCGGTCGAGCGCATTTATGTGCACGAAAAAGTTTATGACGCCTTTGTGGCCCGCTTTGTGGCTACTGTTAAAGGTATGAAGCACGGCGACATCGAAAGCGCAGACACCTATATCGGCGCCATCACCCGCGCGCCGCAACTGGCGGTGCTGGAAGCGCAAGTGGCCGACGCCCTGGCCAAAGGCGCCACGCTGCTGATTGGCGGCCAACGCGGCCCCGTGCCGGGCAATTGGTTTGCGCCCACGGTGCTGGTCAATGTGGACCACCGCATGGAACTCATGCGCGAGGAAAGCTTTGGCCCCATCATCGGCATCCAAAAAGTCAGCAGCGATGCGCAAGCCGTGCAACTCATGAACGACACCCGCTACGGCCTGACCGCAGGCGTGTACACACCAGACCAGGCGCGCGCGCAGCGCTTGCTGGCGCAAGTGAACGCCGGCACGGTGTACTGGAATTGCTGCGACCGCGTCAGCCCGCGCCTGCCTTGGAGCGGCCACGGCGACTCCGGCGTGGGCCTGACTTTGTCACGCGAAGGCATCAGCACCTTCACCCGGCCCAAAGCCTGGCATTTGCGCAGCGTGTAAACCGGGCTTGGTGCATTCATAGGGTTGGCTTGCCCCAAGGCGCCAAGGATGCATATCTAAAAATTCTTGGTTTTACAAGTAATGTAAAATTGCATTATTCACTCATTCTGAAGGTACGACATATGGCTGCATTAACTGTCACCGCCAAAGGTCAAATTACTTTACGCCGCGAGTTGCTGGAATATATGGGCATCGCACCCGGGCAACAAATTGAAGTGGACAAGCTCGCGTATGGTGTACTGGCACTGCAAGCGAAAACGACGCATGGGCTGGACGCATTTGTGGGCTGCCTGCCTAGGCCTAGCAAAGCGCTGAGCATTGAAGACATGAACGCATTAATCTCCAAGGCGTGGGCAGGCAAAACGTGAAGTTCACTTTAGACACCAATGTGCTGGTTAGGCTGGCTACACAAGACGATGCCAAACAAAGCGCCCTGGCCCTAAAAGTGTTGCAAACGGCAAGCCTGATGGCCGTGCCAACCACCGCGCTGTGCGAAATGGTGTGGGTACTACAACGAGGCTACCGATATACCCCAGAACAAATCAGCCATGCAATACGTACCTTGCTGCAAGTCAGTCAAGTGGTTTGCAACACACCGGCGGTGCTGGCCGGCTTGGCCTTACTCCAAACCGGGGGCGACTTTGCCGACGGCGTGATTGCTTTTGAGGGCGAGCTGCTAGGCGGTCAGGAGTTCGTCACCTTTGACCAAGCAGCTGCCAAATTGCTGAAGCAGCAAAAGCGCAAAGTCCGCTTGCTCAAGACGGGGTAAATGCCACCGTAACTGATGCGCTGAAATTCAATAATGCAGCAAACCCTGCGCCACAACACAAGCCGCGTCTTCTGAAAAATCGTGTTCTGCTATCCGCTGCATCACTTCGCCTAGCGACAGACATTCAAAGCCGCTCACTTCGCCATCAGTGTTGTGCGGCTGCACATCTGGCGGCAACAGCAAGTTAAACACAAGCAGCGTTTCCTCGTGCCAGCCCTCGGCTTCCATGCGCGCGGTGGTGATGTGGCCGGCGGGCTGCACCTGCCGTGCCAGGCTTTCGGGCAGGCCCGCTTCTTCATACAACTCGCGCAGGGCGCAGTCAAGCACGGTTTCGCCAGCCGGCAAGCCACCGGCTGCCAAGTTGTCCAAGCGACCGGGATCGGTGGCCTTGCTCAAAGCGCGCCGCCCGCACCACATACGCCCGTCCGGCGTAAAGCCGTTGATATGCACTGCGTGGCTGTGCAAACCCAAAAACCGAAAGGCCGCGCGCTCCAGCCTGAAGTGCTCAGGCAGGTCGGGATGCGGCTGGCCACCGGTATCGCCCCAGCAGCTGTACTGCTCATTGCGCCATCCGCGAATCAGCCCTTGCGCATGCAAGCGCTCTGCCGCAGCCTGCAAGGCCTGCGAACGCTGCGCTACCGGCCAATGCGCCGCCTGCCAGATACGCTGCCCGCCACTGAGCACCGTATCTGCCAATTCACGCGCTAGCGCTGCGTCGTGGTCTGGCGTCAGCCAACCTAGGGGCAAGTCGCCCAGGTACCAACTCCGCGCATCGGACGGCGGCGGCTGACAAGCGCCTAGTAAAGTCTGGCGCAGGAGGGTTGTTTGGCTTGGGCTGGGTGGGGACATTGCTAAATGATCAAAACGCGTCAACATTCCCTCTGAGATGGTAATTGCTGATCGCAATTATTACCGCCCGGCTTGCGGCCTTGAGTCCTAGCAGATGGTTACAAGTCCACTTCATTTGACGATTGCTTAGGCCTTCAGCGACAAAGTACGGGCTGCGCAGGAACACGCAAGCGCAACCCCCAGAATTTGCAAAACAAGCACCCAAACAACGACAATAGCCCCATGCGACCCAAATCCTCCGCCGCCAAGCCTTCGCCTAAGCCGCGCGTAGCGGCCAAGCTCGGCAACCAAGTCCGCATCATTGGCGGCATGTGGAAGCGCACCAAGCTCAAAGTGGTGGACGCTGCCGGCTTGCGGCCTACGCCCGACAGGGTGCGCGAAACCTTGTTCAACTGGCTGGGCCAGGATTTGCAAGGCCTGCGCTGCCTGGACGCTTTTGCCGGCACTGGCGCGCTGGGCTTTGAAGCCGCCTCGCGCGGCGCGGCGCATGTGACTCTGGTGGAGCAAGAGTCGCAGCTGGTCGAGCAGCTCAAGCGCACACAGACGCAGTTGGATGCGCAAGCCATCAGCATTCAGCGCGGCGATGGGCTGGCCGCCTTACGGCACGCGGCAGCCGGCAGTTTGCACCTGATTTTTTTGGACCCGCCGTTTGCTTCTAATTTGTGGGAAGGCGCCCTGACGGCTGCGCGCAAAGCGATTGCGCCCAACGGCCAGGTCTATTTGGAAGCGCCCACGGCCTGGGGCGCCGAGGCGCTGGGCGCGCTGGGTTGGTCGCTGCACCGCCGCCTAAAGGCCGGCGCGGTGCACGCCCATGTGCTGCGCCCTATCGCCCCGGTATCGCAAGCCACTGCCGCTATGGCGGCGACGGCCCACACGCAAGCCATTCCCTCTGAAGCCAGCACTTTAGGAGCGCAACCATGAGCACGATTGCCGTCTATCCCGGAACTTTTGACCCCATGACCCTGGGCCACCAAGACCTGATTCGGCGCGGTGCGGCCCTGTTTGGCAGCGTGGTCGTGGCCGTCGCCGTTGCGCACCACAAGAAAACCATGTTCAGCTTGGAAGAGCGCCTGGACATGGTGCGCGAGGTGGTGGCGCCGCTGGGCAATGTCAGCGTGCTGCCCTTTAGCGGCTTGGTGCGCGATTTTGCGGTGGCGCACAAGGCCAAGGCCATGCTGCGCGGCGTGCGCTCGGTGACCGACTTTGATTTTGAAGCCCAGTTGGCAGGCATGAACCGCTCTTTGGCGCCGGACATCGAGACCGTTTTCCTCACGCCCGACAGCCGCTACCAGTTCATCAGCAGCACGCTGGTGCGCGAGATCGCCAGCCTACAAGGCGATGTGGCGCAGTTTGTCGCGCCCTCGGTACTAGCGCGATTGAAGGCCAAATTGCAAAGCGCGAACTAAGGCAACGCACATGGCCTTGATCATTACCGACGAGTGCATTAACTGCGACGTCTGCGAGCCCGAATGCCCCAATGAGGCTATCTACATGGGGCCGGAGATTTACCAAATTCACCCGGACAAATGCACCGAATGCGTAGGCCATTTTGATGAGCCCCAATGTGTGCAAGTGTGTCCCGTGGCCTGTATCCCGGTGGACCCGGCGCATACCGAAAGCCGCGCGACCCTGTGGGAAAAATACCGCCGTCTTCAGGCCGCCAGCGCCTGATGGCGTGGCGCAGCGATGCAGCCTAGGGGCTCTTGGGCGGCACCGCAGCCGACGCGGTATTTTTAGGCGGCTTGGGGATGCGCATGGTAAACACATCCTCGCGCGGCTTTTTAAGCGCTTTGAGTACAACAGGTGCCGGCGCACGCTCTAGCGCTTTGGCATCGGCAATCCGCTTTTTCTCCTGTGCAGCCTGGCTTTGTGCCTGAGTCTGTAGCCGCTTAGTCGCCAGAGCCTCCGATTGCAGGCGCCCTTGTTCTATTTGCTGGGCGAGGGCCGCGCCTTTAGCGGTTTGCTGTTCAGACTGAGCCCTTTGCGCTGGCGTGCGCGAGTCGCGTGGGTCCAGCGCCATGGCGTTGGGGCAGGGTGTGTCGCGGTATTCATTGCCACAGCGGTACACCGTTTGGGCCGCTAGCTGCGCACTGGCCATGGCGAGCGCAAGCCCGCAAATTAAGAAATATGGCATACGTCCTCCCTGATGCATTCTTCACAAATCGGGCCCGGTGCTCTACGGCACCTGGACTCAAGCTGCGGATTCGGGCGGCGCGCTGGGCGCTGCGTTCTCCACAGGTTTGGCAAGTTTAGGCCGTGGCGGCACACTGGTGTGAATTTGTAGCATGGCTTTGTTCATATCGCCGGTAAGCAATGCCGGCACCGCGGTCAGGGCGCGGTCTAGGCACTGGTCGATGGCGATGCGCTGGTCCAAGATAGGCTTTTTTAGCACCCAGTGCACCACTTCGGCTTTGTCGCCCGGATGGCCTATGCCCAGGCGCAAACGCCAATAGTCGCCGGTGCCTAGTTGGGCGTGGATGTCGCGTAAGCCGTTGTGGCCAGCATGGCTGCCGCCAAATTTCAATTTCGCATGGCCGGGCGGTAAGTCCAGCTCGTCATGGACAACCAGTATTTGGGCGGGCTCGATTTTGAAAAAGCGCGCCAAGGCGCCCACCGACTTGCCCGACACATTCATAAAGGTATGCGGCTGCAAAAGCCAGACGTTTTCGCCCTGGATGTTGACCCGCGCCACCAGCCCGTAGTAATTGCGGTCGAACTGCAAAGCGGTTTTCCACAGCCGAGCCAGGCCGTCGATAAACCAAAAGCCCGCGTTGTGGCGGGTGTCTTCGTATTGCGGGCCCGGATTTCCCAGGCCAACCCATAGTTTGATCATGCGGTGGCTCACGGTTTGCGCTCTTGGCACCGCGCGCATAAACGGCGGTGCGCCATGGTAGAGCAAAGCCTGCGCGCCAGCAAAAAGGCCCGCTTGCGCGGGCCTGTTTTGCTAGAGCGCCAGGGGGACTTTATTTTTTCGGCTTGGCCGCGCCTTTGCCTTTGGCAGGTGCCGCAGCGGCTGGCGCTTCGATCACTTCTGCTACCGGCGTCACCACCGAGACGATAACCGGGTTTTCCTTGCCACGGGTGACAGCCGTCACGCGTGGGGGCAGGCTCATGTCGTTGACATGCAGCGAGGTGCCTTTTTTCAGGTTGCTCAGGTCCACCGCAATGAACTCGGGCAAGTCTGCGGGCAGGCAGGTGATTTCCAAATCGTTGGCGACGTGGTTGATCAAGCAGGCGTCGAGCTTGACGGCGGGCGAATTTTCTTCACCGCTGAAGTGCAGCGGCACTTTCATTTGCAGCTTGGTGGTGGCTTCGACACGCTGGAAATCGATGTGCAAAATCAATTGCTTGAAGGGGTGCATTTGCACGTTGCGCAAGAGCACTTTGCTTTCTGTGCCATTGAATTCCATGTCCAAAATCGAGGCATGAAAAGCTTCTTTTTTGATGGCGTGCCACAGTGCGTTGTGGTCCAGTTCGATGGGCGTAGCCGGGGTGCTTCCGCCATACACAATACCGGGCGTGCGACCGGTGATGCGGAGACGGCGGCTCGCACCCGTACCCTGCTTAGCGCGCTCAAAAGCGACAAATTTCATAACTTACTCCTGTAAGAGTCCACCGCGACCAGTGTGACTCCGGTTTAACAAAAAGCGCGCAGGGCACTGGGCCACCGCGCGCCGACTTTTGCTTCGTTCAGAAAAGATTTTCCTGATCCGAAAACAAGCTCATGACCGACTCACCCTTGGCAATACGCAAAATCGTTTCTGCGATCAGCGGCGCCACGGTGAGCTGGCGAATTTTCTGGCACTGTGCGGCTGCCGCGCTCAAAGGAATGGTGTTGGTCACCACCACCTCATCCAGGGCGTCGCCGTTGGCAATGCGTTCTATCGCAGGCCCGGAAAAAATCGGGTGCGTGCAATAGGCGTACACTTTTTTCGCGCCGCGCATTTTGAGCACTTCGGCGGCTTTGGACAGCGTGCCTGCGGTATCGATCATGTCGTCCATGATGACGCAGTTGCGGCCTTCGATTTCGCCGATGACGTGCATCACTTCGCTGACGTTGGCGCGCGGGCGGCGCTTGTCGATGATGGCCAGATCGCAGTTGAGCTGCTTGGCCAGCGCGCGGGCGCGCACCACGCCGCCCACATCAGGCGAGACCACAATCAGGTCTTCGTAATTTTTCTGGCGCAAATCGCCCAGCAGCACCGGCGAGGCGTAAATATTGTCCACCGGGATATCAAAAAAACCTTGGATCTGGTCGGCATGCAGGTCCATGGTCAGCACACTGGAGACGCCAGCGGCCTGGAGCATATTGGCGACCACTTTGGCCGTGATGGGCACGCGGGTAGAGCGCGGGCGGCGGTCTTGGCGGGCGTAGCCGAAATAGGGAATGACGGCGCTTATGCGTTCGGCCGAGGCGCGCTTAAGCGCATCGACCATGATCAGCAGTTCCATCAGGTTTTCGGCGGTCGGGGCGCAAGTGCTTTGCAACACAAAGACGTCACGAGCACGCACGTTTTGGTTGATTTCAACGGTAACTTCACCATCGGAGAAGCGTCCGACATGGGCCGCGCCCAGACTGATACCCAGATCACGCGCTACTTCCGCCGCCAACTCAGGGTTGGCATTGCCGGTAAAAACCATGAAGTCGGGAGTGTTGACGGCTTGCATAGGGGTGGGCTTGGGTTGACAGGGCGCTGGTGGGCGGTTTCAGGACTTCATCATGCCGTCTGGCTGTACCGTTAATAAAATTTGGCAGGGGAAGAAGGATTCGAACCTTCGCATGCTGGAATCAAAATCCAGTGCCTTAACCAACTTGGCGATTCCCCTACACGGGTTGCCAGCACAAAGCTGCCAACCGAAAACCAACGCTTTCAACACCACCCTTGCAGGGGATGCGCTTCCAAACTGTCGCAGACCCGAAGTGCCATGTGCTCAGGGGCACTAGCCAACGCAAAACCCGGGGGCAGTTGCGCAAACACCGCACTGCCTGAACCCGTCATCCTGGCGGTCAATCCCTGCGCCGCAAACCAGGCAAGAGACTGGCCCACAGCGGGGCAAAGCAGTTCGGCAACAGGCTGCAAATCGTTGCGGCCAAAGCCGTAGGGGTTTGCAGCGAAGCCTGAAATTATAGCAAGGCCGGTATTGCGTTCGAGCATGGGGTGGGCGAAGACGCTGCGGGTGTCCAGCCCGGCCTGGGGCTTAAGCACCGCAAAGCGCCCGGCAGGCAGGCTTATTGGCGTGAGCTGTTCGCCTACACCTTCCACCCAGGCATGCTGACCGAGCAGGAAAAAGGGCACATCGGCGCCTAGTTGCAAGCCAATCGACGCCAATTGGGCCTGCGTCCAACCCAAGTTCCAAAGGCGGTTGAGAGCCAGCAGGGTCGAGGCCGCGTCCGACGAGCCGCCGCCCATACCAGCCTGGGCAGGTATGAATTTGGCAATGCCGATGTGCGCGCCCAAGGCGCAGCCGCTAGCGCTTTGCAGCGCTTTGGCCGCGCGCAGGCATAAATCATCCTCGGGCAGAGCCCAAGTCAGGTCTTCGCGGCTTATGCCCCCGTCCTTGCGCAATTCAAAATGCAGTTGGTCGCACCAGTCGATCAACATAAATGCCGATTGCAGCAGGTGATAGCCGTCAGCGCGCCGCCCGGTGATGTGCAAAAACAAATTGAGCTTGGCCGGAGCGGAGATGTCGTAGAGCGCCTGCATGGCCTGCATTATCTGGGCTCGAGCACCAGGTCAATTTGCACTGCGGGCGTTCGGTCCACGCTGCGCGCACGAATGCGGCCTTGCAACCTGTCCAGCGTTTGAAGCTCCCAGCCTGGCGCGGTTTCGGGCCGCCCGTGCAACCAGGCAAACAAGGCCTGCATGGGCAGGGCGCTGCCCAGACTGTGGGCACTCATCGCATCGACCGATTCAAAGCTGCGCTTTTGATCGCCCACTTCAAGCATGGCTGAGGAGGCATCCCACTGCATGCGGGCCAGGCGGGTGCCCAATGGCGAGTTGAGCGTCAGGCTGGCACGGCGGGCCGTGCCTTCCAGGAAAAAATCTGCGCTAATGCGCTGCGGTGGTTCGCCTGCCACCTGCACCGACAAACGGCCTTCCCACATATCGTTGGGGGTGACGTACTCCTGCCGTTGCGTTGGCGTGCTACAGGCGACCAGCAGCGTACAAAGGAGCAACAGACAGGCCGCAAATAGGCGTTCGGCCATCGCCCGCCTAGGGCTCATAAGCTGCCGCGTAGGCGTACGATGGTGGACTTGAGCGTGTCGTTATCGCGATTGAGCTCTAGACCCTTGGCCCAGGTGGCATTAGCCTCCTCGCGCAAGTTCATGGTCCACAAGACCTCCCCCAGATGGGCCGCAATTTCGGCGTCGGGGCGGGCGCTAAAGGCGGCGCGCAGGATGCTCGCCGCTTGTGCGCTATTGCCGCTGCGAAACTCCACCCAGGCCAGGCTGTCCAGAATAAACGGGTCGTTAGGGGCAAAGGTGAGCGCTTTTTCAATCAGCGCGCGGGCCTCGGGCAAACGTTGGTTGCGGTCGGCCAGCGAATAGCCCAGGGCGTTATAAGCCGCGTGGTAATCGGCTTGCAGCGTAATCACACGCCGCAAGGTTTTTTCCATTTCATCAAGGCGCCCCAGTTTTTCTGCGGACAAGGCCAGTTCGTACAGCAAGTCCGCATCATCTGGCGCCTTTTGGGTCGCCCGGGTCAGCAAGGCGTAGGCCTCTTCTTCACGCCGTCCTTCGCGCAGCAATTGCAATTGCGCCTGCAACTTGATGCGTGCTTCGTCAGCATCGTCCTCGGGCAGGTTGCGCACCAAGGAAAGGGCTTCGTCCAAGCGCCCTTGCTTGGCAAACATCAACGCGCGGCGGATTTGCACTCTGGCAATGTCTTGCGGGCTATTGATGCGGGCGAGCAAGCTTTGGGCTTTCGCAAAATCGCCCTGCTTTTCTGCAATTTGCGAGAGCAGCAAGTAGGCTTGCACGATGCCGCGCGGCGTAAGGCCTTCCTCATCGGGGTCCTCTTGCGTACGGCTTGGCGGCAAAGCACCTAAATAGCGATTCAAAGACTGCTCGGCATTTTGCAGGTCTTGGTTTTGAAACTCAATCGAGCCGCGCACCAGCCAGGCATCGGCAAAGTCCGGCTGCACCTGCGTTAGCTGCGTTGCCTGCGCCAAGGCTTGGGGATAACGCTGCAAGTCGATCAATTTGCGCACATAGCCCATACGCACTTGGCCTGATGGGCTGGCGGCAAAGTACGCGCCCAGCAAGGTTTCCAGATCTTCCGAGCTGCCGTCGAGCAAATTGATGGCCAGGGATGCGACATCGTCCGACAAAGGGTCTAGTGCCGCACCCTTGAGCGCCGCTGCCTGTGCCAAAGCGCGCTTACCTGCCACCAAGCGTAAATTGCCAATGGCGGCCCAAGCGGCCGGACCGCTGCTGCGCTTGCCCAGCTCTGCGGCGAAGGCTTTTTCGATCAGGTCAGCAGCAGCGGCTCTGTCCTTTGCGCGCACATACAGGCGGGTCAGTGCGGTAATCAGGGCGGCACGTTCAGTTGGCTGGGCGCGAGCCACGCTGCGCTGCAAAGGCGCCAAGGTTTCGGGCAGGCGGTTCAGCCCAATCAGCAATTGCAAAAGATAGCGGTCCGCTTCTTGGGACTGAGGAAGTGCCTGTTGCCAAGCCTTCGCCGCGCCCACCGCGGCATTGGCATCGCGCCCGGACAAACCTATGTCCACCGCACGCTGAAACAGCTCGGCCTGGTTGGACTCGCGCGCGGCGTTTAACATCAGGCTGTAGGAAGCGCCGATGTCGCCATTGTTAAAGCTCAGTTCAGCCAAAATGACCTGGTAAAAGATAGAGGCATTGAGCGCAGAGCGCTCGGGCGCTTTCTCTGCGGCAATGGCTTGGGGTGCCGGGACTTTGGTAGTTTGCGCGCGCGCACCAAGAGCCAAAGCCAGCAGTACAAAGGCTATTAAAAATGGGGTGCGTGACATGCGGCCATAATAATCCAAGCCTCGTGCCATCGATCCTCGGTCCGAAGCCATGCCCCTGCACTGGCTTTGCTTTACCTACCCTAGCCATGCCCGAATTACCCGAAGTTGAAGTGACGCGCCAAAGCTTTGCCGATCGCATTGCCGGTGCGCGCATCTTGGCGCTGCGCATGGGCAAAGCCCTGCGCTGGCCTCTGGGTTGTGATCCGCAGATGCTTGCGGGCTGCCAGGTGCTTGGCGTGCGCCGCCGGGGCAAATACCTGTTGCTGGATTTGGACGAAGGCCTGTTACTGCTGCACCTGGGCATGTCGGGCAGCCTGCGCTTTGAACGTGTGCCGGGCGATGCCGGTAAGCACGACCATATGGACTTGCAAACCAGCCAGGGTACGCTGCGCTTGCACGACCCGCGCCGCTTTGGCGCCGTGGTGTACGTCCCCGATGAGTCCAGCAACGCCGCCCGCAAACTGCTGGGCAAGCTGGGGGTAGAGCCTTTGGGAGACGATTTCCAAGCGCTGGATTTTTGGAAAGCCCTGAAAAAGCGCAAAACCGTGGTCAAGCAAGTGTTGTTGGGTGGCGAGCTGGTAGTCGGTGTTGGTAATATTTACGCCAGTGAAGCCTTGTTTATGGCCGGCATCCGCCCGAGCACCCGAGGCGAACGCATCAGCCTGGCGCGCGCCACCCGATTGCACGCCGCCATACGCACGGTGTTGGCGCGGGCAGTAGAAATCGGCGGCAGCACGCTCAAAGACTTTTCCAATGCACAAGGCGAGTCGGGTTATTTCCAACTCGAAGCGGCGGTGTACGGGCGCCAAGGTCTTCCCTGCCGCGCTTGCGGCAGCGCCATCAAAGCGATACGCCAAGGCCAAAGGTCTACTTTTTTTTGCCCGGTATGCCAAAAGCCCTAAGTGACAAGAGTGTGCCCGGCGTGGCGGAAAAAGTGGTGCGCTGGCAAACAAGCCATGGGCGCAATAGCCTGCCCTGGCAAAACACCCAAGACCCTTACCGTGTCTGGCTGTCTGAAATCATGTTGCAGCAAACCCAGGTCGCCACCGTGCGCGACTATTTTGAACGCTTTACCCGCAGACTGCCCACCGTGGCCGATTTGGCGCAAGCGAGCGCCGACGAGGTGATGGGCTTGTGGAGCGGGCTGGGCTATTACAGCCGGGCGCGCAATCTGCACCGCTGTGCGCAGATCGTGATGCAGCAATACGGCGGGCAATTCCCGCAACAAGCCGCGCTGCTGCAAACCCTACCCGGCATTGGGCGCTCTACTGCGGCTGCGATTGCGTCCCTGTGTTTTGGCGAGCGGGTGGCGATTTTGGATGCGAATGTCAAGCGCGTGCTGACGCGCTGGCTGGCCTTTGAGGGCGATCTGGCGCAAGCGTCGCAGGAGCGTGCGCTATGGGCTTTAGCGCAGGACTTAGTGCCCCATAAACAGGCGGGCACCAAGGCCATGGCGCGCTATACCCAGGGCATGATGGACTTGGGCGCCACCATCTGCTTGGCACGCAAACCGCTATGCGGCCAATGCCCCTTGCAGACCGATTGCCGAGCACAGGCTGCCGGCACGATGCAAAATTTTCCGGTGCGTAGCCGCAAACTCAAACGCAGCAGCCAGTCGCTATGGCTCTTGTGGGCACAAGACGCCAGTGGTGCGGTATGGCTGCAAAGACGGCCTGCGCCGGGCGTCTGGGCGGGCCTGCACTGCCTGCCGGTGTTTGGGGGCGAAGCGCAATTGCGCGATGCCCTGCCTGCTTCAGCGCATAAAAGTTTGCAGCCTCTAGAAAGCTTTGTGCATGTGCTCACGCACAAAGACTTGCACCTCCATCCCATCTATGTGCGCTTGACTGCCGGCCGCCGTTTGCCCGGATTGGAAGGCCGCTGGATTGCCAGCCCGGACTGGCCCACCTTGGGTTTGCCAGCGCCGGTGCGCAAACTCTTGGAAACTGCTGGTCCCACTTAAGGCCTAGACCGCAAGCTACTGATCGGCTTCGCGCTGCAGTTCGCGGTGGCGTTTTAAGGTGACCCAATGCGGCGCGAAGTGGGCGGCCAGTTGTTCCACCAAATACACCGAGCGGTGCTGGCCGCCGGTGCAGCCGATGCCCACGGTGACATAGCTGCGATGGTCTAACACCAAAGCACCCATCCAGCCATCTAAAAAGTCGCTTATTTGCTGCTCCATGCGCAGTACTTCGGGCTGCGTGCGTAAGAATGCGGCCACCGGCGCATCTCTGCCGGTAAGCACACGCAGCTGCGCTTCGTAATGCGGGTTGGGCAGCATGCGAACGTCAAATACAAAGTCTGCGTCGGAAGGGACGCCGCGCTTGAAAGAAAAAGACTGAAACACCAAGGTGAGCTGCGCTACCGGCGCAGTGATCAGGCTCTTGACATAGGCCTGCAATTGGGCCGAGCGAATCATGCTCGAATCAATCACATAAGAATGCGCCCGTATATCGGCCAGCAGGCTGCGCTCCAGTTCAATCGCATCGGCCAGGGCACGCCGCTCATCACCCGGCTGGGTATCGGTTTGGGACAAAGGGTGTTTGCGACGCGTTTCGGAATAGCGCCGCACCAGGGTGTCCGTATTGGCATCAAGAAACAAGGTTTTGATGCCTATGCCCTGGGCGCGCAGCGTGTCCAGTTGCGCAGGCACCAGCGGCAAGCCCTTGGCGCTGCGCACATCCATGGCAATGGCTAGGCGTGTGAAATGTTCGCCGCTTTGCAAAGCGATGAAATCCATGAGCAAGGGCGGTGGCAAATTGTCCACACAGTAATAGCCTGCGTCCTCCAAAGCATGCAGGGCCACGGACTTCCCAGAGCCAGACATACCGGTGATCAGGACTAATTCGAGTTGGCGTTCAGACACGGGCTTGCTCCAGCATTTCGCGCGCATGCGCCATGGTTGTTACCGAACTGCTTTGACCGCCCAACATGCGCGCGATTTCGGACTCGCGCTGGCCTTGTTGCACGGGCGCAACCTCGCTGAGCGTCTGCCCGCCTTGCAGCTGTTTGCGCACCACCCAGTGCTGATCGGCGCAGGCGGCCACTTGGGGCAAATGGCTGACCGCCAGCACCTGGCGGTCGCTACCGAGTTGGCGCATCAAACGGCCTACGGTGTGCGCCACGGCGCCACCTACGCCGGCATCGACTTCGTCAAAGATCAGCGTCTGCGCACCGCCCGCTTGGCTGGCCGTCACAGCAATGGCCAGCGCAATGCGCGAGAGCTCGCCGCCCGAGGCCACTTTGCCCACCGGGCGCGGCGTGCTGCCAGCATGGCCGGCCACCAAAAACAAGACTTCTTCCAGCCCGCTTTGGTGCGCTTGCTCGCTAGGCTGCAATTGCACCTGGAATTGCCCGCCTTGCATGCCCAAGCCTTGCATGGCCTGGGTGATGGCGACCCCCAATTTGGGGGCGGCTTGCTGGCGGACATTGGAAACCTTGCGCGCCTCGGCCATAAAAGCGGCTTGGGCCTGCTGCGCCTGCGCCAGCAAATGGGCGCTGTCGGCAGCGGCTTCAAGCTGCGCCAGTTCTTGCTTCCAGGCGGCATGCGTGGCGGCCAATTCTTGCGGGCTGCGTTTGTAACGGCGCGCCAGGGACACCCACAGCGCCATGCGCGCATCGAGTTCGGCCAGTTGCGCTGGGTCTAGCTCGACGCGGCGCTGGTAGGCGCGCAGGCTGTGTACCGCGTCCTCTACTTGCGCAATAGCCGAAGCCAACACCTCAGCCGGGCCTTGGAAATCAGCATCCAAATGCGTTTGGCTTTGGATCTGCTGCATGGCGCTGTGCAAGCTGCGCAAAGCCGAGGGCTCGTCATCGTGAAGTAGCGCCAAGGCGCTGTGCGCTGCATCGAGCAGGGTTTGCCCATGGGCTAAGCGGCTGTGTGCGGCATTGAGTTCGTCCCATTCATCGGGGCCTGGGTTGAGCTTGTCCACTTCGCCAATCTGCCAGGCCAGGCGCTCGCGATCGCGCTGCAGCAGGTCCTGTGCTTGCAGGGCTTGGTCGTAAGCGGCTTGCGCGGCGCGCCAGCTTTGCCACAAAGCGCTCAAGGCACTGGTGGAAATACGCGCGTAGTCGTCCAACAGGGCGCGCACCGCGTCGGGCCGGGTGAGGCTTTGCCAGGCGTGCTGGCCATGGATATCGAGCACCTGTTCGCCCACATGGCGCAGTTGCTGCGCGGTGGCGGCCAGGCCGTTGATCCAGGCCCGGCTTTTGCCGGTGCTGTCCACACTGCGGCGCAGCAGCAAGCTGTCTGCGCCCTCAAAACCAGCTTCGGCCAGCCAGGGCAGCAGGGCCGCCGGGGTATCAAACTCGGCGCTGACGTCGGTGCGTGGGGCGCCTTCGCGGATGAGGCCTACATCTGCGCGCGCGCCGGTGGCCAATTGCAAGGCATCAATCAGGATAGATTTGCCCGCGCCGGTCTCGCCGGTCAGCACGGTAAAGCCGGTCTCCAGTTCCAAGTCCAGCGTGGCGACGATGACAAAGTCGCGCAGCGCAATGCGTTTGAGGCCCACCGCTTAACTCCCCCCCTCATTCCAGTGCAGCTTGTGGCGCAAAGTGTCAAAGTAAGTCCAGCCCTTGGGATGCAAAAAGCGCACGCTGTGCTCTGAGCGGCGCACCACAATGCGGTCGCCGTGCATCAAAGTGGCCAGGGACTGCATATCAAAATTGGCACTGGCGTCGCGCCCGGAGACGATTTCGATGGCGATTTCGCTGGTGTGCGACAGCACAATAGGCCGGTTGGACAAGGTGTGCGGCGCAATAGGCACCAAGACCCAACCCGGAGTCGAGGGGTGCAGCATGGGCCCGCCGGCCGACAAGGCGTAGGCGGTCGAGCCGGTTGGCGTGGCGATGATCAGTCCGTCGGCGCGCTGGTTAGCCACGAAATGGCCATCGACCTCGACCCGCAACTCCACCATGCCCGAAGTCGCGCCCCGGTTGACCACCACATCGTTCATCGCCAGCGCGGAAAACACGCATTGCCCACCGCGCATCACCTGCGCCTGCATCAGGCTGCGGTCATCGACTTCGTAGGCACCGGCCAGCATGGCGCCCAGGGTTTCGGCATAGCGGTCCAGCGCAATGTCGGTGATAAAGCCCAGACGCCCTTGGTTGATGCCAATGAGCGGCACCTGAAAAGGCGCCAGCCTGCGCCCCACCCCGAGCATGGTGCCATCACCACCGACCACCAGGCACAAACCGCAGTGGCGCCCTATGGCTTCAATTTCCATCACCGCATAGCCGCTCAGGCCCAGTTTGGCGGCGGTATCGGTCTCCAGCACCACCTCGCAACCCTGGTCCATCAGGAAATGGGCGATCCCGTCCAGCGTGGCGCGCGCCGCGGCAATCGCAGCTGGAGCGTGGCTGGACAGGTATTTGCCGGTGATGGCAACCTGGCGGAACTGCGGGTTCAGGCGGGGGTTCATAGGCAAATTACATCACTAAAATGTTTTGATGCTTGATGATCGCTCCAAGTTGTTGCTCAAAGCGCTGGTTGAACGCTATATCGCCGATGGGCAACCGGTGGGTAGCCGCACCTTGTCCAAAGCATCTGGGCTGGAATTGTCACCGGCGACCATCCGCAATGTCATGTCCGACTTGGAAGACCTGGGCCTGATTGTCAGCCCGCATACCTCCGCCGGGCGGGTACCTACCACGCGCGGCTACCGGCTGTTTGTGGACACCATGCTCACGGTGCAGCCGCAACAATTTGCGTCCCACAGCTTGGCGCCGGACCAGCCGCAGAAAGTCATCTCCAACGCGGCCAACCTTTTGTCCAATTTGTCGCAATTTGTGGGCGTGGTGATGGCGCCGCGGCGTACCAACGCTTTTCGGCATATGGAGTTTTTGCGTCTGTCCGATCGGCGCATTCTGGTGATCATCGTGTCGGCCGATGGCGATGTACAAAACCGCATCATCTTTACCGAAGTCGATTATTCGCAGTCGCAATTGATCGAAGCGGCGAATTTTTTGAACAGCCACTATGTGGGCCTGGACATCGAAGAAGTGCGCAGCCGCTTGCAAAACGAGGTGGAAAGTCTGCGCTCGGAGATCGCCACCCTGATGGCTGCTGCGGTCAATGTCAATTCCGAAGCGGTGGCGCAAGAGCAGGACGAGGTGGTGATTTCCGGCGAGCGCAATTTGCTCAAGCTCAGCGACTTTTCCAATGACATGGGCAATTTGCGCCGCGCTTTTGAGTTGTTTGAGCAAAAAGCCCAAATCATGCGCTTGCTGGACTTTGCCGACCGGGCCGCCGGGGTGCGTATTTACATTGGCGGCGAAAGCCAGATCGTGCCCTTTGAAGAATTGTCGGTGGTGAGCGCACCTTACGAAGTGGATGGCAAGGTGGTGGGTACGCTGGGCGTGATCGGCCCCACCCGCATGGCCTATGACCGCATGATCCAGATCGTGGACATCACGGCCAAGCTGGTGAGCAATGCGCTGAGCCACCACAAACAAATGTAACCTCGGCGCAAGTGATGCGTCGGACCTGCTATCACGCACTTGTGAGCGTTCGGCGGTACTGCATAGCTTCGGCTACATGGCCCAGCGCGGTGATGTCGGAGCCGGCCAAATCGGCAATGGTGCGCGCGATCTTGAGCGTGCGATGGGTGCCGCGCGCTGACCAAGCCAGTTGCTGCGCTGCACTTTGCAAAAACTTGGCCGCTGCATATTCCAATCGTAGGTGCTGATCGATTTCCTGCCCAACCAGGGCCTGGTTGTTTTTGCCCTGCCGCTCTTGCGCCCGCGCATGGGCCTGGCTGCAGCGCGCACGGATGCTGTGCGTGGCCTCGCCTGCAGAGGCGTGCAGCAAATCTTCGCTGGCCAGCGCCGGTACTTGCACATGCAAGTCAATGCGGTCCATGAGCGGGCCACTAAGTTTTCCCTGGTAGCGGCTGATCTGGTCTGGCGTGCAGCGGCAATTGCGGCCCGGCGCCCCCCAATACCCGCAGGGGCATGGATTCATGGCAGCGATCAGCTGAAAGCGCGCCGGAAACTCGGCCCGTCGGGCGGCGCGGGCGATGGTGATGGTTCCGGTCTCCAAAGGCTCGCGCAGCGCTTCGAGCGCCTGGCGCGGAAACTCGGGCAACTCATCCAAAAACAAGACGCCGTGGTGCGCCAGCGATATTTCCCCCGGACGCGGGGGCGACCCGCCACCGACCAAGGCCACTGCGCTGGCCGAATGGTGCGGACTGCAAGTAGGCCGCTGGCCCCAACGGCGAATATCAAAACGCCCGCATAGGCTGGCAATGGCAGCACTTTGCAAGGCCTGGTCGGTCTCCATGGGCGGCAGCAAACCTGCAAACCGGTGCGCCAGCATGGATTTACCAGCGCCCGGTGGCCCCATAAGCAATAGGCTGTGCCCGCCGGCAGCGGCAATCTCCATCGCGCGCTTGGCGGCCAACTGGCCTTTGACGTCGGCCATATCCGGCAGATCAGCGGCGCCGGCGGGCTCGGCCGCTTGCATGCGCACCCAGCCTTCTTCCTCAGAACTCGCGCCCGCTTCGGCGCCGGGAGGCTGGGTGCCTTCGGGCATAAATTGGCGTACTACATCAATTAGGGTGCGCGCCAAATAGACCTGCGCGCCCGGCACCAGCGCTGCCTCCTGGGCGCTACCCGGTGGCAGCACTAAGCTGGTGTGCGCCTTGGCCTGGTGCAGGGCCAGGGCCATGGCCAGCGCGCCGCGCACCGGACGCAGCCCGCCCGAGAGCGACAACTCGCCAGCAAATTCGTATTGCGCCAACCGGTAGGCTTCAATTTGTCCGCTCGCCGCCAAAATGCCCAGGGCAATCGGCAAATCCAGGCGCCCCGAGTCTTTGGGCAAGTCTGCTGGGGCCAGGTTGACGGTGATGCGCTTGTTGTGGGGGAACTCCAGGCCGCTGTTTTGGATGGCGCAGCGCACCCGCTCGCGTGCTTCTTTCACCTCCACATCGGCCAAGCCCACCAGCGTGAAGCTAGGAAGGCCATTGGCCATATGCACTTCGACCGTGACTTGCACCGCCTCCAGACCGAGCAAGGCGCGGCTTTGTACCAAAGATAGACCCATATTGACTCCCTGAAACAGTGCGCTGTTTTTGCGCCGGATTTATGCGTTTGCACCAAGTAGGTGCATACTGTTTTTTTACACAGTCATATTAGCGCAGTTAGGGAATGCAATAGGGCGCTTGTCGCACCAAGACCACAATTTTTTGTAACTGAACTTGGCACGCCTTCTGCTAAATACCTGGGTCTCCCGATTCCGTGGAACAGCGGCGCAGCCCTTGCGCTCGCTATCAACTTTTGAAAAGCTGAGGTGCACACATGAAGTTACTTACCGCCATCATCAAACCCTTCAAGCTCGATGAGGTCCGCGAGGCTTTGTCGGCTATCGGGGTGCAGGGCATCACCGTCACCGAGGTCAAAGGTTTTGGCCGCCAGAAAGGCCATACCGAGTTGTACCGCGGCGCTGAGTACGTGGTGGACTTTTTGCCCAAGGTCAAGATTGAAGCCGCCATTGATTCATCCTTGCTGGACCGCGCGATCGAAGCCATAGAAGGCGCAGCACGCACCGGAAAAATCGGTGACGGCAAAGTATTTGTGTATGACTTGGAACAAGTCCTTCGTATTCGTACCGGCGAAACCGGCAAAGACGCGCTCTAACTCCAAGCACTAAAAAAGGAATACCACCATGAAAAAATTTCTGATCTCTCTGGCGCTGGGTTTGGGCCTGCTGAGCGTCGGCTCCTTCGCGTTGGCCGAAGACCCACCTGCGGCGCCTGCGGCGAGCGCCTCAGCCGCCGCGCCCGCGCCAACCACCGAAGCCGCTGCTGCAGAAGCGGCAGCAGCCCCGGCGCAGGTGATTAACAAAGGCGATACCACTTGGATGATGGTCTCCACTTTGCTGGTGATCATGATGGCAGTCCCCGGATTGGCTTTGTTCTACGGCGGCTTGGTACGCAGCAAAAACATGCTCTCAGTGCTCATGCAAGTGATGGTGACCTTCTCGCTCATCGTGGTGCTGTGGTTTATTTATGGTTACAGCATTGCCTTTACCGAAGGAGGTGCCTTCTTCGGCGGATTTGACCGAGTGATGATGAAAGGCATTTGGGACAACACCGCAGGCACTTTCGCGCCAGCAGCGACTTTTAGCAAAGGCGTGTACATCCCCGAGATCGTGTTCGCCGCTTTCCAGGCTAGCTTTGCAGCGATTACCTGCACGCTGATCGTCGGCTCATTTGCCGAGCGCATCAAGTTCTCCGCCGTGTTGTTGTTCAGCGTCCTGTGGTTCACCTTTAGCTACGCACCGATTGCCCATATGGTGTGGTTCTGGATGGGTCCTGACGCTTACGCCAGCAAAGAGGTGGTCGAAGCCATGAACGCTAAAGCTGGCTTCCTGTGGCAAATGGGCGCGCTGGACTTTGCCGGCGGTACGGTGGTCCATATCAATGCTGCGGTGGCCGGTTTGGTGGGTGCCTATATGGTCGGCAAGCGCATCGGCTACGGCAAAGAAGCCATGGCTCCGCACAGCCTGACTTTGACCATGGTGGGCGCTGCGCTGTTGTGGGTGGGCTGGTTTGGTTTCAATGCCGGTTCCGCGCTGGAAGCCAACGGCTTTGCGGCCCTGGCCTTTATCAACACCTTTGGTGCCGCCGCTGCTGCTGTTCTGGGGTGGTGTATCGGCGAGGCGATGATGCGCGGTAAAGCGTCGATGCTCGGCGCTGCATCGGGCGCGGTGGCCGGCTTGGTGGCCATCACCCCCGCTTGCGGCAATGTGGGCATCGGTGGCGCTTTGATCATCGGCTTCGTGTCGGGCTTTGCTGGTCTGTGGGGTGTCAATGGCCTGAAGAAAATGCTGGGCGCAGATGACACGTTAGACGTATTTGGCATACATGGTGTGTGTGGCATATTGGGCGCGCTCTTGACCGGCGTGTTCAACTCGCCCGCCCTAGGTGGCCCCGGCTTTGTCGCTGACTGGGTAACCGCAACCGGTATCGCCGCTGGCGACTATTCGATTGCAGCCCAGGTGCTGGTACAAGCCAAGGCGGTGGGCGTCACCATCCTCTGGTCTGGCATTGTGTCGCTAATAGCTTTCAAAATCGTGGACATGACTATCGGTCTGCGGGTTAGCCAAGAAGACGAGCGCGAAGGTCTGGACATCACTTCGCACGGCGAGAGTGCTTACGGCCGTTAAGTACCGGGCAGCTTAGGCTGCCCTTCAAGCCTGGGCAGCTTTTGCTGCCCCAAAAGCCCCGCATCTTGTGTGCGGGGCTTTTTCATTTGCACCAGCCAAGGCTTCAAAGCCGCAAGCCAAGCCGGTGACAATCACAACCATCCGCAAACGCCTCTTGGAAGAGTTCATGATGACAAGCACACTGCGCCAAGCCGACTGGTCCCGCCTGCACCCTCAGCCTTATGAACTGGGCGAGTCACCGTTCTGGCATCCGCAGGAATCGCGTCTCTACTGGGTGGATATTCCGGGTAAAAAGATGCTGCGCGCCAGCGCCGACGGCAGTGACTTGCAGACCTGGGACATGCCCAGCGAGCCCGGCTGTATCGCCCCGGCAGCCAAGGGCGGGCTGGTGATCGCGCTGCGCCACGGCGTGTTTCGGGCGCAGACCTGGGGCGGCGCTTTGGAACATCTGGTCACCTTGCCCTATGACACGCAAACCGTGCGCGCCAATGACGGCAAGTGCGATGCCTTGGGACGCTTTTGGGTAGGGACGATTGACGAGACCAAAGTGCACAACGCGGCGGCGCTGTACAGCATTGATGCGCGCAATAGCCAGCCCGTCGTGCGCACCATGGCCGAGGGTGCATTAACCGGCAACGGCATGGGCTGGAGTCTGGACGGGCACAGCGCCTATTGGGCCGATACCCCGCGCCATCTGGTGCACGGCTGGGACTATGCGCCTGAGAGCCACACGCTCAGCGGGCACCGAACACACCTGCAGTTTGACCCCAAGCCCGCCGGTTGGGTCAGCGGCGACGCCAACTACCAGGGCCGGCCCGATGGCGCGGCCGTAGACAGCCAGGGCAACTACTGGCTGGCGATGTTTGAAGGGGCGCGTATTTGCTGCTTCTCTCCAGCGGGCCAACTGCTTGCCAGCTACGCCACCCCGGCGCAGTGCCCAAGCATGCCTTGCTTTGGCGGCGAGGATTTGAAAACCTTGTACGTCACCAGCGCCCGCCATGGCCGCAAATCTGACGAACTGGAGCGCTACCCGGATTCAGGCTGCGTGTTTTCTATGCGGGTGGATGTGCCCGGTCTGCCGGTGCATTTTTTCGCGGATTGACGCAAGGTATAGGCCCTGCGCCACCTTCGGCGTCAAGGGGTCTACGGAAAGTAAATCCAACCGCATGTGCGCGCTTATGGGCCAGGTCAATCCGCTGTCTTGTATGACGGCGAGCTGTGTATGGGCGACCGCGTGATCAGCACCAGCACAGCCTTTGAAAGCGATACCTTTAAATGAATAAAACAACAACAAAAGGCGACCATTACTGATTTACACTCATTTAATTATTGTGTCATCAGGGAGCTTTCAGTATGGACCGACGTCAATTCAAGCGCAGCAGTTTCATCGGTTTGATCACACTGGCGGCGTGGGTGCGAAACGCGCACGCCCTCAGTCTGGGCGATATCAGCGGCGCAGATGCCTCTTCGGGACTTAAGGCCGCATTGGAAAAAGGCGCACTCTCGGCCGTGGGCTTGTTGGGTGTGGCCAATGGCTTCATGGGCAACGACTTGGTTCGCATTGCCTTACCCAGTTATTTGAATGATGCCGCCCAATTACTGAAAAAATTCGGACAAGGTAAAGAAGTAGACGAGTTGGTGCTGGGCATGAACCGCGCTGCCGAAAGCGCTGTGCCTTTGGCCAAAGACTTGTTGGTGGACGCTGTGAAAACCATGAGCGTGGCAGACGCCAAAACTATTTTGCAAGGCGGCAACACCGCAGCCACCAGTTACTTCAGCAGCAAAACCCGTGACCCCTTAGGGCAAAAGTTTTTACCCATCATCACGCAAGCCACAGCCAAGGTGGGGTTGGCGGACAAGTACAACGCGGTGGCGGGCAAGGCAGCCGGTTTGGGTTTGATCAAAGCCCAAGACGCATCGCTAGAAAATTATGTCAACGGCAAAGCCTTGGACGGCCTGTTCCTGATGATTGGCGAAGAAGAAAAGAAAATTCGCCAAGACCCCATAGGCACGGGCAGCGCCTTACTTAGCAAAGTGTTCGGCGCATTGAAATAGTTCTGAAAACTGCGGGCTAGAAATAAGCGGCTGTTGTTTCGCTAAAAATTCAGATTAATCATTCGCACACACGCGCTTGTAACGTCAAATGGGGTTTTCTTTGGCCGTGGAAGCCTTCATGACCCAGCCCACTCTGTGTTTTTCTGTAGACACAGTCAATCTCAGCAAATACAAAAACTAATTTTTAAAGCCCAGCGTGAGCATTGACGCCATTCAAGCAGGTGAACTTTCTGGCGACGAGAGATTGTTCATGGCGCTGTTGAGGCTCAAATTCTGAATGTTTGTCGGGCTCGGGTGGCGTAAGTAGTTGATGCATTGGGGTTGTTTCGACCATGGTTAAGATCAAGATTTGTAAGGTCTCATGAAGACTGTTGTGCAGATGCAAGCCTTTCTTGGCAATTGCAATCAGCACGTAGGTGCAGACTTCAATACAGATTTTGCCAACTACGCCACCCCGCTGCAGTGCACGACCATGCCTTGCTTTAGCGGCGAGGATTTCAAAACCTGGTTCTTCACCAGCGCCCGCCATGGCCGCAAAAACGATGAACTGGCACGGTACCCGGATTCAGCTTGCGTGTTTTCGATGCGGGTGGATATCCCGGGGCTGCCCGTCCATATTTTCGCGGACTAAACCGGCGCTTCCGCACGCCGCGCCAGCAAACGCCGCGCCGCCTCCAGCGCCTCTGGCGTATCGACGTCATGGAAACAACCGGCATCGTCCACCGCAAGGGCATACGGTGCGTGCGCTTGCAGCACAGCGCGTGCCCCTTGGTCGCCGGTCAAGGTCATTAATTCCGGGCCGCATGTGGCGGCAAAACCCACCGGGTGGCCGCGCTGGCCCTGGTACATGGGTTGCGCAACTATGTGATTCGCCAAGGCCTGGGCCACAGCGAGCAAGGTCGCGGGCTGCACCAAGGGCAAATCAGCCGGCAATATCAACCAGCCATTAGCCTTGGCACAGGCGCGCACGCCGGTGGCAATACTGTCGCCCATACCGGGCAGCGCGATATGGGCGGTGTGCGCAGACTCGACCACGTGCCAGGGCAAGCCGCTGGCTTGCACCGCCGCCATGGTGTGTTCGCGCACGCTGCGATGGTCTAACAGTGCTTGCAATTTGTCCTGACCACCGCTGGCAGCACGAAAACGCGCGCTACGCCCCGCGGCCAGGACGATGACGGTGGGCAAATGTGGGGGCATCAAGGCTAAATAACTCGCTAAAAAGACGGGTAAAACGCACTTTTATCGACATTTTGACGCGCATTGGCTTGGGCTGCGCGCTTTGCCAAGAATTCAAACAAGCGGCATTCAAAAAATTCACGGGTGCCCACGCGCCGCGCCGCTACCATCGCACGCATGCCCGATTACTCGCAAGCGCTGGACGCCATCGTCCAGCGCATCTCACACGCCCGCTCTGTGCCAGCGCACCATCGAACGCCTTTGCGTGTGCGCGGCGGTGGCAGCAAGGATTTTTTCGGAGCACGCCTGCACAGTGAGCTTTTGGAAACCCGCGGCCTGCAAGGCATCGTCAGCTATGAGCCCACCGAGTTGGTGGTCACCGTGCGCAGTGGCACGCTGCTCAGCGAATTGGAAGCCTTGCTGCAAGCGCAAAACCAATGTCTACCTTTTGAGCCGCCGCATTTCGGCCATGCCGGCACCACGATCGGCGGCTTGGTGGGCAGCGGCTTAAGCGGCCCAAGCCGCGCCAGTGTGGGCGCGACGCGCGACTTTGTACTCGGGGCACGCTTTATCAATGGCCTGGGGGAGCACCTGACTTTTGGCGGTCAGGTCATGAAGAACGTGGCCGGCTATGACGTCAGCCGGGTGCTGGCCGGTAGCTGGGGTACTTTGGGGCTGATTACCGAGGTTTCGCTCAAGGTGCTGGCATTTGCGCCTAGTGAAGCCAGCCTGGTTTGCAACCTGGGACAGGACGAGACTTTGCAATTGCTGCACCGCTGGGGCGGCCAGCCCCTTCCCCTCAATGCCAGCTGTTGGCAATGTGAGCCCGGTGCCGCCAGCGGGCGCCTGACAGTACGTCTACGCGGAGCCCAGGCCGCAGTGCAAGCGGCCCTGCCGAAAATGCAGGCCGATGTACAGGCCCTGGGCGGCCAAGCCCAAGCGGCTGACGCCGAAGCCGCCATGTTTTTCTGGGACGCCGTGCGCAACCAGCAACACACATTTTTTACCCAAGCCCCTAGCGAAAGCGACTGCCTGTGGCGACTATCGGTCGCGCAAACCAGTCCCGTGCTGGATGTTCCCTACGCCCAGTGTGTAGAGTGGCAGGGCGCACAGCGCTGGGTCTGGGCACCTGCCGCTGCCGGGACACAGTTGCATGCGCTGGCACGCAAGGCAGGTGGCCATGCCAGCCTATTTCGCCGACCGGCCGGGGCCCTGGCCGATACGGATGCGGGCGCGCCGGTGTTCGACGCGCTAGAGGCCACCCAGCAACGCATCCAAACGGCACTGCAAGCGGAATTTGACCCCGATGGCGTGTTCAACACCGGCCGCCTACACGCCCTGACCTGAACCACGCCGCCATGCAAACCACGCTCTCTCCTGAATACGCACACACCAGCGATGGCAAAGCGGCAGAAGCCATTGTGCGCAACTGCGTGCACTGCGGTTTTTGTACCGCCACCTGCCCCACTTACCAGCTATTGGGTGACGAGCTGGACGGGCCGCGTGGACGGATTTACCTGATCAAGCAAGTGCTCGAGGGTGCCGAGCCCACGCGCAAAACCCAGCAACACCTGGACCGCTGCCTGACCTGTCGTAACTGCGAATCCACCTGCCCTAGTGGCGTGGAGTACGGCCACTTGATTGATATTGGCCGCAAACTGGTCGATGCCAAAGTACCGCGCCCAGCCGGTGAAGAGGCTATGCGCTGGGCCTTGAAAGAAGGCCTGAACTCGTCCCTGTTTGCCCCGGCGATAAAGCTGGGCCAGGCGGTGCGCGGCTTCTTGCCCGAGGTGCTCAAGGCCAAGGTGCCCGAGGCGCGCAGTGCGGGCGTGTGGCCCAGGCGCAGCCACGCACGTAAAGTGCTGATGCTGGCCGGTTGCGTGCAGC
Source organism: Rhodoferax sp. (assembly GCA_040400575.1). Classification (GTDB taxonomy): domain Bacteria; phylum Pseudomonadota; class Gammaproteobacteria; order Burkholderiales; family Burkholderiaceae_C; genus Allorhodoferax. Next base: position 95,722 of record JBBAPX010000008.1, read on the forward strand.
CTGCCATGAGCCCCAACATCAATAGCGCTACTGCGCGCGTGCTCGATGCTTGCGGCATACAGACCATCGTCGAGCCACTGGCAGGCTGCTGCGGCGGCGTCAAGTTTCATTTGAACGACCAGGACGCGGCCATAGCCCAAATGAAAAATAATATTGACGCCTGGTGGCCGCATGTAGCCGAGGGCGTCGAGGCCATCGTGATAAATGCCTCGGGCTGCGGCGTCACCGTTAAAGATTACGGCCATATCTTGCGAGACGATGTGACTTATGCCGAACGGGCCAAACGCATCAGCGAATTGACCAAGGATCTCAGCGAGCTTTTGCCTGATTTGCTGCCCGTGCTGAAAGAACGCATTGCGCCTCAAAAGGCCCAGGCACAAGGCATGATGGCTTTTCACCCGCCTTGCACATTGCAGCATGGTCAGCAACTCAAGGGAGGGGTAGAGATGCATTTGAACGCGTTGGGTTTTCAATTGCGGGTAGCCCAAAACGAAGCCCATTTGTGCTGCGGCTCCGCCGGAACCTATAGCGTGCTGCAGCCGGTGCTCGCCACCCAACTGCGCGACCGCAAACTCGGACACCTCCAAGACTTACAACCCCAAGCTATCCTAAGCGCCAACATCGGCTGCATCACCCATTTGCAAAGCGGTACGCAAGTGCCTGTGCGGCATTGGGTGGAAATGGTGGATTCAGTCTTGCGCTGATCCGGCGGCTGACAGTAATCGAGGTAAACGCCCTGGGATGAGCTTGGCGCTACTGCTCCAAGTTCAGGCAATCAGGCCTGGGGCAGCGCAGCCTCGATGTCAGCGCTCAAGCTCGCGGGGGTGTCCGTAGGCGCATAGCGCTTGCGCACCACGCCGTCTGGGCCCACCAGAAACTTGGTGAAATTCCACTTGATGGATTCAGTGCCCAAAATGCCAGGCGCCTCGTGCGTGAGCCACTTAAATAGCGGGTGCGCGCCCGAGCCATTGACCTCGACTTTGGACATCATGGCAAAGCTGACGCCATAGTTTTTCTGGCAGAAGTTGGCGATCTCGGAGTCGCTACCCTTGTCCTGCGCGCCAAACTGGTTGCAGGGAAAACCCAGAATCACCAACCCTTTGCCCTGGTAGCGCTGGTGCAATTCTTCCAAGCCGGCGAACTGGGGCGTGAAACCGCAGGCGCTGGCGGTGTTAACCACTAACAAGGCTTTGCCTTGAAAGTCTTTGAGTTGCAGAGGTTTGCCCTCGATGGTGGTGGCTTCAAATTCAAATGCGTTGTTCATGGTGTCTCCGTGGCAGAGGGTGGGCCGGTGTGTTCGGCTTGGGCGCCGGAGGATAACGCAGACAACAAAGCCGCCGCGCAGATCAGGGCGCCGCCCATGGCGACCCGTTCTGTGAGTACCCCGGCGCCCAGGGCAATGGCCGACACACTGGCAAACACCACCTCGCACAGCATGACCAGCGCCGTCGTGCGCGCCGGCAGGCGTGCCGCGCCGTATTGCAAAGTCACGTTACCCACGCCAATCATCAGCGCCAAGCCTAAGGCAAGTAGAACCCAGTGAACGCCGGGGTCCGGCAAAGTAGGCACCAGGCCTTGCTGCATTCCCGCCCAGGCAGTGAGCGCACACAAAAGCGCCCCCCCCAGCAGCATGGTGGCCGTGATGCTTAAGGCATCGCTGTCACGCAAACGGCGCAGCAGCACATTGGTCAAGGCAAAGCTAAACCCGCCACCCAGTGCCAGCACATCGGCCATGTCCTGCGGCCAGGGCCAGGGCGTTTCTGGGGTTTTGAGCACCAGCACTACGCCGGCCAGGGCGAGCAGCATAAAGCCCACTGAGCGCAGCGTCGGCTTCTCACCCAGCAAGGGCCAGGCCAGCAATGCGGCCCACAGCGGCATCAAATAGAACAAAAGTACCACGCGCACGACATCGCCGATGGTGACGGCCCAATTAAAGCCGACATTGGTGCAACCGGCCGCGATCAGCAAAGGCCATAAAGCCCGGTTGCGCAGCAAATGGCCCAGCACGCGGGGCTGGAAAAGAAGGATGCCCGCCAGCACCAGGGCATCGACCAGCACTGTGGCCCAAAGCGGATGCAAACCCAGGGCCTGCAATTGTTTGAATGGCCACCACGACAGGCCATAGCACAAGGCATTGCTCAGCAGCGCCGCCACGGCCAAGGCCGGCACCGCGCGGCTCATCCGTGCAGGTCGTCGTTGCGGGCGATGTCCAGCAGCCGCTCCAGCTCGGTAGCATGGACGCGGCAATTGTGCAGATGCCAGCGGCGGATCAACTCCATACAGCCGGCCACCAGTAAACCAAAGGCGCTGATGGCTACAAAAGCAGATACGCCCATGCCGGTGGACAAGCTGTACAAACCGCCTAAGCCCAAGATGCAGGCCTGCTCATTGAAGTTTTGCACCGCAATAGAGCGACCCGCGCCCATCAGGTTGTGCCCTCGGTGTTGCAACAAAGCGTTCATGGGCACCACCAGAAAGCCGCCCAACGCGCCCAGCAAGATCAGAAACGGCGCTGCCACCCACACGTTGCTAATAAAGTTCAGCAAAATCACCAGCAAGCCCATAGCCACGCCCAGTGGCAGCACCAAAGTGGCATGCTCTAAACGCATGCGCATCGATGCCACCACCGCGCCCATCGCCGTGCCCACCGCTACCACGCCTACCAGCGCGGACGCCTGGGTAACCGAGTAGCCCAGGGCAGCGGCGGCCCAGGCCAGCACGATATAGCGCAAGTTGCCGCTCACGCCCCAAAACAAGGTGGTGGTCCCCAGAGAAATCTGGCCCAGCCGGTCGCGCCAGAGCTGCCTATTGCATTGCCAGAAATCAGGCAACAAGCCCAGCAGGTTCCTGGGCAATGCGCGCATGTCCACGCCGGTCAGCGGGATACGGGTATTGAACCAGGCCGCAGCCAGATACAACAACACCAGTGCGCAAATCGCTGCCTCCGGCGCGGTGTCGATGCTGGTATCCAAGAACGGAATGTCCAGCGCCAGCAAATGCGGCGCAATATGCGGGCCGATCAATTGGCCACCCAGCAGAACACCCAAAATAATGGAGGCAATCGTCAAACCCTCGATCCAGCCGTTGGCTTTGACCAATTGCGAGGCGGGTAGCAGCTCGGTGAGGATGCCGTATTTGGCCGGTGAGTAGGCCGCGGCACCCAAACCCACCACGGCATAGGCCATGAGCGGATGCCCACCAAACAGCATCAGCAAACAGCCCACGATCTTGATGGTATTGCTCACGAGCATCACCTTGCCTTTGGGGTAGGCGTCGGCAAAAGCGCCCACAAAAGGTGCCAGGACCACATAAAACAGCGCAAACATAGGCACCAGTGCGGCCTGCTGCCATTCGGGCGCTTGCGCACCGCGCAGCAATTGCACTGCAGCTACAAACAAGGCGTTGTCGGCCAGCGAGCTGAGGAACTGCGCCGCCATGATGGTGAAAAAACCGCGTTTCATCCGGTCGTCGTCTCGTGTGCCGTTCTCGGCGGGGTTGGCGTACAGCAGTCAGGAATCACAGTGCGCTGGTTATAGCACGCAGCCACGACAACTTAGCTAGGCCCGCTACAGTAGCGCCATGCCGCGCCCCATCCAAGCCCTGATCCACCCCGAGGCCTTGCGCCACAACCTGGCGGTGTTGCGCCAGAGCGCGCCCGATGCGCGCCTGTGGGCGGTGGCCAAGGCCAATGCCTATGGCCACGGCATTGAGCATGTATTTGCCGCGCTGGCAGGCGCGGACGGCTTTGCCCTGCTAGATATCGAGGAGGCGCGCCGGGTGCGCACGCTGGGCTGGCGCGGACCGGTTCTTCTATTAGAGGGCGTCTTCGAACTGCGCGACCTGGAAGCCTGCTCGCGCCTGGACCTATGGCACACCGTGCATTGCGAAGCGCAAATTGACATGCTGGCGGCGCACAAAACCCATGCTCCGCAGCGGGTTTTTCTGAAAATCAACAGCGGCATGAACCGGCTGGGCTTTGCGCCGCACCAGGCGCGCGCGGCCTGGACCCGCCTGAACGCGCTGCCCCAGGTAGACGAAATTTCCCTCATGACGCATTTCAGCGATGCCGATGGGCCCCTGGGTATCGGCGGCCAGGCGGCGACCTTTGAAGCCGCGACCTCGGACCTGCCGGGCGAGCGCTGCCTAAGCAATAGCGCCGCCATGCTGCGGCAAAACCTGCATGCACGCCAAACTGCGCAGCGCCTGCCCGCCAGCGACTGGGTACGCGCCGGCATTGCGCTGTACGGCAGCGCGCCCGACTTCGGGCAGCCTGACGCCACCGATGTCGAGCTGCAAGCGACCATGAGTCTGCGTTCCCAAGTCATCGCCATCCAGCAACTCCAAGCCGGCGACACCGTGGGCTATGGTTCAAGCTTTGTGGCCCAAGTCCCTATGCGCATTGGCATCGTGGCCTGCGGCTATGCCGATGGCTACCCGCGCAGCTGCGGCAGCGGCACGCCCATACTGGTCGATGGCCAGCCCAGCCGCACGATCGGGCGGGTCAGCATGGACATGCTGGCGGTGGACTTGAGCGACCTGCCGACCAGCGGCCAGGGCGCGGAGGTAACGCTTTGGGGCTATGCCAGCAGTGGCGCGCTGCTGCCCATCGACGCCGTGGCCCAGGCCGGTGGCACGGTCGCCTACGAGCTGATGTGCGCGCTGGCGACCCGGGTACCGGTGCTGGCCGATGCGGCGCTGCCACAAGCGCGCTGAGCAAACGCGCAGTCGCGCCATTCAACTATCCATTGACTACGACCGCAACGTTCCCCATTCTGGGCCAACAAACCCGCACCGCAGCTCCCCGCATCAACTCCCGTATCCGGCCCAAAAAAGCAAAATTGGCTGTTCCAGCTCCCCTTCACCCCAGCGGGGGTGAAGGGGCGGGGGGAAGCGGGGGGCAGCAATATATGTATTTTTATACAGTAACATCTACCCATGGCCAAAGACAAATCCGTATTTACCTGCAATGAGTGCGGCGGCACCAGCCCCAAGTGGCTGGGCAAATGCCCCTCCTGCGCGGCCTGGAACACCTTGGTGGAATCGGTCGCCGTACCTGACAGCGGCGTGCGCAACCGTTTTGCCTCACTGGCCGGCACGGCCCAAGTGGCGGTGCTGGCCGATATTGAAGCCAGTGACGTGGACCGCACGCCCACCGGGCACGCTGAGTTAGACCGGGTGTTGGGCGGCGGCATTGTGCAAGGTGGTGTGGTGCTCATTGGTGGCGACCCGGGCATCGGTAAGTCCACTTTGCTGCTGCAAGCCCTGGACTCGCTGCAACGGACCGGAAAAAAAACCTTGTACGTCACCGGCGAGGAAAGCGGAGCCCAAGTGGCATTGCGTTCACGCCGCTTGGGGCTGGACGGATCGCAGGTAAGCGTGTTGGCAGAAATCCAGCTGGAAAAAATCCTGGGCGCACTGGGCAGCCAGCAGCCCGATGTGGCCGTGATTGACTCCATCCAAACCGTGTATTCCGAGCAATTGAGCTCCGCGCCGGGCTCGGTAGCCCAGGTACGCGAATGTGCAGCCCACCTGACGCGCGCGGCCAAATCGGCTGGCGTCTGCATTGTGCTGGTCGGCCATGTGACCAAAGAGGGCGCCCTGGCCGGGCCGCGCGTACTTGAGCACATGGTCGATACCGTGCTGTATTTTGAAGGCGACACCCACAGCCAGTTCCGCTTGGTGCGGGCGATCAAGAACCGTTTTGGCGCGGTCAACGAGATCGGCGTCTTCGCCATGACCGAAAAAGGGCTCAAAGGCGTCAGCAACCCGAGCGCGATTTTTTTGAGCCAGCACGCCGAGCCTGTGCCCGGCAGCTGCGTGATGGTCACTTTGGAGGGCACCCGCCCCCTGCTCGTGGAGATTCAGGCCCTGGTCGACAGCGGCGGGTCCAGCCCCAGGCGCCTGTCCGTCGGGCTAGACCGGGACCGCTTGGCCATGCTGCTGGCCGTGCTGCACCGCCATGCCGGCGTGGCCTGCATGGACCAGGACGTATTTATCAATGCCGTAGGCGGTGTGCGCATTGCCGAGCCTGCGGCCGATCTGGCCGTCATGCTGGCCATCAGCTCATCGTTGCGCGGCAAAGCCCTGCCTAAAGGCTTTATTGCCTTTGGTGAGGTGGGCCTGGCCGGAGAAGTGCGCCCAGCCCCGCGCGGCCAGGAGCGCTTGCGCGAAGCGGCCAAACTGGGCTTTACGCAGGCCATTGTGCCCAAGGCCAACGCGCCCAAAAAGCCAATGGAGGGCATGGCGGTGCATGCGGTCGAACGCGTAGAAGAGGCGCTACAGATTGTTCGCGGCTGGGGCTAATTAGGCGTCACCCGCGCCCCCATGGCAGATGCGCGACTTCGCAGAGTCCGCACAGGCCGGGGCCGGGCGACGAACGATTAGCCTCGCATTGTGAGGAGCCCGGCCCCGGGCCGCGCGGACTCGGGCTCAGGACTTGCGCACGCTCGATTGGTAAGTCGCCCGCGCCAGCCAAGCCGGATTAATTTCCACACCCCAGCCAGGCTCAAAAGGTATTTGTACCTTGCCGTCACGAACGGCATAAGGATCGCCTAAAAACAATTCCTGCTGCCAGGGGTAATAGTCCGGGCCTTCGATGGACAACTCGAGGTATTTACCGGCATTGGGAATCGCGCCTAACAAATGCATGGTGCACATCGTCACCAGTGACAAATTGGCACTGTGCGGCGTGCAAGCAATGCCGCGCTCGGCGGCCATGCGGGCCACGGCCAGGGTGCGCGTCAAGCCGCCCATGTACATCACATCGGGTTGCACAATGTCCACTACCTGCTGGTCCAACATGCGTTGCCAGGTGGGTAAGTCCCAGTCTTGCTCGCCGCCGGTCACATCCAGTGACAAGGCCTGCGTCACCTCGCGCGTTTGATCAAACTCCCAGTACGGGCAGGGCTCTTCAAAATGGCTGATGCCTTCGGCCTCCAACATGCGGCCCACGGCGATAGCGCGGGCCGGCGAAAACCCACTATTGGCATCGACCAGTTTGGCCACACCATCGCCTAGTGCGCGCGCCACCACCGGTACTACCTCTTCCGTGCGGCCCGGCCACTCGTCCACATCGCGCCCGCACTCGGCGGCGACGCGCCACTTGAAGGCGTCAAAGCCGAGTTCATCGCGCAATTTCACAAAACGTGCCGCTTCGTCTTGGGGCGTGATGTCGCGCTTCATGGAAGAGGCATAGGCGCGCAAGGCCTTGGGTTTTCCACCCAGCAATTCCACCACTGGCTTGCCTTCGATCTTGCCGCGCAAATCCCACATCGCAGTGTCCAAACCGGCCATGGCGCGGCAGCGGTAACTACCCGGGTATTTGTGCTCTTTTTCCCAGATGGTTTGCAAGATGCCGTCGATGTCCAGCGCGTCCGCACCCAAGGCCCAGGGCGCCACCTGGCGATGAAAAATCGTAGCGCTGATGTCGGCGTTATAGGTGGAGGTTTGGCCCCAGCCGACATGCCCGCTGTCGGTGCTTAGTTTGACAAAGCAAACAAATTCATCGCTAAAGGTTTCGAGCTGCTGGATTTTCATGGCGGTGTTCGGTCGGGGATTGGGCCGATAGGGGTGGTGACTCACAAGGTTTCCGTGTGGCCGTCCACCGTCAAGTCCTGACCGGAAATGCGCGCGCCTGCGCTGGAGGTGATGAATAAGGCCATGCTGGCAATATCTTGCGGCGAGATAAAGGATTTGAGCGAGGAAATCTGTGTCATCTCAACGCGCACCGCGTCTTCGCTGCGGCCGGTTTTCTGGGCTTCGGCAGCAATCACTCTGTCTATGCGCTCGCCGCTGACCGAGCCCGGACAAATGCAGTTAACCCGCACCCCGGCCGGCCCCAGCTCTTGCGCCAAGGTGCGCGTCAGGCCACGGATCGCCCATTTCGCCGAAGCGTAGGGGCTGCGTCTCGGAAAGCCATATAAACCGGCAGTCGAGGACATCAAAATCACCGAGCCGCTGCCTTGGGCGCGCAAAAGCGGCACTGCGGCGCGGGCGCATAAAAACGCCGAGTCCAGATTCACCGCTAGGCAGTTACGCCAATCGGCCAGGCTGATGTCTTCCAGGTTGGCCGTCGGGCCGGCGACTCCGGCGTTGCTCACCAAAACATCCAGCCCTTGCAGATGCGCCGTAGCGGCCGCAAACAAAGCGGCCACTTGCGTCTCGTCGCTGACATCGCAGACCTGGCCCGCCAAGGCCGGGCGGCTGGCCAGCGCAGCGTCCAGGGCGGCGCCGTCCCGGTCACAGATATAGACCTTGGCGCCAGCGGCCATAAAGGCGTCGGCCATCACCAGGCCAATACCTGATGCGGCGGCAGTAATCAGTACGCGTTGATGCAAATGGCTTGGCACAGATTCTTTCTAAGTGGGGCAGCGATGTGCGCACTGTAGCGCGTCGCCTTGAACTCTGTGAGCGCCAGCGGCTGAACTCACGACGCGGGCGCTGTCAAAAACGGCTGCTGCGAGAATCCCGGCTATGAATTACTTTTGGGTGCAAACGATAGCGGTGCGCTTGGGCGCGGTGGCCTTGCTGGCCGTGGGCTACCACTGGTACGGCTGGCCTGGAGTAGCCGGGGCCGCAGGTGCTTTGGTGATGTGGATACTCTTGCATTTCACGCGCATGCTGCAAGTCTTGCGGCGCGCTGCCAAGCGGCCTAAAGGGCATGTGGACAGCAGCGTCATGCTCAACGCCCGGCTGCATCCGGGCGTGTCTTTGATACAAGTGGTCGCGCTGACCCGGTCGCTGGGCGAGCTGCGTAGCCCTACGGGCGAGCAGCCCGAGGTCTTTCGCTGGACGGACACCGGGCAGTCTTTTGTGGAGTGCGAATTTCAGGGTGGCAAGCTGGCCCGTTGGCACCTGGACAGACCGCTCCCCGCCTTGGCAGACCCGGCCCCGTAAAATCAGCAACTCCTCCCTCTTACTTCCCCGATCAAAGGATAGCCCGCCATGACCGCAATGCCCCCCTCCATGTCCGACCGCGACGGCAAAATCTGGATGGACGGTCAGATGGTCGATTGGCGCGAGGCCAAGATCCACGTCCTGAGCCACACTCTGCACTACGGCTGCGGCGCTTTCGAAGGCGTGCGCGCTTACAACACCGCCAACGGCACTGCGATTTTTCGCCTAGAAGAGCACACCGAGCGGCTTTTCAACAGCGCCAAGATTTTGCGCATGAACATTCCTTTTTCCAAGGAAGAGGTGATGCAGGCGCAAAAAGACGTGGTGCGCGAGAACAATCTCGAGAGCTGCTACCTACGCCCCCTAACCTGGATCGGCGACAAAAAACTAGGCGTATCGCCCAAAGGCAACACCATACACCTCATGGTTGCCGCCTGGCCCTGGGGCGCTTACCTGGGCGAAGTTGGTATGCAGCGCGGCATCCGCGTCAAAATTTCTAGCTACACCCGCCATCACGTCAACATCACCATGACGCAGGCCAAGGCGGTGAGCAATTACACCAATTCCATCCTGGCCAATATGGAGGCCACCGACGACGGCTATGACGAGGCCATGCTGCTCGATGCCAATGGCTTTGTCAGCGAAGGCGCAGGCGAGAACCTGTTTGTCATCAAAGACGGCGTGGTCTATACGCCGGACCTGTCCGCCGGTGCGCTCAACGGCATCACCCGCAACACGGTGATGCACATTTGCAAAGACCTGGGCCTGGAGCTAGTGCAAAAGCGCATGACGCGCGATGAGGTATATATCAGCGACGAAGCCTTCTTTACCGGAACCGCCGCCGAAGTCACGCCCATTCGCGAACTCGACCGCATTGCGCTGGGCAAGGGCGACTATGTGGGCACACGCGGCCCCATCACCGAAAAAATCCAGAGCGCTTTTTTTGACATCGTCAATGGGCGCAACCCCAAGTACAGCCACTGGCTGGCGCGGGTTTGAAGTCTGCCCCCCACGCACGCAGCACCTATGTCCAAATCGCTTGTCACCCTGCTCGCCAAAGACCTCAACCCGCAAGGCGGCGTGTTTTGCCCCAACCCCTTGGCCGATATGAAGACCTGGAACACCCACCCCAAGGTGTATCTGGATATCGCCCGCAAGGGGGAGGCCAAATGCCCGTATTGCGGCACCGTCTATAAGCTCAAGGACGGCGAACATTTCGACGCCCACCACTAACACCCTGGTCATCGCCCCCCAGTGGATTGGGGACGCGGTCATGACCGAACCCCTGTTGCGCGTTTTACACGATCGCGGTGAATGCATCACCGTCGGCGCCCTGCCCTGGGTGGCACCGGTGTACCGCGCTATGGCGGCGGTGGCAGAGGTGATCGAGCTGCCATTTGCCCATGGCGGTTTGCAATGGTCGGCGCGCCGCGCCATAGCCCAGCAAGTGCGCGGGCGCTTTCAACGAGCCATCGTCTGCCCCAACTCTTTCAAAAGCGCCTTGCTGCCTTTTTGGGCTGGGATTCCCGAGCGAGTGGGCTACCACGGCGAGGCGCGCTATGGACTGCTAACGCGGCGACTGCCCAACCCGGACAAATACGCCCGCCCGCCTATGGTCGATTGGTATGGCGCCCTGGCAGAGAGGGCTCTGCCGGTGGACGCCCAGCCGCATATGCAGGTGGCGGAGCAGGCCTATCAACAGGCCAAGGCAGCCCAAGGCTTGCAGCTAAAACGCTACTTTGTGCTCGTCCCCGGCGCGGAATACGGTCCTGCCAAACGCTGGCCGGCGGCGCACTTCGCCGCGTTGGCGCAGCAATTGATGGACCAGTACCATCTCCCGGTGCTCCTGCTGGGCTCTACCAAAGACGCGGATGTATGCGCCCAGATCGCATCGACGGTCAACGCGGCCCATCCGGGCGCTTGCCATGACCTGGCCGGGCGCACCTCCCTGCAAGATGCCATCGCCCTGGTCGCCGGGGCGCAGGCCATGGTGAGCAATGATTCGGGCTTGATGCATGTGGCTGCCGCACTGAGCGTGCCGCAAGTGGCCATCTTTGGCTCGTCCAGCCCCTTGCATACGCCGCCGCTCAGCCCCCTGGCGCAGGTGATCTGGCTGAAACAGGATGCCCACTACCAGCCACCCCTCGACTGCGCGCCCTGCTTCGCGCGTCAATGCCCGCTGGGGCATACGCGCTGCCTGGGCGATGTCACGGTGGCGATGGTGGTAGCGCGTTTAGGCGCCTGAAGGGAATCTGCAGGCAAAAAAAGTCACCCCGAGGGGTGACTTGTAAATGTCTCCGGGGAGACTTCGTTGGAACCGTTAAATTCTTTACTTTTTCGGGGCTTTAGCCCTCTTGATGTCGTGACAGCGATGGGGTGAATTCTGATCGCCTCAGACCGATACCGGTATCCCCCATGCGGGTGAATATTCAGGTATTTCTTTGCCTTGTGCGCCAAAACTCCCGTTTAAAAGACGCCCAAAGGGTCTTAGGCCTGAAAGGGCTTGCGCACGGGGCCTTACAGCGGCAGTCGCAAGCTAAAGCAGGATCCGCCTTCGAGGCGGTTGCGGCATAGCACCGAACCGCCATGGCGCTGGGCAATGGACTTGACCAAGGCCAGACCGAGCCCCACGCCGCCGTCTTTCTCCGAGGCGCCGGGCAGGCGGTAGAAGGGCTCAAATATGCGTTCGCGCAAAGCCAGGGGCACGCCGGGTCCCTGGTCCAGCACATCAACCACCGCAAAGCCCGCCTCCTCGCGCAATTGCAAGTGCAACTCGCCGCCGCCATGGCGATTGGCGTTTTCCAGTAAGTTGCGCAGCGCACGCCGCAATAGTTTGCTCACGCCAGGCACCGACAAGTGCGCTGGGGGATCTTGCAAAAGCGCTTGCACCCGTGCGCACTCTTCGGCCGCCAGACCCACCAGATCCACCGGCTCAAAGGTGCCTATGTCCGCCTCCTGTGAGTCCAAACGGCTGGCCAGCAGGATTTCGTCGATCAACATGTCAAGCTCTTGCAAATTGAGCTCTATCGCCAGCCTACGCTGTGCCACCGCCTGGCCCGAGCCATCGCCCATGAGTTCCAGCCCCATACGAATACGCGCCAGGGGCGAGCGCAGTTCGTGCGAGGCATTGGCGAGCAAGGATTTTTGCGAAGCCAGCAGCGCATCGCGCGACTGCAGCAAGGCCTCTATCCGCGCTGCCGCATGGTTAAAGCGCTGCGCCAAAAAGCCCACCTCATCCTCGCCTTGGGCCGCTACCCGCACGCCCAAATCGCCCTGGCCCCAACGCTCTACGCCCGCTTGCAGGTCTTCCAGGCGGCGCGTCAGCCGCCGGACTATGGGATAGGTCGCCAGCGCCACTGCCAACGCCACCAAGGCCAGGGTGCCAAAAAAACCCAAGGGCGCAAACCAGCTTTTGCGCGGCGGACGTGGCAAATGCACGTGCACGGTTTGACCGTCCTGCAATTGCACAATAAATTCAGGCCCACGGCCAAAGCCGCCACGGCCTTCGTCGTCCTGCGCATCTTGCAAACCTTCAGGCGGCCCAGGTGGCGGCGGATGCATGCGCCGCGCGCTGCCACGGCCTATCACCTCGCCCTGGGGATTGCGCAGCACCACCTCGCGCAAAGGCGGCTCCGTGTTCATGCGCCAGGCCACGCCCACCAAAAAGGTGAGTACGGCCACCGCGAGCACCACCGCGGCCCAGATGCGGACGTACAGTTTTTGAAAAAACATGCGGCCTGCTAGGTAGCGCTCAGTCCTGCTGGCGGGCAAAGACGTAGCCGACGCCGCGCACCGTCAGGATGCGACGGGGATTTTTGACATCCGCCTCTATCGCCGCACGGATGCGGCCCATGTGCACATCGATCGATCGATCAAAGGCCTCTAGCTCGCGCCCGCGCACCGCCTCCATGATTTGGTCGCGCGTCAGTACGCGCCCAGCGCGCTCGGCCATAGCCAGCAGCAAATCAAATTGGTAGGAAGTCAGCTCACACGCGTGGCCGGCCACCGACACGGTGCGGGCATTACGGTCAATTTCCAGGGAGCCGAAATTCAGATTTTTTTGTGCGCCTGGTTTGGCCGGGTCCGTGCTGCCTCTGCGCAATATGGCGCGGATCCGGGCTAGCAATTCACGCGGTTCAAATGGCTTGGGCAAGTAGTCGTCCGCGCCGATTTCCAAGCCGATAACCCGGTCCATGGGGTCGCCTTTGGCTGTCAGCATCAGCACCGGCGTACCGGCTTGGGGGCCGTTAAGTGCCCGAATACGCCGGCATACTTCCAGGCCATCCATGTCGGGCAACATCAAGTCCAAAATAACCAGGTCATAGGCTGGACCGGCAGATAGTTTGTTGCTCAACAAGTCCAGGCCTATTTGTCCGGTCGGCGCATGCCCGACCTTGAAAGCGTTTTGCTCCAGGTATTCGGCCACCATGGCGGCCAGGCGGCTATCGTCTTCAATGATTAACAGGTGTTGGCGCATACGAGAAGTCTAGTCCTGTGTCTTGGGCGATTCATGCCGCCGTGCTGTCTTCATCGTAAAGTTGGGTAAACCTCCCGCGTCGGGGCTTCGGGTAGTGCAACCATCAAGCGGCATCGGGTGGGATCTTTTCTTTTCGCTGAACCCGGGAGGCCAACCACACCAACAGCAGCACCGGCAGGCCCAGCAAGGCGGTGGACGTATAAAAATCGGCATAGCCAAAGGTATCGACATACTTGCCAGAAAAGCCCGCCACAAACTTGGGCAGCAATAGCATCATGGAGCTGAACAAGGCGTATTGGGTGGCCGAATACTGCACATTGGTCAAGGACGACAAATAGGCAATAAACGCGGAGGAGGCAATGCCACTGGCCAGGTTGTCGGCTGACACCACCCAAATCAGCGCGCTGACATCATGCCCCCGCGTGCTCAGCCAGGCAAATAACAAATTGGTCGCGGCACTGAGCGCAGCGCCCAGCATCAGCACGCGCATCACCCCCACGCGCAGCGCTAATGCGCCGCCGATAAATGCGCCGGCCAAGGTCATGATGACACCATAGACTTTGGTCACCGCGGCCACTTCGTCTTTGCTAAAGCCCATGTCCACATAAAAGGGGTTGGCCATGATGCCCATCACCACATCACTTATGCGGTAGGTGGCGATCAAGGCCAGTATCAGCGCGGCTTGCCAGCGGTAGCGTTGGAGGAAGTCCGCAAAGGGCGCGACTAGGGCACTTTGCAGCCATTGCCGGATTCCTTTGCTAGGGGCAATCGGCGCAGCCACAGGCTCGCGCGACATCAATACGGTGAGCACGCCGGGCAACATGCTGAGCGCCATGACCATATAGGCCAACTGCCAGGGCTCGTGCTGGTAGGTGGCCGCGACGCCCGCCACCGCAGTGGGCACTTCGGCCCGCGCAGCGATCCACAGGGCGCCAGCGCCGGACCAGATCATGGCCAATCGGTAGCCGGTTTGGTAAGTAGCCGCTAATGCCGCCTGGTGCTGCACATCGGCCGATTCGATGCGAAAGGCGTCCAGCGCAATATCTTGCGTGGCTGAGGCAAAAGCCACCGCCACCGCACACCACACCACCGGAGCCAAGGCCGCTTGCGGATCAGTCATCGCCATACACAGCAGCGCCACCATGATGACGGTTTGCGACAGCAGCAGCCAGCTGCGCCTGCGCCCCAAGGCGGCTGTGAGTAAGGGAATAGGCAAACGATCGACCAAGGGCGACCAGACCCATTTGAAGCCGTAGGCCAGGCCTACCCAGCTGAGAAAGCCAATCGTGGTGCGGTCGATACCCGCCTCACGCAGCCAAAAGCTCAGGGTGCCAAACACCAGCAACAAAGGCAGCCCCGCCGAAAAGCCCAGCGACAACATGCGCAAAGAGGCCGGTTCGGCGTAAATTTTTAAAGTCTGAAGCCAGGAGACTTTAGGCTCATTTGCAGAGGTTGCTAGGGTAGGCTCGGTCATCGGGGAATAATACCCACTGCAATCAAGGAGGTTCGGTATATGCAAAGGTGCTCAATAACAGGCAAGGGTGCGCGCCGCACCGTGCTGCAGCTAGGTCTGAGCCTGTTGGCCGCCTTGCCTGCGGCGCAGACGGTACAGGCGCAAGCGCGCGAAGGTGTGCAAGTGGGTGAGACCTCGGTGTTTGCCAAGATGGTCCCCGCCGACCAGGTGGAGCGCAGCGCCGCCTTGCAATACCAGCAAACCTTGGTGCAGGCAACTAAACAACATGCTTTAGGTCCAGCAGACCACCCGCAGGTGCAGCGCTTGCGCACCATCATGGACAAGATTACTCCCTTTGCCAGCGCCTGGAACCCGCGCGCGCAGCAATGGAAGTGGGAGGTTAACCTGATCGGCTCCAACCAAATCAATGCCTATTGCATGCCTGGCGGCAAGATTGCGTTCTACACCGGGATACTGAACAAACTGCAACTTACGGATGACGAAGTGGCCATGGTGATGGGCCATGAAATCGCCCATGCTTTGCGCGAACATGCGCGTGAGCGCATGGGCAAAGGTCAGGCCACCGAGTTAGCGGCGCGCTTGGGCGGCTCTTTGCTGTCGGGCCTGTTGGGCATTGACCCGCGCATTGGCGACGCGGTTGCGCAAACCGGTGCGAATTTGGCCTCGCTTAAATTTGGACGCGAAGACGAGTCCGAAGCCGATTTGGTGGGCATGGAGCTAGCCGCGCGGGCCGGCTATGACCCGCGCGCGGGGGTGAGCTTGTGGCAAAAAATGGCGGCCAGCAATAAAGGCGCGCCGCCCGAATGGTTGTCCACCCACCCCTCGGGTAATTCGCGCATTGCAGAGATCGAGGCCAATCTGGCCAAGGTCATGCCCTTGTACGAACGGGCCAGAAAGCCGCACGCGAGCGAACTTAGCAGCCAGTAAAACAGACGGGTTAGGAGCGCTTGGCACAGCGCGCATTCGCCCTGTCCCATGCGCGGCTAGAAACTATTCCAAGCACTAGTGTATGGTGTAAAGTCGTACCCTCACAACGCAGGGCCTGCGCCCGATATTTATGGAACAAGCCATCCCCCTGCCTATCCACGGCGACGTGCTGCGCACGCCCGAAGCCCGGTTTGCCAACTTGCCGGACTTCCCCTACCAGCCCCGGTACACCGAGGTGGGTATTTTGCGGATCGCACATATCGACGAAGGCCCGCGCGATGGCCCGCTCGTTTTGCTCATGCATGGCGAACCGGCCTGGTCGTTTCTGTATCGCAAGATGATCCCCGTTTTTGTGGCCGCGGGCATGCGTGTGGTCGCGCCCGATCTGGTGGGCTTTGGCAGATCCGACAAGCTCGAAGAGGCGGCGGACTATTCTTACTTCAACCATGTGCAATGGATGAAGGCCTGGGTGCAAGCCAACGATTTCCAACACATGACTTTTTTCGGGCAGGACTGGGGCTCTTTAGTCGGCCTGCGCGTAGTTGCGGAAATGCCCGACCGCTTTGACCGCGTGGTGCTCGCCAATGGCGGCTTGCCCACGGGAATGGATGCACTGCCAAAGGCCTTCAAAATATGGCGTGCTTTCGCGCGCTACAGCCCCTGGTTTCCGATTGGCCGCATTGTCAAAACCGGTTGCCACAAGGGGTTGACACCTGCAGAAGAAGCGGCGTACGACGCGCCCTTTCCCAGCCGCAAATACACAGTGGCTGCGCGGGTGTTCCCTGGCTTTGTGCCCTCCACACCGGACGACCCCGAGCGCGAGCGCAACCTAGCCGCATGGGACGTTTTTAAGCAGTGGGAAAAACCTTTTCTGACACTCTTTAGCACCCGCGATCCCATCACCAAACACGGAGAATTTATGTGGCAAAAAAACGTGCCTGGCGCGCAAGGCCAAGACCACTTCAAAATCCGCGGTGCCGCTCACTTTTTGCAAGAGGACAAAGGCGAAGAAGTAGCCCAGCACATTGTCCGCTTTATCCGCGCTACGGAAGCTGCCACGCCGCACGCAGATTGAACATGCGGCCCGCCTGTAAGTCACTATCGGGCCGGCTTCACATGCCATCGCAGGAGGCGCCGCGCCACGCGTCCTAGCCGTCACAAGCGCCCTGTCAGTTTGGAGGCGCTTAATAGGGCATGACCGCCAAGCTAGACGCCGCCGCGCCCCCCGGATACCAGACCAAGCAAGAGAGCATTGCGGTCAAAGGGGTGCCCAATATCCTTATCCGTTCGCTGCTGGACAAACAGCAGTTCCACGATCCGCATGGCGAGGCTTTGCAGCAAGGCATTTCATCGGCGGCCTGGCCGCTGTTTGGCCTGTTATGGCCCTCAGGCTTGCATCTGGCCGAGCGTCTGGCGCAAAGACCGGTGCAGGCCGGTGAACGTATTTTGGAGGTGGGCTGCGGACTGGCACTGGCCAGCCTGGTCGGCCACAGGCGCGGGGCCGATGTCACTGCCAGCGACTGCCATCCCATGGCTGCAGGCTTTATGCTGGAAAACCTACGGATTAATGGACTGCTTCCATTGGAATACCGCCATGGCCGCTGGGGCATGCTGCCTTCACGGGATGGACCAGCAGCGTCTATGGGCCCCACGCCAGCCAGGGTAATTCCTTATGCCCGGATACGTATCGCAGCACCGGTGCAAGGGCGTTTTGACCTCATCATGGGCAGCGACATCTTGTACGAACGCGACGAGGCCGGAACGCTTCCGGCCTTTATCGAAGAACACGCCGCGCACGCGTGCGAAGTCTGGGTGGTAGACCCGAACCGAGGCAACCGGGCCCACTTTCACCGGCACATGGCCGCCTTGGGCTTTGTCCTCAAAGAATACGCCTTGACCTTAGCGGCCACCCCGGCCTGGGCGGCTTACAAAGGCCGTATGCTGAGTTACCAGCGGCATTGACATGGCAGTAGCCAAGACCCGCCTGCAAAGGCGCAGCCAGAACTCATGGGTTGCTGAATTGAGCCTGCATTTTTGCGCGCAAGCGCATTTGCAAACCTACCGGCATCATCGCAAACGATAGCCGCTCCTGGGGCGCCTGCCCATCGGCAGTGCCTACGAATTCGATGTCAAAGTGGCCCAGTAACACCGTCATTGCGATTTTCATCTCCAACATCGCCAGGTAGCGCCCCGGGCAAATGCGCGGCCCGGCACCGAATGGCGTGGATAAGCGCTTGGCCGGGTTACCCGGTTGCAACCAGCGCTCGGGCGCAAACTGGGCCGCTTGGGGCACCAAACCTTCGCGAACGCTGTCAACCCGCAGCAGGTTGATCACAATCGTCCCTTTGGGTACTTGTACATCACCCACCAACACGTCGGCATTGGCCTGCAAGGGCAGTTGAGGACCCACCGGCTTGAGGCGCATGGTCTCGTGGATGCACGCCTCGATAAATTCCAAGTCAGCTAGTTCTTCCATGGTGGCTTGCTGACAATCGCGCACCTTGTTGCGCACTTCATCGCAGGCCCGAGCCAAAGCCTGCGGATGGGTCCAGAGCAAGTAAATCATCCAGGTAATTGTGTTGGCCGTGGTGTCCTCGCCGGCTAGCAGCATGGTCATCACATTGCCGGCGACCTGGGCATCGGTGAGGCCGCTGTCCGGCCGGTCCGCGGCGGCCAACATGGCTTCTAGCAAATTGTGTGGATGCACGTGCCGTTGCGGTTCGGCTTGCATACGCAAGCGCGCTTGCGCGATAAAGCTGTCAACCGCTTTATTGACTTCAAGCATGCTGCGCGCCAGCGCCCGATCTGCCCGCGAAGGGAATATGCGCCAAAGTGGAATCGGCGCGGTAATGCGCCGGAACAAGGCGGGGAATATCTTGTCCAAGTGCTGCTGTATCACGTCGCCGTCCGAACCCAGCGTATCCACCTCTGCGCCAAAGGCCAGCCCCGCGATGGTGTCCACGGTGTAGCGCATCAAATCACTTTGCAAGACAATAGTTTCTTGGCCGCTGGCGGCTTGTGTCCAGCGCTTGACCAAGCGCTGGGCGACCTTGACCAAGGTAGGGTAATACGCCCGCACATGGCCTGGATCAAAACCGGCCATGACCATGCGCCGCTGGCGCATCCAGTCCTCGCCCTCGGCACTGAATACGCCGGGCTGCAAGCCCATCTCCTGCCCGATTTCGCGCAGCCGGGCGGTGCGGCTAAACGCACCGGGTCGATCGCGTAACACCGAGGCCACCACTTGATGGTCACTGAGCACCAAAATGCGCCGACCTGCGGCACGCAGCTGGTAATAGGGCCCGTATTGTGCCGCCCAGGCTTCCAATTCCAAGTGCAAAGTCGGCGAGCGAAACTGCAAGGCATTGCCCAGAAAAGGCAGGCCTTGAGGGCCCGGCAAATCAGCGATACGACGTATCGCTTGTATCGTGGCAGCGGCGCGCGCGGCGGGGTCTGGATGTGGGGCTGGCATAGTGGTTCGCTCAGGCTTTTGCAATAGCCCCACTGTATGCGTTAGGCCTTAGCTAGTTTTCGCGCAAGGCTTTAGCGCCCGCGTTCGCGCTGCGCTATCCACACGGTGGAGGCCAGAATCACCATCGCGCCCAGAATCGTCGAGTGACTCGGCACATCGCTAAAAACCAGCCACCCCATAATCGAGGCCCAGATTAAATCCAGAAAACGCAAAGACTGGGTGGCCGAAATATCGGCTACGCGAAAACCGCGCGTCAGCAAATAATGCGCGGCCGACCCCAAAAAACCTGCGGCTAAAAAGCCCAGCCATTGCATCGGTGTCGGGTCCGTCCAATTTATCAAACCTAAGGGAAGGCTGAGCAGCGTCACCGAGATCGCCTGCCACAGCACAATGGCGCCTGCGCTTTCCGTACGGGTGAGTGATTTGGTCAATAAAAATGAGGCCGCAAACAAGGGTGAAGAGGCCAGCATAACCAAGAAATAAATACCGCCAGATGCCGACAAGTGCGGGCCGACCACCACCAGCACACCGGCAAAACCGAACAGGGCGGCGATCCAGCGGTCGGCATACATTTTTTCGCCCAAAAACCAGGCCGCGCCTATCATGATGAAGATAGGCCCCGTAAAGCCGATGGCCGTCATGTCGGCCAAACCGATGCGTGGCAGCGCAACAAACCAGAAAACCAATCCTAAGGTGTGTACCGCGCCGCGCCACCACTGGCCCGCCATGTTCACCGGACGGTAAGCTGCGTAGCCTTGGCGCAGCACCAAGGGAAGGATTACCAAGGTGCCGGCAAGGTAACGCAAAAACTGCGCTTGAAAAGGGTCAAGCGACAGCGTGATGTTGCGCACAATCGTGTTGAGCAAGGTAAACACCACACCGCTGGCGGCCACCCAGAGCATGCCGCGCCACACCGGGGGCAGCAAAAACATGCGCATACGCGCATGCCGGCGCGCCAGTGCCATGCGGGCCATCGCCCGGCGCGTCAAAGAGGAGGCAGTGCCTACGCGCACGGACTAGGAAATAAGGGCATGGAGCGTTCCAGTATAGGCCGAGCAAACCCGTCTGGGCGACTGGCTGCTAGCCGAAAAGCTGCCCGCGCGCGGCATCGGTAATTGCCAGCACACAAGGGTGTGTAATGCGCCGCTCCACCGATACGGCAAAGAATTCCTCGACCAGCTCGTCGCTGCGTCCGACACACTGCACCCCAAATTGGGAAGCCGTTTCCTTCTCCATCACACTGGGTACCATGAACACGCCACGGCCTTCTCGCCCGAAAGCGGTCATCAAAGCGCCATCATCAAACTCGCCGATTACGCGGGGGGCGATGTTATGGCGGGTGAACCAGGCTTCAAGTTGCTGGCGTACCGAGGCCTGCGCGCCCTGGATGAGCAGCGGGGCCGCATTCAAGCATTGGGGGAAAGCCCCGTGCAAACTGGCTGCCACTGCCGCAGTGCACATAAAGGACATGCTGCTACGCCCCAAAGGATGGTTGAAGGCGCGCACATTAATGCGCCGTGACATGGGTTCGTCGGCAATCACCAAATCCAGGCGGTTGAGCGCTAGCTGCGACAAAAGGTCTGGAAACTTGCCTTCGCTGCAAGCCATGCGCACCGGCGCAGGTACTGCCAGCGCCGGCTCTAGCAGCCGGTAGGCGACGGATTTATTCACCGAATCGGCCACACCGACCCGAAATTCCAGTACCCGCGCGCCGCCATGGGCCTGGCGTACGGCCGACTCCAGTTCATTGCCCAGGGTAAATATCTGATCGGCATAGCCCAGCGCCAAGCGTCCGTGTTCAGTGAGCTCCAAGTTGCGCCCGCTTTTCTTAAAGAGTTTGCGCCCGAGCCAGTCTTCCAGCAGATGAATCTGCCCAGATAAGGTTTGCGGCGTGGTGTGCAATTGCTCGCCGGCCCGCATCACGCCGCCGGACTTGGCGGTAACCCAAAAGTAATAAAGGTGTTTAAAGTTCATTTGTTGCCTTTGCAAGCACGGCCCTGTCAGAGGGCAGATCATCCAATAACTTCGTAATTATCGAAGTTATTTACTTAAAAATACGAATTTACACGAAGCATAAAGGTTTTTATAGTTGAGTTTTGCCCTGGCGTACGTGCGCGCCGGATTTGCACGACCCGTGCGTTAGACGAAAGGACTGTGTATGCGATTAAGTACCCGTGGCCGTTTTGCGATCAACGCCATGATTGACCTGGCCCTGCGCCAGCCCGATTGCCCGGTGGCGCTCAGTGAGCTGGCTGCGCGCCACGGCATTTCGCTTTCCTACCTAGAGCAAGTTTTTGCCAAGCTGCGCCAACATGGCTTGGTAGAAAGCACCCGCGGACCCGGCGGTGGTTACACCTTGGGGTTTCGTGGCGACGCCATCTCGGTGGCTGACATCGTGACCGCGATTGACGAGGCTGCCCCCGTCACACAGGGGGCACAGGGCGACATGACCCACGCCCTGTGCGAGCAATTGCACAGCGCGATGTTGGAACACATGAAAACCATCAACCTGCGCGGACTGGCCTTGGAGCAAAAATCCAAAGGCTTCAAAGTGCAAGTGCGCAAGCCAGGTAAAAAAAGCCTGCTGAAGCAACCGGCGCCCACTTTGTCCAAGCCCAATGCACCGAACTCGGTGTTTGCCTTGGGCAACTGGTTGCCAACGCGGGTCTAAGCCTCCCCGTGCGCGCCTGCTTCAAGCGCAATCGGTATGAAAAAAGGGCCAGGGCCTTGCCGGCCGGCCCCTTTATTTCTCAGGCAACCACTTACTTCAGGTAATCGACGCGGTATTGCGCGCCGGCTTTTTCAGCAGACATCGCAGATAGCTTGGACTACTTCACTTCCACCTTGATGGAGTTGTACCAAGCCGCCAAGTCCTCAATGTCGCCATTAGTCAAAGGTTTGGCAATGATGGCCATGATTTCGTTTTGGCGTTTGCCGCTGCGGTAGGCGCGTAATTGCTCTATCAGGTAGATCGTAGGCTGCCCGGCCAGATTGGGCGCTTCATTGAGAGTGGACATTCCATTGAGACCGTGGCAGGTGGAACAAGCCGTTGATTTGGCCTTACCTGCATCGGCATTTCCCGCCCAAACGGTTTGGCCCAGTGTTGCAGCCACAAGCGCCAGGGGAATTAAAAATTGCATAGTTTTAGTTGCTCGCTGCGTTAGCATAAAAAAGCGGGCCGGACACAATGCCCAGCCGGCCTGAATTACCGAATATTACTTCTGGTATGTGATGCGATAAACCGCACCAGCCTTGTCGTCAGATACCAAGATAGATCCATCCACATATTGCTGTACGTCCATGGGCCGCCCCAAATAGAAGCCCGACGAAGTCATCCAGCCTTCTGCAAAAGGCTCGTGCTTGGTGGCGTTGCCCTTGTCATCCAGGTAGGTCACCATGACGCGCGCGCCACGTGGCTTGACGGCATTCCAGCTGCCGTGCTGGGCGCTGAAGATGGCGTTCTTGTACTTGGCAGGGAACATGCTGCCGGTGTAGAACATCATGCCCAGATCCGCTGCGTGAGCGATCGTCTCGACTTGCGGTTTGACGTACTTGTCAGCCATTTCTTTGGGGATTTGCTGAGCCTTGTAGTCGTCCGTGCGCACATCGCCACCGCCGTAGTAGGGGTGGCCATACCACAGGCCATGGGTCAGCTTGCCATCGGCGCCCACAGGCACCTTGTTCATCTCGCCGGGAGGGGTTTCGTCGCCCATTCCGTCAACTTGGTTGTCAGTCCACCATAGCGACTTGTCCTTGGGGTTGAAGGCCAGGCCAGAGGAGTTGCGTAAACCAGTCAACACCACTTTGCGGTCTCCTCCATCGCGGTTAAAGCTGACGATGCCGCCAATACCGACCTTGTTGTACAAGGCTTGCTTCTCGGGGGGCGACACGTTGAAGGGCTGACCCAGGGTGATATAAATCCGGTTGTCCGGCCCAATCGCGCATGAGCGTGCAGTGTGGTTGTAAGACTCTTCGTCGGCAGGAATCAGGTCGCCCTGCTTGACCACGGCAAAAGCCACGGTGTCCGAGCCTTCGGTGAAATACTCCACCGCTGGGAACATCATGACGCGGTTGCGCTCAATCACATAGAGGAAGCCGTCGTCGGTGTAGCACAGGCCATGGGGAATATCGAACTTCACGCTGGGGCTGAAATCTTCCACCGTGTCGGCCACGCCGTCCATATCGCGGTCATTGGCGAAATACACATTATTCTTGCGGGTGCTGACCCAAACGGCCGCCGTGTTACGGCTGACTGCAATAGAGCGGGCGTCAGGTACGATGGCAAACAGCTCAATCTTGAAACCGTCCGGCAACTTGACGTTGGTGAGCATCTTCTTCAGGTTGTCGGCGTAGACGCCGCCCTGCGTAATACGCTTGGGTGGTGCCGTGTCGGTACGTTTGAAGGAGCCCAGTTTTTGCAGGTTGGCCGCATCGGCGCCAACCTGAGCAAAGGCACCGCCCGCTGCCACAGTGAAGGCCATGCCAATTGCGAGAGAGCTTGCTGTGCGACGCGCTAGCTTGCGCAGGATGTGATTCATAGTGTCTCCGTTAGTCAAATTATCCGGGCGGGTCTGCCACAAACAGCCATCCCGGCAGCGCCTAACCCCGCATGAAAAACTCAAACAGGTAGCGCTTGAACCACTTTACTTTTTAGCGCCATATGTCCCATAGTGAAAACCCTAGGTTTTTGACTAGGTAGGCTATCTATTAATTCAGCGGGTATTTGAAAAAATTTTGAGCCAGGTTTTTAGGCATGCAACCCTAGAATGATTCAAAGATTACAACGGCGGGCAGGCCTGGCTGACGGCCTCCACGATCCCCGCCACCGCTACGGAGACGCGATTTATGCCCCCATTTTTACGCCCTGGCTATTGCCTGGCAGCCACACTCGCCCTTGGCCAAGGGTCTGTCTACGCGCAGCAATTGGAAGAAGTGGTTGTCAGCGCATCACGCGCGCAAATGCGCAGTTTTGATGCGCCTGCTGCGGTGCAGCTTATTGACCGCCAAGCCATCGAGGGCGGCGGCCCCCAGATTAATTTGTCCGAGTCGCTGGTACGCGCGCCGGGCCTGACCATCCTTGAGCGGCAAAACTATGCCCAGGATTTGCAGATCTCCATCCGCGGCTTTGGCGCCCGATCGGCTTTTGGCGTACGCGGCATCCGCTTGCTGATCGATGGCATACCGGCGACGACGCCTGACGGTCAAGGCCAATCCTCCTCCGTCAGCCTGACATCCACCGACCGCTTGGAGGTGCTGCGCGGCCCTTTGGCACAACTGTATGGAAATTCGTCTGGCGGCGTGATTCAGGCTTTCACCAAGGACGCTTCCAAAGTACCGACACTGGGATACCAGTACTACCTGGGCTCGTATGGCATGCGCCGGGCCGACTACCAATTTTCCGATACCGTAGGCGGCTACGGTCTGGTCGCCGACTACGGCACTTTTTCTGCTAGCGGTTACCGCACCAATAGCGCGGCTGAGCGCAATCAGTTCAACGGCAAGCTCAGCTTTGCGCCCAACGAACAAACCAAAGTCAATGTAGTGTTCAACCGCTTTGACATGCCGCTGGCGCAAGACCCGCTGGGCTTGACGCGCGCGCAACTGATCGCAAACCCCACGCAAGCGGGAAATAATGCGATTGAAAAATTTACGCGCAAAGTCGTATTGCAAAATCAGTTGGGTTCATCTGTTCAATATGCTGTCAATGCAGACAATGCTTTGACGGCGCGCGTGTATTACGGCACGCGGGAAAACTTGCAATACCTGGCCAGCACCACCTGGGTAGGCTTGAACCGCACGTATTACGGCACGGGCCTGCAATACACCGGGCGCAGCCAATGGCAAGCAACCCCGATCGAGTGGGCCGCGGGATACGAATTCGACAAGTCATCGGAGCGCAGACAAGGGGGGGCAAGCTTGCTAGGTGAAAAAAGACCGGGTTCGCTGACAAGGGATGAAGACAACGCAGCACAAAACAACGACTTTTTTGTACAGGCAACGGCCCACGTGTCTGAACAAATTTCTCTGGTTGGGGGCTTACGCCAAAGTAATGTTACTTTTAACAGCAGCGACTATATCCCTGCGACGGGCGCTGACAGAGATGGCTCAGGCACCGCCAATTTCAGTGCTACAAGCCCCGTATTAGGCCTCACCTGGCATGCAAACGATGCCTTGAATATTTATGCCAATTACGGCCAAGGCTTTGAAAGCCCTACGCTGGCGGAAATGGCCTACTCGGGGAAAACGACAGCGACCTTCGTCAATAGCTTTAACACCGATGTCAAGGCAGCAAGCAGCCGGCATTACGAAATAGGCGCTAAGTGGGTGCCAGCGCGCAATTCCCGTGTAGACCTTGCGCTGTATCAAATTGATACCAGCGACGAGATCGTGGTGCTTTTGAGTAACGCGGGCAGAACTTCCTTTCAAAATGCCCCCGGCACCTCACGCACTGGGTGGGAGATTGCAGCGCGCACGCAATTGAGCGACCATATTGCAGCCAATATTTCGGCATCCGCCATAGATGCAAAGTATTCGCAAGCGTTTAACGCGGGCACGGCGATACCTTTGGGCAACAAAATACCGGGCATTCCGGACAGCTCTACCTTCGCCGAAATCGCATGGTCCAGCGAAGCTTTCGACGCCAAAAACAAGTCACCGCTGGGCACCCGCCTGGCATTGGAGTGGCAGCAAGCGGGGCGCATTTTTGCCAACGACCTCAATACCGAGTCTGCCGATGGGCGCAGCATTTTCAATCTGGCACTCAGCCAGCGCTGGGCCTGGAATCAAGGGCTTGTAACCCTCTACGGACGACTTAACAACCTCAGTGATGCGCGCTATGTGGGCTCCGTCTTGGTCAACCAAACCGCGAACCCTCCCCAAAGCTATGAGCCTGCAATGCCGCAAAACTGGATGCTTGGCCTAAGCCTGAACATGCCGCTGCGCTGAACGGATCAACGCCACAAAGATAGGCCACAATCTCGTATCTTTAACTTTGCGGCTCCAAGCGGTGCCGACATTGAAAAATGGCAAGGTTTGCGCCTTTGCGTTGCATCGACCCACCCATCGTCCTAGGCCTGTTGCGGGCCTTCTGGGCCATATCCGTACTGGGCCTCTTGCTCGGATGCGCAGCACCCACCAAGCTGGCAGACCCCCAGATAGATACACCAGGGCGCAATATCTGGGACAGCGCAGCAATAAGCCAGTGGGAAGGCATGTTTTTGCCCACCAAAGAGCCCACGCGCTACAGCCTGGACTCACAAGCGCCGATCGATCCCCGAGGCCAGCGTAAGGCATTGCGAGCACAGGCCAATGCATCAGCCAGCATGTTGCGTACCACGTTGAATATCAGCCCTGAAGCCCTTAAGCAAGTGCATTTTTCCTGGCTGGTGCCCGCCCTTATAGATGGATCGGACCTGGGGACGCGCCAGGGCGATGACTCGCCGGTGCGTCTGGTGCTGGCCTTTGAAGGGGACCGGGGCAACTTCTCGGCCAAAGACGCGGCGTTCAATGAACTCACGCGATTGGTGACCGGCAAAGAAATGCCTTACGCGACTTTGATGTACGTCTGGTGCAACCGGCGACCGGTGGGAAGCATCATCATCAACGCGCGAACGGAACGGATACGCAAAATCGTCATCGAATCGGGTCCGCAAGGTTTACACCAATGGCGCAACTACCAGCGCGATATCCACGCGGATTTCGAAGCAGCCTTTGGCGAAGCCCCAGGCCACCTAGTGGGCATTGGCATCATGACCGACAGCGACAACACCCATAGCCAAACCCAGGCCTGGTACGGCAAGATCAGCCTCCAATAAGTCCCCAAGGGATGATTTCTTCCCTAGCTACCCGTTAGCATCGGGTCTACCCCCTTTTGGAGCCCCCATGGCACATGCCACTTTTCTTTGGAACGACCCGTTTTTGCTGGATGCACAGCTCAGTGACGAAGAGCGCATGGTGCGCGATGCCGCCGCGGCCTATTGCCAGGACAAATTGCAAACCCGCGTGACGCAAGCCTTTCGCCATGAAACCACGGACCCAGCCATCTTCCGCGAAATGGGCGAGCTGGGCCTGCTGGGGCCTACGATTCCCGAAGCCTATGGCGGTCCAGCCCTCAGTTATGTGGCCTATGGCCTGATCGCCCGCGAAGTCGAGCGGGTGGACAGCGGCTACCGCTCGATGATGAGCGTTCAAAGCTCACTGGTGATGCTGCCGATTTTTGAATTCGGCACTGAGGCGCAACGCCAGAAATACTTGCCTAAGCTTGCCAGCGGTGCTTTGATCGGCTGCTTTGGTCTGACCGAACCCGACCATGGTTCGGACCCACAAAGCATGGTGACGCGCGCGCAGAAAGTGGCCGGCGGCTACCAACTCAGCGGTGCCAAAATGTGGATCAGTAATAGCCCGATTGCCGATGTGTTCGTAGTCTGGGCTAAAGAAGTCAGCGAAAGCGGCGCCGTGGGCCCGATTCGCGGCTTTATTCTGGAAAAAGGCATGACCGGACTCTCCGCACCGGCTATCCACGGCAAAGTGGGCTTGCGCGCCAGCATCACCGGCGAAATCGTGATGGACAGCGTGTTCTGCCCTGAAGAGAACGCCTTTCCCGAAGTGCGCGGCCTCAAAGGGCCGTTTACCTGTCTCAATAGCGCGCGCTACGGTATCGCCTGGGGTGCTTTGGGCGCTGCCGAAGACTGCTGGCACCGCGCGCGCCAATACACCTTGGACCGCCAGCAGTTTGGCCGCCCACTGGCTGCGAACCAGCTGATCCAGAAAAAACTGGCCGATATGCAAACCGAAATCGCCCTGGGCCTGCAAGGCTGTCTGCGCCTGGGCCGCATGAAGGACGAGGGCACCGCCAGCGTGGAAGTCACCTCTATCCTCAAGCGCAACTCCTGCGGCAAGGCGCTGGACATCGCCCGCCTGGCGCGCGACATGATGGGTGGCAACGGCATCAGCGACGAATTCGGTGTGGCCCGCCACCTGGTGAACCTGGAAGTAGTCAATACCTACGAAGGCACGCACGACATCCACGCCCTGATCCTGGGCCGGGCCATGACCGGTATTGCGGCCTTTTCCAACTGAGTTCGTCAGCCAAGCCGCCGTGACCTACCAAGCCGATCCGCAGCGCTATGAAGACCGCATGCCTTACCGCAACTGCGGCCAAAGCGGCTTGAAATTGCCCGCCATTTCTTTAGGTTTGTGGCATAACTTTGGCGACACC
The DNA here is from genome assembly GCA_040400575.1 of Rhodoferax sp. Lineage (GTDB taxonomy): Bacteria > Pseudomonadota > Gammaproteobacteria > Burkholderiales > Burkholderiaceae_C > Allorhodoferax. The sequence continues at coordinate 124,184 of JBBAPX010000008.1, forward strand.
ACCCCGTTCCAAACCCAACGCGTCATGCTGCGCACCGCTTTCGACCTGGGCATCACCCATTTCGATCTGGCCAACAACTACGGCCCGCCCTACGGCAGCACGGAAACCAATTTTGGCGAGCACATGCGGCGCGATTTCAAGCCCTACCGCGACGAGCTGTTGATTTCGAGCAAGGCCGGCTGGGACATGTGGCCAGGCCCTTATGGCCAAGGTGGTGGTTCGCGCAAATACATGCTGGCCAGCCTGGACCAAAGCCTCAAGCGCATGGGCCTGGAGTATGTGGATATTTTTTACAGCCACCGCTTCGACCCGGACACGCCGCTGGAAGAAACCTGCGGTGCCCTGGCAACTGCGGTGCAACAAGGCAAAGCCTTGTATGTCGGTGTGAGCAGCTACTCGGCGCCCAAAACCCGCGAAGCATCGAAGATCCTCAGCGCCATGGGCGTCAAGGCATTGATTCACCAACCGGCGTACAACCTGCTCAACCGCTGGGTAGAAGAGGACTTGCTTGACACCCTGGAAGATTGCGCTATGGGCTGCATCGCTTTCAGCCCTCTGGCCCAAGGCCTGCTCACCAGCAAATACCTTAGCGGCGTACCAGCGGACGCACGTATCAACCGGCCCGGCGGCGGCTCCTTCAGCGCTGAGCACCTTAGCGAGCAAAACCTAAGGCATGTGCGCGCGCTCAACAGCATCGCGCAAGGCCGGGGCCAGAGCCTGGCGCAAATGGCGGTGGCCTGGGTGCTGCGGGATAAGCGGGTCACCTCAGCTTTGATTGGCGCGAGCAAACCGGCGCAAATCATCGAGCTGGTCGAAACCGTGAAGCATCTGGACTTCGCGCCACAAGAGCTGGCGGCGATTGATCGCCATGCCCTAGAAGGCGGCATCAATTTGTGGCAAGCCCCCAGCACCGACCAGCGCTCCACCTAAGACCGCAACATGAGCGAACCATTCGTGCCGGTTTCCTCCCGGCACCAGGCCACGCTATTGGCACTGAGCGCCATCGCGCTGTGGGGTAGTTTGGCGCCACTGGGTGTGGCCTTGCAAAGCGTGCCGCCGTTTTTACTCACCGGCCTGGGCTTGCTGGCCGGCAGTGTGCTGGGCTTAGGCCTGTGTTTGGTGCAGGCGTTACAGGGAGGCGCTGCCCGTACGCGTGCGCTGACCGCTGTGCGTGTGCCGCTGACAACGCTGGCGCTGGGCGTGTACGGCTTGTTCGGTTTTCATTTTTTACTTTTCCTGGCTTTGCGATATGCACCGCCGGTGCAGGCCAATCTGGTCAACTATTTGTGGCCCTTGGGCATGGTCTTGTTGGCACCGGTTTTTTTACCGGGCGTGCGATTACGCGCCGTGCATGTGTTGGCCGCTCTGATGGGCTTTGGCGGCGCGGCATTGGCTATCCTGGGCGGCCCGGCCGCACCGCAGGGCGGCACTTTAGGCGGCTTTGCCTGGGGCTATCTACCAGCGCTGGCCTCGGCCTTTGTGTGGGCCAGCTACTCGCTGCTGACGCAAAGAGTGGCGCCTTTTGCGACCGCGTCAATAGGGGTTTTCGGCTTGCTCTCGGGCCTCTTGTCTCTACTTTGTCACTGCGTGTTAGAGAGCGCAGTTGCTTTAGACGCACAGGCACTGCTCCTGATTGCCGGGCTCGGTCTGGGTCCGCTAGGCGGTGCTTTTTATTTATGGGACGCCGCCCTCAAGCGCGGCGATGCGCGCCACATAGGCCTTTTGTCTTTCCTTACGCCATTGCTCTCCACGCTGGGCTTGCTCTGGATGCGGGGCGAAGCGCCCAGTGCGTCGATGGTGCTGGCTGCCGCACTGATCGTGGGCGCAGCGCTGCTGGGTTCTCAGCGCCCAGGGCGCAACTAAACTACGCCGCCTGACAAGAGCAAGGCCGGGTTGTCCGAGGCTAGGACCCGCTGAGCCCAGGGCGCAAGGCGCTTGGCGTCAGCGCGTAATACTTCCTGCTTGACCGCCAGTATCTGGGCCGGATGCATAGAAAAGCTGCGCAAGCCCATGCCCAGGAGCAGGCGTGTCAGGCTGACATCACCGGCCATTTCACCGCAGACACTCACTTCTTTGCCTTGCGCATGGCATTGGCCAATCGTCGAAGCCACCAATTGCAAGATCGCAGGGTGCAGCGGGTCGTATAAATGCGCTACCGATTCGTCGGCGCGGTCGATAGCCAGGGTGTACTGAATCAGATCGTTGGTGCCGATAGACAAAAAGTCAAAGTATTTCAAAAACAGCGGCAGAGTCAATGCGGCAGCGGGAATCTCAATCATGGCGCCTACTTTGATCGCTCCGTAGGCCAGGCCGCGCTTATCCAACTGGCTGCGGGCGGTCGCGATATGCGCAAAGGTTTGCTTGATCTCCGAGGCATGCGCCAACATGGGCACCAGCAAACGCACCTGGCCAAACGCAGCGGCGCGCAAGATGGCGCGCAATTGGGTCAGGAACATCGCAGGGTCGGCCAAACTCCAACGAATGGCGCGCAGGCCTAACGCAGGATTGAGGTGGGCCGCGTCGTGGGTGCTGGCATCGAGCGGTTTGTCAGCACCCACATCGACGGTGCGTATGGTGACAGGAAGCCCTTGCATGTCCTGCACTGCACGCTGGTAAGCGGTAAATTGCTCTTCCTCGCCGGGCAGATGGCCGTGACGCCCCATGAATAGAAATTCGCTGCGAAACAGGCCTACACCGAGTGCGCCGGCTTTGAGCGCCACTTGCGCGTCTTCGGGCATTTCGATATTGGCCAGCAACTGGATTTTTTCACCATCGAGTGTGACTGCAGGGGTATTGAGCAGGCGCGATAGGCGGCCGCGCTCGAGTTCGACTTGGCGCTTTTTGAAGCTGTATTCGGCCAGGATGATGGGCGAGGGATCGACGATGACCACCCCAGCATCGCCGTCAATAATGATCCAATCGTCCTGGCGCACCAACTGACTGCAGGTGCGCGCACCCACTACCGCAGGAATATCCATGCTGCGCGCGACGATGGCGGTGTGCGAGGTTTTGCCGCCGACATCGGTGATAAAACCAGCGAACACGCTTTGCTTGAATTGCAACATATCGGCCGGCGACAAATCGTGCGCCACCAACACCAGCGGCACATCCACAGTGTCGCCAAGCATCAAGTCTTGTGTTGCGCTTTTCGGGCTGCTGCGCGGCGGCACCGCCACCGGGTTGGCCACACCCCGCATCGCGCGCAATATGCGCTCGGCAATCTGCTCAAGGTCACCCTTGCGCTCGCGCAAATACGGGTCTTCCATTTCGTCAAAATTGCGCACAAGCACATCTAGTTGTGCGGTCAAAGCCCATTCGGCGTTGTACAGGCGCTCGACAATCCAGCGTTTGACACCCGCCTCCAACTCGGTATCTTGCAAGAGCATCAAATGCACATCGAGCAAAGCGCCCAACTCATGTGGCGTGTCTTTGGGGCTCATCTGAGAAATACTGAGTTGCAGGCGCTGCAACTCCTCCACCACCTGATTGCGGGCCGCACGCAGACGCTCAATTTCCGCTCCCACGTCAGATTGACGTATAAAGTAGTGCGCCACGTCCATGCGACTGGAGGCCACCAGTACTGCTCTGCCGATGGCCACACCGCGTGAGATGGCCAGACCGTGGATAGAGAAGGTCATATGCGCAAAACCGTGACCGCCTATTGGCCTTCGCCGAAACGGTCGGCAATCAGCGCCAGCAGTGCGTCTATGGCCTCTTGCGCATGCTCACCCTCGGTCTCGATGATGAGCTCCGAGCCCAACCCAGCGGCGAGCATCATCACGCCCATAATGCTTTTGGCGTTGACCCTGCGTTCGCCTTTGCTGATCCAGATTTCACAGGGAAAGCTGCCGGCCAGCTTGGTCAGCTTGGCCGAAGCGCGGGCATGCAAACCCAGTTTATTAATAATGGTGGTAGTGACTTGAATCATGGGCTCAGGCCGGTTGGATAAGCGGGGTGACGGGGGCGACTTCAACGATACATTGCTTGCCGCCGGCAAGCGCGCGCGCCACCAAGGCATCCATAGACTCGTGGCGGTAATTCACGGTACGCAGCAGCATGGGCAAATTAACGCCTGCGACCAATTTACATTGCTGATGATCGGCAATTTTCTGCACGATATTGCAGGGCGTGGCGCCAAGGACATCCGTCAGCACCAACACCGAGTTCGTGTCGCTGGCCTGCAGGTAGGTCTGTATACGCTGCTGCGTGGCTTCGGGCGCCTCGTCAGGCGCTACGTCTATCGCACGCAAACTAGCGGCGACTTCCGGGTACACATGCAAGACACAGCTACGTAAGGCGCTTGCCAGCGGCGCATGGGCAATGATCAAAATATCGATGGGCATGCAATGTAGTCGAAGGAATCGCCCGATTATGCGTGTTCCGGATGAAGCCACTAGCTCTTGCAAGCGCCTTTACCGTGACTATGGCCATTGAAATGCGCCGAAAAATGGCTCCTCCATTTCAGCGCGAATCACAGGGGCGTACAAGGCCCAATGGTAAACATCCTGGTCACGCTGCACCCAGGTCCAACGTGCTTGCACCGCCTGTCCACGCGGGCCGTTGCCGCTCACTTGATAGACCGTCAGCGCGGGTCGTGCACCAAGCGCGGGTAGCACAGTAGTCAAAGGCAATGCGGTGCTGCCCATAGCCTGCAAAGCCTGCATGCGCCAGGCATCGATGACAGCCTGGGCCTGCACGCCTTGGCCAAGGCGGGTGTGGCTAATGGCATACAGTCCGCCGTCCGCTTCACAACCGACCATAGCCAAGGTCAGTTCCAAGCCAGCCAAGGAGACCGGGCGTTGTGCCTGGTCGGGTTTGCAAGGCAAAGTGGCCTGCAATCCGTCAAGGCTGACACTGCGCCAGTTCAGCGCCGGACTACAGGCCCCCAGCAGTAGGCACAGCACCATCAAGCTGCTTGCGCGCCTTGGCGCACCCGCTGTCAATGCCTTTGGTAAGCGCCTATGCGTTTGTCGCCCTGGGTTTGAGAAGGTGTCCGATATTGTCTTACTGCCTAAAGTTGTCATGGCAATTTTTGCAAGTACCCGCCACGCTGGCGACCGCAGGCTTGAGGGCATCGAGCGTGCCCGCGCGGGCAGCCACGTTGAGCTTGGTCAATTCAGCCTGCATCTTGTCTGCAGCTTCGGCAAAGCGAGCCTTGTCCGTCCAAATTTCCGGCTTGGCCTTGGTTTCGCCTTTGTCGCTGCCCTCGGGGAAAGCAGCCCACGGCAATTTGGACATAGTCTCGGCCAGCGCGGCATTCTCGGCAGCAGCTTTGGCATCGTAAGGGGCGCGTCCGTTGGCCATAGCGGCTACCCGGCCAAAATGCGCTCCCATCACTGTCAATGCGGCTTTGCGGTATTTGATCGCGTCTTCCGCTTTGGCAAATTGCGCATGGGCGGGCAGGGCAACGCTGCCTATACATAGCAGGAGGGTGGTCACATAGCGGGCGGGCGTGGATGGTGTTTGCTTCATGCTTACTCCCAATGGTTGAAATGTTTCTTGGCTTCATTTCTTGAGCCAACGTGACATTTTGCCCATGTCGTTTAGTTGAGTGCGTTCTGGGGCTTTACTATTGGCTGGAAGCTGCGGGGCTTCATCCTCTATTTGTGGCTAGACTTGGGCTTTAAGCCTTGTACGACTTCGTGGGAGCAGATGATTTGTTTGCGGTTCGAGTCTGGGATTTACCGACGCGTCTTTGCCACGGTGCCATAGGCCTGCTTTTTGTAGCCTTGGTGCTTAGCGGGCAAATTGGTGGCGATGCCATGGTTTGGCATATGCGCTGCGGTTACGCCATGCTGAGCCTGGTGATGTGGCGCATTGTCTGGGGCTTTGTGGGCGGCTATTGGTCCCGCTTTTTCAGTTTTGTTTCAACACCTTTGGAGGCCTGGCGTTACGCGCGCCAGCCTTTGGAACAGGCGCATCCGGTTGTGGGGCACAACCCTCTGGGCGCCTGGTCGGTCTTGGCGATATTGTCTTTTTTGGGGCTGCAAGCGCTAGCCGGCCTGTTTAGCGACGACCAAATTGCCACCAGTGGGCCACTGACGGCGCGGGTTAGCAACGCATGGGTGGAACTGGCTACCCAATGGCATACCGGTCCGGGCAAATGGGCGCTTATTGCTTTGGTTGTGTTGCACCTTGGCAGCGTTTTCTGGTATCTGCGGGTACGCCGAATTGATTTGCTAAGGCCGATGCTCACTGGCGACAAAATCCTGACACAGCCTGCGCTGGACAGCAAGGACAATAAGGCCTCGCGCTTGCTGGCTGGACTGCTCTTGTTGCTTTGCGCCACGGCGGTGGGTTTAGTCGTCGCAAGCAGCGCGCTATGAGTGCCACAAGTCCAGCGACTAAGGGGCCGGCAGTGCGCCTGTGCGTCCCTGATTCCACCCATTCGTTTGACCTTGCACGACTGATCTTGCGGGAATACGCAGCATCTTTGACGGTGCCTGAATGTTTCACCGGTTTTGAGCAGGAATTGGGGGCGCTGCCCGGAGAATATGCAACACCAAGAGGCCAACTGCTGCTCGCAATGGCCGGGGATGAAGCGCTGGCTTGCTGCGCTTTACGGCCTTTGGACAATGTGGACTACAGCAATGCCTGCGAAATACGGCGCTTGTACGTGCGCCCTGTACACCGGGGTTTAGGCATGGGCCGAAGGCTTACTGAAGCGCAAATGGACTTTGCGCGCATGCAAGGCTATAGCTACATGCTGCTGGATACGCTGAGCGAAATGGAGGCTGCGCGCGCCCTATACCAGGATCTGGGATTTCAAGAAGTGCCACCTTACTACTTCAACCCCATCGCCGGAGCGCACTACCTGAAAGTGCAACTCTAGTCAGCACGGCTGCCTAGAGTTGCCTGACCTGCCCTTAATCAGGCCTTGGCCTGTGCCAGCAAAGTGGCTGCATCGCTGACTTCGAATTTACCGGGGCCTTCGACGTTGAGTGTGACGACCTTTCCGTCTTTGACCAACATGGAATAGCGGTTGCTGCGCACCCCCATGCCGCGGGTGGTCAGGTCCAAGATCAAGCCGGTGGCATTGGCAAAGTCGCCGCTGCCATCGCCCAACATACGTACTTTGGTACCGGTATTTTGCTCGCGCGCCCAGGCGCCCATCACAAAAGCGTCATTCACGCTCAGGCACCAGATTTCATCGACGCCAGCGGCTTTGAAGTCCTCGTAATGTGTCACAAAACCAGGCACGTGCTTAACCGAGCAGGTCGGCGTGAATGCACCGGGCAATGCAAACAGGGCAATAGTCTTACCGGCGCTGGCTTTGGCCACATCGACGGCGTTGGGGCCAATGCTGCATCCTTGTGCCTCGACCTCGTGGTACTCCATCAGGGTGGTGGCGGGCAGGGTGTCTCCAACTTGAATCATGGGTGCTCCTTGTATCAGTTGCAAAAAATAAAAACGGCCCAAGCATTGTGGGCCGTTTGCCGGTTTCGTGCAGCGCGAGGCTGCAAAAACTTATACCACCGCGGCCTTTTCCACCAAACGAGTCGCTACCCAGTTCTTGGTCTTGGAAATCGGACGGCTCTCAGTGATTTCGATCATATCGCCCATTTTGTACTCGCCCTTTTCATCATGGGCGTGGTACTTGCTGGATTTACCAACGATCTTGCCATAAAGCGCGTGCTTTACACGGCGCTCGATCAGCACGGTCACAGTTTTGGTACGCTTGTCGCTGACCACCTTGCCAATCAAGGTGCGCTTGAGGGATTGTTTAGCTTCCGTCATGGCGTACTCCTTAGGTGGCGGATGTGTCAGCGCTCTGCTTCTCGACCAGAATGGTCTTGGCACGGGCGATGTCGCGGCGCGCAATGCGCAGCGTTGCGGTGTTGGTAATTTGTTGCGTTGCCTTTTGCATACGCAGACCAAAGTGAGCACGTTGCAGCTCTTTGATCTCCGTTTTTAGGCCGGCAATGTCTTTTTTGCGCAGTTCAGTCGATTTCATTGTCATGCTCCTGATTACTGGCCAATCATGCGGCTGACAAAAGTCGTACGCAGAGGCAGTTTGGCACCGGCTAGGCGGAAGGCCTCGCGCGCCAGGGTTTCGGACACGCCCAGGATCTCGAACACGATTTTGCCGGGCTGAATTTCAGCCACGTAGTACTCGGGGTTGCCCTTGCCGTTACCCATACGCACCTCGGCGGGTTTTTGGGAAATCGGCTTGTCGGGGAAGACACGGATCCAGATGCGTCCACCACGTTTGACGTGGCGCGAAATGGCACGGCGAGCGGCCTCGATCTGGCGGGCCGTCAGACGGCCCCGGTCGGTGCACTTCAGACCAAAATCACCGAATGCGACCGAGCTGCCCCGGGTAGCGATGCCGGTGTTACGGCCTTTTTGCTCTTTGCGGTATTTGCGACGAGCGGGTTGCAACATGATTATTCTCCTTTGCCGTCAGCTGTTGCAGCTGGCGCGGCGACGGTGCGTACGCGCTTAACGGCGGGTTTAGGGGCTTCTGGGCCACCGGCTTCAGCAGGTTTGTCGCTACCGTCAGACGGAGCGGCATTGCTGCCCAAAGTGCGGCGGGCACCACGGGGTGCGGGGCGGTCAGCACCGGGACGGCTTGGACCACCACGGTCATCGCGGCGAGGCGCACGCGGGCGGCGCTCTTCTTCGGTACGCTGCTCAGTGGCAGCTGGCAGATCATTACGACCCAGGGTGTCGCCTTTATAAACCCAGACCTTCACGCCAATAATGCCGTAAGTAGTCTTGGCTTCGGAGACACCATAGTCGATGTCGGCACGCAGGGTATGCAATGGCACACGGCCTTCACGGTACCACTCAGTGCGCGCAATCTCTATGCCATTTAGACGGCCTGCCGACATGATCTTGATGCCCAGGGCACCCAGACGCATGGCGTTTTGCATGGCGCGCTTCATAGCACGGCGGAACATGATGCGTTTTTCCAGCTGCTGCGTGATGCTGTCGGCAATCAACTTGGCATCGATTTCGGGTTTGCGCACTTCTTCGATGTTGACGGCCACTGGCACGCCGAGCTGCTTGCCCAGTTCGCGCTTGAGGTTTTCAATATCCTCGCCTTTTTTGCCGATGACAACACCGGGGCGCGAAGAAAAAATCGTGATGCGCGCGTTCTTGGCAGGACGCTCGATCAGGACGCGCGAAACCGACGCATTTTTTAGCTTGACCTTGAGATATTCACGTACCTTGATGTCTTCGGCCAACATGCCAGCAAAGTCACGGTCGCTGGCATACCAGCGCGAGGACCAGTTACGGCTCACCGACAGGCGAAAACCAGTGGGGTGGATTTTTTGTCCCATATTTTCCAGGCCTTTATCAGTTACCGACCGTCACGTACACATGGCACGTGGGCTTACGGATTTGGTTGCCGCGCCCTTTGGCGCGGGCGGTAAAGCGACGCAGGGATGCACCTTGCTCGACGTAAATGGTTTTCACCTTCAGTTCGTCGATATCTGCACCGTCGTTATGTTCTGCGTTGGCAATGGCGGACTCAAGCACTTTTTTAATGATGCCAGCCGCTTTTTTCTGCGTAAAGGTCAGGATGTTGAGCGCCTGGTCCACTTTTTTGCCACGGATCAGGTCCGCGACCAGTCGGCCTTTGTCCACTGACAAACGCACGCCACGAAGGGTTGCACGAGTTTCCATGGTCGCCTCCTATTTCTTCTGGACTTTTTTGTCCGCAGGGTGGCCCTTGAAAGTACGGGTGAGTGCAAACTCACCCAACTTGTGGCCGACCATTTGGTCAGTGATATACACAGGAACGTGCTGCTTGCCGTTGTGCACGGCGATGGTCAACCCGATGAAGTCAGGCAGGATCATGGAACGGCGCGACCAGGTCTTGATAGGCTTTTTATCCTTGGTGGCCACGGCTTTTTCCGTCTTGGCGACCAAGTGGTGATCCACAAAAGGACCTTTTTTGAGAGAACGAGTCATTTACCTACCCCTTATTTCTTGCGACGCGAGATGATCATGACCTGCGTACGCTTGTTGGCGCGGGTACGGTAACCCTTGGTCAGATTGCCCCATGGATCAACAGGGTGACGGCCTTCGCCGGTCTTGCCCTCGCCGCCGCCGTGCGGATGGTCGATCGGGTTCATCACGGTGCCGCGCACGGTCGGGCGGATGCCCATCCAGCGCTTGACACCAGCCTTGCCCAGACGGCGCAGGCTGTGTTCTTCATTGGCGACCTGGCCGATCGTGGCGCGGCAGTCAATGTGGATCTTGCGCACCTCACCCGAGCGCAGCCGCACTTGGGCGTAAGTGCCTTCGCGTGCCAGCAAGGTGGCTGAGGTGCCCGCCGAGCGGATGATTTGTGCACCACGGCCAACTTGCAACTCCACGCAGTGGATGATGGAGCCCACCGGGATGTTGCGCACCGGCAGGGTATTGCCAACACGGATGGGCGCTTCGGCGCCGCTCATGATGGTGCTGCCCACTTCCAAACCGCGCGGGGCGATGATGTAAGTGCGCTCGCCATCGGCATAGCAAATCAGTGCCAGATGGGCAGAACGGTTAGGGTCGTACTCAATGCGCTCGACCTTACCGGGAATCCCATCCTTAATGCGACGGAAGTCCACCACGCGGTAGTGGTGCTTGTGCCCGCCGCCCTTGTGGCGCACAGTGATGTGGCCATTGTTGTTGCGACCGGCATGCTGGAATTGCGGCTCCAGCAGTGGCGCATGGGGCGCACCCTTGTGCAGGTGATCGCGCGAGATCTTCACCACGCCACGACGGCCTGGTGAGGTGGGTTTCATCTTAATGACAGCCATGATTACGCAGCCTCCCCGCCCAGATTGAGCTCTTGCCCGGGCTTGAGCATCACATAGGCCTTGCGCACGTTGTCACGGCGGCCCATGGATTTGCCAAAACGCTTGGACTTGCCCTTGGTGTTCACTACGGTAACGCCTTGGACTTCGACTTTAAACATCAATTCCACTGCGGCCTTGATTTCGTATTTGGTCGAGTCTTGCAGCACTTTGAAGGTGGCGACGTTGTTCTTTTCGGCAACCATGGTGGCTTTTTCAGACACGATAGGGGCGATGAGAACCTGCATCAAGCGGCCTTCGTCAAATTTGGTGGGATGTGAACCGTGGCTCATGCGAACATCTCCTTGAGTTGGTCCATGGCGGCCCGGGTCACCAACACCTTGCGGTAATGCACCAGCGACACCGGATCGGCGTAGCGGGGCTCTACCACCAGAATGTTGACCAAGTTGCGCGATGCCAAGTACAAGTTCTCGTCCACCTGATCGGCAATCACCAGCACCGATTGCAGATTCATCGCTTTAAAACGCGCCGCTAGCGGCTTGGTTTTGGGCGAATCTACCGTCAGTGAATCCACCACCGCCAAGCGACCTTCACGGGCCAGTTGCGAAAGAATAGCGGCCATACCGGCGCGGTACATCTTTTTGTTGATTTTGTGACTGAAGTTTTCGTCCGGCATATTGGGGAATATGCGGCCGCCTCCACGCCACAGGGGCGAAGACGTCATACCAGCGCGTGCGCGGCCCGTTCCCTTTTGCTTAAATGGCTTCTTGGTCGAGTGCTTGACCTGTTGGCGGTCTTTCTGAGCACGGGTGCCTTGACGCGCATTAGCTTGGAAGGCGACGACGACCTGGTGCACCAAGTCTTCGTTGTAGGCGCGGCCAAAAACGGTTTCCGGCGCGTCGTACTTAGCGGTCGGTTGACCTTGTTCGTTGAGGAGTTCGAGCTGCATTAGTTCGCCCCTTTCTTCGCTGCGCCCTGGGCTTTCACAGCCGGGCGCACGGTGACAAATCCACCGGCCGAGCCGGGAATAGCACCTTTGATCATGAGCAATTGGCGGGCTTCGTCCACGCGGATCACATCCAGATTCTGGGTGGTCACCGTCTCGTCACCCATGTGACCAGTCATGCGTTTACCGGGAAACACACGTCCCGGGTCTTGCGCCATACCGATAGAGCCAGGCACATTGTGCGAACGGCTATTGCCGTGCGACGCACGCTGTGACTTCATGTTGTGGCGCTTGATGGTGCCTGCGAATCCCTTGCCGATACTGGTACCTTGCACGTCAACCTTTTGGCCAACAGTGAAAAGACCATTCACAGCAATCACCGAACCTGCCTGGTACTGGGCAGCAACATCGGCGGTAGTGCGGAATTCTTGGATGATTTCGCCGGCCTCTACACCCGCCTTGGCGAGGTGACCTGCAACCGGCTTGGTCACGCGCGATGCTTTGCGCGAACCGAACGTTACCTGCAAGGCAACGTAGCCATCATGGGCTTGGGTTTTCACCTGCGTCACACGGTTGTTTGATACATCCACCACCGTGACAGGGATTGCATCCCCCTCATCGGTGAATAGGCGCATCATGCCCACCTTGCGACCCAGCAACCCTAAATGATTGCTAAGACTCATTGTTTTCTCCGTAACTTCCACCGTCGCCACTTCAATTGGCGGCAACGTTGTAATGTGAAAGACTGTTGATAAATCCGTCCCCAATAGGCCGACTGGTGTCGGTCCGATTCGTGGACAGCCTAGCAGTATAACCCGAAGTTAAGGGATATAGGCGTTTTGCGGCCACAAAAACGCCAGGATCTGTGGCGCAGGCACGAGGTGCGCTGCATCACGAGACACTTATTGCAGCTTGATCTCGACGTCCACGCCTGCGGGCAGGTCCAACTTCATCAAGGCGTCTACTGTCTTGTCGGTAGGATCCACGATGTCCATCAGGCGCTGGTGGGTGCGGATCTCGAACTGGTCCCGGCTGGATTTGTTGACGTGCGGCGAGCGCAGAATGTCAAAACGCTTCATGCGTGTCGGCAAGGGCACTGGGCCCTTGACGATGGCGCCGGTACGCTTGGCAGTGTCAACGATTTCAGCTGCCGACTGGTCGATCAGCTTGTAATCAAACGCTTTGAGGCGGATGCGAATTTTTTGTTTGGTAGCCATGGTAATTCCTCGGTTGGATGCGAATTACGCAATGATTTTGGCAACCACACCGGCGCCGACGGTACGACCACCTTCGC